>CAYUKU010000001.1:0-248106 GCA_964445435.1 uncultured Gammaproteobacteria bacterium
CTGTCCCCCAGCCCCACCCCCCATCCCGGGCTGAAACGCCTGGTGACCGAACTGATCGTATGTTTGTCTCTTTTTGGTGTCAGACAGGACCTCGTACGCCTCGTTTATTTCCTTAAACTTCTCGTGGGCCTCAGGGCTTTTGTTGCGATCCGGGTGCCATTCAAGTGCAAGTTTACGATAGGCTTTCTTAAGCTCGTCAGCAGTTGCGGTTTTCGATACGCCTAAAACTTCATAGTAATCACGTTTTGTGGCCATACATTTCCATGTGAATAGGCGCGCTTTCGCGCGCCCACTTCTTCAGTTTGTACGCGTTTCTTTTAACTTACGACTTCACCCTCTTCTACCTTCTTATCTTTGTCTTCTGCTTTTTTCTCTCCATTGTCCGCGTCTGTCTCAGCGTTCGTACTTTCACCCTTCTGTTGACCCTGCTGATATGCAGCTGCGCCCACCTTTTGGACAGCGTCTGACAATTCGCTTGTCTTTTTCTCCAGTTCCTCTTTGCTACCAGAATCAAGGATGTCTTTGAGCGCCTTCATCTTCTCTTCGACGTCCTTTTTGTCTTCCGGTTTGGCTTTGTCGCCTGCGTCCTTGAGAGTCTTCTCCGCAACGTACAGCATGTTGTCCGCTTTGTTGCGCATCTCGATTTTCTCTTTCTTCTCGGTGTCGGCAGCTGCATTTGCTTCCGCATCTTTCTTCATCTTTTCCACTTCGTCCTTCGAAAGACCCGTCGATCCGGTAATTTTGATGTTGGCGCTCTTGCCGCTTGCTTTGTCTTTGGCAGCCACATTAAGAATGCCGGACGCGTCGATATCAAACGTTACCTCCACCTGCGGAACACCGCGCGGGGCCGCCGGAATCCCTGAGAGAATAAATCTTCCCAAAGATTTATTGTCCGCAGCCATAGGACGCTCTCCTTGAAGGACATTAATTTCCACCGACGTCTGATTATCGGCAGCAGTTGAGAATATCTCGGACTTGCTCGTGGGTATAGTCGTGTTTCTGGCGATAAGTGGCGTCGAAACACCGCCCAGTGTCTCAACGCCAAGCGTAAGAGGCGTCACGTCCAGAAGAACAACATCTTTCACATCTCCCGCCAATACCCCTGCCTGAACCGCAGCGCCGACGGCTACTACCTCATCGGGATTTACTGATGCGTTGGGTTCTTTGCCGAAAAACTTCTTGACTGACTCGACAACTTTTGGCATGCGGGTCATACCACCGACGAGTACAACTTCGTTTACATCGGACACTTTCAGCTTAGCGTCAGAAAGACACTTCTTGACCGGCTCTATGGTCCGCTCGATAAGCGAGTCAACAAGTGCTTCCAGCTTGGCACGCGTTAACTTCATGACAAGGTGGACTGGACCTGCTTGCCCCTGGGTGATAAACGGCAGGTTGATTTCCGCCTCCATCGAGGAAGAAAGCTCTATTTTCGCCTTCTCTGCAGCATCCCGCAGCCGTTGAAGTGCCTGCGGATCTTTACGTAGATCCACCCCCTGCTCTTTTTTGAATTCTTCCGCGAGGTAGTCGAGGATAGCCTTATCAAAATCGTCTCCTCCTAGGTGAGTATCGCCGTTCGTAGCCTTCACCTGATACACGCCCTCCCCTAATTCCAAGATGGAGATATCAAACGTGCCTCCGCCCAAGTCATATACGGCAATCGTATGAACGTTTTTCTTATCCAGTCCATATGCAAGCGCTGCCGCTGTCGGTTCATTGAGAATGCGCATCACCTCAAGACCCGCGATTTCTCCCGCTTGTTTCGTTGCCTGTCTCTGACTGTCATCAAAGTACGCAGGAACCGTAATGACGGCCTGTTTCACCGGTTCGCCTAAGTATTTTTCCGCATCCGCCTTAATTTTGGCCAATACTTTGGCGGAAATTTCCTGAGGTGTAAACTCTTTTCCCTCCACCTCCACTACTGCCATGTCGTTTTTTCCGCCTTTGATGACATACGGAAGAAGCGTACTATCAGTTTTTACCGACGAATCGGAGAATTTACGACCCATGATGCGCTTCACGGAATAAATCGTCGACTTAGGATTGATAACCATCTGCCGCTTGGCGACATCGCCCACGATGTTTTTTATGGGATCGACGACAGACGGGATGACATTTCTGCCCTCAGCGGAATGGATCACCTTCGGTGAACCTCCCTCCATCACGGCAACGCATGAATTGGTAGTTCCCAGATCGATACCGATAATTTTTGCCATATTACCCTCCTTTTTGTTTACCTACTTTTACCTGTGCCACGCGTAAAATTTTGCCGTGGAGTCGAAATCCCGGCAACACTTCCTCAACGACTTCATTCTCGGGTCCCTCAACAACTTCTATACATTCCATCTGGTGAGGGTCAAATGATTGGCCCACCACAGTCATCCGCTCAACTCCCTGTTCAGAAAGTACCGCATTAAGCTCTTTGAGGGCTAATTCTAGCCCTGCATCTTTCAGATGGACACTTACCTTCTGAAAGGTGTCACTAACCGGCAACAGGCGGGAAAGTATGAATTCTGAAGCGAATTTTCTGGCCTCGCCTACCTCTTCTCTCGTCCGTTTCTCCAGATTTTGATAATCTGCAAGTGCCCGGAGGTATTTATTTTTCCATTCTTCTGCCTGCGCCTTAACTCTGTCCAGTTCTTCATCGGTTGCCTGGACAGAGACATCGTCGGTTTTCTTCGCTTTCTGCGTGTTTACCATGTACTTGCAAATTCATCAATAAGTCCACCTACGTAGCGGACAACGGGCACGATATAGGGATAGTTGAGTCGAGATGGCCCCACGACGCCGATAGCTCCGGATACATGAGGCGTTGCGAACTTTGTGTAAATAAAGCCGCATTGAGCAAGGCTTCCTTTCGCACCAAATTCTTCTCCCAATACGATGTGAAACGGTGCCTGCTGCTCCTCAAGAATCCGCCACCAGAAATCGAATTGATCAAGCGTCTCGAACAGCTGATGGGTTAATTCATAATCATAAAATTCCGGCATATCCAGGATATTGGCAGCCCCTGCGTAATATAGATCTCCTTCTTTGGTTGCTGATATAGCAAGGGTTTTAGTTCGCTCGGCAAGCGTTTTTGTGGCTTCTCTGAGCAGCTTGTCGACTTCCTGACGATAATCCCAGATTTTCTCCTTCATGGAAACCTCTTCCGTGACCGACATGTCGCGAGGCTTCATAAGTTCTTCGACGTAATATTTCATCGCGGCCGGAGTCGGACTTCTTCCTGCAGACGTGTGCGGCTGCAGGAGGAGCTTCATTTCAGTAAGGCGCACCATCTCGTTTCTGATGGTTGCCGGAGAAACGCCCAGATTATGTTTCTTATCCAGCGTTTCACTGCCCACGGGAGCAGCTGTTGCAATATATTCCTCAATAATCGCTTTGAGAATGGTAATTTGTCGTGGTGTTAAATCCTTTACCTGGTCATCCATAGCTCACCTCATACCTAAGATTAGCAATAATATACATTGAGTGCTAATCGCTGTCAATCCCCCGTCTTACTCTTGCGTAATGCGTCTTCAAAATACAATAATGGAAATACGGATGAAAAAAGTGTTCCTGTTTGTTTTTATTGGACTCATGTTATTGGCGATACCCGCGACCGTGTTCCTCGTTGGGAAAAATCAGGAAGTGCGCAAAAGAGCCGCCCCAGCTTCCGCATTATCCATGATCCCAACTACGATCACAAAAAAGGTGGGCGATACGTTTACCCTGGAGGTAAAACTCGATGCCGCTACCAATCAAGTGGGCATCGTCCAATTGCGTATCGTGTACGATCCGGCCAAACTTCAGGCGCAGGATATTACCAACGGACCTCTGGCACCGAGCATCCGTGTATCGGGGAAAATCGATCCTATAGGAAAAGCCTCCATCACGGTCGGGGCCCAAAGCGCCGCCCAACCCATCACCGGCAGCGGAACAATCGCCGTGTTGACCATGAAGGTTCTGGAATCTTCAGCTACACCCGTCTCCATCCGATTTGCCCCGGCTCCTGAAACGTTTGCCAACGCAATCGGTGAAGGGGAAAATAACGTACTCATTGGCACAACGGGTGCAAATGTCACGCTACTGAACGCTGATGGCTCGCAACCAACCCCGGGATCAACACCGGCAAACAACAACCAGGAACAACTCGGTGCATCGCCAACGGCAACGCCCTCGGCAACTCCGGCGCTTTCCCCCACTCTGGAGGCAACCGACAGCGCTCAAGCAACCCCATCGGCAGTAACGATCGACTCCATACAGGAAAACGAACAGGTATATACGGATAAACCGACATTCAGCGGAAAAGCGCCACCAGGATCCACAGTCACATTGACCATTTACTCGGAACCGCAAACCGTCGTGGTCACCGTTGATGAAAACGGAAACTGGACGTACACGCCAACGGAAGGATTGGAATCCGGTCCTCATACCGTTGTCGCTTTGGCTTCCGATCCTACGACGGGCGAAACACAAACGACGACTGTGCCTTTCATCGTTGATGCATCCGGGAGCGGCATGCCCGTTTCGGGAGATGTAAACATAACTATCCTGCTTATCGTCGCCGGATTAGCGCTTTTCCTTACTGGCGCTCTTGTGCCTGTGTTTATACAATAACGGTATGACTAATATCTTGGAACGACAAACCTCTTTTAGGATGACGCAAATCGTATCCTTCGTAGCGCTTCTTATCTTCATGCCACTTCTTATCTTCGGAACACAGGAGGTCGTCACGCTCATCACGCGCGCTACCGGCACGCCAGCAAACATCACCGTAAACGCACAAAGCAAACTGGAAGAACTTGATCTGACGTTCTATCATGCCTTTTCCCAGGGCGGGGAAGAAAGTGGCGACATGCTTGCTCCGGTAGTCTCTGAGGTGCGGGCACTCAAACCGAAAGTGCTTCGCCTGGACCACCTGTATGATCATTATGATGTCGTCAGTCGTAGCGGAAGTGATCTTACCTTCAATTGGTCTAAACTCGATGCCGCCGTGGACACCATCCTTGCAACTGGAGCCAAACCGCTCCTCGCATTATCATATATGCCCTCTGTCATTGCGAAAGACGGAATCATCATAAATCCACCGAATAACTGGGACGAATGGGCAACGGTCGTACAAAAAACTATAGAGCACTACTCAGGCCGTGGCGGGAAAAACATAAACGGCGTGTATTATGAAGTTTGGAATGAACCGGATCTTGCACAATTCGGATCATGGAAGTACGGAGGTGAAAAGAGCTATATCACGCTCTACCGATACGCCGCGACAGGAGCTTCACGCGCACAAAACGTCAATACATTCTATCTCGGCGGACCATCAACGACAGGACTCTACAAAAGCTGGATCATGGCGCTCGTAAATAGCGGGAATCGTATCGATTTTCTCTCCTGGCATACTTACCAGCGGGACCCAGCGCGGTTTGCGAAAGACCAGGAAGATCTCATATCCTGGCTCATCGAATACCCCAAATTCTCCCTCATACCCACCCTCATTACTGAATTCGGATTCACCGGTGACAAATCGACACTCTATGGTGGTTCGTACGCCGCTGCGCACGCCGCTGCGGTTATACGGCAGCTTATAAGCGGCGGACCCACATACGCATTTTCATTTCAACCCAAAGACGGCCCGAACCAGGAAAACGGGAACGGGTGGGGCCTTATCACGCATGAAACCAACGGCAAACGACTTAAACCACGGTATCATGTGTATTCGTTTATCGATTCTATGGCAGGACAGCGGGCTTCTCTCACAGGCGAAGGGTCATGGGTGACGGGATTTGCCACCACGAAAGACAATGTTTTACGAATCTTACTTGTGAATTTCGACACCCGCGGTACGCATACGGAAAAAGTCCCCGTTACCATAGAGAATCTCGAACCCGGAACATATACACTCAGGCAACGATTCTTCCTCGGAGCTGATGCCATCCTGACTGAAACCGTATCGGAATCTACACTAAAGAAAGAAATCTTTATGCCTGCTTCAAGCTTGGTAATCCTTGAACTGAGTAAGAAAGTCTAAGACAACTTATCCTGGATTCCGCCGTTTACCACTTCACCTGCGGGCTCGAGGACGACCATCTTGCCGCTTCCCACCCGACGAAGAAGAGCAAAGAATGAGACAACCTCGTTAATGTTAAACAGCCAGGCTAATCCAAAATACATCACCAAACCCGCGCCCCCCGCCGTACCGGTCAAAAAAATAAGTCCGACCGTTCTGGTGGTATCAAACACAAGCTGATCAAACACTTTTAGCGGTATATAGATGGCAAATCCCGCAATGATGGAAGCAACCGCCATTTTTAATGGCGACGCCAATAACTCCCACCGGGAAAATCGCCCTACCCGGCGGTCCAAAAGCACAAACAGTAAAACTGCATTTACGATGCTTGCCACTGAAGTAGAAATCCCCAAAGCCCACACTGGGAGATGATAATACACAATAAGAACCACACTCAGAAGCGTATTTAACAAAATGGAAATCACGCTTACGATAACAGGCGTTTTTGTATCGTAAAGCGCATAAAATCCCCGAGCAAGGATATGGACGAGCGCTTGCGCAAACAAGGAAACGCTAAACGCCGAAAGTGTCATCCCCGTCAGAACGGTAGCCTCCCAGTCGAACCTCGAAGCGCCGAACACCAACCGGACAATCGGAATACGAAGTACTATAAAAAGCACGGATGAAGGTAACACGAAAAACAAAATCTGATGCATGGCCCGGATAACCGTTTTTTTGAACTGCTCTCCGTCTTCCTTTACGGAAGCTGCCGATAGCGTCGGGAGTGCCGCCTGCGCAACGCTGGCACCGAAGAGCCCCACCGGAAGCTGTTGTAAATGCTGTGCAAAACTAAATATGGTCACCATGCGGGCTCCCAGAAGACTGGCAAGAATAAGATCAACAGTAAGATCAATCTGAGATACCGCCAACCCAAGCGTCCGCGGTCCGATTAGCCGTCCGACTTCTCTTACCCCCTTATCCCCAAGGTCCATGCTCACTGTGTGACGGTATCCGATTTTCAGAAGAAGCGGCAGCTGAATTGCCATAAAAAGAATCGCCCCGATCCCAACACCCACCACCGCTGCGTACAGCCCCAACGACGGGGAAAAAAACAATATACCCGTTATGATACCAATGTTATAGATAACCGGCGCAATTGCGGGAACCAAAAATAACTTGTATGACTGCAAAACCCCGGTAAAAAAATTTCCTATAAGCAGCGGAAATACCTGAAACAGAATCATAAATCGGGTAAACTGCACCATCTGATCGATCTGATCACCGGTGAATCCAGGTGCAAATAACACTGACAACTCACGGGTCCAGACAAGAAGCGGAACCGCCAAAATGACGAGAAGAAGCACGGTAACATTTATGAGGACGGAGGTCATGCGCCATCCTTTTTCCGCCTCACCATGCGTCAGATATCTCGTGAATACGGGAATAAACGCACTGGTAAGTGCGCCCATAATGAGAAGTTCAAAAATCAAATTCGGGAGGCGGAACGCTGCAAAATATACTCCCAATTCGTCCGGCGCAAACCGTGCAGATAAGAGTCGATCCCGGATAAGCCCCATGACTCGAGAGGCAAATACCATGGATACAAGAATTGTTGCAGCAGACCCCACGGAGAGCTGTCTTCGCGCGAAAAAATCCCACACCCGATTCATCAGTCCTATTATAACGTACCGTTTAGACGATTCATACAGAGATATTTCTGACGTTTCCCTATTTTTCTCACGCGTAATATATGGTATACTACGCTCCTATGCCAATTATTGCACAGGCAGCAAAAAAGCTTCGCCATGACAGGAAACGCACGAAACAAACAGCTCTCGCCAAAGAGACGCTACGCACTGTCGTGAAAGCTATGCGCAAGTCACCGTCTGCGAAAGCGCTGTCAAAAGCGTTCCACGAATTGGATAAAGCGGCCAAAAGGCACATCATCCACAAGAACAAAGCCGCCAGACTCAAATCAAACCTGGCAAAACTTGTTGCCAAGAAGTAAAACACACCTAAGACAAACTCCCTCTTACTGCGATCCTCTCCTCTTGCTATACTATTTTTGTGGGTAAACCACGGCTCTCTGAGGATACCAGGTATCCAATTTTTGCAGTGGAAAAACCATGCCTTTAGTATGCCTGCCAATATAACAATCAATTTATTAGGCGACTCCGAGATGGAGCATACGCCCGTAGGCAGAATTGTCAGTTGGGCAATCACCTACGGGCGCTATATCATGATCGGCACCGAAATCGTGGTTCTTCTGGCATTCATCTCGCGTTTCAGCCTTGACCGAAAACTCACCGATCTTAAAGAAGAAGTCACACAGAAACAGGATATCATCACCGCAAATCTCGCCTTTGAGTCTGATATCCGCACGCTTCAGGATAAACTCGAAAAGATAAAAAAACTCACGGAAGATCCCGCACCTTCGATTGATCTTCTCCCGCAATTCCAGACGATTCTGCCACCCGGAACCTATATTTCTGCCCTCGACCTTACAAAAAACCAGCTCACCGTGGAGGCAATTTCGGGGTCAACCGGATCATTCGCCCAGTTCATCACGAATCTCAAAAATTCCAACACCATAACAAACATCGTTATCGGTGACATATCACGCGATCCGATTCTCGGTATTGAGTTCACCTTCACCGCACAAGTAATCAAAATGAAAACAAAATAAACCTATGGCGTACAACTATAAAACTGAGCTCGGCAAATATCGACGGTACTACCAGTCCCTTGAACCTGTGCTCCTCAAAACGAAGAACCAAACGTATACAACAATCGTTTTTTCGTTCTTAACGGTGTCTCTGTTTGGTTGGTATGCCATCCGCCCCACCGTACAGACTATTTTGTATTTGAAAAGAGAAATATCAGACAAAACAGAACTGAGCAAGAAAATGGAGGAGAAAATAACGAACTTAATTTACGCGCAAAGCGCATACGAACAACTCGAACCATTTTTACCAAATGTCGAACAGGCACTCCCGCCCGATCCCAACGCAATTCCGCTTATCGTACAATTTCGCAACCTCGCCCGCGAGAACGACGTTGCGCTTTCCGGGGTACAGCTACCAGCCACTCCGCTCATCGGAAAAGAAGCAACACGAAGCAGTGACAAAACAGGTGGCCAGCAGGCATTCGACTTTACCATTTCAGTGATCGGAGACTATCCTTCTCTTCAAAATTTCCTTGAAGGCATGCGCGCCATGAGAAGAGTTGTTACGATAGAGGGCATGTCAATCTCACAAATGAGACTCGCGAAGGCAACAGGATCGGAAAGTGCAGAAACGGAATCACGACTCCTTCAGTTAACCCTGAAGCTGAAATCGTATTTCCTTATCGGAAAATAGTATATGAACAACGATCGCGATTTATTGCTTATTTCTGTATTCACTTTCATTACGGTTTCGCTGTGGATTGTCTTTGAGCTCATAAAAACAGTGAAAACCACTACCGTTTCGACCACGACACAGCAAATCGTCGTGCCACTCAATCCGAAATTTGACATAGAGACGCTCACTGAAATTACAAAAAAACGTGAATATTAACAGAAGCGTGCACTTGCGATACGCTGACGTACGGTTTATAAACAAAAAGTAAAATAGTATGAATTTTCCTACAAAAATTCCGACAATTGCAGGACTTCTTGTCATTGTAACCGTGATCGGAGCGATTATTTTTTTCGTAGAACAAGCACTCAGATCTCCTTCCGGCGCGTCAGCATCCCAGGAACCCAAAAACATCGAAATCACGAATGTAAACGATACATCATTTACCATTTCATGGACTACCGACGAGAAGACAACCGGAACCGTCCTTCTTTCATCCGCGACGCGATCAAATAGAATTTATTACGATGAGCGTGACACGACAGGAAAACTTGGCACGTACACATCACATAGCGTTACCGTAAGAGACGCACAACCAGCAACCCAGTATACTTACAAAATTCTTTCAGGAGGCCGCCAATACACGAATGCCGGAAAACCATATGAGCTGACCACTCCACAACTTCTTACGGTAAACACCAATGGCCTTGAGCCCGCCTATGGGACGGTAATGGGAACAAGCGGACAACCTGCCGAAGGCGCACTTGTATATCTCACGCTTGAAGGTGGCCAAAAATTATCCGCCCTTTCCAAGCCGTCCGGAATCTGGCTAATTCCCTTAAACCAGGTACGGACAGAAGATCTCACCACGTTTCTTCCTACTCTGGAGCGTATGGACGAAACCATATTGATACGACATCAGGACGGTGACATTACTGCAAT
Organism: uncultured Gammaproteobacteria bacterium; assembly: GCA_964445435.1. Lineage (GTDB taxonomy): Bacteria > Patescibacteriota > Microgenomatia > UBA10105 > UBA927 > CAYUKU01. Next base: position 10,270 of record CAYUKU010000001.1, read on the forward strand.
AACCGATACTCTCAATGACTCACCGGTTCCGGATATGACCATCCCGGGAACATATGATTTCCGCCGCCAAAATGCAAAAACGACGACAAACAACGCTCTTGCCCTACGTACGACGACACCCGCCATTGCCGCGCAAATGCCAACAGGAGGTACGGTCTTGGGAGTTACGACTCCCCGACCTTCAGGATCAGTCACCCTCACCTCTCCGGCGCAGAATGCATATCTTACTACCGCTGTACCTTTTATCGCGGGCACTGGAGTACCAAATAAATTTGTAAGCATCAGCATCGGCATACTCAACCCGATGGGGGGATCTACAAAGATAAAAGAGGACGGAACGTGGAATTACACCCCACCCAAACCCTTGGCAGCCGGCAAACAGAGCGTGACGATAACGACTGTGGACATGAACAACAAGCCGGTCGCAATCACGCACCTTTTTGAGGTTCTCAAAAGCGGAACACAGGTATTGGGAGACGCAACGGGGTCGGCAACTCTGACGCCGACATTTACTCCCATTCCAACTGAAACACTAAGCGCAACCGAATCACCCACGCCAACCTCAACGCTCTCCGGTAACGAAATACCGATAAGCGGAAATGAGTTGCCCACAATCTTGCTTCTTATTATCGGACTGGGATTATTCGTAACGGGGGCGGCAGCGGTAATTTTGTAATCCCTTCATTTTTCCAGGCTTTCGAGGATAAATTCATGCACTGATTTCCAGTCTTCCTTCGGAACCAGAACATACCGACCATATATGTATGAGGGTGGGTTATAGAGCATTTCTTCAAACGAAATCTTTCTAATTTGAGAATCCTCTACCGCCGCAATTCGCTTTGCTATCGTAACCAACTGGGCGATATTCATGTCGGTATCTGTCGCCCGGTTAATAACGGCCTGAAGCCTGTTAACGCGATCGAACGTAAACCACTTGGTCGGATGAACTATGGTATCTTTTAATGCAATGAGGATTTCCTGTTGTCTTCTTCCCCGTGCAAAATCACTCCCCTCACTTCCTTCTGCGTGTCTGCTTCGCACATACTTGAGCGCTCGTTCTCCGTCCATGTGCTGAAGCCCTGCATCGAAATGAATTGTTTCATATACACATCGATTTGTGGGATCCCCGGGGCATGTCGTTTTTTCTTTGCCTGCAATGGGATATTCAGTGTCGGTAAATGCCACTGACACGTTCACGTCTATACCACCCAACACATCAATAATCTCTTTAAACCCTGAAAAATCGAGAAGCAAACTATACTGAATGGGAAGCCCAATGACATCCTCTGCGATAACCTTTGACAGCAATAGTCCGCCTGCGGCCTTTTTCGTTTCTCCGTAATGATATGCGCTATTCACACGGTCTTTGAGAGTATCCGACCATATATCCCGCGGGATCGTGATAAAAGCAACTGTTTTTTTTGTCTCTTCAAGGGAAATAACCATCATAGTGTCAGTTAAATCTGCCCCTTCATGATCCCCACCTCCCACCCCTAAAAGGAGAATGTTCGTCCTTCCGTTTGCAGCTTTGAGTTTCACCCCGTCGTCAAACACAAGCTGGGTTGCCAGAGTCGGCGTGAGGCCCGTTGTACGCATGAATTTAAGCCCAAACAGCGCCCCCCGAACGCCCAGAAATACTATAAGTAGAACAACAATCCACGCTATGACACTCCGAATCCGTAGAACGTTTTTTCGCTTTGTTTTGGATTCCATATGGGATATGCGCCTGTTATTCTCCTGCCGCTACTAGTAGTTTGTGAAATTTCTCCGGGTCTAGACTTGCCCCTCCCGGAAGCACCCCGTCTATAGAGGACTCTCTCACGAATGTCAAGACATTCTCGTCCGTCACGCTCCCGCCATAAATAACCCTCACCCCGGAAGCTCTTTCCTTTATTTGGGAGCATACCGCGTTGGCGTTTTTTGGTGTATCGGTTTTTCCCGTTCCTATAGCCCATACGGGTTCGTAGGCAACCACATCGACCCCCGGAGGAATGGGGGTTTGTGCGTCCGGTACACAGAAAATTACACCAAGAGAAACAGCCTTTGCCATAGCGACTTTTTGTGACAGTTCTTCATCTGTCTCCCTCTGATAGGTACGTCGCTCCGAGTGGCCGATGATCACCCAATCCGCCAACTCTTTCAGCTGGTGTCCGTTTATTTCTCCGGTAAACGCGCCTGCGCCGCGACTTGAAATGTTCTGGGCTCCGACAAGCAATTGAATCTTCTCGCGTATTATCGCCTCTTTGAGTGTGGAAAGTGCAGTAAACGGTGCGCAAATAACGACAGTCATATGCGCGTCGCTACCGATTCGGGGAACGATGGCACCGAAAGATCGCACCCAATCCTTCGTCTCTTTCTGAGTCTTGTTGCTCTTCCAATTTCCTGCAATAAACAGCGATTTCATGTGTGATAGTATTATATGTTATGACGAAATCCGTTCTCAATGACTTAAATAATGCCCAACAGGATGCGGTAAAACAGACAGATGGCCCGGTTCTTATCTTGGCAGGTGCCGGCTCCGGCAAAACAAAGGTACTCGTCTATCGGGTAGCGTACCTTATCGGCGAGAATCATGTTCCTCCTACCAGGATTCTCATGCTCACATTCACCAACAAAGCAGCGCAGGAAATGCAAAACCGCATCCGCACACTACTGAACTCTCATGATTTTCCTTTTGCGGGCACGTTCCACTCCCTGTGCGTACGGATTCTGCGGAAAAACGGCACCGCGCTTGGGTTGGCCCCAAACTTCGTTATTTACGATGAACAGGACCAATTGGATGCTGTAAAAGATGTCATGAAAACACTCGATATATCCGCGAAAAATTATAGTCCAAGCGCAATCCTCCACACCATATCCCAGGCAAAAAACGAACTTATCGGACCTACAGAATATACCCAATACGCGCGAGGGTATTTTCAGGAGGCAGTCTCCCGCGTGTATATCGCCTACCAGCGGCTCTTAACGAAAAACGCCGCACTGGACTTCGATGATCTGCTAACCAAAACGGTACAGTTATTTGAAAAATATCCGGAAATACTCGGGGCATATCAAGATCAATACCAATATATTCTCGTTGATGAATATCAGGATACGAACCGGGCACAGTATCTGATCACGAAGCGCCTCGCCGGCCGCAGTCGTAATATTTGTGTCGTGGGAGATGCGTCGCAGAGCATTTACCGATGGAGAGGTGCGGATTTTCGTAACATCATCAATTTCAAAAACGACTATCCCGACGCGCATGAATTCCACCTGGAACAGAATTACCGCTCAACCCAAAAAATTCTCGATGCCGCCCACGGGGTAATCTCAAAAAATACGTCACATCCGGTTCTGAAATTGTGGACCCAAAAAAACGGCGGCGAACAAATTGTTCTCTACGAGGCCCGCACCGAACACGATGAAGCGAGTTTTCTCACTCAGATTATTTTACAGGGGTCCCGCCCGTTTCACGATTTCGCCGTACTCTACCGGACCAACGCGCAGTCCCGGGTTCTGGAAGAAGCATTTCTTCATAGCGGCATTCCGTACGTCTTGATAGGAGGCACCCGGTTTTATGAAAGAAGGGAAATTAAAGACGTTCTTGCCTATCTTCGCGTCATTGCAAATCCGAAGGACTCGGTTTCATTCAAACGCATTGAAAAATTGGGTAAAGGACGGCTTGCGAAATTCCAAAATTTCGCGGATGAACTTACTCGCGAAAATTCACTTATAGGGCTTACGACATTGGAGCTTCTGGATCAGACACTTGCCCGGACGCAGTACCTTGAGCTTTATGATGCGAACGTTGAGGAAGAAGCCTATCGTCTGGAAAACATCAAGGAACTGCGCTCTGTAGCCACGGAATTCCCCGTGCTTTCTGACTTTCTGGAAACGGTTGCCCTTGTTGAGCAGGAATACGAACCCACGACCATGAAAGCCCGGGAGAAAAACAGAGATGCCGTCACTCTGATGACGCTCCACGCCGCAAAGGGACTTGAATTTCCCATTGTCGCAATCGTTGGCATGGAAGAAGGACTCTTCCCTCATAGCCGAGCACTGATGGATAAGGAAGAATTGGAAGAAGAACGAAGGCTTTGTTACGTCGGCATCACGCGGGCAAAGGAAAAACTCTATCTGACGTACGCAAACCGGCGGCTTTTTTTCGGAACCAGAACACAAAACATGATTTCCCGTTTCGTTGCCGATATTCCGGCAGAAGTGTTGGCACTCAATGTGTCACTTTCACCATCCCGCGGATTTAAAAAAGACGACTATCTACTGTAAAACGAACTGCGTCATCGCAACAAACAGAGTTCCTGCCACAATTAGGACACACAAAGACATTTCGACAAGAAGAAAAATTCTCGCAATTCCCCTCACGTGAGGGAAAGAAAAAAACGGGAAAAGTCGACTATCAATCGGAAGCCAGTCAATCGGCTTATCAGCGTATCTGCGTTTACCCATCAAATCCCATTGTATCATACGGCAAAACGCGCGATAATTATGTTCATGGTGGCCGACAGAATAATCCAATCTCATCCACTTCAATCGCCGGCCTGGGAGGATTTTCGCGCTACGATGGGGGTGGACACTGCCCGTCTTAACGGATGGCTTCTTACATTCCATCCGATTCCCTTTACCCCCTGGACCGTGGGTTATTTCCCAAAAGGGCCGGCACCAACGGGAAAAATGCTCGAAGCGGTATCGCGTCTGGGAAAACAAAAAAACGCTATCTTTATCCAGCTTGAACCCGATGTCACGGCCGACACTTCCTACCATGCGCCCCGAAATGCCGCTTTCATTCCGTCACACCGTCCCCTTTTTACCAAGTACACCTTTATCCTTGACCTGTCCAAGTCCGAAAGTGAGCTTCTTGCGGCAATGCATCCCAAGACACGGTACAACATTCGCCTTGCCCAAAAACACGGTGTCATCATACAGGAGGACAATTCTCCCCAGGCATTTGAGGCATATCTTTCCCTTTCGAAAGAAACAACGGATCGTCAGGGATTCTATGCGCATAACACAAAATACCATACGACCATGTGGCAGATTCTCCACAAGGCGGGAATTGCCCATCTGTTTACTGCCACCTATAAGGGAGACATTCTCGCAGCCTGGATAATCTTCGCCTGGAATAAAACGCTCTATTATCCATACGGAGCGTCAAGCCGGCAACACCGCGAGGTTATGGCGCCGCATCTTCTCCTCTGGGAGATAGTTCGCTGGGCGAAGCGTCATGGTTTTTTGCGCTTCGACCTCTGGGGCGCAATCGGCCCTCACCCTGACCCAACCGATCCGTGGTACGGATTTCACCGGTTTAAAGAAGGATTTAAACCGGAACTCACAGAGTATGTCGGATCCTATGATCTTGTTCTGCATCCTACCCTCTACCGCATATTTACATTCGTGGATGATGTCAGATGGCGTCTTTTGAAACTCCGGAAGAAATGATGGAAATCCAGCAGTCTCCCCTTTACAAAGAATTCGTCAAGCGCATCCACTGGGACGCATATACACTGGACGGATCCGCAGTATTTCTCAAACACCTCCCTCTGGTGGGTACCCTTGTAAAAATTCATCGACCCGCGCGACTTCCCGATCCAGAGCGGCTAATATCTTTCCTTGAAGATCATCGCGCGAAGCGACTTGCCATCGAACCGGACATTACCGTATCTCAACAGACATTCACGAAATGGTACAAAAACCTCCCTCCGTGGATCAAGCTCAACCGTTCGCCGTTTCTTCCTTCCAAAACCATCCGGATAGACCTTTCGCCTTCCCTTGACCGTATTTTTGGATCATTTACCGAAGCAAAACGCCGCGCGGTACGCCGCGCGGTTAAAGCGGGCGCTCGAGTCGTTGAATCGTCTGATATCGAAACGCTTATCCGCGTCAAAAACAGATCGGCGGGTCTTCTGGGATTTATCACGACGACAGGAATTCGTGAGCTCTGGAGTGTGTTTGCGCCTTCTCACGCAGCGATTCTCTTGGCATACGCTGAAAAATCTCCAAAACCCGTAGCAGGAGTCCTTCTCGTGTTTTGCGACAACACTGCATACTACTGGATAGCGGGCGCATCAAAGGAAGGCAAGAAAAAATTCGCACCAACGCTTCTTGTGTATGAAGCGCTCAAACTATCCAAATCGCGCGGTGCAAAGCAATTCGATTTCGTTGGCGTATGGGACGAACGCCTACCGAAAGAAAACATTTCGTGGAAGGGATTTACGAAATTTAAAGAAGGCTTCGGCGGAAAAACTGTCTACTACCCGCTGGTCGTTTAATCCGGACCGTAAACCGGCGTCGGGCACACCAATATAGGATCGCAGGGTTTCATAAAGCAACGCGGCTGTATGTAGTGACATCCCGATGGTGTCGGTGTTTGTTTCGGATGCGTGTCTCTGACGCACTCATTATTTCTACAGGTACCTGTTTGCAGTCTGCAGGCGATGGCAGGACACATTTTCCCCGGTGCACAGGTAGGACACGCACCCAACTCGCAAGGCGATCCATCCGGCCCCTCACAATACACGGGAGTCGGCGTAATACTCGGATGTTTCGTAGGAATGGGCTTCACCGGTCCTACGAGGCGTATCCAATCCACAGAAGCGGTCTCGCCGGTTTTCATGCCCGAGGTAAATACGATGCGGATCTTACTCAGATCAATTGCTGCTATATCGGGCAGTGCAACGCTGTATGTCTGAAACTTCCCGTCTACCGTACCGGAAAAATCGGCTGCCTTCTCTAATTCATTCTTGTCTGATTTTTGGTAGTAGACGGTAGCCGAGAACGTTCGGGCAGACGGTTTTCGTCTTGGAGAAGCCGAAGCTCCCCCCCAACCTGCTCCCGGCTGGGAACTTCCGACTGATCCGGTGCTCTGTGCCGTCCCCTCAGCTGCGCAGCGGTATACCGGACATCGTGCCCCGACGGGCAACTCAATAACACCGTGCGGACATTCAGGAGGAGTCGGGCAACCTTCCGGTTTTTTCGTCGTTGTGGGTATCTGCGGCGCACCAACTGCCATAGATAATGAGACGCTCTTTAACCCTTTGGGCAAGGATGTTTTAACATCGTTATGCTCAAGTGTCGGCAATCGCCCTTTCAGCATGGTTACGAGAAGGGCTCCACTCTTTACCGTCACTTTGCCGGGAGATATGACTGTCCATCCTTCCGTCGTCGTCCCGTTGAATTCCCAACGCTGATATGCCGCGTGTGTTTCTGCTGCTTTCGAACGAACGTCCGCGTCCGTCTTTACCGCCTGATATCCGACAACAAGCGCGATAATACCGAAAAGGAGAAACAGAAACGATATAAATATTTTATCGTACCTGATGAGAGAAGTTCTCCTGACCATGCTATATATCTAGTGTGCGATAGGAACATGAGACTGTCAAGCGCCGCAAAACATCTGATATTCGCACGATTGGCACAGCTGATTGCCGCTGCAACGGAAATCGGATGTTTCTATCGCCTGGGCGACTTCAAATATGTGCGTTATCGCCTGATCCAATTGCTCCTGAGTCCTTGTTGTAGAAACTTTCCCCTGTGTATCGAAGAAATACAGTGTCAATACAATGTCGCCCACCTCCCGGTGAAACGCGGCTGTCGATATATGGGTAGCCGCCAGGGCGTACATCGAAAGCTGAAGATTCGTGTCGACTTCCCGCTTGGTCGGCATACGGCCGGTCTTATAGTCAATAATCTCTATTTTCCCTCCCTCCACAGCATCAATGCGGTCTATTTTCCCTCCTATGCGAAGCAGTCTGTCTGCCTGCATGAGAGGAACGGTAAACGACTCCTCGAGTGTAACAATCTGGCTGTCGGGACGGAATTCTTTTTTGAGGTATTCGGTGAGATACCGCTGTCCGCGAAGCTTCATTTCTGCTTCATAGGCTTTACTCGTATACCCCTCCCGTATCCAATGGTCGTCAAGAAGCTCCATAGCCAAAGATGGCGTAATCTTCTGCTTCTCCTTTTGGCGTGTGTACAGGTCACGCATCACCGAGTGCATGGTCGTCCCAAATGAAAGCGCAGGCGACGGGGGAGTAGGTATACCAAGAATGTAGCGCATTTTGTAATGCAGCGGACACAGGCGAAACGTCTCGATTTGTGAATATGATAGATACGTTACGTGCATAGCTTTCTGCCCGGATAACTGAGGCGCCTCGCTTTTTTTCCAATCCAGAAGTGAGAGCTGTGCTTCGTCACCGGACTGGACCTGAAGTGGACCGGAGCCAACTACTTCATAAACAAACGGGGAAAGTTTTTTCTCCCGTTTTCCCTCGCCGTAATAATTTGCACCGGTAAAGTACAAAAGGTCGCGCGCGCGCGTCATGCCGACATAGAAGAGCCGCCGTTCCTCCTGCATGTGATAATCCCCCTCGGGTAACTCCTCTTTTATAAGACCTTCCGGTATCGGAATCTGTTCCTTGCGCTCGGTTGTGGGAAATCGTTGAGATACTAGATTCACGAGAAACACAACCGGAAACTCAAGTCCTTTGGCGCTGTGAACCGTGAGAATGTTGACTGCATCGTTTTGGGTCCAGTCCGTATCCCCGGCAAGCGGCGATTCGCCCATTTCCATAGATAGAAGGATCCAGTCCAGGAGAGCCGGCACTGACGCATTCTCGTGATCTATTTCGTATGTTTTCAGTTTGCTGAAAAATTTGGAAATATTTGCCGCTTTGCGTTCATCAATCGGCGCTCTATACTCAAGAATGCTCTTCATCATGCCGGTGTCCTCAAGAAAGTAGTACAGAATTTGACCTCCGGATTCACGGGTCAGAAGGCCCAGGTGGCGATGCAACATTTCCACAAGTTTGTGTACGCATTCTTTTGTCTTTTCTTCAACAGACGGAACGTTTCCACTGAAAGACCGGGATCCTGCAACTATCTCGCATGCCTCGAAAAGAGACATGTTTTGCCGCTTGGCGAAATTTGAAAGTGCAGCAACATCGCGAGGAGTCAGGTCAAAATACTCCATCGAAAGAATGCGATACAGAGCAACGCTGTCCTCAAAATTTGCAAGAACCTCCAAATACGCGATGAGGTCCTTCACTTCCGGTTGACGGAAAAGCTGTCCCGGTCCCAAAAATTGGAATGGAATTCCAAATCTGAGAAACGCCCGCACGAATGGTTCCGCGTGATTATTCGCGCGCAGAAGGACAGCAAAATCGCGCCAAGAGTATCCCGTTTCCTTCATTTTCTTTATTTCCTTTGCTACCGCGTCTGCCTCGTTTTCGACACGATCCAGATAGAGCAATGTGGGCTTCTTCCCCTTCACCTGTCGCTTTGAAATTAGCTTCTTATCGATCCCCTCCTTTGCCTCTAGCCTATCCGGGTTATTCTGCTGGATAAGTGTATAGGAGGCATCCAAAATTTCCTGCGTGGAACGGTAATTCTTCGATAGGACGATAAGCGTTGCTTTTGGGAAATGTTTGCGAAACGAGAGAACGTTTGATACAGCCGCACCCCGAAATTTGTAAATACTCTGATCATCATCGCATACAGCCGTTACGTTCTGTTTTTTTCCTGCCAGAAGAATGACCAGTTCATTTTGGGCGATATTTGTATCCTGAAATTCGTCGACCAAAATGTATTTAAATCTGCTCTGGTATTCAGCAAGAATATTCGGCCTCTTGCGAAAAAGCATGAGTGTGAGGGAGATAAGATCCGAAAAATCCACGACTCCTTCTTTCACCTTCAGATCAGAATATTTTGTATAGGCGCCACTGAGCTCCTCCAGTTTTTGAATTTCCAGCTTTTCTTCATCCGTGTGTTTTTTGTTCGTCTTTTTTTTCAGGTTCTCAACGAACCTATGATACTGCGCTGGAGTTACATCTTCATCGGCAAGCCGACTGAAGTGTCCCAACATGCCGCTGATAAACTTCGTGGGATTCCCCAACGGACGGAAGTAGTCTAACGCAAATGAGAATAAATTCTTTCTTAGAAGCATCGTTGCGTCCGCGTCAGTAAGAAGCTTGTATGCAGGATTAAGACCGATATGAATTGCCTCCGATCGAAGAACACGGTCGCAGAATTTGTGAAACGTCGAAATCCACATCTGCGTAAATCCGTATGGAAGTATCGTATCTGCGCGTTCTTCCATCTCCTTCGCTGCTTTTTCCGTAAAGGTGAGTGCGAGTATTTCCTGCGGCTTTGCTCTTCCTGCGGAAATGAGGAATTTGATCCGCTCGGTAATAACCGTCGTTTTACCGGTGCCGGCACCGGCGATGATCAGAAGTGGTCCATCACCGAATTCGACTGCATGCCGTTGCTGGGGGTTAAGAATTCGCGTTTCCGGTGGCACGCCTTTCATAGTGGGGTCATTATACCGTATGGATGATGTTCTCTCTTGCGGCGTACAAACACATCGTATGCACGCTGCGCGTTGTAGCTCATCTGATAGAGCACGACCGTTCCGGTGATATACACAAACGTCCATTTGCCGATCGTTGATATACCCGGCGCTATCGCATCGACAAGCGCTGTCATGGCGAGCCATACGGGCCGGTGGAAAAGAAACATTAGGTATGAAGCAGTGGCCACGCGGTCGTAGATTGCATATGTTCCCCTTGTTTTCCGCTGGCTGCCGACAAGCGAAACAAGAAATCCGATATACGCGGGCATCGATAGTAAGTATGGAATATGTATCCTTCGGAAAAGCGTGTCAGAGTCCGGGATAACGCCCAAGAAAAATGCAATAATCACGGAGAGTAAAATAACGCTCCATACGATGGGGTTGAATATCATACGTATTGCCTTCGTTTTGCTTCCGTGGGCTGCAAGCATGCCACCGACGAAGAACGGATAGTATATGAAGAACCTTTCCTCGAAAAGCGCGCTATTGAAAGGAGCTATAACGTGGAGAACTGCCATGCCTATATATATGATCGCCTGAACACAAACGAATGCCACCGTATCGCGAAGGAATGGCCGTGTTGCCAGATATACCGCGTAATACAAAACAAGAAGTCCCACGAAGTACATCGTCAGAAACGGCTCCCCGAACGCACGATAGAAAACCATGTTCATTAAGCCTGCATGCAACCAAAATTTCTGCAGGCCCGAATCCGGCTGGATAAATGCTGCATGCACCGCTAAAGCTATGAAATACAACGGATACAATCGGTAAAAACGGTCAATGATAAACTGCTTCACCGAAAGCAAGTCTTTCGATTGCGTAATTTTGTATCCAGAAAGGAAAATAAATCCCCCGACTGCCGTAAAAATTGCCAAGCTGTCCCCAACCGGCGTAAGGAGTTCCCCTAATGGCAACCCAAAATAAAACGCATGCTCATACAAAACGAGGAAGATAAACACGCTCGTTAACGCATTGACCATACCTACTGGCAAATCTTTTCAAGAAGCATAGGGAACCGTTTGTACTCGGGACCCTTTTCCAGATTAAAATGTCCCTGTCCCTTAACGACAATAAGCTCCCCTGCTAGTGCATCTCGTAATTCGTACGCGTCAGAAAGCGGCACATACGGATCGTCATCCGAGTGGTAAATGACAAATTTCTTGGCGTGTCTTCGAATAGCATCGAAGTTGAATTTTTCGGTAAACAATCCTTTGATATCGTCCCATCCGTGTGTATGCGTAAATGCACCGACGGTAAAACATCTGTCGATGAGGATACCGTCTGGTAGTGCCTGGAGCAATTTCAGCGCTCCCACCCCGCCTGAAGAGTGCCCCACGATGATTGATTCGGAATTAAATTCCCAATCTTTATTTCCCAAAATGAATGTGTTGTACCTCCCGCTGTCCGGGCTCTGTGCGAGAGGCAAATCAGGACACCAAACCTTGTATCCTCTTTTCGTTAGCTCTGATGCCAACCAGGGAAACCAGTTTCCTTGAGAATTATTCGCCGTTCCGTGAAGGATAAGTACGTTTTTCATTTGTTATTCCAATAATTTTTCTTCCTTCACGTCTTCAATAAGATGTGTTTTGGAGAGTTTCTGTCCCAGAACGGTGAAGGCACCCGTTACGGTACTCATCGTATTATATGCGTTCCCGACGTGCTTTCCCAATACTCCCAAATGTTCCTCGACTTTCGAGTAGTCTTTTTGGATCGCACGAAGGAGCCGGAATATTTGACGGGATTTCTGTTCAAGTTCCTTTCCCTGAAATGAAAGAAGCAACACCTGAAGATGCGCATAGAGAGTATTGGGTGAAACGGGATAGACGCGCAGCCGCCGTGCGTAGTCCATAAGTTCGTTCATGTTTGCAATTTCGTAGTACACCGATTCAGACGGGATATACATGAGGGCAAAATCAAGAGTATTTTCCTCAGGGAGGATGTATTTCTTGCTGATATCACTCACGTGTTTCTTCACGTCGGCGACGAATTCTTTCTTCGCCTGAACACGAACAGATTCCGTTTCCCCTTTATGCATAAGTGTGAAATTTTCCATGGGGAATTTGGAATCTATACACAGAAGTCCCGCGTCGGTTTTTAAGACGGCATCGACCTTTACGCCTGAGCGGAACGCATATTGCAAATGAAACGAGTTTTTTGGGAACGTTTGCCCGATCATGTCGCGCAATACCTGTTCACCTATGTTTCCACGGAGCTTTGGGGACTGAAGGAACTCCTGAAGACTACGTATACTGCGTCCTACTTCCGACATCTCTCCCACATGTTTATTGAGCGCACCGATCACTCGGGCTGCTTCATCAAGACGCTCATTGAGTTGACGCGAGTTTGCCTGAAGCGTGCGGGTCATCTCGACTGATGTCCCGCGCATTGCTTCATTAAGTGTTTTGTTCGTCTGCTCAATCGTTAGATGCATTGCCTTCAACCACTCGACAAGCGTCGCATTATCTTCGGGATGTCTCATCTTTCCCAATTCCTTCTTGATAAGCCAAGCCAAAACGGTAAATCCAAAGATAATCGTGGCGGTGATAAGAAAAAAGTCAGTTTGCATCCCTCACACGATACCACAGCTCCTTTCATAGGACAAACAAAACAATGACCACAAATCCGACTCCCAACACGACATACGGGAGAAACGCTACTAATGCGTTTTCAGATGTGCTGACCGTTTGAGTCTCACTCACATTTGCTCGTACGAAATATTCAAACTGGGTATGAAATGATTGGAACGGCACCCCTTCTCCCTTAGGTTTTCCTTCAACTACCACCGTATATACGCCGCCATGTGGAAACGTAAACCGCAATTGCGCATATGTTCCTCCCGCTATCACAGGAAGCGTTGCCAATGGCGTTCCGTTTTGAGATATTGTTAAGACGCAATCACAATTCGTCGGATTATTCGGGTTGAACCGGCCGCTTTTATCCTGGATATCCAAAAGAAACTTGGATTCAACTCCTGCGACTGGCGCATCATCCGGATCGACGTGAAGATTCACGCCTATTGCCCCATCAATCTTAAGCGTGTGCGCAAAAACGCGCGGGACCACGGCCAAAGCGATACCGAAGAATAGTAACGATACGATCTGTTTCATTGCACCTCCACGACAAAATCTGTCACGAACACTTGTCCTTTATGTTTAAACTGGGTAAACAGTTTATATTTCCCCGCCTTCGGAAAAAAAGTACTGAATTGTACGACAGGTCCGCCAAGATCCGATGGTGTTAACGGAACACTAACGGGATGAACATGTGTATAGGTTTGCATATCTTCCCGCACGGCCGACATATGACCAAATGCACCAAGATAGGTCTCCAAATCAGTAATGGGTGCACCACTTTTTGCATCAGTCAATGTAAAGGAAAAATCTATCGTTTCATTCACTTTCAAAACGGATGGACCTGAAAGTGTTACCCGATACGCACCGAGAAATTCTTTCGTTCGCTCATCAACAGATAAATGTGCAGCATCATTGGATGTTGGGTTCCCTACTACGACAGTCGCGACAGAAAGATTTTCATAATAATCCGGTGGAGAATATTCAACGTACAAATAGTACGTTCCATACTCAGAAAATGTATGCGTTATTGCAAATGTATCTTTTCCATCGAATTCCGGATGAATATGTGCATAGGACTGAAGATCTTTTCGTAGAACTACAACATGCATAAGTTTTTCTTGAAGGGTTTGGTATCGTGTCAATAATCTCCCCGTTCTCTTATCTGTAATTTTGAAGGTAAGTCTTGTCGGTTTTCCCGCCTGAATTGATTTGGGATCAGGTACAACATCAAGAACATAATATGGACTATATCCTTTTCTGTGTGCTGCGTGCGGATCATATTGGGTGGTAAATCCGATGTAGCTACACGTGACCGCACCGATGACAACACCCGCAAGAAAAATGTGAAGAAGTAGGTTTCGTTTCGTCCATCCGGGCGATATACGCCAACGCCGCATAATCGTTGCTGCCACTTCCAGAAGAATAAACACAAGCGATAAGATATTCACAATAACAGGAATGAAATTTGTGGAAATCGTAAAGTGAGAACCGATAAAGAATGCGTGAAACACTGACAGTATTGCTGCAAGATAGATCAGCTTGTGTAGGCGTTTCCAATATTTCCCCAGTCTTTTCATCATCACGTCAAATGACGTAAACGCGAGTGCAGAAAAGATACTAAATGCAGTGATGCTAAAAACGAGTGCCCACTGATTTCTGGAAGATAGAAATGTGATTGATGAAATTGTCCCGGAAAGATTGTGAAAGAATCCAATAGTCGCATGCAGAAACCCAAAAAAGAAAACACTCAGTCCAAATGCACGCCGCATATGTACCAGTATGCTATTCAGCCAAAATGTAGGAAAAAAGCTTAGCAATAACCCTGGAGTAAGAACGATATACAGAAGAAACAGTGCGGTTAACGCATAATTTCGCATTAATACTGAAAGTGCAGAGCCTGTGGTAGGAAACTGTGTCGCTGCGTTCACGTAGAGTCCTAATGCCCACAGAAAAGCCAGTCCATAAACCATCCGCCTGCTGTACTTGAAGAAAAAAGACATACTTACTTATCCCTATAGAACAAGCCAGAGAAGAAATCCAAAATTGAATACCAGATTTTCAGAAATACATTTGATTTTTCAAATGGCATATTCAGAAGCGCATAGGTATCGACCATTATGTTATTACTATCGATAACCCGCAGTATTGCGACAGGAAAATACTCATCCCTCGCATACCGATGCTTCGTTTCCTTATCAGTTGACCCTTTTCCGTCTCCAAAATCCCATTGATACACTGTGATTTCACCTTGTGATTTAGCGGCATCAAATGCCACGGGAGTCATAGGTTTAATGTCAACCGCGTCACGCTCTTTATCCGCAATGACCCTCCCATTAACCGTAATAACTGGTTTAGGTCTCTGGTACTGCGCGTCAGGCAATATATCAAGCTGAATTGTGTTAACGAGATCAAAATCAGGAGTTTTCCCTTCAAACTTGGCCAGCAGCTCTATAACATACGTGCCGGGCTTTGCAAAAACGTGAGAAACGCTTCCCCCGTCCACTGTCTGGCTACCATCCTTGAAATCCCATCGAAACTGCGGCTTTGGCGCATCTGACACGTTCGCAACCGGAAGCCCAAAGGCATTGCCAGCCTGTAAATAAGGATTCGGGAAAAATTGCTCGTCTACCACAAAAGTGATTGGCTTTCCGACAAGATACCCGCTTGAAGATGCCACGTCTGCACTCACCGTAAAAGTAGTTGGCTGGGCAATGTTGAGAATTGGATTGGACAACGCATACTGGCCATCTATCTTGATATAGGGCGGACCGGTTCCGTGAGCCTGAACAGACATTCCGGCCATAAGCCGGAATGCTGTCAAGACAACACTAGCGTATAAAATAATTCGTTTCATGTGTTTCATTGTACTATCTCTTATTTTTTCTTTAATCCGACTGCAAGAGCAGTTACGGAAAAAAGGAGTGCCGCCACGCTCATCCATGTAGATTGATCGGCGGATCTTCCCGCGGCGCTTGTCTGACTTCCAACTATAGTCGCCTGCTTTATGACAGAAACGACAGGTGCCGGATGCTTATCGTCTGAGCCGTCCCAGGACACCACTTGTCCATCTGCGTATGTTTGGTACGCCTTCCACATCGCGGTATCCTTTTCGCTTGTATACTGGACGGAGAGAGGAAACTCCATAAATTCTCCTACTCCTATTTTCCCACCAGTCCACGTTATTTCTGTAATACGACCGACACTCTCCTCTTCGTGGCCGTCTTCATCCGTAAGTGTGTTTGTTTCAGACTCATGCTTTTCCTCGTGCTTCCAACCGGCAATTGGCATAACCCCATGAACATCAACTCCATCTGGAACAACCACACGGATCGCCGTTGTGGCCACGTCTCTTTCGTTGGGCACTCGAACCGACGAAACGGTATATCCCGGGATGGTTTCTTTCGGCTGTACCGTTACGTGCGCAGACACATTTCCGGCCACTACAAACGCAAACACAAATAAAATACTTAACAACACTCCTTTTTTCATAAACAAATCCTCCTAATAATATGTGCCGAATATAGACGACGGGCACCTCGTCAGAAGAAAAGAGAAGACTTAATGATATATCAAACGCCTCAATCGACCCTCTCGTAGCGCACGTTTGATTGGGTCAAAGAGGAGAAAAACGCCGACTCCATGTCGCACATCATCAAGCTGAGATGCCATTAAAAAATTCTCCCCACAGAAGCCTCGACGAAAAAAAGCTGCTACCAGCACTCCAACCAAAATAAGCCATCTTTTCTTCTCAAGCAGAGTAACAGTTGTTTGTATACAGTCATTCGTGACTGCTTTCGGATGAAATGGATCGAACCTATGAACCGATAGTTGAGCAACAAAGAGGGTGATAATAAGAAGAAATATGATACCCTTTGAATACGCAACAGGTTGACGGAAAAGACGTATCATACAGTTAGATATATCACATGTGAAAAAAGAAAGAAACATTACATCACTTCTTGTGGGAATCACGGGACTCTCGACCCTTGGATGGCTTACGCATACGTACCCACCCACAGCTCTACGTATTTTTGGATTTTTCATACTTCTTTTTCTGACTGCGGCCGCTTTCACACGATTTGTTACCCACTCGCGTATCACCGCCATACTCGTTGGCATCGGGACAACAACCATTTTTTTTCTTCGATTTTTTAACCTGCGGGAGCCAATATACATATTTCTTCTGATCGCTAGCCTCATTTCCCTTGAGGTATACCTCAAGAAACGGTAATATTAGGCCGTGAACAAGAAATTCTACATTACGAGCGCCATCCCGTACGTGAATGCAGCCCCTCACATCGGTCACGCACAGGAATTCGTATACGCAGATGCGATACGACGGTATCATTCGCTCATCGGATACGACGTTACGTACCTGTGCGGAGCAGATGAAAACGCCCTAAAAATAGTTCAGGCAGCGGAAAAAGCCAAACAGAATCCCCAAACATTTACTGATATCCATCAGAAGGAATTCCTGGACGTCGCCGAAAAACTAGACGTACGGTTTGACGTCTGGCAAAGGGGAACCGATACGTCCCATCATATTCCCTCTTCACAAAAACTCTGGCAACTATGCGAAAAAAAAGGTGACATATACAAAAAATCGTATGAAGGATTGTATTGTGTCGGATGTGAGTCTTTCTATACCCCCGATGAACTGGACCAAAACGGCGAGTGTCTCGAGCACCCCGGCCGGAAACTGGAGAAGGTGGCAGAAGAAAATTATTTTTTCCGGTTGTCGAAATACGAGTCGTTCCTCCTCGATTTGATCAGGAATGATGAACTTCTCATCTATCCCCGAATCCGGAAAAATGAAGTACTCGCGTTTATCAAACGCGGTCTTGCCGATTTCTCAATCTCCAGAAGCCGCGCCCGGGCGAAAAATTGGGGCGTCCCCGTTCCCGGGGACGAGGAACAAATCATGTATGTTTGGTTCGATGCTCTTAATATTTACCAAACCGGTATAGGATTCGGCTGGGACGAAAAACGATACAAAACGTGGGCACCGCAGGATCTTATGGTTATCGGAAAAGGTATAACAAGGTTCCATGCGGTTTATTGGCCTGCCATTCTTGCGTCGGCAGACCTGAAACTTCCCAAGAAGCTTTTCGTCCACGGATACCTGACCGTTGACGGCCAGAAAATGAGCAAAACTGTCGGCAACGTCGTCGACCCTGTCTCCGTCATACATAAATTCGGCACTGACGCTGTCCGATATTATCTTCTGAAGGAAATTCCTTCATACAACGACGGCGACTATTCGGAACGCAGATTCATCGAGCTCTACAATGCTGATCTTGCAAACGGACTGGGAAATCTCGTCTCACGGGTGGCAAAGCTCGCCTCATCAGTCCAGCTTGATGTAGAAAGTAAAACATTCACCCAGGTCGCACCGGCGGAATTTTCACATGCCATGGACGAATACCGGCTTCATGATGCGCTCGGTATCATCTGGGATAACATAAAAGCCGCAGATCAACGTATTAACGACAGGAAGCCATGGAGCCTCTCTGGAGACGACCTTGCAGACGTACTCACCGATGATATCTCCCGGATCAGAGAAATCGCCACCCTTCTTCAACCCTTTTTACCCCAAACTGCAGGCAAAATTCTCTCGCAGTTTTCGGGCCCGACGATAACACCGCAATCGCCATTATTTCCCCGACTTACATAATACGCATCAATTTGTTACGTTTGTAATTGGTTATTGATATGTATATCGATACGCATTGTCATCTCCAGTTCGAACAGTTCCAAGAAGATCTTGCCATGGTGATAGGCAACGCGAAGAAAGCCGGCGTCAAACGCTTCGTCGTTCCCGGAGTGGATCGCTTTTCTTCCGAGCTTGCAGTCTCCCTTGCGGACAGTTACAAGGGACAAATTTTTGCCGCTGTCGGGTTTCATCCGTATGAGGCTTCAAAAAATCCCGACATGGAGACTATCGAACGCCTCATCCTCTCCCGAACACAGGCGGACGCAGTAGTCGCAATCGGGGAATGCGGTCTTGATTATCACCTATTTAAGGGAGAACACGCAGGAGGGAAAAAACAACAACAAAAACTGCTCTTTTCCGAACATATTCATCTGGCCTCCCGCTTCGAACTACCTCTTATCATGCATTGCCGCGAGGCGTTTGACGATTTTTTCGCAGTATTGGACGGAAACGGTTCCAATCTGCGCGGAGTCATTCATTGCTTCTCGGGAGGACTTCAGGAAATACGTGACGCGAAAGCACGGGGTCTGTATCTTGGTATTGACGGAAATGTCACGTATTCCAAGCAACTGGCAAGTATGGTTCCCCACATACCGCTTGATATGCTCATTCTTGAAACCGATGCTCCCTATCTCACTCCGGTCCCTCATCGCGGTCTCAGAAACGAACCGAAGTATATCCCGCTGGTCGCCAGGAAAATAGCAAGCCTACAAAATCTGCCGGTTCAAAACGTCATGGAGATAACAACCAACAATGCGTGCAAGCTCTTCGGATGGTATAATAAAGGCTAATTTGCCTGTTTCTATGCGCCAATTTTTCAGCCGCTACCCGGTACGCACAACCCGTCTTTTGGAAATTATTATCCCCAGTTTATCATGGGTTCTTATCACCATGCCCCTCTGGCTTTCTTTTTGGCACCCCGCGCTCGTCGCGTACCTCATTATCACCTTCGATGTCTTTTGGTTCTATAAATCATTCACTCTTGCTCTCCACGCCATCAAGTCATTCGTCACCATGAACGCCCACGTAAAAATAGATTGGCTCGCCATGGCGAAAACCCTCCCGAATTTCCACGATGTGTATCATGTCGTCATTATTCCCGAATACCACGAACCGATCCATATTCTGAGAAGGACCCTGGATAATCTCACAAAACAGGATTTCCCAAAAGATAAACTTATCATTGTCCTCGCGACTGAAACCAAGGATCCTGAAGCCCGGTCAACCAGCAGGCAACTCACGAAAGAATTCGGATCCATATTCGGAAAGTTTCTTGTTACCCGGCATACGCTCCTCCCCGGCGAGGTGGCCGGAAAATCTTCAAACATGGCATGGGCAGCAAAAGCTGCTGTCTCAAAACTAAAGAAATGGGAAATTCCCCTGACATTCGTAACCGTAACTTCCTGCGACGCGGACGCACTCCTGCACCCCAAGTATTTTTCGTATCTTACGCATTCATTTCTGAAGGATCCGGACCGCGCCTACCATTTTTATCAAGGGGCAATACTCTTCTATAACAACATATGGCGGATTCCTCTTCCAAGCCGTGTGGTAAACACCATGTTTAGCATTTCCAATCTTGCTATCTTATCCCAAAAAAATAAACTTATTAATTTTTCCACCTATTCCCTGGGACTAACCACGGCAATAAAAGCCGGCTACTGGGGAGTCGACGTTATCCCGGAAGATTATCACATGTTCTTCAAGGTATATTTCACGTTGGGCGAACGCGTCCGGACGAAAAGCATTTTCCTTCCTCTTCTTTTGGATTCGGCAGAAAGTCGGGGGTTTTGGAGAACCATGGTAAATCAATATGAACAATCCAAGCGGTGGGCGTGGGGCATATCGGACATCCCGTTTGTTGTGAGAAACGCAGTCATGCATAACGAAATTTCCCTTTTCGACCGATTACGTCGGGTACTACAACTTCTGGAGCAGCATGTCTTCTGGCCTTCAAACTGGTTTATCCTAACTGTAGGAAGCATCATCCCTCCCCTGGTCAATCCTGCGTTCGGACGAACAGTTCTCGGACACAACCTGTCACAACTCTCTTCAGGAATCCTCACGCTCTCCATGACGTTCTTGTTTATCATCATAATTCTTGATTGGCGCACCAAGCCGCCCAGGCCCAAGGAATTTACTTCATGGAGGCTTCCGTTTCTCTATATCCAGTGGCTCACCGTCCCGCTCGTATCCTTCTTTCTTTCGGCACTCCCGGGATTGGACGCACACACACGCATGATTCTGGGAAAACGATTGGAATATCGTGTGACAGAAAAAGTATAATAGGGCCATGGAGTTTCTCTTCACACATACTCCGATATTGTATTTCACGCAAAGTGTTTGGAGGGACGAAGCATTTTCGATTCTACTGGCACAACAACCGCTCGGCTCATTTATAACCCGAATCGCGTTTGAGCCTCCCTTTTACTACATTCTGCTCCATTACTGGATGAAAATCTTCGGAACAGGGGAGATTGCCGTTCGAAGCCTGTCTCTTTTAGGGTTTTCTTTTGCATGCATAGTCGCCGTCTTCTGGGCGGAGAGACTCTTTCGTAAACACTGGCTTTCCTGGTTTTTCCCCGTCTTTTTCTTCTTCAATCCTTTACTTCTATATTACGCATTTGAAGCACGCGCATATGGTTGGTATATGTTTTTCGCCATTTCTTCTATGTTCGCTTACATGGAACGCAAATTCAGCTGGTATATAGTGACAACAACTCTTGGCTTATACACGCATGTGTATATGGTATTTGTCCCGTTCGTCCAATGTATCCATTACATCGTGTTCCACGTGCGGCGAAAAGAGCGATTATCTCTTTCTTCATTTTTCAAAGATCAAATGATTCAGTCGTTTCTACTTGTTGGCCTCCTGTTTGTACCCTGGTTCACGAAAATAATTTTTGATTTCCAGAGACTGAAAGAATCATGGTATTTCCCCGTAGACGCGCAGCTCGTGAAATCCGTGCTGGGCAATATATTCATCGGATACGAAGGAACCCCTCATAATCTTTGGCCACACACTGCAAAATTATCGCTCATCCTCGGAACTATCGCCGTAACAACGCTTTTGTGGCGTAAAACTCGCGAACGCAATTCGTTTTTCTTTTTGATGCTCACCGTTCCACTCGCTATAATGATTACCATTTCCCTTTTCAAACCTCTTTTCGTCATGCGATATATGATGCCGGCCGCGATAGCGCAGATATTCCTCATTACGTTCGCCATCGAACGGATTAAGCGTGCTTTTTGGCAGAAACTCGCAGCAGCGTTCGCCCTTCTCTCGGTCGTCGGTTTTAATCTTTGGTACCCTGCGAAACATCCGAAAAACGATATCCGAGGCGCTCTTACACAAATCAACGCAATTGCCACAAAAAACGATGTCATCATGACTGATAGTCCCCTTATTCTTTTTGAAACAACATATTATAGTAAGAATTCCCGCGTGTATTGGTACAATCCCAGACGCGAACCATTTCCATGGTACATAGGGGATATTATCGTCTCGAATTCGCAAATCGCGTACGACTTGCCGACGTATCCCACCCGGACTTTTATTCTCAAAAATAACGGCACATTTGAGGTTACCTATAATACCGCCATGTCGCGTCAATAAATGGTTATGAGCATTTCTCTTGGCACAAAAGAAGCTGAAAGCACATGGAAACGCCTGCGGTCAAATTGGTTGATAGCGTTCGTAAATCGGATAACACTTGCCATAACCATCATTGGTATTGCGGTACTTCTTTTTCGCTACCAGACCCTACCCCCAAAAATCCCTCTGTGGTACTCACAACCGTGGGGAAATGATCAACTGGCTCATCCGCTGTGGATTTTCATCCTTCCTCTTGGGAGCATCATGCTGTATGTCATTAACGCAGCGGTCGCAATATATTTCCTTTCCGAGTATCTCGTATTTGCACAAATTGCTTTTCTCACCTCCCTTGTAGTATCAGTTTTGTCGTTTATCGCACTGGTAAAAATACTATTTTTAGTTACCTGATGGAATTTCTCATACCCTTCTTGGCGGCGTTTTGTATTTCTGTGGGAATTACTCCCGCCATCATACGTCTGGCCAGACGATACAAACTCGTTGACGATCCGAAAACAAGATTTCACCCCGCGCATACCCATAAAGGGATAATCCCTCGAGCTGGAGGAGCCGCGATTTTTCTGGCAATCCTCCTCCCGTCACTATTCATCCTTCCTTTGACCAAGGTATTCATTGGAATTCTTGTAGGGTCACTCCTTTTAATCATCACCGGACTTCTTGATGACCGCCGTGATGTGAACCCGTACATCCGGCTTGGCACAAACGCGCTCGCTACGATTATCGTCGTTCTCGCCGGCGCTGGTATCCCTTACATCACAAACCCCGCAACAGGCGGCATCATTCACCTGGATGCGCTGCGTATTCCCCTTACCTTCTTTGGCGATCATTCCATTGTCGTCTGGGCCGACGCGTTTGCTTTCCTGTGGATTATGTGGACGATGAATATCGTAGGTTGGTCCGCAGGTGTAGATGGCCAAATGCCCGGCTTTGTCGCAATCAGCGCTCTTGTTTTGGGACTCCTGTCTCTTCGATTTGCCGTATCTGATCCCTCTCAAGGAACGGTTACTCTCTTTGCATTCATCGTCGCCGGCGCTTTTGCGGGATTTATCCCGTGGAACTTCTACCCGCAAAAAATCATGCCGGGTTATGGCGGAAAAACCCTAGCAGGATTTCTTTTAGCAGTCCTTGGCATTCTTTCCTATGGGAAACTCGGAACCGCCCTTTTGGTTCTTGGTATTCCCATGACGGATGCGGTATTTACACTCGTACGTCGAATCGGGAAAAAGCGTTCTCCCGTATGGGCAGATCGGGGACATCTGCATCATCGACTCTTGGATTTAGGCTGGAGCAAGCGCCGCATTGCCTTGTTTTACTGGGGTGTGTCCGCTATACTTGGAGTTGTTGCTCTAACCGTCACGAGCAAGCAGAAACTCTTTACGTTCCTCCTTGTGGCAGTCGGATTTGCAGCATTCAGCTTATGGGTCGCATTCTTTTCGCAATTCTCAAAACCGCAAGACCCAGACAATGGCTGAAAAATCTCGCCCTTTTTGCCACCATTCTTCTCACCGGCCAGGCATTTAACCAAGAAGCTCTTCGAGCATCTGCTTGGGGGTTTTTAGCATTTTGCCTTCTTTCATCTTCAAACTATATTTTCAATGATGTCATGGACGCTTCGCGGGACAGAAAGCATCCGTTTAAGAAATTCCGCCCGGTGGCAAGCGGTCTTCTCTCTCCATCGATTGCTATAGGATCATCTGTGCTATTCGTCGTGCTTGGCCTTATTATTGCCTCATCTTTAGAACATGGGTTTTTCTTCCTTTCCGTATTATTTGTTATCCTTCAATACTCATATACTCTGTTTCTGAAACACATAAGTGTCATCGACATTCTGGCAATTACCGCTGCATATTTTCTTCGCGTATACGCGGGTGAGGCGGCAAGCGGGTATCATATTTCAGTGTGGCTTGCGCTGGCCGCTCTTTCTCTTGCGCTTTTTTTAGCAATCGGAAAACGGAGAGCCGAACTTACTCTCGTCCAGGGGTATAAGGGGGTGGTGCCTCACGATACCAGAACGAGTCTTTCTCATTATTCGGAAAAATTACTCGATACGTATACGGCTATGTTTGCGAACTCAACTTTTATCACGTACTCTTTTTACACATTCCTGGAGCGACCGATAAATGAGGGTTTTTTCTTCCGTAACTATTCTGAATTCACTTCGGACTTGCCGGAGCGAAAGTGGATGATGGTTACAATACCGTTCGTCCTCTACGGCATTATGCGGTATATGCAGCTTATTTATGAAGGGAAAGGCGAATCACCGGAGAAAATCCTCACTTCGGACTTCCCTCTGCTGACGACTGTTATTCTTTGGACTACGAGCGTGGTTATTGTCGTCTATGGAATTGGGGGGTAAAGCAATTACTCTGTTTTCTCTACGTATTGCCCCGAAACCCACCCCGTATTCTTCCCGTCGTATTTGATCTGATACCAACCGTTCTGGGTATCGAAGTACGTATATTTCTCTCCCGGATTCACACGGGCAGCCTCCGATGCGCTTGTGGATGGCTCCATCCTCACGCGCAGAAAACCCGTCGGCGTATCTTTGATCAGAACGAATGGCTTTGGTGGATCGGGCACCTGACTTGCAGATGGGGTTGCTCCTTTCGTCGGGGTCGGTGTTCCCGATAGATCGGGTGTGGGAGAAGCGCCTGGACTCACTGAACCGCCGGCAGACAAGGCAAGTTTAAGGTTGGCAATAAGTCGATATCCGGGAGTTGTCTTAATCTTAAGGGTCCGCGAGAGAAAACCCGTACTGGTAATGCTCATCGTATGATCTCCCGCAGGTATATCCGCCACCGACAGCGGTGTCACCCCTTTGGTTTGGTCATCGACAAGAACGGTCGCGCCATCAGGATTCGTGGTTACGGAAAGTTCGGAATTTTTGCTGGTTATCTTCTCAAGCCAGATAACGTCAACCGCACTGCCTAACTCGGATTCATTGAGATTTGCATTCACGTAGGTAAGAAGGTTTCCGCCCACCACAATGCGTCCTTCCCAGCTGGTAAGCTGCACCGTGGAGGATTCGGGCACTAATTTAATGGTATATTCTCCGGCGTCTATTTTTTCTTTATACGGTGTCCGTCCTATGTTTTTGTTGTTCAAAAATATAGCCGCCACCGGCTGGCTATCCACCCGAAGTTCACCTTGTTTCGGACCACGATTACTAAGCATTCGGACAACGGCGGCAATTGCGATAACAATACCAATGAGGGCGACCAAAAAGAAGATTTTGCGCTTCATGTGGATTCGATCATAGCACACTGGCGCAATCCGAGGCAACCAAACCCCTCCCCCAGTCCCCAGCTTTTGACATAGGCCTATAGTTATGATATACTCTCTCCTCTCACTTCTGTGAGCTCTTTTTGGTTATGAGGAGAAAAATACTTCATTTTGTAACCACAATCACCCCGCAAGGCAGCGGTCTGGGGGTGTATTTACGGACCCTTCTTGCACACTTCAATTGGCGTCAGGCGATCGGTGTTAACCTGGCCGGATTTGCTTTTTTCGCCGGCATTGTCATCCCACAATCACACGAAGCTATCTCAAGCCTGGAACTTACCTTGGAAAGCGATGCGCCAAGCATCGTCGTTGACGCAAAACCCTCAACATTCCAATGGCCTCTTGCTTCCTTTGGGATTTCCCAGTCGTTCTCTTATTATCACCCCGGCATGGATTTAACTGATCCTGTGGGCACGGCCGTCTACCCGATTCGAGAAGGAACAGTCACATGGGTAGAATTTCTTCCGTATGGATATGGACACCATGTTCTTGTAACGCACTCTGACGGTATCAAATCTCTCTATGCCCACCTCTCCTCAGTTTTCGTGAAGGAGGGCGATCATATCCTAAAAAACACTATGCTTGGCCAAGTAGGCATCACAGGACGAACAACAGGGAGCCACCTTCATTTAGAGATCTTTCAGAATGATCTTCCGACGAATCCCCTTGAGGTGTTACCGAACGTGAAGTAAGCCGTTTCTTTTTGGATACTTGGCGACGCATACATACTTGATTTGGGTAAGTTCCCGGAATCCTTCCACGCCGTACTCTCTTCCCATGCCGCTTTTCTTGTATCCGCCGATCGGACAAAAGGGCTCATAGAAACTATCCGTGTTTACGCCAACGACTCCGGCGGTGAGTTGTCTGGCAATCCGATCGGCGCGAGCCGCGTCGTTCGTAAATACCTCTGCCGTAAGCCCGTAGACTGTATTATTGGCCATAACAACCGCCTCGGTCTCCGTCTCAAATGGGATGATAGGCAAAACCGGCCCGAACACCTCTTCTGTCATCACCCGCATGTCGTCCGTTATGTTCGTAAGTACAGTAGGAGCGAAATAGTTACCGTTTTTAAGCTCTCCCTGAGTTATTCGCTTTCCGCCTGTTTCTACTTTGGCGCCTTTTTTCAGGGCGTCTTCGACCTGTAAGAGAAGGGTTTTCAGTTGTTCCCGAGAAACAAGCGGACCCAAATCAACATTCTCCATCGGATTTCCGACCTTTTTTGTCGAAACCCGATTCACTAATCCGTCAACGACTTGCCGATATATAGATTTTTCCACAAATAACCGCTTTACCGCGCTACACACCTGTCCGCAGTTAAAAAATCGCGCAGAATAGAGCGTATCAAGAGTCGGTTCGAGATCACAATCGGCAAAAACGATTGCAGGGCTACTTCCTCCCAATTCCATGATGCCTTTTATAAACTTCTTTCCGCATTTTGCATAAATTTCCTGACCAACCGTTGTACTGCCGGTAAACCACACGAGATCTATGTCACTATCAATAAGCTGCCTTCCCACCTCTCCGTCTCCGATAACCAGCCCGACAACGCCTTTGGGAATTCCTGCTTTCCATAAAAGTTCGACAAATCGTTTCTGCGTCAACGTGGCCAGCTCGGTAGGTTTAAATACAACGGTGTTGCCTGCCAATATCTGCTGGATAATGCCGCTACTGGCCATAGAAACGGGAAAATTCCACGGAGCGATTGATGCGCATACTCCCCACGGTTCATAGATCACTTTGTAGACTGCTTTATCAGTTTCCTTCAGTACAACATCCGCGAGCGCTTTCTCTGCATTATCTATATACCAATCTATAAAACCCAGTTCCCAGTCAACATCCTCACGGGCTTGTGCGATGGGTTTGCCCATCTCAAGCGTCGTGAGCCTTGCGAGCTCTTCTTTATGACCGGAAAGAAATGTCCGAAACGCTCGAATATAATCTATCCTCTTGGCAATCGGCGTATCTCGCCACCCGGAAAAAGCCTTTTCTGCTGCGGCGACTGTTTTGGCCACATCGCTTGATGTTGATACCGGCGTTTGGCCTACTATTTCTCCCGTGGCTGGATTTAAGGATACGAGTGTTTTCATAATGCCAGGATTATAGCACTAAATTTTTCTTCCCATCCAGCAAAACACATGGCAGGGAGTGAAACCTACCTTCCCGTAAAACGCACGCGAATCATCACTTCCTTCCTCCGCAAATAATCCCAATTTTGGGATATGCTTCCTTTTCAGATCATTTTCCGCCTTATTGAGAAGCGCCCTGCCAACTCCCATCCCCCGATATGGCTTTATCAACATATAAAATCGACCGGTACGCAAAGTCACGAAGCGTATAGACCAAACACATACCAGCTAATGTATCGCAATCCTTCGCCACGAGTATGATATCGTCACGCGGATCACGTATCCACTGTCTGCCGGTTTCCAGCGCATACCGTGGATCGGCGTCACTCAGAAAAAGTTCTCTATTTGATTTTTCCCATGCGACCATCGTTTCGACTTCTGAAATTTCTGAAATCGCTATCATATGGCTTTCATGCGCTCCTTTCCGTTTTATCCTAAATGATTTGTATCGCACGCTCGTTACCCGTGTTCCACCTGGCAAATCGGACTTATGTACCCAAAAGTTGCCGACTTTTTTATACGATGCTGATTATGTCAGATAGCCTGTACCCACTTGCAGAGCGTCCTGGCAATCTCTTTTTCTTTTCCGTCGAATCCGTGCGGTGCGCCGGGAACAATGACGCTTTTGTAAAATTTCGATCCGGTTTTCGCATCGAAAATCCGCTTAATTTCGGCCATGGGACGATCGGCGTGTTCGTCCCGCTCTGCGAAGAGAAGACACAACGGCAGCGTAATCTGTGAAAACCGTGCAAGCGGATTTTCGTGTTCCCCGTAATCAAATATATCTTCCGCCGATCCGCGTGTAATCAGGCTAAGAAACCGCCGCGGCGTACCTGGGAAAAAATCCGTCCCCACAAGAAGTGACCCTCCCTTCCCGATCAGTGAAAGTACGCGAAGAAACGTCGTTTTATACCACGGTACGTGCGATTGTGGTGACAATCTGTCAGAAATCGGCGAAAGCAAAGCAACTCCCCGCACGTGAGTGTCCCGAATTTTCCATCCGTAATAACACGCCTTATTTGCCCCCGTGCTTATTCCCACCAGAACTACCTCGTCATATCCCTCGGAAACCAAAAAGTCCACCCCAGCCTTGATATCCAGCGGTGAATCTTCAAATACTTCATTTCCCGCTCCGATCATGGCATACGAATATCCGGAAGGCCTTGATGAATCCACTTTGTGGGCACCCGTAATCATATCGTGCCCTCGATTGTTAAACGACGCAAACCCAAAGCCGTACGACTCGCACGTGGCGGCAAGCGTTTCCATCATGGACACGTCACCGTAAAACCTCCCGGTCAATCCATGAATCCACAACAGTGCCCTTTTACCCGATTTTTTCGGACGGAAAAATATCCCCTGGTGAACAAGACCGTCACTCGTAGTAATTTCAGAAAGATGAAATTGCGGCTTCATACATCCATTATATGACCGGTGCTACCAAACAAACGTGTTGGATAGATTCCATAGGAAATGAGCAACTATTGATGTGAGTATACTCTTCGTTCGCGCAAACACGAAGGCAAACACAATCCCCAGAAGTACAGCCTGCGTAAAGTAAAAAAACAAATCACTTGGCTGATACCGATGCACGAAAAGAGCAAGTGACATATGGTTGGCTGCAAACATAAGGCTACTGACAATATTTGCGGTCCACTCGTTTCGGGTGGAGGAAAAAAGCGCCTGAAAAAAGTATCCCCGAAACAGCGTTTCTTCCTGAAGCCCAACTGCGAGCGACGTTATGGCAGGAAGTATGAAATCGTAAGAAGCTAAGTGGAAAGGATTGAAAACCACGCTACCATTCACCACGACCTTCCCCGCAATCCGAAGCAAAATAAACCCAAAAGCAATCATGCTACCTACCACCAAGTGATCCACCGATCTTTTCGACGAAAACCCAAGCATCCGAAAATTTTTCTTCTCAACGATAAGGGCGATAAACAACACGGGAGCGAGTTCCAGAACCGGTTTTGCGAGAAGCTCATCTACCCATGGTGGGAAAAAGAAAACGAGGTGATATGCTGTCCAAATCAAAAAGAGATACCCATACAGATACCATATGCGCAAAGACGACATATCCGAAGTATACCAAAAGCCCCGCGGGTGAGGCGGGGCTTATTATTTTCATTACTTTGAGAGCACGTGTTAATATCCCATATCTCCCATGCCGCCCATGCCTCCTGGCATACCGCCTGCCGGTGCATCTTTCTTTTCCGGAATGTCGGTAATAAGCGCCTCGGTTGTAAGGATCATCATGCCGATCGATGCTGCATTTTGTACAGCGGTTCTGGTAACCTTCGCCGGATCCAGGACCCCTGCCCCCAACATGGAGCCAAATTGCATGGTCATCGCGTTGAAGCCGTAATCGGCAGTCTTGGATTCTTCAACAGTCTTAAGAACCCACCCCTCGTCTGCGCCGGCATTCTTGGCGATCCAACGAATCGGTTCACCCAACGCCGTATACAGAATATCCACGCCCGTCTTCTCGTCGTCTGTCAAAAGAGACTCGCGGACGGCTGAAAGCACGGATCGGGCACGAAGTAATGCTACTCCGCCTCCTGCAACAATTCCCTCTTCAAGAGCAGCCTTCGTGGCAGCAACGGCATCGTTCACCCGCTCTTTCTTATCCTTCAGTTCAACTTCGGTTGCCGCCCCGACATTGATAACGGCGACTCCACCGGTGAGTTTCGCCAACCGTTCCTGGAGTTTCTCGCGGTCGAAATCGCTTGTCGTTGCATCCATTTCCCGCTTAATGAGAGAAACGCGTGCGTCAAGAGCCTGTTTGCTTCCTTTCCCGCCGATGATACGGCAGTTTTCTTTGTCCGCCCAGACCTTGTCGGCGCGTCCGCAGTCCTCGACAGAAATATTTTCAAACTTACGCCCCGTATCATCAGAGATGACCGTGCCGCCAGTGAGAACCGCGATATCCTCAAGCATCGCCTTCCTGCGGTCACCGAATCCAGGCGCTTTCACCGCAAGAACATTGAGCACGCCCTTGAGCCGATTGACTGCCAAGGTTGCCAAAGCCTCGCCTTCTATATCATCGGCGATGATGACAAGATTTTTGGAAACTTTTATAAACTTCTCCAAGAATGGCAAAAGATCGCCGATTGCCGAAATCTTCTTATCAGTGATAAGAATGTACGGATCTTCAATTTCCGATTCCATTTTCTCCGGTATGGTTACGAAATACGCGCTTGCGTATCCCTTATCAAACTCCATTCCCTCCTTATATTCGATTTCCATCGTAAGACCCTTGCCCTCTTCTACGGTAACCACTCCGTCTTTACCGACTTTGGATAACGCTTCTGCGATAAGCGTACCTATCTTATCGTCCTGTGCGCTGATGGTCGCTACTTTCGCGACGTCTGCGTCTTTTATGGTTTTTGCCATTTTCTTGATTTCACTCACGACGGCCTCTACCCCTTTCTCCATGCCAGACTTAAGCATCATAGGGTTGGCTCCGGCCGTTACATTTTTGAATCCTGCGTTGACGATCGCCTGCGCCAAAAGCGTGGAGGTTGTCGTTCCGTCACCCGCAACGTCATTCGTTTTGGACGCTGCCTCCTTCACGAGCTGGGCGCCCATATTCTCAAACGGGTCCTCAAGCTCGATTTCTTTGGCAACCGTTACCCCGTCGTGGATAACATTGGGTGCGCCCCATTTCTTATCCAGTGCGACATTTCGGCCTTTCGGACCGAGCGTCGTTACGACTGCCTTCGCAAGAATATTGACGCCCCGAATCAACGATTGACGTGCGTCTTCTGAGAATTTAATTTGTTTTGCCATATATACCTCCTATATTATTCAACTATTGCCAATATATCTTTCTGTTCAACGAGCATCCATTCTTGCCCGTTTACTTTTACTTCATTGCCGCCCCATTTCTTGTACATGACTTTCTGGCCGACTTTCACGACCATTTTTACCATGTTTCCCTTATCGTCCGTCGCACCTGGGCCGACTGCCATAATTTCACCCATCTGGGGTTTTTCTTTTGCGCTATCCGGGAGAATAATACCTGAGGGAAGCTTTTCTTCCGCAGCAAGCGGTTTCACAAGGACATTATCAAACAATGGCTGTATGTTTACTTTTGCCATATATACCTCCTTTAGAAAAAAATTTGAATTATCACTCTTTCAGGATGAGTGCTATTTTAGCGACCGAAAAAAATGTTGTCAAGAGGTATACCGGCCCGTCGCATCCTTGCCTCAAATTCCTTACGCACCCACTCGCGCGCATCTTGGGGATGAAATTGTAACAAAGAGTTGGTAATGATTTCCTTTGTCATCCGCCGCTTCATATACCACAGCTGCAATAATTTCGAAGGCACCTCAAACATTCGCAACACCCAAACGAGTGGTAGAGCACTGTCCCCACGGCTCGGTATTCCGAAAGATGCCCGAGATGCCGTCGCCCACGCGTTTGGTAAGAATCGTGCGACCCACTTGTTTGCATGCAAAAAATTTCTATACACCGCTCCCCTCTGCCACAAGGGCTTCATCTGGAGCACTTCATGGGCAGAAAACAGATCCCACCGCTTTTTGTCCACAGCCAGATCGTCCTCGCTCATAAACATGTTGAGACAAATTTTATCGCGGACGGATACATCTCCGGGTTTTCTTCTCTTCCCCAAAAAATCAAGCATGAGTGTCGCGATGCCCCGTGTTACCCAAAGCGCACCCTTAGTCGTCACCACAAAAAAATCTATATCGTCGTCTTGCGCGGCATTATTCATCGCAAGCGCGCCCGTTACCCCGACAAGCCGAACCGTGGGAATCCGCAGAAGCACACAAGCCGCGCTTGACGCGACGTCCCATTTCAGTTTTGAGGCCACACTTCTCTCTTTGCGTACCTCAACGAGCGATGTTCTTCCCGCAAGCATGAAAAAACCTCTCTTGCGGACAATGCCGCCTTTTCTGGTTGTTGAAGAAATTTTTGCCGGTTTTTGGGAAATAAACCAGTGTCGAACCTCCCTCAACAGAAGCGGATACCCAAATATGTCGGCATAGGCGACAGTCGCATACAGATATTCGTAGAATGTATACCCCATGCTCCTTAAGGGGTCGTCGTGGGAGCAGCGCCACTGATCAATCCATAACTTCCCAATACTTGGCGAAACCCGTTATTTGCAGTACTCAACGCTTCCGCGGGAGCTGCTCCCTGCCCTACTGCGTTTACCGCATCCTGCAGATATTTTATAAGCTTATCATTAATTCCGTTATCAAAGGTTCTGGACGCAAGAGGGAATGATTTTGCCGTCGCGGCCTGCTTCATGTACGCGCCGACAAAGGGATCGTCCATGAGCGTATTTCCCAGATCGACCCGCGCGTACGGTTCTCCGAATAGCCGTGTTTTGGCCGCTTCGGTAAACAGCTTCGTTACCGTCTCTGTCTCGGTGAGGTATTTGACAAACTCCCAAGCCTGTTCTTTGTATTTGCTTTTTGCGGAAACTCCCTCAACCCAATATGACGCCCATGTCACCGTACTTCCCGGAAGCTGTGGGATAGGAACGACTTTGAAACGAAGCGCGGGATTAATTTGCTTAATATCAAACACGCGCCACGAAGGAGCAAGGATCATGGCGACCTTACCGGAAGCAAATGCTGAGATGGAATTATCAAGCGAATCGTTCCACGTATATACAGGATCAGAGGGATTAGCAAACTTACGGTAAAAGATAAGCGCTTCCTCTGCTTGAGTACCTGTAGGAGCAGATAATTTCGCTCCGTTTTGCATCATCATGGTCGCCAGAATGTCACTGAAGTGCTCAATGTTGCCGGATGTTCCTAAGGCTATCGCGGAGGTGAGAATGGTGTTTTCGTTGCGAACGGTAAGTTTAGGAACAATCGCTAACAGTTCTTCCCATGTCGCCGGCGGCGTAACACCCGCAGCTGCAAAAAGATCTTCATTATAATATAGTCCCAATCCGTCAATCATAATGGGCATACCGTAAATTGACTGACCTCCCACCAGGTCAGCGCTTGCAACCGGATAAAATATCGTCGCGAACTGCTGTGGCGTCATGACAGACGCGGGTGCGGGACTAAGCTCATTTCGGAACATCGGCACCCAGGTATTGTGGAATCGAAACACGTCAGGCCCTTCCCCTCGTGCGATAGCGCTCTGCAGGCGCTCGCGGTATTGTCGATGTGACTGCTTCACATAACTGACCTTTATTTTCGGATGCGTCGCCTCGAAACCGGAGATGACACTTTGGACGGTTGCGTCATTTTCCCAAAGCCCCCAATACTGAATAGTCACCTGTTGAGCTCCGGAGAACTTCCCCAAGAAAAATCTTCCACCTACAAGAAGGAGCGCTAATACGGCGAGGATCGCACCGACCGTGATCATGCGGCGAAACCAAGGATTCCCTCCGGCTGCGACTGCGATCTCTCCCTGGCCGTTACCGGGCGCAGGCGTCTGCGGGATAAACGGATTCGCACCTGTAGGCGCGGGAGGCACCACGAAGGGCGCGTCCGGTTGAGGAGAAGCGGTTTGGCCGCCAAGAGACATCCCTCCCTGAGTAGTTTGATCATTCATACGATTCCTGTACAATTATCATAACATGGGGTCATCAGCCAAAACCACAAGATCATACCGGTGGATCCGGGCTATCGCCGCAGGTGTGGCATTTTTTTCACTGCTTATTCTTCTTGTTATTGGTATATTTCGCAAATACTACGAAGGACGCATCTATCCGAACGTTACTATTGCAGGCGTACCATTTGGGGGACAGACAAGACTACAAGTCGCCCAATACTGGCAACAGAAAAACGAACCGTTTGGCAGTGCCCAATTTGAACTGAAATTCAAATCCACCATAGCCACGTTTTCGGGAAGCGATATTGAACTCGGATATGATGCTGATTTGTCCGCCACCCAAGCCTACCTGATCGGCCGCTCCGGAGGATTTTTAAGTAAGCTGAACGTCACATTCTTTCAGAAATCAGTGAATTTAGAGCCGTATTTTCGATGGACGGAAAGCGTCGTTGATGAAACACTTGCGCAACTCGCATCTCAAATAGACATACCGGAGCAGGATGCGCTATTTCAGTTTGCTGACGGAAAAGTTGTATCCTTCCGACCGTCAAAGACAGGCCAAAAACTTGACCAGGCTGAAGCCAAACGACGAATTCAGGAAGCATTCACAACCGTTGCCCGGACGAACCAGCAGCGGGTGACCATTCTTTTACCGGTCGACACGGTAAAACCATCAACTGCCACAAATGACACGAACGCGTACGGCATAAAAGAACTCATCGGACGGGGCTATTCGGAATTCGCAGGGTCCATACCCGGACGCATTCACAATGTGGCACTGGCAGCCTCCCGTCTCAATGGAATCCTCATAAAACCCGGCGAAGAATTTTCATTTAACAAGGCCATAGGTGATATTTCCGCAGCAACAGGGTATCAATCCGCGTATATTATTAAAGAGGGCAGGACGGTGTTGGGAGACGGTGGTGGCGTCTGCCAAGTCTCAAGCACGTTGTTTCGCGCGGCTTTGGACGCGGGGCTCCCGATTGTCGAACGTCATGCGCACGCATACCGGGTTCATTATTACGAAGAAGGAGGGTACAAACCCGGCCTGGACGCTACAGTATTTAGTCCTTCCGTCGATTTACGAATAAAAAACAATACCCCGTCTTACATTCTCATCCAGACGAAAACGGATACAAAAAATCTGACCCTGACGTTTGAACTTTACGGAACCCGCGACGGGCGGAAAGCGGAAATTTTCAATCATGTGGTGTCATCACAAACACCTCCTCCTCCCCCGTTATACCAGGATGATCCGACACTGAAAGCCGGCGTCGTCAAACAGGTCGACTGGGCAGCGTGGGGCGCCAAAGCCTCTTTTCAGTATAAAGTCACGCGAAACGGCGAAACGCTTGAAGACACCACCTTCTATTCAAACTTCCGCCCGTGGCAGGCGGTCTTCCTAAAAGGCACGGCGCCCTGATATGAAAAAAGTGCTTGTCGGCGGCTGTTTCGATTTTATTCACTTCGGTCATATTTCGTTTCTCAAGCAGGCCAAAATGTATGGCGACTCGCTTGTCGTTGCGTTGGAATCCGATGAAAATGTGAAACGCGCAAAGGGTGAAACGCGGCCGATTCATTCGCAGGATAAACGGAAAATCATGCTCGAGTCCCTTTCATTTGTCGATGAGGTTATCAGCTTGCCTCCGATGCGAACCGACGAAGAGTATACGAATCTCGTGAGGGACGTGCATCCAGCCGTCATTGCGGTAACCGAGGACGATCCCATCATGGATAAGAAAAAGAGTCAGGCAAACAAGGTTGGGGCAACGCTCGTGGTTATTCCGAAAATCCATACACCGTCCACGTCTCAACTCGCCAAACTCCTGGGCCTCGAGTAAAATAACTCCCATGAAGATTCTCGCGATAGAAACAAGCTGCGATGAGACCGCGGCCGCGGTCGTTGAGGATGGAACGAAAGTTCTATCCTCCATCGTGGCATCATCTGCGTCAATGCACGAGAAATACGGAGGCATCGTTCCTGAGATTGCGGCACGTGAACAACTCAAATGCATCATGCCAACCGTCGAGGAAGCAGTCGCGCCTGTCGGCATTGATCACATCGACGCGCTTGCTGTAACAGTCGGGCCCGGCCTTATCGGATCGCTCCTCATCGGCGTAGAAACTGCCAAGACGATTTCATATATAACGGGCAAACCGCTTCTTCCGGTCAATCACGTTCTGGCGCACATGTACGCAAATTTTATAGAGAAAATTCCAGAATTTCCCGCGATCTCTCTCGTTGTCTCAGGGGGACATACAGAACTGTATCTCATGAAGTCTGAAAAAGATCTTGAGTGGCTTGGCGGCACCCTCGATGACGCGGCCGGTGAAGCATTTGACAAAACAGCTCGACTTCTCGGATTCGGCCATGGCGGAGGTATAGCCATACAGCAAAACGCACGGGATAACGGCATCGGCATCAAACTTCCCCGACCACTTCTCTACGACAACACACTGAACTTTTCTTTTTCCGGTCTCAAAACTGCCGTACTTCGGGAAATTGGCAAACAGAAAGAAAACAATAGTTTCGACAGACCAACAATTGAACAGGTAGCGTTTGAGGTACAGGAGGCAATCACTGATGTTTTGGCAGCAAAAACAAGACTAGCCGCCAAACAAAGCAATGCAAAAACCATACTTCTTTCTGGCGGAGTTGCCGCAAATCTTCGTCTTCGGGAAAAATTACCGGAGGCTGTAGCGCCGCCTGTTTCTTTGTGCACGGATAACGCGGTTTATATAGCCTCATACGCCTATTTTCGGGGCAAGAAAACTGATTGGCACGACATTAGCGCAGAGCCGGATCTTTCTGTTGAAGTATAATCGCCTCTTCTTTGCACCAGGGAGAATAAACATCGTTTGTGTCAGCTGCTATTTCACGAAGAAATATCTTCCAGTCCATCCATTTCCAATCCTCAACTTCTTTTCTATTTGGATTGGGATCTTGGTCATACTGCCCAACAAGAATAGGACAAATTTCGTTTTCTACAATTCCGTTTCGGTCAGCTGCACGATAGCGGTACGGGGAGACCTCCTGTACATCAACGCCCTTAATACCCAATTCGTCTGTCAATCGTCTTTGGGCTGCGAGGACCGCAGACTCGCCCGGTGCAAGATGGCCGCAAACGGTATTCGTCCATACACCGGGAAATGTTTTTTTTGAGAGGGCGCGTCGCGTTATGAGTATCTGTCTTTTGGAATTAAAGATAAAAAGTGAAAACGCGCGATGAAGCGGAGTATTTGTAGAATGGACCGTGTCCTTCGGCGCAGTGCCGATCTCCCGGTTATGTTCATCGACTAATACGACCAATTCCATGTGGGCCCGCTTGGTGACGATCCAAGCGCCCCCATGTTATAAGCATGGTGCTCTACCGCTGAGCTACGGGCCCGACAATAAATTATATCAATTTACACCGCTTTTCTCACAATATGCCCCGCAACAACTCGAATTCCTATCAAAACACGCTCCTTTATCTCGGTGTCATAGACGCGGATTCCACAAGTACCGTGTCCGAATCCTTTCTGATCGATATCACTTCTATTACTATCTTTCAGATATGGTTTGGTAAACTGTCGCAGTGGTAGGCCAAGCATGTCACTCCAGTACTTCATCTCCTTCAGAACGTTCATATCTTTATACAGATGAAGATATATTCGCAATTGATTCAAGGGCACCCGTAATCCTTTATGGATCCATTGCAGCGCAAACTGCATCAAGGTGGGATCTGTGTTACTTATGCTCAGCATATTGCGAGACCCTTTGTCGCCCTCCCCCCAATACAAAAAAAGTCCAGCTATCAATAGTCTTTGTGTGATAAAGGGAGTAGGCTTCGAGCTTCCTCACTTCGATACTTATCTATCTTCATCTCTTGTTTTCTTCTCATTGTTTCTCTGAATTTTTCAATTCGTATCTCACTTCGTCCCCGTAATGCGTTAATTTCTTCCTTTGTAAGAGGGCTATCGCGCAACCATATACTCAATGTGCTTTTGCCTACACCGAGGATCGATTTTATCTGGTTATAACTCTTCCGCTGGCGCCTTAAAATAAGGGCTTTACGACGGAGAAGTGTATGAGTCATTTTGAACCAACAATGAATATTTTCTCAACAATAATTCCATTGTACGATAATGGAGAAAAGCATCAAGCTCGAAGGAGAGATTCCATTTCCCCCTCAATATCATACGCGCGTTTTCTCGTTTTCCCGAAAATTATGTATGCAAGTTTATCCATGCGCAGCAAATTTTCTGAAACAGTAATAACTCCTTCCCGTGTCGCTTTATCAAATAACACAGGTCGCAGCCGATCCTGGATCTGCCCAAACGTAAGGTGACCCAGGTGAGAAATATCGTAACTGTTATTGGAAAGTACGTTGGTGATGTACATGAAGTCCTTACCAAAAAGCTTGAGTGCCGTCGTATAGACAAACGTGCCGCCCGTGCTTCGCACGTTTGATTCCGTCACGAACAGTTGTCCGTTTCTGCCTGCGACAAAATCGACATCATAATATCCCCGATACCCGGCAGCCGCGTACCGCTCTCCAATGAAAAATCCCGTATCTACCATCTGTGCCGCTATCCGGTCGCTCACCACCTCGTTGTGGATCTCCACGCCCTTGAAAATTCCCTCAGAGGTCATACGCATCCCGCAATAATAGAGAAACTCCACCCGTCCGTTTTTGAGGATTTTGAATTCCACATTCGGGCAACCACCACCTATTGACGACTGTATCTGAATAAAATCTTCGACAATAATCGGAAATCTACTCCAATAGGCTTCCTTTTCAAGAATCTTCAGTATAGTTTGCTCGCATGCTAAGTAATCCTGCGGCAAATCTCCGGGGCGGAAAAGTAAAACTCCCATGCCGGCGTGCCCCTTGTTCGTCTTAATCACGACTCCGTTTTCCTTAATGTATCGTTTTGCCGCAATTTTGGCCGCATCTTCAACGCCGACACAAATAAGGCCTTCCGCCATTTGGAAATCCGGCTCTGCGTTTTGACTCTGCTGTGCTAATTGTCTTATACCTGACTTGCTCCCGTAAAAATTTACCGTCCACCCGTCTTCTTCTTCCGGCGCTTCCGGTGTGTAAATGGTAAGTCCGCGACTGCGAAGTTCACGCATGAGGTGAAGAAACTCCGGTGTCGTAGCGTAACTGACTACAGTCAGCCTTCTTGTGGAGTTTGCTATTTCCACAAGTCTTTTCATCATCGACTCGTCATTGAGGATGTCATCACATAAGGCGCCCGTATGGTGCGTCATGGGAATAATCGTGATATGCGTATTGCCAAAAAGTCCCTGATAATACGAAAGGAATTGGTCGCTGACTCCCTGAGGACAAATGAAATAAACGTGATCATCCTCACCGCAAAACTGGAAAAGCCGCATATCCGCCAAAAAAACATTTTCCTGTATCTCGCTAACCCGGCCTTTTTTGTTTGACATTGCACTAATAAACGGCCACACGTCTTCCGACATGTTGAAGAAATACACAAGTTTTGATGGTAATTTCGACGCCCCTGAAGGACTGGAAGATATATCCATGCAGTTAGTATTTATTCCACCATATTAGGAGAATACCGCTTTTTGCATGTATGTAAAGAGGGAAATTAAAGTCGCGCACGATGCGCAATTTCCGCTTCCACTAATTCTTTTGATCTGCCGAACTTGAGGCGGGAAAGCTGAATGATCGCCTCGGCAACTTTCTGATTTTTCTCTGCGCTCACTTTTGCCATGTCTTTCGTTAAATCCATGCTAAAAGGTTTCACCGGCTCATTTCGGACACTCGTTTTTATGTAGGCGTTAAACTTATCAATATTGATAAGGTCAGCTTCATTAAAAGTCGGCTGGAACTCGTGTTGGAGATAGTTGGCGTCCGTCACACCGACACGGAAGGAAACAACCGTTCCCACATTCCCGAACACGGCGTTTTTCACTTCCTCTTCCATCTGTCCGATGAATTGATTGGCGACGATGAGGTTCAACCTATACTTACGGGCCTCGGAAAGAATCTGGGCAAAGTCAGGCGTTGCGAAATTCTGAAACTCGTCAACATAGAGATAAAAATCTCTGCGCTCGTTCTCCGGAATTTCCTGCCTACTCATGGCAGCGATAAGAATCCGGGGTACGAGAATAAGTCCTAAGAAGTTACTGTTTTCTTCGCCAATTTTTCCCTTCGCGAGATTCACGAGAAGAATTTTTCCGTCGTCCATCACTTTACGGAAATCAAAGGATGACTGTGATTGACCTATGATATTACGCATCAATTTATTCGTCACGAATCTTCCGAACTTAGACACAATGTAATCGAGAACTTCGGATTTGTGAAAATCAGCAGTTTGCGCGATCTGATCGGTCCAGTACCGCCTGATAATCGGATCCTGAAGTTTAGGGAGAAGCTCCTGGACAAATGCGCTATCCGTAAGAACACGAACAACTTCAACGAATGTATTTCCCGGTTCGACCATGACAGTAAGCATCGCATTTCTAATAGCGTGCTCAAACCTCGGTCCGATGATTCCTGTTTTCATAGGATCGTACAGCTTATACATGAGGCCCACGATCGATGTCACGACGAAGTGCTTCTGCTCCTCGGTTTTTGCCTCGAGCATGTTTAATCCCATTGGTCGCTCGATATCCGAGGGATCGAAATAAATAACATCTTCAGCGCGTGAGGCGGGCATCCGGGAGAGAACCCCGTCAATAAGATCGCCGTGAGGATCGATAACGGCAATGCCTTTCCCCTCATTAATATCCTGGATAATCATTTCCTCAAGAAGTTGAGACTTTCCGGTACCTGTTTTCCCGATAACGTACATATGCCGCCGCCGGTCATCTTCCGCGATATAAATTGGCCGCTCGACACCACGATACCGGGATTTACCCAAAAACAACCCGCTCATGGGGATTTGGGAAGGCGCCGGTGCACGCTTCGCGTTAAGCCAATAAATATGTGCTGTTTCGATAGACTTATTTGGAAGGTGAAATACACTTGCTAGCTCATCGCTGTTCATAACGCTAAACTGCCGAAACAACGGAATATTCATAACTGGGAAATACCGATAGATGAAGTCAATCATGAACAACTGTTTGAATGGCATTTTCACTTTCGTGAAATGATTATGGTCGGATGAAAACTGGCTGAAACTGGTCAGAAGATTATCCAAATGCATCTGTGCATTTTCTCTCGTCTCTGCTGAAACAACACACCGTATAACGGCATTGAAACCGGGTTTGCTTACTTTCTGTTCTATCGCCTCAAGAGTTTTGGGATCTACGGAAAAACTTGCTTTCTCTGGATTCGCCTCGTTCTTCTTCACTTTGGAAATATATGAACGGCCGGTGCCGCGCCATTTGTCATTCGCAGGCTGGATAAGAATTTGCACAGCAGCTGCTTCACCGGGGCGCATTTTCGCAAGAACCGACGTAATGGAAGATAAGGGATCAGTCGGCAGATCACGGAAAATACGGATCGGCTGGTAATCTGCACCGCTTAAACACAGAGCCGCGAACGCTACTTTTCCTGTTTCCGAAAAGAGCGAATACTCCTCTACCTGACGGATATCAGCGCCCGGATATGCCCCATGAATCTGCTTTTCCACAAGATCGGTTAATTTCTTGGGAACCGCCACATAAAACCTGATATCCTCGGGTTTTGCCACGATTTCAAACGATAGATGTTCCTGCGGTTTCAGAAACGACCAAAAATCCCCGTGTGCGATACTATGTAAACTGGCAAACATCTGCTCTGCAGCGTCAATTTTGATTTCATTATCGCGAGGCACCGCTATCTGAAGGAGCACCGTTTCCAAAGAGTGCTCTTCCCGGTTGCGATACTTCCAGAAAAGAAACAGAATATATCCCACGAGGAATAAGCCCCCCACAAACAACACTAGAAGAATCAGGCTCACTCCGAGCATTTCCAACCGATACGTTATATCAATAAGTTGATCCTGCATACATCCTCAACTAGACTTTCACACGAATAAGAGTACTTCCCATTTTCTGAATACCGACATGAAGCTGCTTTAGCCTCTTCACGCACCATTCTGCAAGCCACCGCCAGGAGTCGTTCACGCTCTGGGTGAGTCCGCGGGCAATCTGGTCGTCAGAAATGGGAAGTGTAATGGTTGCCGTGGTAGCAACGGGAACACTTGCCGGAGCCGGCTTAACCCCCATCTGCGCGACCGGCTGGGGAATGGGAATAGTGGTTGGCTGCATGCGCACGCCTGCAGAGACGACTTCTTTCGGAAGTTCCATTTCACTGCCCGTCGCATCGATAAGTCCTTCTTTCGCGTCAATGGGAGCGCCCACCACCTCCTTGTTTCCCGATGGCGTTACAGGAATAGGTGACGCCGCAGGTTGAGCTGCGGAAACAATTTGGTCATCGGTTTGGTCGTTGGGAGTGGGCAGATTGGTCATGTCCATATCATATCATGAACCGTATGCAAATATGACGCCGTACA
Organism: uncultured Gammaproteobacteria bacterium; assembly: GCA_964445435.1. Classification (GTDB taxonomy): domain Bacteria; phylum Patescibacteriota; class Microgenomatia; order UBA10105; family UBA927; genus CAYUKU01. Next base: position 52,928 of record CAYUKU010000001.1, read on the forward strand.
TGGGCATAATCGTCGTTGCGGTTACCGTTTTTTTGTGTTTTTTGGTTTGCTTTTTGTTTGCCCCCGCTTTTGTCGTCTGCATACCCTGTTCCCGAATCATGGAAAGATGCCAGATAATCGCAAGAAGCAACCATTGGCCAAATTCCCGCTGTATAAGCCCTTCTGGGTGCCTTTCTCTTACGCGTGCAAGGAGACCAACTTCCTTCATGTTCTTCCCCTCTGTCCGCATATCCCCAGGCGCGGCGAGAAACGACTCGAGAGACTCCAATGTCGCGTGATAGCTCATAAGTTTCAATGTCATCCAGAGAGCAAGCGCAAGAGAAAATCGAGATATCTCATACCGCTCCCGTTTAATCGGCTCTGGTAAAAACGCACCCTCAGAAACATCCGGCGCACTGACAAGACGTTGCGTTTCTCCAAAAAGCATCACAAGAGACTGTTCTACTCGTTTCTTCTCACGAGCAATCGCTTCTTTCTGATCCTTTACCGGAAGCGCGTCTATACCTTCCAAAAATCTGATGGACCGGACAAATGTCTGCACGTCTACACTCTCTGATACCTCAACCAGTTTGGGATTCGTTTCTGCTTCCGGCTGTTTACGTATTCCTTCACTCATCATCATAAAAAACAAGTCGAAAACATGTGCGCCAACCTGGTCCGTTTCGTTTGCGTTACCCTTTGACGTTACTGCATCCTTCCCTCCAAGCCTTTCCTCTGCGGGCATCAGAAACACACCTTCGCCCAACAATCCTTCATGCGGCGTCAAAGTGAAGGTGTCTAGCGCGAAAAGGGCTGCGGGAACCCCGACACTTGAAGACTCTTGAACCAGTGCCGTGGCGAGGCTACGTATCTCATTGGCTTCTTCAAACGTTTCCCACATCTCCCGCACCTCAATATATAAGTGTTCTGATTGTTCTTCTGAAACTCCCAGGACATCTCGTACCGTTTGCGTCCAAACTTCTACCTTTTCCGGCTCCGTAAGAAGAGAAAATCCGGGAGAAGCAGGTTCCGTGGTGATTGCGAGCATAACCGTCAGGTTTCCCTTGTGGATCACATCTTCCAAGTTTCTGGTGTACGTTGGAGCTTCGTATGACACACTTGACTCCTCAACGATCTCTGGAGCGTGCTGCCGTTTCATATAGTCAACAACGCCGACAATCGTCTCCCGCGTGTCATCCACAATGTTGTATGCCACCACTTCTGCTGTCTCGGAAGAAAGTGCGATAACCCCATATACGGCTGCCGCTAATCCTTCGCGGACATCATCCTCTGCTATCATATGATCTAGCGCTATAGACGCCATTTCCGCAACCTGTCGTTCACGCTCCCTTAAGATGAGCGGGAAAACCGATACATCCCGAGATAGGCGCGCTAGATACTCCGCTCCCTCGTCCGTTGCAGCGACGGTTTCTTTGGCTTCTTGGAGAATCTCCTCTGGAGTAACGGTCCGGAAGAAAAGAAGCGGCTTTTCGAAATTATCGCTTTCAGATACGTCGGCACCGCCTTTCACGCCGAGTCCCCGAAAAAAATCACCAAGAGTTTCATCGTTTCCGTGAAATTCAACCGCAAGCGCCTGAATCGTGTTCCCTTCGCCCCTGCTGTAGAGATATATATAATTTCTTCCGTATCCCAAATCCGGACTTGCAACTGCAGCCATCTCTATGGAATCATCGTTCATCATGGCTTTCTCTGCTGCCAAAACACGATCAAGCCTATCAGCACCCACGTCATCGGGATCGGTCAATTCTTCGATTGTTTTTCCACCGCTGTCCGTCCATCTTCCTTCTTCATTAATCTCGTAATCGAAAGGGATAAGCGTTTGCTTGAGGATAAACTCGTGATCGTGTGCTACTGCGTCTTTCGCAAGCGCCCTGGAAACCACGTCGAGCGATCTGCCGTTATCGAGCATTTCCTCCAGATAATTTTTTTCGTTTTGCGGATTCCATTCGTGACTCATAAAAAAACTTCTCGAATCGAGAAGTTGGCTTTGGCCTCTCCTTTGACTCGAAGGATACGCGTATCTGAAACCTGCGACCGGACTATCACCGTTGCGGTACAGTTCCCGAGTTTCACGGGATTCGGAGTTTCGGATATGACTATTTTTGGGTACGTTCCCGAGGAATACCGGACCAAACCGTTTCCTCGATATGATTGTTCTTATTTATAAATCTCGCAAGCATAAAAAACAAGTCCGATAACCGGTTGAGATATTTAATGATTTGAGGATCGACCTGTTGTCGCTGAGCCAAGGCAACGACCTGCCGCTCTACGCGTCGCGCTATACTTCTGGTGACATGAATATGAGCGGCTTGCGGTGATCCGCCCGGGAGGATGAAATTGGCAAGCGGTGGTAAGCTTTTTTCCATCGCATCAATCTCCACCTCCATTTCGGTGACGCGGGTAGGAAGAACGGACAAATCAGCTTTCCAACCGGCAAGACTTCCTCCTACTGTAAAAAGGTCTGACTGGATTTTCACGAAAAGATCGCGAAGATGGTCAAATTTCGTTTCCGAGACAACGAGTCCCACCCAACTGTTGAGCTCATCCATTGACCCGTATGCATCGACTAACTCTTCGCATTTAAGAACGCGCTTGCCACCGAAGAGGCTCGTTTTTCCGGCATCGCCGGTACGGGTGTAAATCGGCATAGAGTCCTAACACTCTGAGTATCCGCAGCTGTAGCATTTCTTGCAGGACTCTTCAAATACAAGACTCCCCTCCCCGCAGCTCGGACACAGATCGACGGTAACCATGCGTTTTTCCGTCAAAAGCATTTGCTGTGCTGGCACAGTCATCGGCTTTTCTGCCGGCTCCACTTGCGGTGCGTCCGTGTGGACAGTATGACCGTTCGTATGTCCATTTGCCTGTGCAGGCTTGGCATCGGTATTAATGGCAACTACGTCTTCCAAACGATGTTTCGTGAAAAATCCAAAATGCCGATCTATGACTTTTGCAACCCCGTCCGGCAGACTTCGAACCCTGTTTTCACCAAAACCCATACTTCGCGCACCACCAATACCGATAAGCTCTGCTGCTATCTTATGAGCCCGTTCGATAGCTGGGATGGGCGAGGCCATTCGGAGGGTTAGAGATATAAGCCGACCCATCGCCTCAGCCATTGCCGTCACATCACTCCCCGCTTTTCCGACGTTAATAAATACCTCAAGAGGTCGGTTGCCACCATTCGTATTAATGGTCACGTACGCCTGACCGACCGGGGTTTCTACCTGGTAGGTAGAACCGTGGACTACCATAGGTCTCGGTTTTACTTCGGGTACCGCTGGCTCTGCCGGCTTGGCAACTTCCTCTTTTTTTGGTTCTTCTTTCCGTTCCAATACGCCCTGCCTACTGCCCTCTCTCATGTAGGTAATTCCCTTACACCCTTGTTCATATGCCAACGTGTACAGGCGCTTCACGTCTTCTACCGTGTGCGTATTGGGTGCATTAACGGTTTTACTTATGGACGCATCAACGTACTTCTGGATGGTAGCCTGCACGAAGACGTGATCTTCGGGTGTCAGGTCATTTGCGGATACGAACCATGCTGGCCGCTCTTCCTTCGTGGGTTCCCGTCCGCTGGTTTTCTTGAAATCTTCATACCATGCTTCGTACAGCGGATGTCTCAAAATATGCTCTCCCAGCCTGCTTCTTCGTATGAACTCGAATTCATACACGGGCTCAATACCGCTTGATACGCCGGCCAGAAGCGATGTCGTTCCCGTCGGCGCCTGTTGAAGGATAACGCTGTTTCGCACGCCGTACTTTTTAATTTTCTTCTTTATCCTCTCTGGAAGTTGTTTGATGAAGTACGCCTCCAGATGTTTTTTGATTTCGATTTTTGGAAAAGCACCTTTTTCCTTGGCAATGTCGGCTGAAGCCTCATACGCCGCATCGCGGATAGTGCGGTAAATTTTGTCGATAACCGGCAGGCTTTCGGGCGATCCGTACCGGAGCTTCATCTTAATCAGTGCATCGCCCAGCCCCATGGTGCCAAGACCAATCCGACGTTCTCCCTGCTGCTGTACTTTTCGTATTTCGTCAAAAACGTAGAAATCCGCGTCGATCACGTCATCCTGAAACCGTACACCGATTTTGGCAACCTCTGCCAGGCGGTCATAATCCATTTCACCCTTGTCGTTCACGAGTGCAGCGACATTTATGGAACACAGGTTGCATACCCCCCAGCTGGGAAGCCCTTCTTCACCACACGGATTTACGCAGTTTACGTACTCGAAATAGTAATTATTAAACCATTTGTTATAGCGCTCCATAAATACGACCCCGGGCTCCGCGCTTCTCCACGCGGCCTGTGCGATAAGATCCCACAGCGCCCGGGCTTTGAGCGTCTTATGGACCACCGTTTTCTTGCCCATCGCAATCCAGTTGGGAAGATATCCATCCCATTTGGTGTCATAGTCAGGATCCGTCTTATCCGGAAACACGAGATTCCAGTCTGCATCGTTTTTCACCGCGTCCATAAATGCATCAGATACACAGACGGAAAGATTGGCTCCGTTTATCCGCGAAAGATCCTGTTTGACGGTGATAAATTCCTCGATATCCGGATGCCAATCCCACAACATAAGCATGAGCGCGCCGCGACGGCTACCACCTTGCTGGATAATATCTTTCGTCGCAACGGAAAAAAGCTCCGCCCAATTGCATGGACCGGAGGAAAATCCGTTTACCTTCGTAACCCGTGCCCCGCGTGGTCGAAGACTCGAAAGATTAATCCCCACTCCTCCACCGCGCGACATGATTTCCACCATTTGGGAAAGCGTTTTGAGAATTCCCTGCCTGGAATCATGGGGACTTGGTATGACAAAACAATTGTAAAAGGTTACTTTGTATCCTGTTCCTGCGCCTGAAAGAATCCGACCCCCCGGTACAAACACGAAGTCCTGCATTGCCCCATAAAACTTATCCTCCCACTCCTGCCGCTTGGCTTTCGGTTCGACTTGTGCAACGGCGTGAGCAACCCTTCGCCACATTTCCTCGGGAGTTTTCTCAATGGGAGCACCCTTTTCGTCTTTGACGGCGTATCTGTCTGCAAAAACGTTTTGTCGGATTCCTGTTAATTCCATAAAACGTAAAAAGATAAAATTTTTATAAAAGTTTTTTTACTTCTCTCTCGAAATCTTCTATATCAACAAATTGTCGAAATACGCTTGCGAACCGTATGTAAGCTATCTTGTCCAATTTTTTGAGTCTCTTGGCGACCAGCTCTCCAATTCTTTTGCTCGGAACTTCCGTCGTGTCCCCGCTAATCAGTTCCCGTTCTACCTCATTAACAATTCTGTCTATGTCTTCTGCTTTTATGGTTGTTTTCCCGCTTGCTCTCCACAAACCCCTTCGCAATTTCTCACGGTCGAATGTCTCCCTGCGTTCATCTTTTTTTATAACCGTAATCGGAACGTTTTCTACCCGTTCATATGTGGTAAACCGCTTCTCGCATTTGGAACAGTTCCTGCGCCTTCGTGTCACCGCCAAATCTTCGCTGTCACGCGTTTCCAATACATCGGTATTTTCAAAGTTGCAATACGGACACTTCATTTTCTCTTAATTTTCGTCCTTCCATTCATTTCACTCGTGAAATAATGAACGCTACCCATTGTGCCAAATCACATACTAAGACACTATATAAACCCCGTCAACTGGAATCTTCTATATCAAAACACTACAAGGAAAATTTTTAGCCTCAATCGTGTTTTCGTGAGGAAAAAGTACGGTAATTCTTCTTTCATTTCTTCCCTATTGGGCAAGACCTTGCCAACAAACCAGTCTTATGTTTATAAAACGTGTTCGATATTCTTAATTCATCTCTTACTGTAAGTCTATTTCTTCGCAAATCAGCGAATACTTCATCTTTTCAGTTTTATCAGAAGCGCCTGAAGATCTTTCAGCTGATTTTGCGCATTCACGAAGTTTTCCCGAGACCCTTCGGCTGCTTTCGTCACCAGTTGCGCTACCACTTCCTCGTGTTTCATAAGCGCGTTGGTAAATTTCTCTGTAATATACGCCGGAACTTCTTTCCCCTGTTCCTTGAGTGTGATGGCCGTCGATAATCCTTTTTCCATGAACTTATTGGATTTCGCTAGCGATTCCACGGCAAGCGATACATTTCCCTTCGCTTCCAAAAACACTGCCATGTTCATTCGCTTGTCTGCCTGCAGAATATAAAATTCTGCCTTCCGCACCGGATCGGCGATCAGTCGTTCGAATATCTGATCGCGCAAGTCTTTCAGGAAATATAAGGGGTGGTCCGGGAGTATCCCAGGATATGGAAGCGCGTATTCTACTTTTGCCGGCATCATTGCCTCATCCGCGGGTGCGGTTGCTGTTTTGGTGCCTCCTTTTTCCATGACCGCCGTCGGCTTAACCGAAGTTGATGGCGTACTCGCGTGCACCGGCAGAGGAATGATGAGAGCATGAAGAACGAGTGTCGAAACAGCCAGTAGTGTACGCGTTTTCATAGATCCTCCTTTTTAGGCCCGCTAAGTATACCCTACCTATGCAAGCTTTGCCACATCACTCGGATCAATTCCGATAATTGAGAATATTTCCTTTTCAAGCTCCTTTACCCTGGGATAACACCGATCGAGCATATCCTGTGCATCCGGAGGTAAATACTCCTCGTTCCATAATTGGAACCGTTTGTCGACCGTAATAATTTCATATTTCACCATCTTGTCTGCCAGATAGAGAATTTTTTCTTCCCATGTTTGAGGGCGAATAGCCGGAGTCACAATCGCATGAAGCGGATGAGTTACGACCAGATCTGCTACTTCATCCATATGTTCCTGACGAAGGATACGGACAGCGGTATCAGGATGCGACTCGCCTGCAAGCCTGGAAGCTGCCTTGTCGATATCGTGAAGAAGTCCGCCTGCAACAACCAGTCTTTCATTTATGGAAACATAGGGAACCTTCTTCTGACACTCGCGCGCGAGAAATGACGCAACGCGTGCAACAAGGCCCACATGAATTCTCTTCATCTGGGGAAGAGCATATATATCCCACAACCGTTTGGCTTGCAGTTCGTCAGGAATCATCTTAAAGCATGATAAACAATAACACCGCAGACACTACCGCGCTTATGCCGCCGAAATAAAACGCCGCATCGGGCGATATCGTTTGCCAGAGGAATCCTGCGATATACGACGCGGGCAAAAGCGTTATTCCGGTTACGAGATTATATAGTCCGTATGCCGCACCAAAACGTCGCTCGGCCACAACATCGGCAACAAGCGCTTTGGCCGCTCCCTGAGTTACTGCGTAGTAGAGTCCATACAGCATGGTAGCAATCACGATCCCGGATACGCCTTCAGTCTGGGCAAAAATTCCATACACGACTGCGTAGAGTCCCCATCCCGATACCAGAAGTTTTTTTCTTCCCACCTGATCGCTTAATGATGAAAGCGGAAGTCCAAAAAGCGATGCTACAAGATTAAGAAGTGCAAGAAGGAGGAAAATCTGGGAAAGAGGCATTCCGACAAGCTGGGCTTTCAGCACAAGAAACGCATCCGAAGAGTTTCCGAGTGTAAAAACGAAAGAAATCGCCAGGAAAAGATAAAACTTCTTGGGAAATGAATCATGAAGAGTGAACCTCTCTCCCTTATGCCTTTCCCCTCTGTCCCGGACAAACAAAACAAGAAGCGCAAGTGCGATACAAAGCGGTACGACCGCAAGAAGGACGATGTGCTGAAAACCTGCCTGTGTCAAACTGACCGAAGAGCCAAAGAGAAGTGCCGCCAGTATCATCCCAGCAACAGATCCCGCATCGTCAAGTGCGCGCGAGAGGCCGAATGACCGTCCTTTTTTCGTTTTGGGTGACGACGATGCGATAAGCGCATCACGCGGAGCATTGGCTATTCCCTTGCCGCTTCTATCTATAAAACGCAGCAGAAGAACGACTGGCCAACTCGTGGCCCAAAAAAGAAGAAGCATGGTCAAGCGCATGAATTGCCCGCCGACAACCAGCGGCTTTCGCCGGTATACGGCATCGGAAAGCCTTCCGCTGATCGGTTGGAAAATATGCGGCGTCGCCTCTGCGACTCCTTCAACTAGCCCGATGACCGACGTTTTTACTCCGAGAATGTTTGAGAGATACAGAGGAATTGCCCTTTTGATAGTCTCTCCGCCGACATCATTGAAAAACGACACGAGCGAAAGCACGAAGACATTCTGTGGAAAACCAAAAAACCGTTTCTCCCTCATGATCGCATTGACTTCGTGGTTTGCATCACATTATTATTCCCCTAGGTCTACCATTATGTTACCATCATTTCTCATAACTTTCCGCGAGTTCATTGAAGCCTCACTCATCGTTGCGACGATTCTCGGCATTCTCACGAAACTGGGACAAAAACGGGAAATTAAAACCGTCTGGATCGCAACTGCCGCGGCGGGATTTGTGAGCATCCTTCTTTTGGCGGGGGGAAGCCTTCTGGGTCTTAAGGTGCAGGAAATCTACTCAGGAAAAACAGAAGAATTGATTGAAGGCATTCTCATGATCACTTCCGCTGCTTTCATTACATGGGCGGTTTTCTTCCTGCATTCGTATTTCGGACGATATAAGACAAAACTCCTCTCACAGCTCAAAGAAACGGTTGAGAGGCAGGAACAGCGGGCGCTATTCGTCTTGGCGTTTACTGCAGTACTTCGGGAAGGGTTTGAAATCGTGTTATTTCTTTCCACTGTATATTTCTCCTCCAGTCCCGCCGCTATCTTGACAGGATTTGGGCTTGGAGCTTTGCTTGCGCTTCTTGTATGTTTCTCGCTTTTTGCCGCAACGCTACGCATGCCGGTCTATTATGCGTTCCAAACGACAAGTGCCCTTCTTATCTTATTTGCGGCGGGTCTACTCGCCTACGGAGCACATGAACTCGTAGAGGCGGGCGTTCTTGTCAGCACGCCGAATGTCTACCTTCCCTTTCTCCCGGAAAAATCAACATTCATAGGAAGCACCATCAAATCCGTTTTCGGACTGACGGAAAAAATGGAACTCTTATCTCTTGTTCTCTACGGCACGTACGCTACCGCCATGACGTGGTGGGTCTTTGGAAAAAAAGCGGATCACCGCGATGCCTGATACCCCAGAGTTACAAGTACCAGATCAAGCGTTTGCTTCGGCCCGTTGGAATACGTATCTATTATAAGGTCGTAATACTTGGGATCCCAAAAATCCGTTACTGCGTACATGCGTTTCCATTTGGCGAAATTCGCCTCTTGCCTCTCACTGATGTGCGCTTTGGCTTCCTCAACCGTCAGATTATCGCGGTTCACAAGGCGGTCAATCCGAAGTGAGTCGTCGCACTGAAGAAGTATTTTCAAAACATGCGAAAGGCCGCGCATGTTCCATCCGCCGATCCATGATTCCACAACGTAATGGGCATTAGGGTCAGCAAGTTTCTTTCGCATGGCAGTATCGATTTGATAATCGATATCATCCCCGTAATCCGTTGCCTTGTGATGCCTTCGGTCCTCCGGTTTGTGTTTCCCGTTTTGGAGGGCAAACTGTCTGGCCCACTCTCCGCCGGAAAACGTCTGCCACCCCCACGACTCCACGATGGGCTTGAGGTTCTTGAGAAGTGTTGATCTCCCCGCTCCGGGCGGGCCGGAAATAGCAATGCTGCTGTATTTCAAATTCGCAGTATCCATGCACCTATTATAGGGCACCATTGACATTGGTCAACTCACCAACTCATAATAAGCCATGTCTATTGCGTACCTCCCTGTTGCGTGGAGCGAATATCACGCTCTTGCCCGTACACTCGCTGCCAATATTCTCACGGACGGCATTCATATCGACGAAGTCGTCGCCATCTCAAGAGGCGGACTGACGCTAGGACATCTTCTGACTGATCTTCTTCGCGTTCCGATCTCCACATTCACTATCCAGAGCTACACCGATATTCAGGAGCAGGGAGAGGTAAAAATTACCAAACCGCTCACCACCCCGATTCATGACAAACATGTTCTTCTCGTCGACGACGTATCCGACTCGGGAAAAACCATTAAACGCGCGCTCGAATATCTCAAGACACAGCAACCGAAAGAGGTAACGACGCTCACCATGTACTACAAACCTCACTCGGTATTCAAGCCGGATTATTACGCGAAAGAAACATCTGCGTGGATCCTCTTCCCGTATGAACCTACGGAAATGATTACAAACATTATCGGGAGCATGAAAAAAGAAGGAAAGTCCCAAAACGACATTGACGACTTTCTTCATACACTCAACTACGCTGACGATCAGATCAATTTCGTCAGAAAATTCTACAGCAAATAATTCCCCTCTTGACGCACATTCCCACGTTAGGTATAAAAACGGTATAGGGCTTGATTCGCGCCCTATTTTTTGTGGCGAAAAGGAGGTAATTATGTCAGCCGGCGGACAAGAATTAATTCCAGGAATTACAGGACCTACTACGGGTACAGCGGAGGCAACCCCACCACCAACATTCACTCCCCCTGTGGACCAACCGCTCCATATAATCACGAGCGATACAAGCGGTGTTGTTGTATTGCCACAAGCGCCTGCGCCAGCAACTTCGACATAATGCTTGTAAAAGCATGGCGATGGCGTTAGAATAGAGTATGGTGGCTGACACACTTCAGCACAACCGTACGTACCTCAGAGAAGAATTTTTGCGTGAGGCAAAAGTTCTTGATCCCCGACGCGGCTATATCTCAGTTTCTTCGTTTAATTTGCGGATGAAACCAAACGTGCTTCGCGCAGCTGCTCAGCTTATTGTCCAGGAGTTCAAAAACGACGGCATCAATACCGTGCATGGCATTCCCCACTCCGGAAATTATCTCGCTGCCGCGGTAGCCATTGAATTTGGCGATCGCGTGCGGCTCCACAGTTCCAGAAAAGACCAAACCATCCCCGCCACCTGGAAGGACGTGTATCGCCAAGAGGTACAATCGTTTACCACAAGCGACGACGCAGTAACGGTGTACTCCGGCATCAATCTTTCGTTCGTCCAGAAAGGAGACCGCGTCTTACTTCTGGATGATGTGTGCGCAACCGGCGAAACGGCATACCAGATAGCAGGCGGGCTTCTCAACCGGGGCGTGAAAGTACTGGGATTTGCCGTGTTGTTTGACAAAATTTTTCAGGAAGGTCTCAAGTACGTCAGCGGGTTAGGCATTAAAACGTTTTCCTGCGTCAGGGTCGCCAAAATAGGAACAGGCGATCAGATTGTGTTACAAGAATAATATATGATACTCGTCATTGATTTCGGAAGCCAGACTGCTCACCTCATCGGTCGAAGACTGCGATCTCTAGGCGTTACTGTGGAGTATTGCTACCCTGACGTTGCCCTCTCAGTCGTCGACAAGCTCAAGCCGTCAGGTATTATTCTTTCCGGCGGACCGGATTTCGTCGACAGGCAAGGCGCGCCGACCGTTCCCAAGAAACTCTTCGACCTGGGCATTCCTGTTTTGGGCATCTGTTACGGATGGCAGCTTATGAGCTATCTTCTGGGCGGTGATGGCCAAATAACCGCAAAAGAATTCGGCCCGGAAACGCTTCATATCACGAAACCCGTCGACATATTCAAATTGCCCGAACGGGATTTTACCGTTATCGTCTCCCACGGATATACGGTAACAAAAGCGCCTCCCGGATTTGAAATCGTAGGATCCACTGACCGCGTGCGTTTCACCGCAGGGTTTGACAAAAAACGCAAACTCTACGGCATCCAGTTTCACCCGGAAGCCCATCATACGCAGTACGGCACGGAGCTCCTTCGAAATTTCGCCCACGACGTGTGCGGGCAGGCTATCCAACCCATGAAACTCGATCCGGAAAAAATCATCCAAGACATCCGCACCACCGTCGGAAACCAGAAAGTCATCTGTGCCGTCTCGGGAGGAGTTGATTCCACAGTTGCTGCGTTTCTCATCGGCCGGGCCATCTGGGACCATCTGATCCCTGTCTATGTCGACAGCGGACTCATGCGTCCGGAAACCGACCTGCGCGTCAAATATATTTTTACAAAACTCATCCATGCCAATCTCATTATCGTCGATGCCAAAAAGCGCTTCCTTTCTGCTCTCGCAGGCATTACTGACCCTGAGGAAAAACGTAAAACTATCGGAAAACTCTACATAGATATCTTCCAGGAAGAAGCCAAAAAACATAAAGATGCGACATTTCTGGGACAAGGCACAATTTACTCGGATGTCATCGAATCGAAAGGAAGCAAACACGCTTCCCACATTAAATCCCACCATAACGTCGGCGGACTTCCCAAGGGACTCCCCTTCCAACTTCTTGAGCCGGTGCGGAATTTCTACAAAGACGAGGTTCGGGAATTGGGACGACTGGCAGGACTTCCGGAAGATATTGTCATGCAACAGCCGTTCCCGGGTCCCGGGTTTGCCGTTCGCATACGCGGAGAGGTAACTGAAGAACGCCTTAAGCAGGTTATCATGGCCGACTCAATCGTCGTTGAAGAGCTCACGCGGGCTAACTTATACGATTCGCTTTTCCAATGTTTTGCCATCATGACCGGCGCCTATTCAACGGCCGTAAAAGGAGACGAGCGGGCTTTTGCGGAAGTCGTGGGAGTCAGAGCGTACGAATCCCATGACGTTATGACCTCGCAATGGGCGCATATTCCGCATGAAATTCTTGCAAAAATCTCCTCCCGCATCGTCAACGAGGTTCCGAATGTCTCCCGTGTCGTCTATGACATCACCACCAAGCCCCCGGCAACTATGGAATGGGAGTAGCCATGAGTGATATATACATCGATCACGTACAGGAAGCGGTTTTGCATATCCAGAAGAAAATGGGCCCGACATTTTCGCCGCGCGTCGCTCTCACGCTCGGATCCGGACTCAACAAACTTGCAGACCTCATCAAGCCGGTTGCAGTCATAAACTATAGTGACATTCCTCACTTCCCTGTATCCACCGTTCCCGGACATGAGGGAAAAATGATTTTAGGAGACTTAGAAGGTGTACCGGTTGTGGGATTTAAAGGAAGAAAACATTATTACGAAGTCGCCGACCAGCCCGGGGCAATGGATATCGTAACGTTCCCTGTCCATGTCGCAGCAACACTCGGTTGCAGACTTTATATAGCCACAAACGCTGCGGGCGGACTCAATCCTTCCTATAACGTTGGGGATCTCATGGTCATCAAGTCGCATATCGGACTGTTTCTACCCAGCCCCCTTTTGGGCGCCCACCATGATTTTGGCGGCAATGATCTCTTTCAGCCGCAAAGCGGGGAATACGACCAAAAACTGCGGGACCTGTTTCGCTCTCTTGATCCATCGATCCATGAAGGCGTATACGTAGCCGTCACCGGACGTGCGTACGAAACGCAGGCTGAATGCCTGATGCTTCGTGCCATGGGCGCAGATGCCGTCGGCATGTCCACCGTACCCGAGATTCTCGCTGCCGCCAATCGAAAAATGAAAACCTGTGCCGTTTCCATGATCACCAATAAAATAGCAGAAGACGGCACGAACGCAACCAATCATGAAGAAGTCATGGCAGTACTGCAGAGTAAAGAAACCGAAGACAAATTGTATCGCGTATTCAGGGAGTTTTTTGGGAAACTTATTGGGGCTTATTGATAACCACCGGTTTCAACCTGCTCATTGCTTCAAGCGAATACCTGACTCCCTGCACGCCGACCCCTGATTGCCGAACGCCCAGAAACGGGAAATGATCAGGACCCCGCTGTGGCGACCCGTTAATCTGTACCGTCCCGACGTTTAGCTCGGAGGCGAATTTCAGACCTGCGCCCTCATCTTTCGTAAACACGCACGCCTGCAATCCGAACCGCTGGGAGTTCACCAGGCGAGCCGCTTCGTCCATGCTTCCTATGGCGATAAAGGAAATAACGGGACCGAACACTTCGGTGGTGACGATATTCATCGCTGGCGTTACCGCTGTAAGAATGGTTGGCTCTATATACGCATTCGTCCGTTTGCCGCCGGTTGCTACTTTCGCCCCCTGCGAAACCGCACCGTTGATTGCCTCTTCTATGTTTTTTGCTGCGTCTTGGGAAATAACCGGCCCGACGAGTTTGGTCGACTCTTCACGCGGGTCACCCATGTGAACCATGTCTTTCATGTGCTCCAACACGACGGGAAGAAGTACGTCCAAAACGTTTTGCGTCGCCACGACATATTTGATAGCTGTACACCGTTGTCCCGCGTAAGAAAATCCGCCTTTTATAATTTCTTTCGCGGTTAATGTCATGTCCGCATCAGGAAACACGATGGTCGCATTATTTCCTCCGCACTCAAACAGAAGCGGCTTCATCGCCGCTTTCCCAGCAATTGCCATCCCCACATCAGAGCTCCCCGTGAATGCGACCATGGAGATGTCTTTATGGGCGACTAAATAATTCCCGATCTCGCTACCGCCCCCGGTGACACAGGTAATGACGCCGGGTGGCACGCCCGCTTTCTCAAAAATTCTCACAAGGTGAAGCCCGCTTATCCCTCCCTGGGTCGGAGGTTTGAAAACCACGCTGTTGCCCATAAGAAGTGCGGGGGCAATTTTACTGCCCGATAGGTTAACCGGGTAATTGAACGGGGCTATCGCCAAAACGACCCCGTGGGCAACCCGTTCAATCATCGCAAGTCTCCCTTTGTCGTATCCCGGGAAATTATCGCTATCGAGCGTCTCACCTCGAATCGACTGGGCTTCGTCGGCGAAATAATCCGTCAAATCTGCGGTGCGCACGATTTCACTTTTGGCCTCCCCTGCAGTCTTGCCGATTTCCCGGGATAGAAGTTCCGTGAGGTACGCTTCGTAGTGTCTAATCCAGTCCGCAGCAAGGTGAATAATTTTTACCCGTTCATTGAGCGGCGTGGCTTCCCATTTTTTTTGCGCTTCCCTGGCTGCTGCTATCACTCGATCAATTTCCTCAGTGGTGACAATTTGAAGTTCACCTACCGGTGCATTATCAATCGGTGAGAAAATTTGTGTTCGTTTGCCGCTCGTACTTTCTTTCCAGGTATTGCCGTCAAAGTAAAAATACGCCGGTGGGCTACCCGCTGAGCAAATGGTATCAAAAAAAGGTTCGGACATTATTCTTACTATAACAAAAGGAATACTATGTTGTCGCGGGTATTTTTTTTATCAGACATGCGGTTTTGTTATCGGTACTTCCGTTCTCTTCGGCGGTCTTAAGAAGATGCACAACCGCCTGTGATAAACTGTCTGCCGTGTCCCCAGCGGCTTCAAGGACGACACGCAGCTCATCTTCGCTTACAAAACCCAACACACCATCTGTAGCAAGCAGTAAAACATCGCCAATGAGAAACCGCTCTGTTTTAACGTGCGGAACCAGGCCATATCTGGTAAGTCCCACCGCATTGGTAAGCCGGCCTGCTTCATCGATATCATACGGGGTTACCATATCGATAAGCCCGTCGCGGTAGAGATAAATACCGGAATCTCCGACCGATCCCACCCAGAGAGCATGGGTTCCTATGATTGCCGTCACCAGCGTAGATGCAAGGCCTTCTTCGTAGCCCGGCTCTCTTTTCTTCTGCCAGACGGCGATATTGACGCTTCTGAATATCCGCTTAAGGAATAGTTTTTTGTCAGCCCAATAAAATGGCCGCTCCCGGATATGTTTATATCCCCAAATTGCAGTCTCTGCTGCGAGCTTGGCGGCCACATCCCCGTGCGGCAGTCCTCCAACGCCATCGGCAACGACGAAACACTCGTCGTTGAAATTGATAAAAAAATCTTCCTGAGTAGGACGATTCCCTTGAAGCTGACTTCCCGCAAAAATAATCGCCGCCGGCGTCTTTTTGTGCCTAACAACGAGAGGGTCGACAAAATTCATTTCTTCTTTCGCGTTATCCTGAAACGAACCGTTTTTCGACCTCGTTCCAGTTCACGACATTCCACCATGCTCTAATGTAATCCGCCCGCATGTTTTGATACTTAAGGTAGTATGCGTGTTCCCAGACGTCCAATCCAAGAATGGGAGTCTTCCCTTCCATAACAGGACTATCCTGATTTGGCGTGTCCATGATGTCTAATTTTCCTCCTGATACTACAAGCCAAACCCATCCGCTTCCGAATCGTCCCATCCCGGCAGTACTAAACTTCTCCTGAAACCCCTGGATACTGCCAAACGTCGAACTTAGTGCATCTTTTAACGTACCTGCCGGTTCTTTTTGTGCATTCGGCGCCATCACCTGCCAGAAAAGGCTATGATTTGCGTGACCTCCGCCGTTATTTCGGACCTTAGTACGGACGGTTTCAGGAATCAGTGAAAGGTCAGCTATCAACTGCTCAACGGGCATGCGCAACAAATCTTCCTGACCCGCAAGGGCATCATTGAGATTTTTCACATACGCAGCATGGTGTTTTCCGTGATGAATCTGCATCGTGCGTTCGTCGATATACGGTTCAAGTGCATTTGCCGCATACGGCAATTCGGGAAGAGTAAACATACGAAACCTCCTTTGGGATAAACATTGTACGCTAGCCTACATTATTATATACCATGCAGAAAAGCCACCCGATCGGTATAATAGAGGGATGTTCGCTTCACGCATAAAATTAGCCGCACAGTGGGTGCAAAAAAAATTACCGAAAAAGCTTACCAACGGCAAACTGTCCAGGCGCCTCGGATATGCTTTTTGGCTTTTGCCTCTATCCATCGTCATTTCCTCTTACCTTTTGATTCTGAAAGATCTCCCCTCTCCTACAAAACTCGGTAGGTATGATATACCGCTGGCAACGAAAATATACGACAGAAACGGTCAATTGTTGTTTGATATCTTTGCCGACGAAAACCGCACCGCCGTACCGCTTGCCGAAATTCCCGTGCACGTAAGACAGGCAACTATCGCCATAGAAGATAAGGATTTCTATAAACACCAAGGCATTAATCCTGTCGGTGGCATACTGCGAGCCATCTCTTCAAGTATCACCCGAAAACGGCTTGAGGGCGGATCGACCATTACCCAGCAACTCGTTAAATCAGCTCTCCTCACTCCGGAGCGCACTATCATCAGAAAGATTAAAGAAGCTATCCTGGCCATTTGGGTCGAAGCGCTCTATTCAAAAGATAAGATTCTCGAACTCTACCTCAACCAAGTGCCGTATGGAGGCACAGCGTGGGGAGTCGAATCTGCAGCGGAAAAATATTTCGGAAAATCAGTGCGGGACCTGACGTTGGCAGAGTCTGCGCTTCTTGCTGGTTTACCGCAAGCGCCCACCCGGTACTCACCGTTCGGCGCATACCCGGAATATGCGAAAAACCGACAGCGAGAAGTCCTGCGAAGAATGACGGAAGACGGCTACATAACTCATGAACAAGCCGAAGAAGCGGATAGAGCAGAACTTGTTTATAAGAGAGAAGAGGGTATAAAAGCAGGACATTTCGTCATGTACGTCAAGCAACAACTGGTAGAAAAGTACGGTGAGGCACTCGTTGAACGCGGCGGGCTAAAAGTAACCACAACCCTCGACGCTAACCTGCAGGAGTATGCCCAGGCAACGGTCGCTGCAGAAATCGCAAAACTCTCCCGCCTTCGGGTTGGGAACGGAGCGGCTCTCATCACCAAGCCCTCAACCGGGGAAATACTCGCTATGGTTGGAAGTACAGATTATTTTGCGACTCCCTCCGGGAGCTATAACGTAACAACGGCGCTTCGGCAACCCGGTTCATCGATCAAACCCATTAATTACGCAATCGGCATTGAAAACAGAATCGTCACCCCCGGAACCGTATTCCTCGACATTCCGACCTGCTTTGGGGTTACCGGTCAACCTAACTATTGTCCCAAGAATTACGACGGAAAATTTCATGGCCCTGTTGCCCTTCGCATGGCACTTGGAAATTCGTTCAATATACCGGCAGTGAAAATGCTAAAACTTAATTCAGTCGAAACCATGATTGCCTCCGCATCGGCCTTCGGTCTGGATACGCTTCAAGACCCGAGTCGTTATGGCTTGTCCCTTGCCTTGGGAGGCGGTGAAGTACGCATGATCGACATGGCCGAAGCATTCGGAGTTTTTGCAAACGGCGGTATCAGGAAAGACCTTGTATCCATACTCAAGGTTGTCGATAAAAACGGAAAAACGCTTGACGAGTATTCTGACCCGAATCTCAATCGGGATATACCCTCTCAACTCCTGCTCCAGGGACCGAGAGTGGTTTCCCAAGAAACGGCATTTCTCATTTCCCACATACTCTTGGATAATAACGCGCGCATTCAAGCATTCGGACCGTCATCCGAACTCGTCATCCCGCAACATGCAGTTTCCGTTAAAACAGGAACGACAGACGATTTACGGGACAACTGGACCATCGGCTACACCCCACAATATCTCGTCGCCACCTGGGTAGGAAACAATGATAATTCCCCTATGAACCGTGCGCTCGTCTCCGGCGTTACCGGAGCCGCTCCTATTTGGAACAAATTAATGCGACGCGTTCTTCAGGGCGCCTCAGATATCTGGCCAAAACAGCCTGACGGGGTAGTCGGCGCACGCATATGCTCTCTCTCTGGTCTTCTGCCACCAAACGACGGGGATGATGCAGGATGTCCAATCCGATTTGAGTATTTTATAAAGGGTACCGTGCCCACACAACGGGAAGGCTTGAAACAATCGGTGTTGATCGATAAGGCAACGGGCGATATTGCCGCACCCGGGAAAACCGATAATGTTGAACCACAGGAACATATCGTCCTGAAGGACGGCATTTCCACGTATTGTTTGGATTGTCCCCATCCCACCGAAAATCCGACGCCCGCACCCTAAGATTGGAACGCTCCCCTATTGTTGGAGCCTATAGATTGTGATATAAACGCAAGGCTATGGCGCGCCAAAATAACCCAAGCACTTCACCTGACCCCCGCGGTAACATATTCGTACAGCTTCTCATAGGTATTCTTACCGTACTTATCGGAATCGGCCGTGTAGTTCAGTTCCCCTTTCGGTTGCCGTTTCTCCTTGCCAAACTCCTCAAACCTAAACGGAAGCCAGGCAGACCGAGGAAACACAAAAAATTTTCAGATACGTTTTCAAAAATTCAGCTGCCAAAATTCCGCATTCCCCAAATGCTACGTGTCACAATTCCACGACTGCCTTCTTTGCACATTTCCTTTCCTAAGGTACCGCGAGTTGTATTGCCGCATGTATCAATGCCCACCATTACCATCCTCCCGTCGAGCGAAGTGCTGGATCGGATTAAATTCTTTACTTCCGGGGTTGCGGTAACGATTATTTTCTTTTTTGCGCCATACGTGACGTACTCATGGCTTCGGGCACTGCCGAATCCCGAACTGCTCTCAAAAAGGGATATCCAGGTCACCACAAAAATATTTGACCGGAATGGACTCCTTCTGTATGAAATCTACGCGGACCAGAACCGCACGCCCATTCCGCTTTCAGAAATTCCGGCGTACGTAAAAGAGGCGACAATCGCAATTGAAGACCAGGATTTCTACCGACACAACGGCATATCACTTCGGGGCATTATCCGCGCCGTGCGGGAGACGCTCCTCAATAACCAGATTCAGGGAGGTTCAACAATCACCCAGCAGCTTATCAAATCCGCGCTTCTTACGCCGGAAGTTAAACTCACCAGGAAAATAAAAGAAATTATCCTTGCCTTCTGGGCAGAACGGTTATACACCAAGAACCAAATTCTAGAAATGTATCTTAACCAGGTTCCGTATGGCGGCACTGCATGGGGTATCGAAGCTGCGAGTCAGACATATTTCAACAAGTCTGTGGTCGAATTAAGCCTCGCGGAAGCGGCACTTCTTGCCGGACTTCCTCAGGCTCCCACAGAATATTCCCCCTTTGGGAGCCATCCCCAAAAAGCATTTGAACGGCAAAAAGAAGTGTTGCGTCGCATGGTCGAAGACCGATATATAACAGTTAAAGAGGAAAGCGACGCGCTCAATACTCCAATCGTGTTTGCACAGCCCCGTACGTCTATCAAAGCTCCGCATTTTGTCATGTACGTAAAAAATCTTCTCGAAAAAGAGTATGGACTACGACTTGTAGAGCAAGGCGGTCTTCGCATCACAACGTCACTTGATCTTTCACTTCAGGAAAAAGCAGAAGAAATTGTTGCAAGCCACATCAACAATCTCGCGGCACTTCAGGTAGGCAATGGAGCGGCACTCATAACAAACCCAAAAACAGGGGAAATTCTCTCAATGGTCGGCAGTAAGAATTACTTTGATCTCGCAGGCGAGGGAAATGTGAACGTCACAACGAGCTTACGACAACCAGGTTCATCGATAAAAGTCATTACCTACGCAGCGGCATTGGAAAACGGATTTACGCCCGCTTCCATCATCGATGACTCACCCGTTATCTACCAAACACCCGGCAGTCCGCCGTATGTTCCGGTAAACTACGATGGAAGATTCCACGGACCTACACCTCTAAGGTATGCGCTTGCAAATTCATATAACATACCGGCCGTAAAAATACTTGCAAAACTCGGAGTCCAAACCATGATCAATACAGGACGCCTTATGGGAATCACGTCGTGGTCTGATGAAAGCAGATACGGGCTCTCTCTCACTTTGGGAGGCGGGGATGTCACTATGCTGGAAATGGCACAAGTATACGGAACGCTTGCCAACGAAGGCAAACACGTTACGCTCATGCCTATTTTAGAAATCACGGATTACACGGGTCGCGTTATCAAACGAAACAAACCCAAGGGAGCAACACAGGCAATCAAACCGGAAGTCGCCTGGCTTATAAGTAACATTCTTAGTGACAATACGGCACGAATCGCGGCGTTTGGTCCGAACTCAAGTCTCGTCATCCCGGGTAAAACCGTTTCGGTGAAAACTGGCACGAGCAATGAGAAACGCGACAACTGGACCATCGGATATACGCCGTCCTTTGTCGTATCGGTGTGGGTGGGAAATAACGACAATAGTCCGATGAACCCATATCTCACATCCGGTGTAACGGGAGCAGCTCCGATATGGCACGATCTTATGGTGGAACTCCTGAAGGATACACCCGATGAAATACCAAGCAAGCCCGATTCTGTTGTGTCCGTACCATGCTACTTCGGCAGGCCAGAATACTTCATCTCGGGAACTCAACCCTCATCCGGTCGCTGCGCAGCAGTCCCAACCGCAACGCCAAGCGCCTCTGTTGCACCGCTTCGCTAGCGCTACTCTTTCACCGTAATAGTTCCGGTAATATAGGGCGCCAGATGGTCATGCATTCGCCACGATCCCACCCGATCGAAGCGAAAAGACCAGGATTTTTCCGGCGCAACCGGCTCCTTGGGGTCAAACTCGGGATATATATCATGGGTTGGGTGAAGATTCGACGCGGGCCATCGCCAGTCCGAGCTTTTGTTTACGAAAACGACGGTCGTTCCCTTTTGTATCGTAACGTCTGAGGGGTCATAATCATCCTGCCGCATCGTTATCACAACGGCATCTTTGGATGGTAACGACTCCTCTTTTTTGGAAACCGAAAACTTCTCTGCACGTCCTGCCCAATAAGACCATCCGATCCCCGCGAGGACAGCCACAATGATAACCACTCCCATGATTTTTTTCATAGACGTAGTATACAAAGAAACAACGCTCCCGTCATTTGGCAACTACCACGACAGAGCCGGTGTCAGCCGGATTCATGTGGTTATGGTATTTCCATGTGCCTACCTTCGTAAAGGTATATTCATATGTTCCGTTGCGTGCAACCGATGTCAGCTGATCAAAGCCAGGAAGCAATTGATGCGTCGGGTGTACGGCAGACGCAACCCACATTGATCGGCTAGACTCATTAACGAATGTCACTGCCGTTCCTTGTGTGATAGTAATCGAAGCAGGCCCAAATCCGCTATCTGAATACGTAACCACGGATCTGGTTACAGTGCCCCCGCCCTTGTTTTCCATAACTCCACTATCGGTCGTTATGGGAACCTCTACGCTTGGTCTGTCAACCGTCTGCGTCGGAGTAGCTTGTTGGGAAATTTCTCCCGTGCCCATCAACTCCTGATACGAAGGAATCTCTCCTTTAAATACGAACCACCCGACCAGAATTCCGGCGGCCAAAACCAAAAGTCCCAAAAATACTTTATTACTCATAAACGTTTCACCTCCTCTTATTAGGTGTATCGGTCTGCTACCTTACTTGCCGCGTAGCTTTCCGGCTTTATTTTTACATTGTATCCTGATCCGCGAATCATACCGACAATCTCCTGAATCATCTCTCTGGTATCGCCGAACTTGCCAATATCCACGTGTATCTCTACATCGTATTTCGTAATGCCGTCTTTGTGCAAGAGCGTGAGGACCGTTTCTGCCATCTCAAGCGACATAGTGGCCTCTTCGTACATCCGCTCTCGTAGAACATAATGCTTCTTGTTCACCGTCCTTCGCCAGAAATAGATGCCACCCGCTCCAATCCGATGGACAACCAGAGCGGTCACGAAATCCACGCCTAAACCGTTATGCGGCTGGGAATCAGTACCGATCACAATCTGATATATCTTGTCCGGATCATTGGCAAGAAAATGAAGAATTCTTTCACGCACCTGGGGAAGCTCTAGATCTCCGTATGTCGGACTTTGAAACATACGAGGGGTATGGTACCAAAGTAAAGCCCCGCCTTCAAGAAAGCGGGGCTTACCGGTAACTCAAATAACCTCAGTTATTTAAGTTTATTGTCGTGGTCGCTCTTCGCGGGGTCGTGCTTCGTTGACTACCAATGCTCGGCCATCCACGTCTTTACCATTGAACATTTCAATGGCTTTCTTCGCCTCTTCATCGCTTGCCATTTCGACAAATCCGAATCCGCGTGATCGACCAGAATATTTGTCACTGATGACCTTTGCGGAAACGACGTTGCCTGCCTGCGCAAACATTGTCTGAAGCTGCGCGCTATCTGTTGCGTAAGGAAGATTCCCTACAAATAGATTCGTTGCCATATTGGATTTCCTTTCTCCTTAGGACTTGAAGGAAGTGCCAGAAACGCCTAAAGAGAAAAATAGACGATGGTCACAGACACTTTGTTCCCAGGACATCGTGAAGTATATCACATTGAGGGCGCAACAATCAAACGACTACGCTTTATTCAAGCACCTCTTCCTCATCTACAGCCATATCTTCACCTTCACCAGGCGCAGAAGATTGCGCTGTCTGATCCCCGATTGACGTAAAGGCAAACGTTGAAACGACGGTATCGTACACACGACTCCAGTAATCGCTGTTATCGAACTCCCCCTCGACGAAGAAAACAATTGCATCATCGATCGTTGCGGTTACAATTCTTTTCTTTGGACTGCTTACAAGCACCTTCTTGCCCGGTTGACCTGCCAGTGTCGTTTCGAAAATTACCCCGTCTTTGAGAGTCTTCTCCCCGCTTACCCATACCGCAGGGCTTTGCGCTGTCGTATCTTTTGCCCACACGATAATGCTTCCGGGGTAATCAGGGTGAGTGAATTCAATGTGGGCGTAATTTTCGTTATCCTCCGGATGATTATTTATCTTGAGATTTTTCGGGTAGGTAAACGAAAATCCTGCCTGATCTGTCCATTGTTCCATTTCCTCCGGAATCGGTGTCGGACTCACGCTCGATACAGGTACGGATTCACTTTGCTGTACACGTGTCTTCCACGCATATAATCCTGCACCCGATACCACAAGGAGAATAACCACGACCGACACTATCCAGAATCTTTTCATAACTCCCCGAGTATACCATGTTTCTTCTTCCTGTTTGGTATAATGCGCTCATGAGACAAGGAATCATGTTTGCCGTTATCATGGCGCTTATGCTTTCGTCGGCTGTAAACGTATCGGCTGCCAAAAAACGCATCAGAACCACCCGCGCCGCAGCAGTAAGCTACTCTTCGGCAAAACTCTCCCGCTCCACAAACAGCGTCATCGTGACGTTCAAAAATCTCGCCAGGGTCAATCGCGTCGAATACACATTAAGCTATTCAGCCAACGGTATTTCGCAGGGCGTAGTAGGTTCGTTTATTCCAAACGGACTGGGATCAGACACGCGTGACTTATATTTCGGCACGTGCAGCAAGGGCGTTTGTACGCCGCACTACGGCATTACCAATGCAACTCTGGTTATTACGACAACGCTCACGTCCGGAAAAACAAACACAAAGCGGTACATCATCAAACGCGTGTAAGCCGTATGACATTTCTTCACGCGATACTCCTGTCTTTTGTCGAGGGAATCACAGAATTTTTGCCGGTCTCATCGACCGGCCACCTGATTCTCACAAGCCAGATCCTCAATATCCCCCAAACAGAATTTACGAAATCCTTCGAATTATTTATTCAGCTTGGCGCTATCCTCGCCGTCTTATGGCTGTATGGGAAAAAACTTCTCGTGGAGAAACTGCTCCTGGTAAATATCGGCATCTCCTTTCTCCCCACTGCGTTAGCAGGATTTCTCCTCTATCCCTTCATCAAAGGAACCCTGCTGGGAAACAGTTCGGTCGTGTCGTGGTCACTTATCGTGGGCGGTGTCGTTCTTATCGCAATAGAACGTTTCGTAGAAAAAAATAAAACTCCAGATATGAAGTCTTTTTCCCAGAAAGAAGCGTTTCTCATCGGCTGTGCTCAGGCAGTCTCAGTTATCCCCGGCGTATCGCGGGCAGGAGCGACCATTGCAGGAGCGCTTCTTCTGGGAGTCCCGCGCCAAACGGCTGTTGAATATTCGTTTCTGCTTGCTCTTCCCACCATGGCAGCGGCCGTCGGATTCGACATTCTTAGAACCGCCTGGCAGTTTTCCGCGTCCGACATGTCAATTCTTGCAGTCGGATTTCTCGGCGCGTTTATTACGGCACTCTTTACTATCCGAATATTTACGAATTTCGTGAAAGCGCACTCGTTTACCTTTTTTGGCATATATAGAATCCTGGTTGGAATTCTGTTTTTATTTGCATGAAAAAAGTTGCGCTCGTCACCAGTACTGAGTTCCCAAAACTGTCGGAAAGCGATCAACTCCTCGTTTCTCCACTAAAACGTCACGGGGTTGAACCGACTGCGGTAGCCTGGGATGATCCCTCAGTCGAATGGAGTCAATTCGACGCAATTATCCTCCGCTCAGCCTGGAACTATCATTACCGATACGATCCGTTTATCAAGTGGGTTACAGATCTGGAAAAAATTCGAGTACCCGTTTTCAACGCGCCGGCTGTCGTCAAGTGGAATTCTCAAAAAACGTACCTAAAAGATTTGGCGCAAAAAGGAATTCGTACGATTCCGACTGTTTATCAAACGTACCATTCACATTGCGACCTTGCCCGTGAGATGGAAACGCATTCCTGGAACACCGTCGTCGTAAAACCAGTCATCGGAGCATCTGCGTATGAGATTTTTTCCGTTTCCCGCTCAGATGTGGAAACAGGACAGAAGAAACTTACCAAACTTCTTGAAAAAAAAGGCTGCATGCTCCAGCCGCTTATGGAAGAAGTACAACAAGGAGAATACTCGCTTATTTTCATCGGCGGCAAATATTCGCACGCCGTCTTGAAAGTTCCTCCGAAAAACGACTTCCGTTCCAACTATCAATTCGGAAGCCGAGAAATTATCGTCGAACCCGATAAAACGATACTGGATCAGGCGGCCCATGTCATTTCCCAAGTCAAATCCGACCTCCTGTATGCCCGCGTGGACGGAATACGCAAGGATAACACGTTTGTTCTCATGGAACTGGAACTTATCGAACCGCATTTATTTTTCGATATGTACCCCAGCGGCGCGGAATTTTTTGCAGCGGAATGCGCGAAACGTCTATGAACGACTCTTCGGTAAAAGTAGATATTGTCGAGACGCTGAATGAAGTGTCGTATCTTCTCTCCGACGCGGATCGAAAACTCGCCAGGTTTCTCGGGATAATCCAAAAAAACAAAAAACATATTACACCCCAAACCGCAGATCGAATAGTACGCACAGTCCAAGTCTACAGACACGACCTCTCCTCTCAGAAAGAGATCATAAATGCTTGTTACGTCAAAACCCGCAGGCTATCTTCAGAAAAAGAGGTCGAGAGTATTACGGGCGTCATAGAAAACGCACGGGAGCATCTTCGGACACATCTTGGCCTGTTTGGTACGCTTATCACAAGTACGGATTGGCAGTCTCCGACGTTCGCACATTCTCTGTTTTCGCAGGCAGGACGAGAAACCGGGCGTATCTACGCAACTATGAATGACTACAAGCGCGATCAGCATTGGGATAGTTACTACTACGAACAGGCGTTTCTGAGAGAATACATCGATGTCCTCATTAAGTTTCCAGCACACATCTTCGCTACTTCAAGCGGCATGGCGGCTTTTACAACTATCCTTCTTTTTCTCGTCGGGGAAAAGAAAATTTCCGGACCGATACTGGCGGGCAACTCTATCTATTTTGAAAACAAGGGACTGCTAACTCAATTGTTTGGGAATTCGGTTATTTATGAAGATGAAACGGATATGGAATCATTTATCGGTGCGGTCAAAGCCCATAAACCCTCGGTAATTTTCATCGACAGCCTCACAAATTCGCCTTCCATCATCATACCGAATATTCCCAAGCTTATTGGGTGGCTTGCGGCACACGCCGTCAAAGAAACATATCTTATTATCGACAACACCGGCCTATCAGTGTTACTTCAACCATATAAACACCTCTTTGGCAGGAGGACGAAACTTCGGATCATTACATTCGAAAGCCTCAATAAATACCATCAATTTGGCATGGATCGGTTTACGGGCGGCATCGTTACTTCCTACGGCATGCACACAGGAAAGCTATTTGATTATCGGGATCACGGCGGAACAAACATCATCGATAGTACCGCCGCAGCGCTTCCGACGCCCAATCGAAAACTCCTCTCAGCGCGGCTTGCCCGTCACACCCGCAATGCACGCAAACTGGCGTCTTCATTACGACAATGGCTCGCCGGTCACCCGGCAAATGCGGTAGAGGAAATCTCGTATCCCGGACAGGGAAGCTATCTCGCTCTCAAATTTACACCAAAGAAACACACAATCAAGACATATAAACGCTTTGTCGAAACTGCCGTGGCGATAGCCAAACGCCATAACGTCAATCTAGTTTCCGGTACCAGTTTCGGGCTCGACACGACGCGTATTTACCTTACCGCTGTTCGAAGCCGTCCGAACACTCCGTTCGTCCGAATAGCGCTCGGGACAGAACATGTTCTTATGCTGAAAAAAATAACTGATGTCTTCATCGAAACGCTCAAACAATTCGCCTGATATGCCAACACCAATTTCTGAGTACGACTATCATCTTCCTGAAGACCGAATTGCCCAGACGCCCGCAAACCCGCGGGAATCCGCAAAACTTATGGTCCTTACGAGAAACGACCAAACCATGATCCATAAACATGTATCAGATCTGCCTCAATATTTTCGTCGGGATGACATCCTTGTAGTGAATAATACGAAGGTGTTCAGGGCACGACTCCATGGAACTGTCGGGAAAAAAACGGTTGAATTATTTCTTATACGACCGACAGAAAAAAACACGTGGATTGCGATGGGAAAACCAGGAAAAAAAATTACGCCCGGAAGCACAATTGTCATCGCAGGCGATTTTATCGGCCACGTCGCTCACAAACACGAAGACGGCACGTTTATCGTTGACTTCGGGATGCTTCCCGAGGCGGTCATCGCAAAGGCCAATCAGTATGGCTCAGTTCCGGTGCCGCCGTACATAAAAGCAGTTCCCAACGCTTCCGACTATCAAACCAGTTACGCCAAATACGAAGGCTCTGTTGCTGCCCCCACTGCCGGATTCCATTTCACGAAAAACATCCTGCAAACACTTGCAAAAAAAGGCATTACGATCATAGAGCTAACACTTCATGTGGGACTGGGAACATTCTTACCCATAAAATCACAAACCGTGGAAGAACATGCAATTCACAGTGAATGGGTAAACGTTTCCGCAGACGTAGCCAGAACGATCAATGAAGCCAAGCGGGACAAGAGAAGGGTTATCGCCGTAGGAACAACCACAGTACGCACGCTCGAAGGAATTGCACACATTCACAACGGCCTGGTAGTGCCATATCAAGGCGATATCAATCTCTTTATTACACCCGGATATCGATTCTCAATTGTCGATGGCATGGTAACGAATTTCCATTTACCGAAATCCACGCTTATCGTTCTTGTAAGTGCGTTTGCCGGTCGGAAGACAATATTGAATGCATATGAAGAGGCAATTCGGTTGGGATACCGCTTTTACAGCTTCGGCGATGCTATGCTTATCTTGTAATATCTTTCCCCGCGGCGCTCGAGAATCTTTCGTATGAGCATGAGCTGATCCTTCCGGATATCCGGCAGTTCACGGAAAGAAAAAAATTCCGCCCTGTCCACCTCGGTTGATTTTCTGAATGTTCCGCCGAGATACTTCCCGACATAGACGATATCCAGACGCGCTGTCTGCCTATCGGTACGGATTTTGAATCGCGTATCAGCTGATACGATAAAACCTGATTCCTCCTCGATTTCTCGTTCAATGCCTTCTTTTGGGTGTTCACCTTTCTTCATATACCCTCCGGGGAGACTCCACTCGTAATCGTTTCTGTATGTGTGACGAAAAAGAAGCACTTCGTCTTTTTCATTGAAAATAACACCGGTAACTCCAACGAGAAATTGATCCTGCACCACCCTCATAAACCGCAGTTGCCACACCTTTGAGATAGGAAGCACCTTCCATAAGAACGCAATAAACGACGTCATATCACTTCATCTTCTGCGCTTATCTCGCCGTATGTCGCCTGCAGGCGGGTATTTTCTATTTCCAATTCGTGATTTTTCTTTACCAAATCGATGTTTTCTTTCTTGATCTGGGCTATTTCTTTGGCCTGCTGGGCGACTTTCTTCTTCCTTCCGAATGATTCTACGAGGTAGAAGATGGTCGTGAATAGTACACCGAGAATGATGGATCCGAAAATTACCAGGTATAGAGGAACGCCGGACATGAGAGAATATCCAAAAGAAATGGAAATTGGAGTCGTATTGAGTGTGGCGAAATATCCGAACGCGATCCCGAAGAGAATAAACAGCAGGAGCGCATACATACCCAAACCTCCTTACGCGTTTTATTGTAACATACATTACCGATCCCGTCGCAGCGCGCGTACACGGTCGGTTTTGGATAAGTATTTCTTTCGCAAACGTAAACTTACCGGAGTAATCTCGAGCAATTCATCGTCCTCTATAAAATCAAGACACTGTTCAAGACTATATGAAATCGGCGGATCCAGCTGGATGGCGACGTCGGCGGTTGCAGAGTGAATGTTAGTAAGTTTCTTGGTTTTGCATACGTTGATGTCGATATCTTCCTGGCGATTATTAATCCCGATAATCATCCCTTCGTAGACTGGAACACCGGGTCCGATAAATGCCCGCCCCCGTTCCTGCACCGTCGTCAATGCATACCCGCTTGATGTGCCGGTTTCGCTTGCGACAAGTACGCCGTTTCTGAGTTTCGGAATATGACTTGCCAACGGGAAATACCCGATAAACCGAGTCGCAAATATTCCGTTTCCGCGTGTCTTTGTCATGATATCACCCCGAAATCCCAACAAGTTTCGACTAGAAACTTTGTAGACCATCCGGGTAATGCCCCGCTGATTCGTATGTGTGTCCAGAAGCTCTGCGCGCCGTTTGCCTAATTCCTCAGAAATAATACCGACATACGAATTGTCAATCTCGATTGTGATCTCCTCAAATGGTTCGCGTTTTTCCTCGTTTTCTTCGATAAATATTACCTCAGGTTTCCCCACCTGCATTTCAAATCCCTCTCGCCTGAGGTTTTCAAGAAGCACTGCCAAATGAAGCTCTCCACGGCCTGCTACGATAAACCCTTGACCGTTGGGATTCTCAGATATCCGAAGACCGATATTTGTCTTCTTTTCCTTAATAAGTCGCTCGTGGATCTGACGCGCAGTACAAAATTTACCTTCTTTCCCCGCGAACGGCGAAGTGTTTGCAGATACGAAAATTTTCAGCGTCGGTTCCTCAAGTCGTATAACCGGGTATCCTGTTGGATCGGCCGGATCGGCAAGCGTTTGTCCTATCTCTACACCATCTATCCCGGTAACTGCAATAATATCTCCCGGCACTGATTGCTCTATGGCTACCCGCTTAAGCCCGGCACTTGTGAATACGCCTTCTATCTTGCAGTGTTTCACTTTCGCATTCTCACTCAATAGCAGTACGGACTGGCCTGGCGAAACGACTCCCTGACTCACCTTACCGATGGCATATGTGCCTTTATAAGCATCAAAATCGAGCGTCGATACGAGCATCTTAAATGGACGATCCGCATCAACAGCCGGCGCGGGCACACTTCGAATAATTTGCTCAAATAAAGGCTCCAGAGTGGCATGTTCCTGCAAATTCTTCGGTAACTCATTCCAAGCTTTTTCTTCCCGGCCGACTGAATAGAGCACCGGAAATGAGAGATGCCCTTCGTGATGGGCAAGGTGAAGAAAAAGTTCCTCTGTTTGACGGATGACTTCTTCCGGACGTGCATCTTTGCGGTCAATTTTATTGATTACGACAATGACGGGAATGTTACGTCCAAGCGCCTTTTCCAGAACAAATTGTGTTTGTGGAAGCGGTCCTTCCGCCGCGTCGACAATAAGAAGCGCACCGTCTGCCATGTTTATGACCCGTTCGACTTCTCCCGAGAAATCCGCATGACCCGGCGTATCAATGATGTTTATTTTTATCCCCTTATAGGTAACAGAGGTATTCTTGGCAAGAATGGTAATTCCCTTCTCTCGCTCAAGGTCATTACTATCCAGGATGGTCGTTTGACTCATCTCGGCCTCGTTTTCGCGGAATGTATGCGTCTGCTTGAGCATCCCGTCAACGAGTGTCGTTTTCCCGTGATCGACATGGGCGATAATAGCGATATTTCGTATTTCCATAGCAATGCCCACGCGTCTTCCTTCATTGGTAACAATACAAAGAGGAGCACAACGAGGGGACTTAAGTATACCAATTTCATACCCCGTACGCAAAAAGTTGATATGATATCGCCATCATATGAAAATACGCTTTCACTGGGGAATTTTGGCGATTTTCGTACTCGCTGTGTTTCTTCGATTTGTTAATTTCCCCAACAGGTGGGGACTTGGGTATGATCAGGCATCGTTTGCCATTGTTGGCAAACATGCAGCTTCAGCCGCAGATCTTGATCGGGCACACTGGGCGTATCTCGATTTCCCGGTGGTCTACAAAAGCGTGCAACACTGGTGGTAATGCTTCATGTTTTGTGTTCAGAGCGAATCACAAGAAGCGATGCCGCAAGCACACACATTCCTCCGATTGCCGTAGGAAACGACGGAATTTCCCTGAAAAACAAAAAAGCAAACACAATTCCGATAAAATTTTCAGACAACATTACTAAGCTTCCCGTTCCTGCGCTTACCAGCTGAAAACCGCGGGTCATAAATAACCACGCGGCGAAATTATCTATGCCAAACAACAGCGTCAAAAGCCACGTGCCTGGCGCAACTGATCCGATGCCGCCAGGGGCATAAAAAGATGACTCGGTGGTAACCGATATCAGTCCTACTGCAACCACACCGAGAAACGTATTTGTAAGAAGAAGCTTTGGCGATCCGATGGAAGAAAGCTTCTTCCTTCCGATCACATACACAGCCTGCCCTATAGCCGAAAGCACGGCAAACCATGCTCCCGCCTTCCATGTATCTATAGGACCAGGACGGAAAAGGAATAGAAGAGCTACGGCGCCCAAGAGTATAGCAACAAGCTTCTCTTTGGTAATCGTCTCCCCCAAAAATACTTGTGCAAATATGGGGGTCAGGACACTAAAAGAAAAAAAGATGAAAAGCACCGTTCCAACTTGTGTAAGGAGAATCGCGTATGTGTAAAAAAGATTCGTTAACGCATATCCGAAAAGGGATACGATAAAAAGTAGGGCAATTTCACTACGCTTCATGATAAATCGTTCACTCGTTCGCCAAAAATAAATACCCGCGCAGAAAAAAGCGACGACATACCTTAAAAACACCTGGGCCGCGGGAGGGAGTGATCCGGCTCCGAGAAATCGTATGAGAACCGGCATGATGCTGTAGAGCACGACTGAAATACCAAGGTACAGTACTCCCCGATGAAATTTACTCATATGGTCACAAATCCTTGAGTATTTCGTCAATGTACTCAATAGCCGCAGTCGGAGTGTCCGCGAAATGCACGAGTTCTTCCACTGTTTTGTTCACGAATCCATCGTCTTTCATTTTCTGGAGCTGAACGCGGATGCCTTCATAAAAATTTTCCGTATTGAGAAACACGATAGGCTTATTATGAATCCCTAGTTTCTTAAGCTCTAATATTTGTGCTACTTCATCGAGAGTTCCCAACCCACCGACAAGTACTACAATTGCTTCTGCTTTCGCAAGCATCATTGACTTTCGTTCCCCCAAATCCTTAGCTACGATCATCTCATCGGCGCTTTTTTTTGCGATACTGGAGAAAATTTCCAAAGATACACCGAACAATTTTCCTCCCCCCGCCTGCACCTCCGCTGATATGACCCTCATAAGTCCTGTGTCCGACCCACCCCACACCAAGTGATATCCGTGACTTGCAAGAAGTCGTCCAAATTCAGCTGCAGGCGATACGTATTTATCGGCCACCTCACTGGCAGAACAGAATACCGCTATGTATTTCATCGACTTTCCTCCTTCTCAATACTTTTTATTATTGCTGAAAAATCCTCATCCGATAACCCTTCAGCAACTCCGCGATCGAAGACTTCCTTCACCATCGTAAGCATGGTCAATTTCTTCCCGTGCACCTCCTCAAAGGCAAGCGAGACATCCTTGCGCATATTCGAAAGGGAGAAGATCACAGGATAGTTGCCGGTGGCATGATTGGCTATCACGAGCTTCATCGCAGGCGACATCCCAGTCGATGCGCTCTGAAGAACGTCCGCCACTTGCGCCCGACTCAGCCTCATGCTATCTGCAAGCATCATACCCTCACTGAGGGCTACTGCCTCTACGGCGACGAAATAATTATTGACAAGCTTAATCGCCTGCCCGGCCCCTACTTCACCCATATGATGGAGCGTCGTTCCCATCGCAAGAAGGACAGGCTTTATCTCTTCAAACACGTCTTTTTGGGCACCTATAAATATCGTCAGCTCCCCGCTTGTTGCGCGAACCACGCTTCCGGTCACCGGCGCATCGACAAATCGTGCGCCCCGCTTCACAACCTGTATCCCTATGGTACGCGCTGCTGTGGGGCCGATCGTGCTCATGTCTATCACAACCAGTCCCTTCTTCGGATCCGAAAGAACCCCGTTCTCACCCAATAGAACACTTTCGACGTCCGCCGGTCCCGTCACCATGGTAATCACAACGTCGCAGTCTTGACCCAACGCTCGTGGGGAATCGGCGGATTGGGCCCCAAGCGCAATGAGTTCCCTGGTCTTATCAGCGGTTCTACTGTAGACAGATAACGGAAATCCCCTCTTGAGGATGTTTTTCGCCATGGGCATGCCCATGAGTCCGAGGCCGATAAATCCGATCCGTTTTCTCATCTGGATTACTTTTTAAGTTCGAAAAACGAAAACACGATATATAAGCATAACAGAACGCACCCCTCAAGTCTGGAAATTGAATTTCTCGAACGGGAGAAAATAAAAAATAATGCGATTCCTCCGACGATAAATACAAAAGTTAATGGAAATCTGTTTGCTGTCAACACGTCTCCTTGATTGATCAGTGTGAATATGCCGAAAAAAAGCGAATTGACCGCAGCAGATCCCATATAGTCTCCGAAGGCGACATCTTTTTTTCCCAACATAATCGAACGGATTGCAAGCGAGAGCTCAGGAAGATTCGTCCCCAATGATAAAACAATAAGACTAATGTAGAGGGGGTGGATAGAAAAAATCCGCGAGAAATAAAGTGTGTGATCCACGATAATCTGGCTTGCCCCAAAAACGATAATCGCTCCGAAAAGCACTTTAAGAATATCTTTCAAGCTATACGCTTTGAGCTGAAGCAATTCTTTATTCTTTCTATCCAGAAAACCGTGATCCCTCGCAAGTACGAATAAGAGTATTGCATACAACGCGATGAGAAATGCACCTTCTGCGTTCGTGACTTTTCTGTCCAGAATCATTATCGAAGGCGTTACGATAACACCAAGCGTGAGAAGCATATTTCTCTGACTGAAAAAGTGCTTCAACTGAACTCCGTTCCCGAAGATAGCCAACATGGGAATAACAAAAAGGAAAATAACGGGAATCCCTCCCAAAAGATTACCGACGAAAATTTCCGGATTTGCCTCGGAAATCGCGGCAAACCCGACGGCAAATTCGGGCGTGGATGTCAGAAGCCCCAAAAGAACGAATGAAACGGCAAATGAGGAAAGTTTTAACCTATGGGCAAATTTGTCTATCGAAGAGACGATAAGTCCGGCGCCAAGCCATATTAACAGAAACGATGCGATGTAAGATAGAAAGTTATAAACAAGCATGATATCTAGTATACCAAACGGGTCAGCTTGCCTTTACCGGAATGGTATAATTAGCGCGTATGAACAATATAAATATTGCCTTTATTCTTACACTCGTTCTTCCTTTCCTTGTCGCGGCGCTCTTGAGTCGTCTGATTCACCGGTACATGAGGATTCCCAAAAACCTCGAATCCCCACGGACAAAAACGTATCTCGCTACAATCCAAAGCTTGTCAACAATGATTCTCTACATAATCGCGGTATATTACGTGCTTACCCAACTACGCATTAACGTCACGCCGCTCTTTGCTTCGGCTGGCGTCATCGGCATCATTATAGGGTTGGGCGTCCGGTCATTTATTGAGGATTTCTTCACCGGAATTCTTATGCTCACGCAAGACACAATAAGCGTCGGTGATTACGTGGAAATCG
This sequence comes from uncultured Gammaproteobacteria bacterium, assembly GCA_964445435.1. Taxonomy (GTDB): domain Bacteria; phylum Patescibacteriota; class Microgenomatia; order UBA10105; family UBA927; genus CAYUKU01. Next base: position 87,855 of record CAYUKU010000001.1, read on the forward strand.
GCGGCACCCAGGGAATTGCGGAAGCCGTGGGCCTGAGAACAGTCCGCATTAAGGACCAAAATGGAGCTATTCACATATTCCCAAACCGTGAAATCAAAAAAATCGTCAATTATTCCAGAAGACTTGCACGCGTTGTCGTTGATGTACCGATCAAATCAAATCAGCCGATCGATCGGGCCATAAAAGCGCTGGAACGCGCAATCAAAGAACTTAAGAAAGACACGGTGCTCTCTTCTCTCATCGCAGAGGGCTCACGCGTTCAGGGAGTCGAACGCATCAGCGGAAACTCAATCGCCGTTCGGGTACTCATCATTACCCGTGCCGCATTCCGATGGGACACCGCAAGAAAATACCGGTACCTGGCGCTTCGGCAGCTGGAACGTGCAAAAATTCTCCTGGGATAGAACTCTCTTGCGCTTAAGTGTTACGATAGGTATATGCACATTCTCGTCCGTTGGATAATAAATGCTCTTTCTCTGTATATCGTTGCCAGAATCGTCCCGGGAATACGATTGACCGATTTCGGAGCGGCGCTCATTGCCGTTATCTTCATAGGCTTGATAAACGCACTTCTCAAACCTATCCTTCTTCTTCTGACGCTGCCTATTAACATTCTCACGTTGGGACTATTCACATTCATTCTGAATGCGAGCCTTCTTAAGCTGGCTGCGTCGGTAAGTCCGGACTTTCAGGTTGATGGATGGGGATCGGCTATTATCGGTTCTGTTCTTCTGTCAATCGTCTCGACCATCCTTCACTCGCTTGTTCGGTAGGAGTTACTTGTTTACCTCTTTTTCAAGCTTCTTCGGAGAAACTCCAGGGACATCCGGATGACGCTTCGCCTGAACGTATTCGTACACCATTGGAACGAGCGACAAGAAAATAATTGCAAATATCGCGTAATGGAAATTCTTTTGGATAAACTCAAGATTCCCGAAGAAATACCCGGCAAGCGTGAAGAGCGTAACCCATACAACACCCCCGATAACGTTGTATGTGATAAATTTACCGTATTCCATCGTGCCGACTCCGGCGACAAACGGCGCGAACGTCCGAACGATGGGAACGAATCGTGCAAGGATGATGGTCTTGCCTCCGTATTTTTTGTAAAACTGCTCTGTCTTATCGATATGTTCCTGGTTAATAATCGTAATCTTGGGATTATCGACAATCTTCTGGCCAAAAAAATGCCCGATCCAATAGTTAGCTGTATCACCCATAACGGCAGCTATTATAAGAAGAATGATCACACCCGCGATATGAAGGGATCCAAGCGCGGATATGGCCCCTGCGGCAAACAAAAGCGAATCTCCCGGTAAAAAGGGCGTGATGACAAACCCGGTTTCCGCAAACACGATCCCAAAAAGTATAGCGTATGTCAGTATCCCATACTGTGAGACCAATTCTTTCAAGTGAACATCGAGGTGTAAAACGAAATCGACAAACGACTGGATAATTTCCATAGACCTCAATGATACCACGGACCACGTCGTGCGCGAAGTCGTCTAAAATCCTAAGTTTTCCTTTACGAGGATGAACGTCACCTTTCGTCCCAACATGGGGTTTTCTCCCTTAAATATCACGATTTTATTGAGGTGTGTCCCGACTCCGTAGGCTTCGTTCATTCGCTTATCCTCCAGAGGAACGACATGCTCTTCAAGCCTGCGCAAGCCATCCGCGAGCGTCGGGACGATTTTTTTCGTACTAACGACGAATATAAGATTTGGCGAGGTATGAACGACATGCGGCAACTGGCTGCCGGTGTTTGAGGCGATAAGGAATTCTCCGTTTTCCACTAACGCGTGGACGCTTCCAAGATAATATTCGGACAGCACCGCCTGTCTTCGTAACTGTCGCTGCTTCTTCTCATCTTTTTCTGCCACTATGGCAGCGTGGAGGTTATTCCACGGATGCGTGCCGCTTTTGAGATAGTCCGTAAATCCGATTTGTGTAAGCGTCGTTGATGAGCCGTTCATGACGGATGATCCGGCCGGAATCAATTCTTTTACTTTTTCGAGAGCTTGAACACCCGTATCCGCAAGATAAACGGTATAACTGTGCTTCACGAGATTACCAACAGTCGTTTGAACAACAGCATCACTTGCTAAATCATCAAATGACATAGACATCCCTTCCTATAAAATAACCGTTATTACTTTTTTACCGAAGATGAAATGCTTTTAAGCAGCTGCAACATGTACGAACTGTTAATTGCGTAAATAACTTCTTTCCCTTTGCGCACGTCATGAACGAGATTATTGTCCTTAAGGAGTTTGAGATGCTGTGAAACAAGCGGCTGGGACAGACCTGTGGTCGCCACCAGATCACTGACGGTTTTTGCATGATCCAGCAACTCCTGAACGATTCGGTACCTTGACTCGTTGCCGATACTTTTGCCGAATTTCGCGATTTGGGCACACACGTCATCCATATATAAACATATTAGTATATGTTTATATATTATGCAATGGAGGATTCCTTCATGAACCTTATTTCGGATGCCATTGGGAAAAAGAAAGATCAACGCGTTCTCCCCTGAAGCGAACACCTTCGTTCTCAAGCATATTCTTCTTTCGTTTCACGCCCCCTTCCGCTGAATATCCGGTCAATCTGCCGTCTGACGCAACGACGCGATGACACGGAGTACGTGGCGCGTCAGGATTTACCTTCATGCACATACCGACTGCCCGGGAAGCTCTCGGGCTACCGACAAGCGCTGCTACCTGACCATAGGTGGCAACTTTTCCTTTGGGAATCTTGCGGATGAGCGTGTATACGGAATCGCGGAATGTCATAATTGAGGTATTGTATCATACACCGGCTGGAGTCTTTCTCCCCGCAAAAACTTTTCAAGAATCCGCGACAGGACAACCGCCTCCAACTCAAGTCCTTTCGAAGTAAAATGACAACACACGTCCAGAAAAACCTCTTCATCCGGATAGTTTGCAAACTCGCCCCGTATATCTACGAAATGCACGCGATCATGTGTCGTAGCGTACGTTCGCAGTGTTTCGTTCAAGAGTGTAATCGGCCGGAGCTCTTCCTGTGAAATCTCTTTCATCACGAGCAGCGGGCGGGATAACGCCACCAGAAAAATATGACTTCTTGTATGAGCCAGAAGAGTGTCCAAAGAGAGCGTGATGGATTCTCTCAGCCTGTCAAGATCTGCTTCATCGTAGGGAATGCGGCCGTTCAGCGGCTCGAAAAACAATCCGCTGTATCGCCAAAACAGATAATACATGAATGAATACCGCAATCGCGAGTCGGTCATTCGTTTCACAGCTCCAATTTTGTGGCGGGCGCTACTTGTGTACCAGTTTTTCGTGACATCCCACTTGTGCCCAAGCCAATAGAAGTTCTCTGCCGGATCATACGCCTGCAAGACAATCGCTGCCTCCGGAAATTTGCCTTCAATGTCATAGATATACCGATATACAGCCTGATTCAGCGAATACGAAGGTACTGCGGCATTTATGGAAGCCACCGTTAACCCGGCTCGGCCCAACATGTTACTAACCCGACTGGGAACCGTCTCTCCCGCCGTTGCCAGATAACCGAAAAGAATGGAATCTCCCAGAAAAATGATATTCTTTTCCGTTTTTGAAGGGTTCACGCCCGGTGTTTTTCGAAATCCGTACTCATCAAACATAACGTACTCATCTGAGTATGAGATATCAGGAACGACATACCGCTCATCCTGCACAGGAGTCAAATATTGAATGTTAAACACCTCAACTTTGTCGATTATCTCCCATGTATATTCATTATTCTTGAGGTGATACAAAAACTGGAGGAGGCCGTCCGCAATTACCAGACTCCCAACGGCAAGCATCAATCGAGCGAGTATTCTCATGAGTATGATCAGTATACCTGGAAGAGGAAATAAACGTTATCCCCATAAAGAAGCGTTCTGATTCAACCGGATAATGGTTGTCACGTCAACTATACTCTGATTGTCAACATATGACCAAAAAGGCGTATGAGCGAGACAGTGGCAAACTATTACCGAGTAGAAAAACCTGGGTTCTTCGCAGCCATCTTGATCAACTCTTCGAGGACTGTAAGATTTACCTTATTCACATCATCAAACCGGATACAGCTTTTCCCGACGCTTACTCTCCCTAGACGCGATTTATTTTTTTCTGCGATATATTCACCGTTTACTACCGCACATATGTACATAGATATGTAATTCTTCTGGTTCGCCAATGACACAATCGGCCATTGGATCTCTTCCCCTTTATAGTTTTTGTACAAAAAATTACCGTAGCCAATCATGTTGTATGAAAAATGCGGCTTAAGACCCGGTGTCGCTCTTTGAATAAACTGATGCAGAAATTTTATTGCTTTTCTTCGTTCATGTGGCAGTGAAGCAAGATATTCTTCGATTGTCTTGGCCTTGACAGGTTTGAACATGTTCATACATGTATTTTTACTGGTTCAAGCATGCCGACGCGGTTCCCTTCCGTATCCACAAACATCACAAACGCACCGATCCCCGGTATATCCATGGGATTTCCTTCGATACGTCCGCCTGATTTCTTTACGATTTCCATGTACCCCCTCAGGTTATCGACGGAAATCACAACATGAGGGATCGTTCCCTGCTCTCCATGCAGGAAAAATCCGCCGTTGATGGCGCCTTTTCTGTTGACATCCGGTTTTCATCTACGGGCGTCGTGCCTGCCAGAAGATAGTCTCCCATTTCCGGTCCCATCTGGGTCATCTGCCAGCCGAATACCTCTTCATAGAACTTCTTTGTGCGCGCTTTATCCTTTGCCGGCATTTCGAAATGGACAACAGGATTCATTTTCATAGGACCTCCGATTTGTAATGTTTCTTACACACTTACTCTACCAGAGTACGCGTATTGCGCAAGCTTTTTTGCTTTATCCCGTATAATACGGCTGCGATGCGTCGACTCGTATCAACGCTTTTTACGTTCGCCTTTTGCGGGACGCTGTTTCTGGCCGCTACTCCCCGCACATTTGCTGCAGTCGTTATCAACGAGATATTACCCAAGTCAGCTGACGTGAAACAAACCTGGATCGAACTCTACAACAACGGATCAGAGTCCGTATCCCTGGATCGCTGGCGATTGGAAAATGCAAACGGAACATCGTTTATCCTCAACGCAAGTGCGATTATCTCGCCCCGGGGATTTCTGACTTTTTTCCAAACACAGTCAGGAATCACATTCAACACCGAAGGAGACACAGTGAGGTTATTCGATGAGACAAATACCTTGAAAGACGCCCAAAGTTATCCTGGCATTCTCGGTTACAACACATCCATGGGCCGCAGTACTGATGGCGCCGAGGGTTGGGTTACGTGCTCACCTGCTCCCGACTACTCGGCAACGCCAAACAAATCAAACGACTGCCCCCCGCCGCCTACGCCAACTGCGACAACCAGTCTTCTTCCGGCTACATCATCGCCGACCAGTTCTCCCAAGCCCACAGCAACTCCCACAACTTCGACGATCGATTCCAGAAACGCATTTTCATCCCCCCAAGTTCCGGGAGAGGTCGCGCCTCTCTCTCCGTCTCCGACGCCCACCCCGCAACCGTTTTTGGAAAGTGATCTGTATGGGAAAATTTGGGCCGCCAGTCTCGTTTTCGGCGTAAGCGCGGGCGTCACCATCATGCTCTACGGGTTATATACAACGCGGAAACGCACATAATAGTTTATTTTGCGAATTAAGGCCACGGGAGATCCATTCTCAAACGGATCTCTTATCAAAAGCGATTATCTATTACCGTAACTTGGCGAGAGCATGCACTCCTCAACACCGTGTGCTATCCTTATACTTATGGGAAAACAAAAGGGTATTGCCGCGATTGCCGTCGGATTGATTCTTCTTTTGGCCTTCATCATCTTCACGTCCCTTCGCGGAAACACTCCGCCGACGTCAGGCGTCAATCCCATCTATACCGTCCCAAACAGCAGCCCGGTAGGCACGTATACCGGTACCATCAAACGCGGGTCTGATATCACCGAGAAAACATATTGCTCCAACGGATATTACCTGGTGGCAGACGCCGGCACATACATCAAGGACCAGGCCATGATGATTCTTCTGAAAAATCCCGGAGACGAGCCTCAATCGATGTATGATGGGGTCGAGTTTGTGGGGAAGAAAGTGCGCATGACGGCAATGGAATCCAATAGACAAGCCTTCTGCGAAGCCCTCATTTGCAGCTGCGATGACTATCTTCTCGTCGACACCGTTACCCCCCTCTGACAGAGGTATCCGATTTGCTATGATAAAGAAGTGAGTATCGCCCTATCGATATTTCTTCTATTAACCACAGTCGTTGCCGTAAGCCTATTCCTGCGGCAACGCACCCAGCTCATCCGGCACAAAAAGAAAATCTCAGAATTAGAGCTTCAGCTTACCAGTGCGACAGCCGACGCTGCCGCTACGCGAGCGCAGGCCATCAGCCAGGATGAATTCGTCCGTCTCTCAAGCCACGTGGTATCCCGCATGGACCAGGGCATTCTTTGTATCGACCAAAAGGGCATGGTGAGACTTGCAAATCCCTATGCAGAAAAACTGCTTGGCGGCACACCCCTAGTCGGAAAACCGTATACAGAAGTTCTCCATTCGCTGAAAATTGCAGGAACGACTGATTTTTCCGCGTTTGAAGCAGCCATTGGAGGAAACGGATTTACACTTCCAGACAACATAGAACTCGCCACAGGACACGGGAACATTCCCCTGAGCGCTACGCTCGTGCCGCTTTTTTCCGATCTTTCCGGCACATTTACCCTATTTACTTTCGCCGACAACAGTAGGAACGTTGCCGGAATCGCAGAAGAAAAGGCTTTTTTCTCCGCCGCGGCACACGAGCTTCGGACCCCTCTTACCGTCATACGACTGGCTGTTTCTATCCTGCTTTCAAAAATCGATACGTTCGACAAAGCGGCGTTACTTGATCATCTTAATAAAATTAATATCTCCTCAGAACAGCTTCTGAATCTCATCAATGACCTTCTTAACGTATCGCGGATAGACCAGGGACGACTCATTGTTGAGAAGACTCCGTTTGACATCATTTCCCTCACCGATGAGGTCGTAAAAGAACTCACCGATCTGGCAAACACACGAAGGCTCTATATACATCATGATCCGTCAACCAACGAGTATCGGACAGTCATCGGTGATAAAACGAAGGCAAAAGAAGTACTCACCAATCTTATAAGTAACGGCATCAAATACACTATTCAGGGAGGAATCACAATTACTCATGAGCAAAATGGGGGGTCCTTGGTCACCGTCGTTTCCGATACCGGAAGCGGTATTCCGGCAGGGTCAAAGAGCTTGCTCTTCAAGCGGTTTCTGCAGGTCGGAGAGGCGCGCCAGCAATCATCGGCAAAAGGAAGCGGTCTGGGACTCTATATATCCAAAAAATTTGCTCAGCTGATGGGCGGGGACGTGAAACTCGAGTCAAGCGAACCGGGGAAAGGATCGACGTTTGCCTTTCGTCTACCGCTGGGGTAAGGCATTTTGCAATCTAGTAAACTAGATAAAGCATATCGAAGCGCTACCATAGAAATACTTATCGACGTGATCCGCACGCACCCGTTCATCATGCTTCACGGAAAAATGTACGAGAATAAGTATTTCTATACCGCGCCGGAATATAGCGCCGGACTCCTCAACCGATTCAAGGCCGAGGATTATGACGTCATTCTTTCCATTATCGAAGAAGACAAACCGGAGGCCATCGGAAAAATTTCACATTAAACCTGTGCGGCACACACGAACTGCCCTGTAGATTCCGTACGTCGGAACTCTATTTTTCATTAACGGAAAACTCCGAGGAATAGGAGCGCAAAAACAAACACAGTGATACCTGCAAAAGCGGCAACGGTCTGCAGGAAAAGGTTCGCCCCTTGTTTTTTATGACCATCCAGAAGAAACTGAAGCGGCTGGTAGACGAAAAGATACCCCATGACGGCAGCAGACAAGGTAAAAAGGGAAATCATCGCAACCGGTATTGCCATTGTTTTTTCCGAGTTAAGCAGCCTGGAACCATAAAACATAAACCACGCGACCGCCGTTATATATAAAGAGGCAGCAACCGCATTGACAAGAGGATTCTTGGTCATAGCTTCTTGAGTATAGCACGTTCCCAAGAAAGCATTTACAAATATGCGGTGAGATCTTATTGTTAGATAAGATACATTTACAAAGGAGGTGAACAGTATGCAGAATATGTCAGGTGCGGTTGATCATCTCAAAAATCATGTCGGTAAATGGCCAGCGACCAAAGCGGAGCTTGTCGCAGCATGTAATAATCTTTCCGACTTCACGCCGGAAGACAAGGCGGAATTTGAATCCAAACTTCCTGAGGGAACCTACAACACCCCCGGAGGACGTGATGAAGGCGCTTGGGTGGTCATAAATTTGGTATGAAAAGCTCCTCGATTCTTGGTATTACAATGCCGACGGGGAGCTTTTTGTTGGTTAAATTCCTTATCTCACTGCTTTTTTGACAAGATCGGCGATTTTCTTCTCTTCTGTATCGGTCAGTTTTTTCAAGGCATAGGAAACCGGCCACATGTTGTCTTCGTCGAGATTAGCCGCGTCCTGGAATCCCAACGTAGAATACCGATATTTGAATTTACTCGCGTTTTGGAAAAAACAGACCACCTTACCGTTTTTGTCTGCATACGCAGGCATGCCGTACCAGGTTTTGGGTGTGAGGGATGGGGCGCTTTTCCTGATGACATCGTGAAGTCGTTTGGCCATGGAGCGATCCGGTTCCGGCATCTGTGCGATCTTCGCAAGTACGGCTGCTTCCCCATTTGCCTTGCCAGAGCGCATTTCCTGATACCGCTCCTTCATTGCCTCCCGCTCCTCATCAGAGAAACCTTTAGCTTTCGTGTTTGATTTCGCGTTTGTCATGATCGTTAATGTATCACGAATGAGAACTTAACGAAAACGAGCCGGTTGCAACTCTTCCAGCGCGCCTATAGTTTGCGAAGATTACTCCGCTTGGAGAAGTTGTGGCATCTAATAATGTAAAGGCTGCGGGAATAGCTCCCTCGCCGAATAATCGTTTCCCTTTTCCGAGCGTTATCGGGAAAATCTTTAACCAGAGCTCATCAACTAAGTCATGTTTGAGAAGCGTTTGAAGCAAATTCCCGCTGCCGTACACGTGTAAATTAGGACCGTTTTCGGCTTTCAGTTTCTTTAATCTTTCGACTACGTTATTATGTATAACCACCGAGTTATTCCATGTAGTTTTTTTGAGCGTGTGTGAAACGACATACTTTGTGGCATCGTTGACTCCCGGCCAATTGTCTTCGTGTTGCGGCCAATACGAAGCAAAAATTTCAAACGTTTTCCTGCCCAGAAGCAGACTGAACGGCTGCTTCATCTGCTTAGCCATCATTTTTCCTGAATAATCATCGAAATATGGGACCGTCCATCCGCCATATGTAAAGTTACCGGATCTATCTTCTCCCGGCCCACCCGGAGCTTGCAAAATACCATCAAGCGTTACAAATTCAAGCGCAATTATTTTCCTCATAAGGCTGGATGTGATTGTCGTCTCCGTTTCAGTGAAGCTGAAAATACTTTTTTATTCGCCGGCTTTTTTCATTGCTTCAAGGTCAAGTTTCTTCATTGGCAGAAAAGCGGCGGTTACCGCCTCAACCTTTTGCGGGTCGCGCATATACTCACCCAAAATCCTTGGAACTATTTGCCATGTGACGCCAAAGCGGTCTTGACACCATCCGCATTGTTCAGCTTCAGGAACAGCTGAAAGCTTTTCCCAGAAGAAGTCAATTTCTTCCTGCGTTTCGCACTCAACTATGAAGGATGTCGAGCCATTCAGCTTGAATTGCTCAAGAGGGCCACCGTTCAGAAACATAAAACTGGTGCCATCCAGCTCGCATTCAGCTGTTAACACCGACCCGGCGGGCCTGCCGGAAACGTCTTCTGATGCCTTCGGTGATTTGGTAACATCTCTCATGGTTCCTCTGTGATCACCTGGCGCGGCATTGAACGTATCTGTGTAGTACTGCGCTGCCTCTTCCCCGTTATTCTTGGCAAACCAGAGACATGTAATGAGTTTACTCATATTATTTACTGGAAGAATATTCAATGATCCATTCAATACCGTATTTATCTCGAAACATACCCGCGTAGGAGCCCCATGGGCTGTCCCCCATGGGCCCTTCTACATCTCCTCCGGCTGAAAGGCCCAGAAATAATCTGTCCGCCTCTTCTTTGCTTTCTACGCGTACCAAAATTTTGCTTCGATTTTCTTTCTCATTTACTCGCCCCAAAACCTCCGGCACGTCATTGGCTATAAGCATGGTAGTGGCACCGATGGGTAAAGCGATATACATTATTTTGTTTTCCTCTTTTTCTGCTACGGGGAATTCAGCGCTCGCGATATCTTTAAAGCGCACCACTTTCGCAAACTCGCCACCAAAAACGGATTTATAAAAGGTAAACGCCTCTTCTGCGTTTCCGTTGAAGTTGATCCAGGGGTGTAATGCGGCCATACTGTAATCTATATCACACTAAAGCAAGTAAATAAAACAGTTTTGTCCGAGAAACGGGAATTTTCCGACACATTGACTAGTGACTTACCTAGAATATCCAGAATTTACCACCAAAGAAATTAATCGATTTCTCAACTTTTAGTCAAAGCAAGATGCCAATCATTATTGATTTTCATAGACTTTCTTACCGGCTTCTGTGATCAGTCCGAGTCTCAGTAATTCAGCATATCTTTTTTGTTCATCGCTGACCACTGACTGTTCTTTTTTCTGGGAGTAAACCGCACCATATAGGTTTCTTTATCAATGCCTTTTTCCATGCTGTCTATCCAACCAAAGCACAAAGCCTCATCCAGTAGATTTTGAAAAGTGACAGTCTGCTTCCCGCTGGACTTCTTGTGTAAAGTTACCCAAATCTCTTTTTCATTCTGGTGATACTATCGTAGCCAATGACGCCACTCGACTTGAGCTTGAGGGGAAATAGTGTTTGTCATATCATTAGTTTAATGGGAAATTGCCCTTTTGCCTAATTTGCTTCATTCGAAAAATGGATGAAAAATCTGTCAAAACTTGTTATTTCTATTGTTGGTTGTGAAGTAGTAGGAATTCTGGGGAGCGTATTTACGGTTTCCTCAATTTCCTCTTGGTACGCCACTTTAAATAAGCCCTTCTTTGCGCCACCGAACTGGATATTTGGGCCTGTTTGGACACTCCTATATTTTCTAATGGGCGTAGCGTTTTATCTGATCTGGAAACAAGGTTGGAAGAAGAAAAAAGTTGCTACCGCCGGCAAATACTTTTTCGCACAATTAGGGCTCAACTTTATCTGATCACCCGTTTTCTTTGGCTTACGATCGCCGCTATTGGCTCTATGTGTTATTATCGTCCTGTTGGCGCTGATCGTGATGACAATCAAAAAATTTTATCCCCTGTCCAGATGGGCAGCCTACCTGCTTGTCCCATATCTTTTCTGGGTGAGCTTTGCTTCCGCACTGAACGCTGCCATCGCTATTCTTAATTGATCTTTGGCTCCACCTCATAGATATGTTCCGTAACCGCGTGATTGAGATAAGCATACCACTCGTCAATCTCAAAACACTGTTTGAAACGTTTCACATCACACCTGCGTTCGCTTGACCATGATGGTTGGAACACGAATAGTAAAACCACTTTCTTCCGGACTAATGTATATGGTTTCATATTTTTCCTGCAATTTCTCCCGAAGCTTTTCCAGATATACGTCTTTTTTTAGTTTTCTGCCTCCCGTCTGGTGTGCCCAAAAAAGAGCCATAGCATCGCTCCCGTCACCTGCTTGTATCGTAAACGGCAGATGTATTTTTTGCGCGTATGCTTCTATCTCATGGATAAATGCCTGAACACTTTGGTTTTTCGCATGAAACAGTCTGTCCCTGTACATGAGTGAGAATGGATAATATCTCGTTATAAAACTCCAAAATCGGTCGTGGATAGTCATGATGACCAGAACAATTATTACCCGTATGCCTTTGTTAAAGTCCGAACGTCTTATTTCAACATTTCTTGGCACATGGACGAGCTTGTAAATATACCGAGCAAATGGTTTTGGCAAAAATAGGATAAGATATACACCGAAAAGAAGGAGAAACAGAAAAAATAATCCTATCGTAATATGAAGTAATTCAAGGAATTTGAGAAACAGAAAAAACGCTACTACTGAACCCAAAACTATATACTGTGTTTTTACGCTCATACATCAGTTAACTTGTAATTCCCTTACCCGTATTTTTTTCACGTCGCCTATAATGGTGTTTTCATCATACTCCTGTGGACGAACATTGATAATAAGACCGATATTTTCTGGCTCATGAAATAGCTCTTCTGCGTATCTAAATCTATGGCCAAATGCCGTTGAAAGAGATACGGGCTTACCTGATTGTTAACCACCTTTAACCACCTTGGAGGTGAAATATTAGGTAGCCTATTAAGACAAAGTCAATCAGGTACTAAACCAAAGACAAAACTTAAACCTTAACCTTAATAAGATCCCTAATACGACGTTCAACCACGCTCTTATACAAATATTGATACGCAGTCACTACATTTTCCATAAGTTGTTCTTTTTGTTCAGAAGTAGCCGTATCAAGATTTGTTGTAACACTAATTTTCCGTTTACTTCTCATATTGCCTAACAGCACTGCGATATTTACAGAAGTCACAGTCTTCCCCTGATTCAGGTATGCCGTCACTTTTCAAACATTCAATGGCTTTGAGAATAGTTCCCTCAACCCAATCTGTATTGCCTTTATAGGGAATGAGTTTGATATCAAATTCCAATTTGGCGTCAAAGGCCTCTTTGTCGGTATTGCCATTGCAGTAGACGAAATAGCCAGTATCAGACACTTTGAAGCCGTTTTCTCTAAATAGCCATTGGTATATTTCCATCTGACGTTTGTATCCATCCTGCCACTCGGCATCTAGGGTTACTTCTTCATCTTTGGATGTAGCCTTGTAGTCAACCACGATATATTCTCTCGATGGCGTCACCCACATATCATCCACACCACCCGTGATAACAACGTTCGTGTTATCCACTCGGACAGTTATACCGCCCCGTAGTGAATCCCGCCATTCGTCGATCTTTTCGTGGGCTAGTGGTATAGCGTCGATGCCGTACTTCTCCATTAATGGATGTCTGGTGCCTTTGGCCCGATGAATATCAAACTCTTTTTTCAGGAGTTTATCGACGGCAGAGTTAAGGGAAAAAGGGTATCCAGGCGGTTGGGCCACACCAAGTCTACGATCCAGATAAAAACAACGGGGACATGTAATAAAATTGTTAATTTTTCCACGACTCAAACGAAACAACTCACTAGAGTTTGGATCGTAAATATTTCTTGTTCGGTTTGGATTGTAATACTGGCTCATTGTTTGTTTACTTTATTACTTATGATTTTTTGCACCAATCGTAAATCCTCGTCGTTATAAAGCCTAAATCTCACAGATTGATACTGGTTATCTCGTACCAATACTGAATCTGGATGTGACAACCCATTTTTTAATTGTTCTACTATTTCGGGGGTAGATGAGCCGAGTTCGCCATATACCCAATGATTTGCGTAATAGTAAAACAACAACAATTCTTCACCCCGTTTAATACTGTGATACGAACCAGCTCCACCTTTTGAAATGTACACATCGCCGTCAGGGAACTCTTCATCAACCCACTGAGGAATAGACGTAACAGCTTTTTTGACAAATTCGTCTTTCACTCTGGCAATTGTTTCATCTTCTGTTTCTGGTGGTTTAGTTACGCTTACCTTAACCTCCTCCTCGTTATCGTCATCACCCTTTACGCCCCGCAACACCTGGGCAAACCATTCAATCGCCGCTTCCGCTTCTCGTTGCAATACAAAGTTAATTTCTTTGATGTGTTTAACCGCATTACGGAAATCTTTTAGAGTTATAAATCGTTTCTCTGTTTCGTACTTAGAGCCAAAGAATATTTCGAAGTGTTCCCAGTTTTTGAGAATGATATTGGAATAATCCATGACGTCGCATTGACACAAACGATCATATGCATCCAGTTTCTCCTCAACAACATAGGGGTTCTTACGCAGGTATTCTGCTAGTTTTACTTTTACTTTCCCTTGAATATCTCCTGGCACTACCTGATTCCAATAATCTTTGCCAATTTTTTCGGACAATTGACTATTGATAAGTAAACGCAGTTTTAATTCAATGTCGTCTAAAGCTTTATTTGCATTTACGCCAAGGATCTGGATAATCTTTGATCCCGTTAGTCTTTCAAACTCTCGCTTGATAGCTTCTGCACGCTCTTTGATAAACAATTTATAGTTATCTTCTTTAATGGCATCACCGTAGTTGATTAAATGCGTTTCCAGTGTGTCATTAAATTCAGGATTTTCATTTTGATAATGGGCGAAATAATCGCTAGGTTTTTGATCTAATATTTCCTTATTCAATTCAGCAGGGATAAAGCAAAAGTTGGCTATTAAATTTTCCCCACCAATCCTGTTTTTTGAGAGAAAACGCCTCGGGAAGATATGATGTTTTTCTGGACTATTAAAGCTTGAGTAGAAATGTCGATCCATTGGAATAAGTCCATTGGTTTTGAAATGCCTTGGGTTTCTACGGGCCAACATACAGAAGATAGCATTTCTAAGCGCAGATTTTGTACCAATTGTGGCAGTGGCAATCTTTTCCTCATCCGCCGTAATAGCAAAGTTTATCTTCACATCTTTGCCATTTAGGAGCTTATCGAATATTTCCCGACGATCTTCTCCCATCTTGCTTTCCATAGCTGCTGTGTATCGCTCGCTTAAAGATGATTTCCAAAACCACTCATGTACCACATCTGTCATCTCTTTACTTAATGCCCGCCCATCCGTCTTGAAATACAGATAGGCCAATAGCGGAATGAATGACGGGTATGGAGTAAATTCAAAGATTTTAACCCCTAGATTGGCCGACAAATGCTCAACCGCCAACTCAATCGCATTAGCAATCTCATTCCAATTCTCCTTTATTTCCTCTTTTTTTAGCTGTAATTGATATATCTTGCTACAAAACCCTTTGAGAATGAGCGAAATGGCGTGTGTAACTACTTCTGGGCTAATATCTCCAAAACCTTTCGATGCAATCCTTTCCCGCAATTGGTTGTAATTCTCCTTTAGATCAAAATCTTCACCCCATGTACTAGCTACCACCAAATCGAACAACGACAATTTCTTACCACCCTGGTTGATGCGTTCAAATATGACGCTAGCATTGTTGAGTTCGACGTTATAGACAGTTACCACACTAAGGGGGTAAGTGGTGAATATCCGATGACACTCCATGAACACTTCCTGCCGTTCGGGTGACAGTTTGCGAAACATCTGCATGTGATCTTCACCCAAGACTTTGTATAGAGGAATATATCTATCGCTTTCCCGCTTCACCTCAAAGACTGATTGGTTGCCATTATCATCAGGCTCTTTTTTGTAGTAATCCAAGTCTAAGCAGATTTGCGAACAGTCAACCAATTTTGTTTTATTGCCATCCTTAAACTCAACCCGAACACCATGCCAGGCGGCATAGAGTGAACAAATACGTTGTTGGCCGTCTAGGATGAATTTCAATTTTTCATCCTCTCTTGGTTTAGGTGGTGTTATTCCAAGTTCAGGTAGATCCCGATAAAACAGATTGTATTTGCCCGTTGTTTCCCAAAGAAAAAAACTACCAATCGGATACTCTTTGTAAATGCTATCCAACAAGGCCACAATTTTGCTTCGTTCCCACACAAAGTCCCGTTGAAATCGGGGAACACGAAGAGTTCCTTCTTTTAGGTAAGTAAGTAGGGAAATGATTTGTTTGTTTCCCTCTGATTCAATTTTTGGTAGCTTCATAATTTATTTTTCTCCCGTCCAATCTTTTGCTAATAACTCCGCCTGTTCCAATACAATCTTGGTAGCTCCATCCTGTTTGTCTGGCGGGTAGTTATATTTCTTGAGCAACCGCTTGATATAAACCCGTAATTTAGCTTGAATGCTTTCCTTGATCGTCCAGTCGATAGTGGTATTTTTACGGAGCATATCCACCAGCTCCCGAGCCATTGCCTTAAGGGTTTCATCACCTAGTTCTCTAATTGCGCTTTCGTTATTAGAGAGTGCGTCATAAAATGCCACTTCTTCCTCGGTTAATCCCATGCCCTTGCCTTTGTCTTTTTCGTCTTTGATCTTCTTGGCTAGTTCTAGAAGTTCTGCGATTACCTGCGCCGCTTCAATCGTCCTGTTCTGGTACTTACGAATTGTTTCCGCGAGCATTGAGGCAAATGAACGAGATTTAACCAGATTTGTTCTGGCAAAAGTTCGGAGTTCATCGTTTAAGAGTCTTTTCAGAAGTTCCAAAGCTACGTTTTTGTGCTTCATATTTTTCACTTCTTCCAAAAACTCCTCGGAAAATATCGAAATGTCAGGAGTCTTGATCCCAGCTGCAGAATAGATATCTATCACCGCGTCCGATGTCACCGCCGAAGATACTATCTGTTTAATCGCTACGTCATACTCTTCATCAGTTGGCCCTCCGGAACGTGCTTCCATTTTCAGAATCGCGCCCCGTACAATCTGGAAAAATCCTACTTCATCTCTAATCTCAATTGCTTTCTCATGGGGAACGGCTAGTGAAAATGCCTTCGATAATTCTGATACCGCCGCAAGATACCGTTTTTTGCCATCAGGAAGCCCCAAGATAAAATCAGTTGCGCCAGAAATTGTTTGCGTGCGTAAAGAGGCAGCAGAGCTAAAGTAGTTTTGGTAGCCAAACCCGTGATACATTCCCCGAACCACTTCGTATTTTTCGAGCATTACCGATACCGCCTCGTCTTGAGGAATAGCTGTTTCCTGTCTATCGGATTCCGAATAATAAGATAGAGCCTCCTTTAATTCAGGCGCAATGCCGATGTAGTCAACGATAAGTCCGCCTTGTTTGTCCTTATAGACACGATTGACGCGAGCAATAGCTTGCATCAAACCATGCCCCTGCATGGGTTTGTCTATGTACATCGTATGCAAGGACGGCACGTCAAAACCCGTCAGCCACATATCCCGCACAATAACTAGTTTCAGGGAATCGTCGGGATCTTTCATTCGTCTAGCCATTTCATCTAATGCATGTTTGGCCCGAATGTGGGGTTGATACTCCTCTGGATCAGCCGCCGATCCTGTCATCACAACTTTCAAAAATCCTTTGTTGTCATCTCCCTCATGCCAGTTTGGCCGAAGTTTTATGATTGCGTTGTATAGTTCCACCGCAATCCTACGGCTCATCGCCACGATCATGCCTTTGCCATCAATGGCAGAGAGTCTATTTTCAAAATGATCCACCACGTCACGGGCAATAAGAGCAATGCGTTTTTCCGATCCCACCATTGCCTCGAGCCTTGCCCACTTACTCTTCAATTTTTCCTTGCGCTCAACTTCTTCACCCTCGGTTAGTTCTTCAAATTCGGGATCAATCTTGGGCTGTTCTTCTTTCTTTAGTTCAATACGGGCTAGTCTGGCCTCGTAGTAGATCGGTACTGTGGCATGATCTTCAACCGCACGGGTAACATCGTATACATCGACATATTCACCAAATACCGCCCGTGTGTTTCGATCTGTCAGCTCGACAGGAGTGCCAGTAAAACCGATAAAGGAGGCATTGGGGAGAGCAGAGCGCATGTGTTTGGCAAAGCCATGAATAAATTCATACTGGCTCCGATGGGCTTCGTCGGCAATAACCACAATGTTTTTTCGATCAGACAGCATCGGATATTCCGTGTGTCCATTTTGAGGTAAGAATTTTTGAATAGTCGTAAATATCACCCCACCCGATGCCACCCGTAACAACTCTTGTAACTCTTCTCGGTTCTCTGCCTGTTTAGGAGTTTGCCGTAAGAGTTCATGACAACGAGAAAAGATGCCAAACAGTTGGTTGTCCAAGTCGTTGCGATCGGTTAAGACGACGAGAGTCGGGTTGTTGAGAGTTTGGATGATTTTACCCGCATAAAACGTCATGGTTAGGCTCTTTCCCGATCCTTGCGTATGCCAAACTACACCCGCTCGTCTGTCTCCCTCTTCCTGTGTCGCCTTAATCGTGCTTTCAATGGCCTTATTGGTAGCAAAATATTGGTGATACGCTGCCGCTTTTTTGATAGTATGCTCGCCATCGGTTTCAAAAACAATGAAGTTGGCGAGTAAGTCCAAGAGTCGGGTTTTATCAAAAATACCTTTTAAGAGTACCTCTAGCTGGGGTAGTGCATTGGAGGCTAGCTCTTTCCCATCTACAGTTCGCCAACGGGTAAACCATTCCAGGTTGGCCGAAAGCGTCCCCATGCGGGCCTCAATTCCGTCACTAATGATGGAAAGTTCGTTATAGGCAAACAGAGTGGGAATATCCCGTTTGTAGGTTTGGATTTGGTTAAAGGCATTTTTAACTGTGGCTTTTTCATCTCCTGGGTTTTTTAGTTCGATAACAACTACAGGTAACCCATTCACAAACACCACCACATCGGGCCGACGATTCACATTGTTTTCAATAATGGTGTATTGGTTAACAGCCAAAAAGTCGTTATTTGCAACGTCGCCAAAGTACACCAATCGTACTTTATCACCAGCTACAGTTCCATCAGAGCGCATATATTCCACATCCACACCATCCCGCAGATAGGAATGAAAGATTTTGTTATTGATGATCAGATTCGGGGTAGTGTGGGCCACCTGCACCACTTTCTTAAACGCCTCTTCTTTAGCATCTTGGGGAATATTGGGATTTAGTTTTTCAATAGCCGTAAGCAATCTGTCCTCAAGTACCACGTCGCCATAACTAGCCCGTTCGGGATGTTCGCCATCGGGAGGTGGGGCAATCTCTGGGCCACCAATAACCGAATAACCCAACCCCTCGAGCCATTCAAGTGTTGCTAGTTCTAGATCTGTTTCTGTGTATTTAGTCATATTTATTAAAATGATATTTTGTCATCATCCAATTCCACTTCAAAGGAAGTTACAACTTTTGTATCGGCAGGTTGTACCTCTTCTGTAGAATTGTTAACGATAAATTTTGCCCTTTCAAATAATTCATCAAATGTAATAATTTCAGGGTTAGATAAATTTCTCCTGTATAACTCAAAAGTCTTTTTCTTAGAATTGGAGTCCAACTGATTACAATGGCCGATTACCAATAATCCTTTTGGGCTGCATGTGGTAATACCGCCTAATTCTTCTCTGTTTTCGTCTGTTCTTGAACCCTCAGTTTCCCATTTATTTGCGTTAACTTGGAGCTGTGATACACCACCAACTAATTCTTTTCCAATCTCCCATGCTCCATTTCTATATTCATCATTCCCGAGTAATGCAGTACTTGGTTTTTTGATTTCTACTAATACTGTAAATCTGCCATCAGCGGCTGTATCCATCAGATAATCTCCACGTTGATTTCCTGAACCAAATACATTGCCTCCACCGTACTGAGGCTGGGATGTTATCAAATGAAGATATTGGTATTTCAACCCTAATCCGAAAATCCACTCATTGTTCTTGAAGAAATTTTGCCAATAGGCCTCGTCCTTATCTTCTGTTAATGAATTTTCAAATTCTCTTAAGGCTGTTCCCCGTTCAGTTTGCACCCGAGAATATGCAAGCCGTGTGGCCAAGTGTGGCTCCTTTTGTACTAACTGTTCCCAAACCTCATTTCCGTAATCCTGCTCCAATAACTTGGTAACGAAACTCTTTCTCTTTTCATCAACCCTGATAATTTCGTCCTCCTTGGCCACGACATAGCTCTGTTCTAACCAGGGTAATTCTTGCTTTGAAATGCGATATAGATTTACGAGTGCTTCAAACAAATTTTTTAATGCCAAGCTTTTAAGCTCAAATTTAATTCCCTCGTCTTTTTTTAATTCGTTGAGTTTTACCGAAGATAAATCTTGCCATTCATCATGCGCCCCTTTTCTTTGCACGATAATATACCCCTTAAGTGTGGCCTTAGGATCTTTCGGGTTGTCTTTAATGACAACTCCTCGAAAGACTTTTCTAAAGGTACCGCTTTCTTCAATAACAACATCGTCTGTTTTTGCAACATTGCTCGACACTCTGGTTAATTGATATTGCTGCATACTAATTTTTCACTCTTAATTTCCCACTCATTAATCTTGGTAATAGAGAATCTCGCAGTGCGCCCAATTGTTCGTTCTCATCCATTTTTGCATTGATTTCTTGATATATGGCTCCGCATATCTGATTAAATCGATCTAGAATATCCTTACTCGGTGACAATACTGACATTTGTTTTAGATGTGTTGGCCCAAAATTTGCTTGCACACTACCTGCTGATAATCGTATTTGTTCACTTAAAAATTCTTCAGATTGTAAATACTGATACATAAAGGGATAACTTACATTATCTTGGGGCCTAAATCGAATAACGCTCGTATTAAGTAAAAGTGGTAGATGTGATTTGCGCACAATTGCATTTTTACCTAAAGTTCCCGATGCCGATACAACCATATCTCCCTCTTGCAGTAAAAAATGCTGATATTTTGTGTCAACGTCTTTTTGATTAATGTAGTTTGCCGATTTAATGTCAATATCCCCATTATTTATTAGACGAATATTAATAAATCTTGTACCTGTATCAGCATATTGCCAGTTTCTAATTCCTGGCCCCTCTAAAAAATCAAACACTTTTATTAGGGGAACCGCTTTCCACCCTTTCGGTATCAATCCCAACTCACTCTCAACCATCTCCCCACCGTTTGACTTGTATGGCTTGCCGTTTTCGTCTGGGAATTCAAAATCCACAAACCATCGCTTGAACAATGCCTTGCCCATTTCCTCCAATGTCTTATTCATCCTGCGGTTTAATTCGATCTTGTCGTCGAGAGAGGAGAGAACCGAGGCGATTTGTTGTTGCTCATCGACGCCTGGTAAAGCCAATTTAATTTGCTCAATAATTTGACGATTAGCAATGTTAACCTGTACACTACCACTAGATCGGGATGTAATCGAAGAAAATCCACTTTTTGAAGTAAAAAAATATTTCAAATAATCGGGTAAAATCTTCAGCGGATTTGGCCGTAGAGTTAATAATGCTTGACTGATAATTCCTTTAGGATCATCTTCAGAAATAATAGAAACTTTACCTAATGTGCCAGAACAACTGATAATCAAATCGTTGGTTTGTACTTGAAATCTTTTTAGTTCTTTAAATTTTTCATCATCAATATAAAATCGGAAGTCCCTACTGCCATATATTGCATGTTGCTGTTCGTAAACGGGAATGCCTTTTGTCTTTAACTCGGGCCTCCTTAAAGCAGAACCAAAAGGGCCTCGAATGTACCCTTTATCTATCAATATGCTCTTTAAATCGACAACGTCCCAATCTTCTGGAATTTCGCCAATTTCTGTTTGTTTGTAGTCAGTTTTGTTTTTCATTTGTATTTTGTGGTGGATTTATTATGTTGTTATATTCATCCTCAGTTATTTGGCCAAAAACCCTTTTACCATCAAAGTTTGTAATAAGATATTTTTCACTATTTCCAACTTCAATCTTAATCAGGTGATTACCGTTGCTTATGGAAAAATTCTGGACAATCTTTAATTTTGGCGTATCCACAATTTCATAATCAAAAAGAGTGCTGCGAAGATTTGGAATGAAATTGTCCTCCGTAAATTGATTCTTTTTATCTAACTGATCCCGTATCCACACAAATATCAAAACTGAACCGCATATTAAGGCAAGGGAATATGACAAAATTTGTATCAATCCATTATCGAAATTTAATTCCTCAGCAGATAATGATTTAACCCTATATGTCGTATAGATAAATAGCGATGAAGCAATGGTGGTTATTAGAAACAATGCTATTAAAAATGTCTTTTCACCACTCCTACTCATTGGATTCGGAAGTTTTGTGCCAAATAACTTTTCATTAATTTGCCGAAGAACACCCTTTTTATCTGGTTGAGTAAAAACAATGTCTCTATTCGTCTTAAAAAAACTATAAATTCCTATCAGAGAAAATGACAAAAAAAGAATTGTAAAATTTGCGACATTCACCATATCCCTTAATTGAAATAAAGTACCAACTTGGAGTACGTTTGATAAACCAACAATTCCCAAAGCTACAATTTGAATCACAACTGTCAGGTTGGACAAAACAGCCGAAATAATGTCTGATCTATCCATCTGTCTTTGGTTAGCGAATTGTTCTTTACTCATATTTCAAATCCAACCTTTTTTAGGTTTTCCTTAATTTTGACTTCTAACTCTTTTGATTCTTTGAACTGCTGGGCCAATTCGCCTGTTAGTCGTTTCATCTTGGCCTCAAATTCTTCATCATCTTCTTCCACAAAATCTGTCCCCACATAGCGGCCTGGGGTTAACACATAGCCGTTCTTTGCTACTTCCTCTATCTTGGCGGCTTTACAAAATCCTTTTACATCTTCGTATTTGCCGTCTTTGTTGCGCCAACTATGATAAGTATCGGCAATCTGCTTTAATTCATCCTCGGTTAGTTCCCTGTGCCGCCTGTCTGTCATCGTCCCCATCTTGCGGGCATCAATAAACAAAACCTCATCATGTCGATCTCTGAATTTATGGTTATATCTATCTCTACTTACAAACCACAGCGAGGCAGGGATTTGGGTGGTGTAGAACAATTTGTCGGGTAAGGCTACGATACAGTCAACGAGTCCTGCCTTAATCAGATTTTCCCGAATTTGGCCCTCGCCTGACGTGTTGGACGATAATGCACCATTGGCCATGACAAATCCTGCTACTCCTTTCGGGGATAAATGATGGATGAAGTGTTGAATCCAAGCGTAGTTGGCATTGCCTGTTGGTGGTGTGCCGTATTTCCACCTAACATCATCCCGTAAACGTTCACCGCCCCAATCGCTCATATTAAACGGCGGATTGGCGAGGATATAGTCGGCTTTCAAATCTTTGTGTAGATCGTTATGGAAACTATCACCCTCTGATTCTCCCAAATTGCTTTCAATGCCCCGAATGGCTAGATTCATCTTTGCTAGCTTCCATGTTGTCGGGTTGCTCTCCTGTCCGTAGACTGAGATATCACCCACATTGCCGCCATGCTCTTGCACGAAACGTTCACTTTGGACAAACATGCCACCACTACCACAACACGGATCGTAAACCCTGCCTTTGTATGGCTCGATCATCATAACCAGTAGCTTTACGACTGAAGCGGGAGTGTAAAATTCACCGCCACCCTTGCCCTCGGCACTGGCAAATCTGCCGATAAAATATTCGTATACTCTGCCCAAAATATCCTTTGATTTTGATTGATTGTCGCCCAAACCCAGAGAACTAAAAATGTCGATGATTTCACCCAAACGTTGTTTGTTTAGATCGGGACGGGCATAGCGTTTGGGGAGTACGCCTTTTAGTGATGGGTTTTCTTTTTCAATGGCGATCATGGCGTCGTCCACAATCTTGCCAATCTCTGATTTTTTGGCATTTTGTTTTAGGTACTCCCAGCGGGCAATTTCCGGCACCCAGAACACATTGCGGGCATTGTAGGCGTCTTTATCCTCCCATTCGCCCTCAAATGCATCTTTGTCATTTTTGATTTGTTGGTAGGCTTCTTCAAAAGAGTCGGAGATATATTTAAGGAAAATGAGGCCAAGCACGACGTGCTTGTATTCGGCGGAATCCATGTGGCCTCGGAGTTTGTCCGCTGCCGCCCATAATTTTTGTTCAAAGCCAAGATTGCCTGTCTGCGTGCCACGCACAGGCAGGGCTGATGTTTGATTTGTCATAATTTTCTTAATTCTCTTTTTAATTTTATTTACTTTTTGTGCTTGCGGGATATATACGCTTCAATATCCTGCTTGCGATAACGTCTATCTCCCACACCTCGCCGCGTGCCTACACGGACCGCCTTTAGGATTCCTTGTTTGTCCCATCTGCGCAATGTCTGCGCGTTCACGTTCAATATTTTTGCCGCCTGTTCAATAGTCAGCAACTCTTCAATGTTTGGGTTCATATCAATTGTCTTTAATTGTACTAAATTGCAGGATAAAAAGGTAGATTAATTGTTGAGGAAAATGGGCACAGCGTACATTATCCTTACTACTGGATTTCTCGGGGTGTGCAAATATGTAGACGGCTTAAAATGTGCTGTAAATAGGGATACCAACGATGAGCTACAGAACCTAAAAAGCCCTAGAAGCCTAGCGTAACATCCTAGAAGATAGTTTGCTCGATAAAGTCATCGATAGAGAGACATTTATGCGAAAACATACCGAGATAAATATCGAAATTCAAGGGTACGAGAACGATATGGCCAATATCGAGAACCAGAGGGGTTTTGACGTAGATTTGGCCACCGAAGTTTTAGATTTAGATACCAATCTTTACGAAACCTATCAAAAAGCTGTCTTTGAGGCCAAAAGACACTTTTTATCTATTTTCTTTGACAGAATTGAGGTTTTTGATCGAAAAATCCAAAAAGCAACCTACGCACCACATTTCCAAAAACTACTGGATAGCCAAAAGGTTACCGTTAGTTCAAACTGGCTCCCCCGCCAGGATTCGAACCTGGAACCTTCTTCTTACAAAAACCCTTCTGTTGCCAAAAGGCTTGGACTATCTCATGTCTCGATCAATTGATCGAGACTCGGGTATATAGTCTCTACACATTTATCCAATTTAAATTGGAATTTAGCTCGGGATTGACCTACGAATTCTGCAGGTGTCTTCCGAATTAGCCCGATTTTTCAATCCGTATTACTACGGAAAGCTGCCCGTTTTCGACAGGAAGCCGCTCTACCGTTGAGCTACAGGGGAATGGAAAAGAACTCGCTTATTATATCATCGGGCGTACTATCGTGCTATACTCCTATGACTATGAATAATACATTCCTCTCCTCAATCAAACTTGTCACACCATCGGAAATTGACGCCCAGAAACAGTGGATTGTCGACAAAATTCAGTCAATCGGTGAAGAAAAACTGCGTGAACTAACAACGGCGGCGATGGAAGCCAGGAAAAACGCGTATCAACCCTACTCCAATTATTCTGTCGGCGTTGCGGTCCTCTGTTCTTCCGGAAACATCTATGCCGCCCCCAACACGGAGGTAGTCAGCTACAGTCAAACAGGACACTCCGAACACAACGCGATCAACAAGGCGATAAGTGAAGGAGAGGCGAAAAACGGCCGTATTTTTGTCGAAGCGGTCATGGCGTGTCACGACGGGTGGGAAACCTGCGGCGCCTGCAGACAGGAAATAGCCGAACACTGCGACAACGCGCTTATCCTTGGCATTGATCCAAACGGAAATCCGGTCTCGGCGACCTCGCTTGCCATTCTTCTTCCCTTTGCCTTCACCCCGAAAAATCTAGGCAAATAATTGTAATCCATCACACGTTGACGCACCTGACCGAAGCATGATTAGATGAAGAGAGAAGGAGGTGAGGAATCATGAAGGCGTTACATATGGTCGCGTACACGCTCTTGTGGGCAGGCGGACTCAATTGGGGTCTTGTCGGACTATTTGATTTCAATCTCGTCGAAGCACTTCTTGGAAATTGGCCCGGACTCGTGATGCTTGTTTACGTACTGGTTGGTTTTTCAACCGTCTATATCATCGCAACCCACAAGGGAGACTGTAAGGTTTGCGGCGGGAAATAAACATTTGCGCCCGCTTCTTTGCTATACTCAAAGCCTATGAGACGCACGGTCATAGGAGGGGGTATTATTCTTCTTGGTGCTGTCAGTGTATTGGCGTACCAATACATTCGAACACAAACCGCTCCATCTTTTGTCCCGAAAAACTCACGATTAGAACTTCATCCTCCTGCACGAGCCATTTCGGCAACACTGGTGGAAGCCCAGGGAGAGACGCTCCAATTTTTACGCCAGGCTGATGACTTCATCCCTGCTACTCCAAGCGGCGCCATCCTTCAAGGAGAAACAATCGCAACGAAAAAAGGTAGTGCGGTTATCACCCTTCAGAATCTCGGGGTCGTATCGCTTGCCGGCGATTCGGAAGTCGGCTTTACCAGTCTCGTGCCGGACGCAATCATGCTGCGGCAGAAATCCGGTTCAGTTTCCTACGAAGTTAACTCACTTGCCCCTTTTTCCATCCGTGCCCTTCATGCACTGGTCACCCTCAATGGCGACGCCACCATCACCATGGCGGACGGGACAATCTCGCTTCGGATTACGAAGGGAACGGCGAAACTCGCCATCGTGGATACACAAAACAATACCCAGGTCTGGGATCTCGTCCAGGGACATCGCGCGACTATCGACGACGAGGCACGCTCGGTTGTGTTACGGAAGTAACTGAAACGTCTTTTTATATTCTGCCAGGGGAACAAGAAGCGCGTCGTCTTCATATCCCAATGCCCAAAGGGCAACGCCGCCTAACTGATATCGGGAGGCAAGCGCAAGTTTCGCTGCAAGCGACTCTTGGTTTTCATAGTAAATCTGATTGTAGTAGTCTCCTTCCTGGTACACGACGACGGGCTCACCTGAGACGGGATCAAGCGAAGCAGAACAGGTCGCACACCCGGCCAGAAGCTCAGCCACCCGACGGCTACTTGCCGTGGAGGCACCGCTGGGGATGGTTGCGGCTCCGGGCTTTTCACTGACAGTCTCCCACTGATATCCGTAGAGTGGGATTCCCAAAAGCAGCTTTTCTTTCGCAATGACATTGATCGCTTCCTTCACTGACATTTCCACATCAAACTCCCGAATCTCTCCCCCTCCTCCAATCGGTGCAACCGGGCCTGCAAGATACGAACCGAGGTAATGGTAGTCATAGGTCATAAGAACTATGTAATCGGCAATCGCTCCCACGGCCTGCGGGTCTATGATATAGTTGCCGGTCAGCGCTATGGGCGGAATCTCGACAGTGAGCGTCCCCAATGCCGCCTGACGCACATCCGCTGCGACGGTACTCACGAACATGGTGAAAGCGGCCCGGGCACTCTCGGATGCAGGAGTGAAACTCTCGATATCCAGGTTCAGGTCGCCAAAGCCACGACTCTTCATAATTGGCGCAACTTCAGAAACCAGCGCGTGCGCCGTTTGTTCGGGGTTTACCAAAAGCTGGGTTATCTTCTCATCATCCGCGCTGTGCACAAGAAGCGACATTTTAATATTCTTTTTTTTGGCGGACTCGCGCAGAGCGTCAAGCTGTGCTCCCCGAAGCGCCGTCCAGCCGGGATCTTCTTCCTGGGGATTGACGAGAAAAATCGGCTTTCCGTCAACATCAACCGTTAACCCGAAATACGAGAGCGTTGTAATATAGGAATCGTACTGTCGATCCGCTTTCACAAGGAGCCAATACGGCAAAAATCCTACAATCTGCGGCTTACGGACGCCGAACATGCTTAATAGAGGATGGTCAAACCGAAGAAACGTTCCCAAAAGGAAAAGAATTCCAAAGCCGACACCCACTCCTGCCGCAAAAAGAAGTATTCCTATTACAATTTTCTTGACCATATACTACCCCAGTGTGCCTTCCCCTTCCCGATTACTTTTGGCGCCGCGTTTCCCTGCCATATTACAGCCGTATCCTCATCAATACCAAGCCAATCGCCGGCAATTATCTCGGAAGCACTTGCCATGACTGTATCAAATTTCTCTTTCTGCTCACGCACAATGTAATCAAAGTGCGGCCAGATAGTGTGAGAGACGACATTGAGTGCTTTCACCCATCGAATTTGCTTCTCCCCCTGATCAATTACCTGATAGATATTGGAGACGAGGTGCCCGCCCAATATCATCGCACCCGCCGAACTGCCAGCCAGTGGCATGCCCCGCGTATACAAATCTTGGATGCGACGCCAAAGCTGTGACCCTGAAAGAACAGAGAGAAGGTATCCCGGATCGCCGCCCGAAATATAGAGGAACGTTGCGTCATCAAGTGCTGAGACGATGTCTGGATTATCCGCATCTTTCTTCTCGCGCACGCTGAGCCCGAACGCGGGCACACCAAGGGAGGCAAAATGGGCAATGCCGTTATCGACCCATTTCCACCAGTCGTCTTCTTGCCCCGCCGCCGTGGGAAGAATGGCAACTCTGGGAGCGGCAACAAGTCCCAAAACATATCGGTCCGGCTCCACCATGGCAGGCGTGAATTCGCCGGAACCCAAAAGCATGAGTGTCTGTTTCCCCATCTTCACTGAAATTCAGACTTTACCTTCTCACGGTACTCAGAAAGCAATTTCTGTACCTTGGGATCAATCACGTACTGGCAGTACGGTTTATAGGAGTTTTTCTCGAAATACGCTTTGTGGTAGTCCTCTGCTTCATAAAATTGGGTAAACGGTGCGATCTGCGTCACTATCGGAGCGCGAAATGTTTTGGCGGCTTCGAGATCCGCAATCACACGCTCTGCTTTCTTCTTCTGATCTTCATCATGGAAAAAAATCACTGAACGATACTGCGTACCCACATCGTTCCCCTGACGATTCATGGTCGTCGGATCATGTAGGTGGAAAAAAATTTCCAGCAACGTTTCGTAGGGAAGAACTGCAGGATCAAAGGCAATTTGGATAGCCTCTGCGTGTCCGGTATTTCCTTGACACACCTGTTCGTACGTAGGATTCGGCGTCGTCCCCCCGGCGTATCCGGGAGTGACCTCAGAAACCCCTTTCAGTCTGCGGAAAATGGCCTCGGTACACCAGAAACAGCCACCGGCAAGCGTCGCTTTCTGCATGAAAGTATTGTATCGTATCGCACCACAAAAATCCCCCCGGATCACCGGGGGGGATTTCGTACATGTCATTGCAAATCTGTTACCGCGTAACGGTAATCACCGCGTTGTTATCGGTCGTTGGCGCTGACACAGTCACCCTGTTGCTTGCGTCACGCGCGATCGCATACCCGGTCGTTAGTGTCGAACCTACTGCCTGCCACCCTGTGGCTGTACAGTCGGTTATGTTCGTCGTGTTAAGCGACGGATCTGTCGGTAGTGCCGGCAGATAGTTGGTAACCAACTGTCCGCACAAATTCGGGAAGTTAGCTGCGTTTATTTCTGTTGCCGCTGCTCCTGCAGTCAGCGCCAAAATTTCTGGCGGCAATTGTCCCTGATTCTCTGCTACATACTGATGCACTGCGTTGAGAATCTGCAGAATATCGCTTCGGCGCTTCGTGTTATTTGCCTGACCGAATTGCCGCGCTGGATTAATAGCAATCAGGGTGATAGCAAGTAAGATTGCCAAAATACCGATGACAACCAGAAGCTCGATGAGCGTAAAGCCTTTTTTGTACTTCATAGGCAGGTCCCTCCTTCGGACATGAATACCACTTATATTGAGCATATGGAATATGCCCATCGTTTGTCAAGCAAAGACATTACATCTATCCGCCTCGGATGAAAAACCAATACATGGCAAACGCATACAAAAACGCAGCCACAAGGAAAACAATCCACCATGTAGAAAACTTTGCCGGACCTTTGGTAATGCCGGGCATGATGGTAGCTGGAGTACTTTCTTCCTGCCCAGGTGGAGGCGGCAATGCATATGGCCGAAGCAACGAGAGATTGTCATGTACCCGTTTGACGACTGCCATATTTATCGTATCTTTCGCCAGTCCCAATTGCACGATGTGCATCCATGGGACGATGAGAATCACCTGATGGTTTCGCGCCCCGAGTGCGCGGACAACGGACTCATACAACTGCTGGTTCGTCGAAACCACGTACTTCTGGCTTTTCCCGTCCAGAAGCGTCGTTGCTACTTCATTAAAGGGCGTCAGAGATACGAGAAGTTTCTCGACATTTTCTTTGCTTTTATCATCCAGAGGAAGGGTATAACAAAGCTCATCGCTTATGGCCAAAACAGTGGGGATCGACGTTTTTGCGCTCCCCGGGAGAAATTTGGCTATGATATTTGTCAGCTCCGTTTCACTGACGACTTCCATATCCGCAACCGCGCTTTTCGGCAACACGCCTCCAGCAGTTGCAGTGCGGTCGCTATAGGCAATAGAAAGTGTATCCGGTCGTAAGATCGCTAGGGCAGACATACGCCACTATGGAAGTTCTTTCCATGAATCAATACGTAATATGTCATCATTATAATGTATTTGTGCCTGCATATGCCGAACGGCGCTCCCTGCACTCCCGGTTGACGTTACCACGATTCCTGCTTCGGTCGAAACCGCAATACGCGCTGTCGTATTGGCGTCAATCGTAAGCGTTTCCCCCGAATACGCAGGATCACGAATAAGCCGTAACACCGCATTTTCAAGCCCGCTTTCGGCGGCAGACAATGCAAGTGAACCAAGTTCGTAGGTCGTCGTAGCCTGGGTATTGCCGATAAGCGCGTACGCTGCGCCTGTCGTCACCAACATACCGATCACCATGATATAGAGCATAGTGATCATCACCTGACCTTTCTCCAGTGATTTCGCGTTATTTCTCATATCATCTGAGGCCCGCCGTTGTTTGCAATTCCAATACCTGCGCACCTGCTGAAACGGTTGCGCTATCTTCAAGCGCAAGAGAGATACTCAATGTATCTTTCGCCGATGAAATCGTATCAGAGTTCCCTAATCGGGTAACTGAAAGCGAGGTAATCCCGGATCCCTGGCTATTGAGCGTTGCTGACTGGGTGCCGACGGTAAGGAGAAGGTCACGCCCTTCTACCGTATACCGGTACGTTTCATCAACACCGTTTTCTTCTATCACCAGCGTCATCCCCATCGCCGTCTGACCCAGAGACGGAATCGTTATGGATTTAGCGCGGTGGATGTCGTACGCCATGCGGGCAAGGATATACCTTCCATCCTGCTGGACACTCGTCGTGTTTTGGGACTCCAACCGAACGCCAAGCGTAGCGAGGAATACCTGGCTCATGATGGTAATAAGAATACTGGTCAAACCTATATAAAGAAGCAGCTCTAATAGCGTAAATCCTTGTTGATGTTTCATGGTGACAAGGCAATGGTAACGTCTGAAACAATCGGCGTAAGCAACGGATCGGTTGTCGATAAGTTCAGCTGGTAACGGAAACACCGCGCCGGATTTTCGTATCCTGCGCCATCATCGGAAAACGGAAGTGCACCGCTAATCGATCCACCAATCGATGTATACGATGTGTTTGGTGTTCCGTCAGGGCCAACAAACGTAAAAGATGCATTTGTACAACTGCCGCCTACCGCATCTGCCGCGGCAACCTGAAGGGTGACATCAGTAAGTGAGGAAGGCTCTGTGACGGACGCGCTTACCCTATTGAACGCCGCCTGCGCGCTTCCTGTTGCTATGACCGACGCATCAAAAATCTGCGACAGGAAGGTCCCCGTCAGGTAATAATCGCGCCCGCTGGCACCCGGTCCGCCTTCGATAATCTTAAGTTCACTCGTTGCGTCGCCCGTAACGATGTACGAATATGCCCGACCGCTTGTTGCCAGGACCGTGTCCACCCCATTCACACCGGTATTTATCTGAAGCCCGCCGCAGCGTGGGAGCGGATTGGCCTGTTCATTTAAAATATCAATCACCTGGTATTCCTCACCTCCAATGCCGACCACAATAGCGCGGGGACCGGAGACGACCACCACGCCGGTCGGATTCATACCGTTTGTATCATAGGAACCTAACACCTGTTTGTATCCAGGCGAGCCTGACTCTACATTGATGATGAAAAATTCTCTCAACGTGGATGACGAAGCGGTCACCACATACGCCCGCGTGCCGCTCGTGTTCACAAAAATGGATGTCGCCCCCAATCCCGAAAGGCCAACCTGATCCAGAATTGTCATATTGGAAGGATTACTCACGTCAACGATAACGAGCTGTGCGTTGGTTGCCGACGTCACGATAAACGCCCTGTTTCCCACGATTGCCAGCTTCTTCCCTGTGCCAGGAAGCGACACGCCGTCTGCGTCCAAAATTGGCCGGGAGCCAGTTTTTGAGGATAAGTCAAATGAATAGAGCTTCGTTCCTCCGACCATATACCCTACATTCCCTGACGTAACGATGCCGTCCGCGTTTCCGTTTCCGGGTGCGTTGAAGTAACCGGCCTCACTATATTTTCCGTTTGCGTCGGTGCGCGCAAGGGAGATAATTTCTACCTCTTTGGTGTTGGTGTCGGTAGCAAGGTAGGCGTAGTCATTTTCGGTGAATACATCATTTGTTTTATATCCGTCAAACGTTCCGGATATGGATGCCACGGGATCCGTCGGGAAGGCCGGGTCGGAAACAAGCACGTTTGCGTAAGATACACCCGACGCGTTCTCTCCAGTTCCGGCCGCGATCTTTCCCTGAATAGCGCTAATGGCGTTGGCAACACCGCTTTTGGGCAAATCAAGCGATGCGATCGTGAGAGACGGCTGACACCAGTCGCCGTAGCCCCCGGTAGAACCCAGGACAACCTCACCGCCGGATGAATTCACGACACTCGTGTGCGTTGTCTCTCCCGCATTGAAATCTTCTTCGGTCGTGTCGACTATCAGCTGATTACTATGCCTTGTCAGATATATGACGGAGGTAACTGACGTGGGAAGGGGTGTCGCCCATGATACGGTAATTGTCGCACGTCTGGTAGACAGATCTACCGTCCCGCCGGTTGTGACGATCGCGCCGGACGCATCCCGTAAAACGGATGAAAATACGATGCTTCTGTTAAACTCCTCGACCGTTTCCGATCCGCTTGCCAGAGACCACTGCGAACCTGCTATCGTCGGATGATACGACGTGCCGTTTGCGAACTGGGAAAACTGCTCCCAACCACGCTCACGGATATTTCGAATCGCCTCCTGTGCCTGCGTGAGCAATCCAATGGCGCGTGTGCGCTCTATCTGCTGCGCCTTCCCCTCGCGCGAAAGGAAAAACATCGTAAAAAGCGCAGGGAAAAAAATAAGTGAAAACGCCATTGCAAGCAGAAGCTCAATAATGGTTTGTCCTTTCGTATATTTCATGCGGTTATTGTCTCGTTGTCGATACGACTCCATACTTATTTACGCTAATCGTCACGGAATTATTCAGCGATGTATCTTGGAGAACCACGGTGTCAGAATCAGGTGTATAACTGAGCACTTCTCCGCTTCCTCGAATAAATGTAACAGTATTTCCGGGCACTGCAATTACTGAAAAACGCATTGACGAATCCAAAGGAACCACACGGTTTTCTGCATTTCCGCTGTCGTAGACGAGTCCCGGGAACACAATGTACCGGTCCGACTCAAAACGTATCGACCGGTCAACGATTGATCCATCTGCCGGGGCGACTCCCTGCATCGCTTGAATCTGCGCCTCCCGCAAATCCCGCACAACCTGGCTGGATACCTCCGTAAGGGTAGCACTGCGCTGGCCGCGAAACAGCGTTTGCGTAGCCAACAGAAACATCGTTGTTACCAAAAAACCGACAACAACAATTTCCGCGAGCGTAAAACCCCCTGTATGTTTCATGGCGTTTGTCATTCAACTGCCGAGTGAACTATTCCCAACCCTTCTGATGCGTATTTTTTCTGCAGTGACTCAAGTCTCGCGGGAGTAAATACGGGCAGCGTAAAACTGAAGGTCGCACCTTTTCCTGTGCCCTCCGATTCGGCTTTGACGTGCCCTCCGTGCATTTCAATAATCGATCTGCTTATGTATAGCCCCAAGCCAGTGCTTTGGGATGCGTGCATTTTATCTGACGAGGAGAGAGTCGAAAATTTCTTAAAAAGCTTCTGCCCATCCTGTGCAGTAAACCCGATGCCGGTATCAGTAACGCTGATAACAAGAGCCTCTCCCTTGGGGTGCGCATCAAGCGTTACCGTGCCCCCTTTGGGCGTAAATTTAATCGCGTTGGTCAAGAAATTGATAAGCACTTCTTTTACTTTATCCCTATCGGCGATAACGTCAGCAAGGCCGCTTCGAACGTTTGATACAAACACCAGCCCCTGCTCTTCAAACTTGGGCTGTACTTCGGCAACTGCTTCATCCACAAGTTGGGATACGGAGGTTCTTTCAAATTGCATGGCGAGCCGTCCTGATTCTATCCTGGAAATATTGAGCATATCGTTGACAAGCGCGATGAGCCGATTCGTTGAGATGAATGACCGATCCAGATAAAATTTTTGTTTTTCAGTAAGATCTCCCCCTTTGTTGGATAGCGCCATCCATAAATACGAGCGGATGGATGTGAGTGGTGCCCGCAGCTCGTGGGATGCCAATGAGACAAATTCATCTTTCAGCTTATCCAGTTCTTTCAGACGGATATTTGCCTGACGCAAATCTTCCGTTGCACGATCAACTTCCTTCTGAAGCGTTATGCTGAATCTGCGGATTTCTTCATACGCAAGCGCATTTTGGATGGCAACCGCAGATTCCGGTGCAAAGATCTCCAGAAGCGATACGTCTTGAAACGAGTAAATATCCCCAGAAGATTTCGGCCCAAGAATAAGAAGCCCTATGAGGACTCCTTCCGTGCGCATCGGAACGACAATTGAGGCGCCCAGGGCACCAAGCGCCTGCGTGAGCACTCCCGTCTCGAGATCATCGACATTCAGAATCGCCCTCGCGCCCGCAAGAAGCTTCATATCTTCTTCGTCTACCGTGGGAAACGGGTGATACCCCTGACTTAGTACGTCAGTAACTACGCCATCGCGCATGAGAACAAACGCTCCCCGGCTAATGCGAAGGTCAGCAAGAAGAATATCAAGAAGGCCGTGGGAAAGATCCTCGAGTCGCAGAGTGGAGGCCATCACGTGACTGAGTGCTCCCAATACGTCATTCGTCACGTACCGTCCCTTGAAAAACACCCGATCCGTGAGACGCTCCACCATATGCCGTATGCGCTGAAACAGAAGGCTAATAACGACGGTAAGCAGGATGAGGGTCACCTGCTCACTCCGGGTAAAACTGATATTGAGAAACAAACGGCTTGCCGCTGATATCGTCAAAGAAAAACCCACCGCGATAATCGCAATCAGAATCGTATACACGACGATCCGAACGACCAGAACGTTAATATCCAAAAACCGATGCCGCACCATGGCATAACTGATACATCCCACAAAAACGAGCGTATAGAGGGGTAGAAGCCCGACGAATGCGGTGTTGTTAAATACGACAACGAAAACAAGATTCGTGATCAAAAGCGAGAGAAACATAAATATGGTCCCAACCAGGAAAAACCGGGTCTGCGTTTTTTCGATCCCGCGGCTTTTACGAAACCGCGATACGAGCCAAAGAAAACCTCCCCCCAAGTACACAATCGTGTGGAGCAAAAATGCGCCCATACCGATACCCGGCGTCGACTGGATGGCGCCGTTTTTTAGACTCACGGAAGAAAAAATAAGATCTGTCTGGGTCATGGGAACAAGAAGCGCGCTTACTAACACTGACGCCCACAAAATGAGCGGTTTCGTGCGGATTCTCGAAGAAGGAAACGTATCCACCAGCAAATAGAAAAGCACATTAATCCCAATCGCGTTGGTCATCACAAGTCGCACCCAAAACGCGGCCCCCGCATCGGTAGTTTGATGTGTCGCCGTGTAATTAAACGCGATATATAGAGCCAACACAAAGGTGAAGGAGAAAAACAACTTCCCCGTGGCGCTCTTGGGATTCTTAAGAAGCGTGAACAATCCCAGAAATATATTGCCGAGCGTAGCAATAACAACACTCACCAATTCCAGAGCAGGCATATACGTATAGTATCACGCTTACGGGAGACCTAATTGCCTGCTGATTCTGCGACGAAGTTTTCTAACCTGCGGGTCGTCACTGATACGGCCGGAAGAAAAAAACGCGTCCATATCAAAAACATATCGCCCGCTTTTCACCGGCTCTCCCAGGATAATCCGCTTGATGGTCGTTGCGACCAATCCTCCCGCAACCGTGGCGGTTGACCCAAGCTGCGGCCAGGTGGCGATGGTCTCTCCGATAGACAGAAGCGATGAAAGCATGAGCGCACTATTATGCTCAAGTCCGACGAGCTGAATAACGAGCTTTGCTTTCTGTGCCCGCGAGAGCACGTTGAAGCGAATCGATTCAACGTGCGGCAGTCGCCCCAAAAAATATCGCGGGACGGGCTTCTGGTCATACCGTTCAACGTCAAGGAAAACATTGTCCCCAACGTCAACCGCGGAAATAAGCGGGATAGACAGCGCGTGTGCAATCCGTCTGAGCACAAGCTTTCCTTCGATGTCATCGATCTCATCGACGATGCAGGAAACCCGCGGCGCACGAAGACAGAAACGCTCCATCGAGCGAGGATCCGTCTTCGTCAGCACGAATAGCTTCGCATGCGGAAGCATGTCAGAAATCAGTTGAGTTACGACATCTGTTTTCGCGTGCCCGATCTTGGACCAGCCGACACATATCCGGTTGAGATTCGTAGGGGCAATCGTGTCGGGATCAGCGAGCTTGATACATCGCGCACGGGAAAGGATGGCCCACGTTTCTGCCGCATGGCTGCCTACCGATAATCCGAAAAATGCAACCGTTGTATTGGCAAGACGCTGCTGCTGGCCGTCGTCTATCAACTGTCTGTTGCGGGCGGTCGATAATTCAAACAGCGGATCTCCTTTTCCTGACCCCGTGCGCCTTTGGAAGAACGGAAGTTCCGTTCCCCATTCTTGGGAGACATAAAGTCGCTGTTTCTTCGTTAACGGTTTCATTAACTGGTTTTCTTCACGACTCCAAGGGGGAAATATGTCGTCTTCCCAAACTCACAGAGCTCGATTTTGGGTTCGGCTTTCTTCCCCATTGTTTTGAGAACAAACCGATACTCGCTATTTATACGGGTCACTTCGCGCATAAACGCTTCCCGTATCTGTTCCTTCAGTTTCCGGTCACGGGCATGATTCGGGGCGGTTTCAACGCGAACGATAAGAATAGGGTTTTGCTTCGCATCATATGACGTTTCCAGAAGGAACCGTCCCGTCAGGTATCTTTGAAGTGTGGGGTGGTCAACCACCTGCTGCACGTGCTCGGTATAGATATTCGCGCCGTATATCTTTGCCATGAATTTTTCTCTCCCGAAAAGATATACAAACGGAAGCTCCCAGGGAAAAGTGATCTCTGACTGCATCAGTCTTCTGTCACCCGCCTTTTCCCATAAATGCCCGAAAGGAAGAACGCCACCTTTGTCGTGGATGTTATACCGGATAAGTGGTGCTCCACTGTCTTTCGTAACACATAATTCTTCGTCTACTGCTTCAAAATACGTATACCGGGGATCATACTGATACAGTGACGGCAACCGGTCGCTTCCGAAATAACTTCGCGCGGTGCCTTGCCGGTCGATGGTTTTCCGAATCGCTATGCTTACCGGGGTCTCATGCCCCATAAGTGACGCGTCTGCCGATCCATAGAGGTTAATAATGGTCCTCAACGGATCACGCCCTCCCACAAGAGAACTCACGTACGAACGCCAGGATTCCGTAATCCCCTGACCGGTCCCTAAAAACTTAATGATTACGCGCTTCTCGAGTCTCTTCTCATGGATTGCCTCTGCAATCTCTTTCAGAAACGGTGCATGACCGGTAATTATTGTTTGATCGAACCGAGGGGAAATATCAGCAAGAATCCGAAGAATTGCCTCCCGATCGTACCCCGGCGTCATCATGGTAAGCGGGTAGTCTTTCCAGGATACGAGTGCTATTGATGTAAAGGTAAATGTTCCTGCAATCCAATTGCCCAAGGCAAATCCGTTCACGAACAGCGTCGAGTGGTGTTTAATATCAAAAATATTCTGCAGGAAAAACTCATGTACCGCTGCGCCGTCAAGATCATGTCTGAGAGAACGCGGCCAATAATGCGGCTGTCCTGTCGTCCCGGAACTCGTGGAAATCATGTTTGCGCCGGAAAGCTTCCCCTCCCATGAACGGGAAGATGCATCATACACGGAAACATAATTCTCCTTCGTTGTTTGCGGAACGTCCCGGAAGTCAGCAAATCGCGCAATTCGAGAAGGATGCAACTTGTGCTTCTGAAGAAAATCGGCATAAGCAGGGACGCTCTTTGCAGCGCGGTGAAACAGACCAAGCGCCCTTTTCTGGCTTTCACGTTCAATATGCGCAGTGCTCCCGTTTCCACTTCGGGCAAACCACGCACGCATCAGTAATGCATGTTCCCGCTGCATAGTTACGGCAACCCGGAAAATACATTTGTTCGAAGAAGCGCATTTACCTCGCCAGTCGCAATAGTGGACGCGATCTTTTCTATATCCGGAGCAAGCGAACGCTCTTTACCAACATAGGCAACCCGTGACCTGACGAATTCATACACCGGACGTGTCCGCGGTGCAAGAAGGTCCGGCCCCCCGCGCAAATCGACAGCCTGACAAACCGCAATAAGCATCATTGCAAGGGAATAGCGCAACACTTCTAAATTCTGCCATGCAAGTATTGCTGAAGTCAGCGAATGCACGGTGATATCCTGATTGGACTCTTCATGAATTCCAAACAGCGTCGTCACCGGTTGCGCAAGAGTCATCGAATAGACATCAAACATGCCTGATTCAAGCTGTATTCCCTTAAACGCACACGATGAGATCGCCTTGGGATCAGAGAGATTCGGGGGCAAGCCGTTGTTTTCATGCGGACTGACCAGTCGATGGAGGTGTCTGTCGTTTCTTTTGATAAACCTCGTTATCATCTTGCGCATCATGTCGATTGACTCTCCCATATGTTGCGCCAAAAAATTTCCGCCGCTCACCCATTGCCATGGTTCTTCGCCGGGTGTCGTGCGCGGCGGATCTATCCATAAGGGATTGTCAGAAACTGAATTTGCGTTTGTTTCGATAGTGCTAAGGATCCATTGGAGTAATTCCCTATTTACTCCTTCTGCCTGCGAAATGCATCGAAGACTGTATGCGTCCTGCACTTTCACTCCAGATGGTCGCAACACATGAC
Organism: uncultured Gammaproteobacteria bacterium; assembly: GCA_964445435.1. GTDB lineage: Bacteria > Patescibacteriota > Microgenomatia > UBA10105 > UBA927 > CAYUKU01. Next base: position 126,722 of record CAYUKU010000001.1, read on the forward strand.
CTTTCATCTCCTGATAGGCAAGCTTACTTCCAGAAAGAAGCATCGCGTATGTTTGAGCGACTTCTTTCTGACCCGGGTGCGCGCGCACTTGTGAAAGAAACGGGTGAAATGATCTATTCGTACCTTTGAGTACTTCAACAACCATAGCACCCACTACATCCTCAATAAGTGTATAAGCAATGACATCTGCGGCAATCAGAGCAGCGGCTGCAGTAGAAAAATTATCTCCATTGACGAACGCCAATCCCGCTTTGGGCTCCAATACCAGTGCCGGAATCTTGTGTTTCCGAAGAAGATATCGGGCTTCATATTTCTTTCCCCTACTATCGCGTGCAGCAACACCGGGTATCTGACGGATCGCTGAAAGAACCCGAGCGTTGTGGGCAAGATCTCCTGAAGCTCCCAATCCTCCGTATGCATGAACCACCGGAGTAATCCCGGCATTCAGCACACGCCGATAAATATCCAGATCAGAAAGCCTTACTGCAGACACGCCGTTTAAGAGCATGTTCATGCGTATAAGCATTGCCCCGCGCGTCACTTCGGAGGCAAGCTCAGGGCCAACAGTTACGTCCGTGTGGATGATGCTCTCTGAGATTGATCTTGCTTGCGCGAGACGCTCGGCGGCCGACCCTTTGTTCAGAATCGTCTGTGCCCGCGCACCGAATCCGGTATTGCATCCGTATATCGGAATACCGCGCTTCACCTGGTCAATCATCTGAACATAACTTGCCTGCATTCGTCCCCGCACCCTCCGATCGCGGGTAAATGAAACGGGGATAACACTTCGTGCGCCCGCAACGATTTGCGAAAAGGTGAGAGACGATCCCGATAGGAGGATGTTTTGTGGCGTTTGGGCAACGAGTCGATCAACAATAAATAGTCGTGTATCGTTCATGAAACGAATGAGTCCGCTTTCAAGGAACCTATTATAGCGCGTATGTGAAATTTGTGCTTGGGAATTTTTCGATATAATATAGGAACCATGACACAGCGGCTTCTCATAGTCGATGACGATCCGTTTATCCGCGATTTGTACGAAGAAGTCTTTAAAGGAGAAGGCTTTGAGGTTACAACGGCAGAAAACGGCGAACTTGGCTTGTCACATTTGAAAAACGGAGGGTATGACGCAGTCCTTTTGGATATCATGATGCCGAAACTGGATGGCTTGGGCGTTCTCACAAGTCTTAAGGAAAATCCCCCCGATCAACCCAATGGACCAATCATTCTTCTCACCAACCTGGATCATGATCCGATGGTAGAAAAAGCCAAATCACAGGGTGCCTATTCTTACGTACTGAAAGCGGATGTGCTTCCTCCCCAACTGGTTGCAAGCGTGAGGGAGGCAATAGAATCCTCTAAAACTCGCCAACCTGACCGATAAGGTTATAGATAGGCGCGATGATTGCCATCATCATGCCTCCGACAACAACACCGACCATTACCAGGATGATGGGCTCAAGAAGCGTCATAAGATACTGCAGGGTCGTGGAAACCTGATAGTCGAAGTACTCCGCAAGGTCTGACATCGATTTATCCAATGATCCGCTTCGCTCGCCGACCTCGATAATTTTCACCATAAGAGATGGAATGGCCCTTTGCCCCCGCAGACCGTCTGCCAGGCGCTTGCCGCTTGCGACGTACTCGCGGGCCCGGATAATTGCCTCCCGAACCTCCCCTTTTACGGCAACGGCCTGTGTTAATTCAAGGGCGCTATACAGAGGAATCGCTGAAGCAAGAAGAAGATACATGCTTCGGGAGAATCTCGTCAAATCAATTTGCCGGGCAATCGAAGACACGTATGGAAGATTGAGCATAACGTTCACGAACAGTTTCCGCTGCTTTCTGTAAAGCAAAATTAGGATACCAATGACAAGGAAAGAAACCACGAGTGTTGGAATTGTATAGTGAAGAATGAGATTTGAAACGGCAATCAAAATACGTGTCGGAAGCGGAAGCGTCACTTTCAGCCGCAAAAAAACATCGGCAATCTTGGGAATCACGAACGTCAACAACAGCGCCAACACCCCAAGAAACACAACGACGATAACGGCGGGGTATGTAAGCGCGGATCGGATTTTATCGCTGAATTCGATATCTTTTTTTATGGTGTTTTTTACGTCCTTAAGAACGACGTCTATCGTTCCGGATTCTTCGCTTGCCTTGATAATCGCCACGGTAACTGAGTCAAAGACTCTCGGAAATTTGGAAAGCGCGCTATGAAGCGGCTTTCCTTGATTGATATCTTCGGCAATGCCCTTAAGAACTATGCGCATATTGCCGGTTGAATCCTCGAGCATCGACTCAACTGCTTCAGCAAGCGTTAAGCCCCGTTCACCATCGTTGACAGATTGGACAACAGTCCGAGCTTTTCTGAATTTGGAAGCCAGATTGACGCGGATTTCATATGGATTCAACCTTTGTGACTCTCAAAATCTCCTCGATAGTCGTAATTCCTTTGGAAACTTTCTGAAGTCCGTCATCAAGCATGGTCATCATGCCTTCTTCTATAGCCTTTTGAGCGATCATATCGCTATCCTTTCGTTCCGTAATGAGCTTGCGGATTTCTTTGGACACTTCCAAAATTTCAAAAATTCCGACCCTTCCTGCATACCCCGTGAAATGGCAGTTTTTACATCCCTGCCCCTTATACACCCTGATTTCCTTATTGGCGCCCGAAGGAATGTAGTGTTTCGCAATGACTGCAGCAGGCAAACTTTTTTGCAGTTCTGCCTCCGTGATCGTTGTTGACACACGGCAGTAGTCGCAAATTTTCCGCACCAAACGTTGAGCGATGATAAGATTCACGCTTGAGGCCACCAAAAACGGTTCGATATGCATGTCGGTTAGTCTGGGAAGCGAGGTGGCAGCATCGTTCGTGTGCAGCGTGGAAACGACCAGATGTCCTGTTAGTGCTGCGTTGATCGCAATTCCGGCGGTTTCCGAATCCCGAATTTCTCCTACAAAAATGATATTGGGATCCTGTCTCAAAATTGACCGCAATCCGCTTGCAAATGTGAGGTTCGTTTTCGGGTTCACCTGAATTTGATTGACTCCCTTCACACGGTACTCTACGGGATCTTCGATGGTTGTAATGTTTTTCTCCCGCACGTTAAGCGTTTTAAGCATCGCGTAAATAGATGTCGTTTTTCCGCTCCCCGTCGGACCGGTCGAAAGAATCATCCCATAGGATCTGTGAAGCGCCGCAGTCACCTTCGCCACAGCATCTTCCTCCATGCCCAAATCTGCGAAGCTAAACACGCGGAAATGGGAAACCAATAACCGCATCACCACTTTTTCTCCTTCTACCATTGGGATTATGGAAATGCGGATGTCCACCGATTCGTCTTCATATCTGATACGCATCTTTCCGTCCTGCGGAGCCAAGTGTTCATCGGTACGAAGATTGGCCAATACCTTAATGCGGCTGACCACCTGACTATGGAGCACCTTTGAGAAATGCAGCACGTCATGAAGGATGCCGTCGATTCGGTAGCGAACGAGTGAATCCGTTTCTCCTGGCTCGATGTGAATATCTGAGGCAGTTTCGTCAACCGCGCTATGCAAAAGCAGATCTACAATTGCCGATACCGGTGCCTCATCTTCCCGTTTATATTTCTTCAGAAGTTCGTCGAATAACGTCTGCACGTCGCGTTTATGAAGCTGCAAGGCGTTACGAATGTCGCGCTCTGTGGCGTAATACACTGCAACACGCTGCTGGGTCTTTTTCTCCATCGCGGCAACAACCTGCTTATCACTGGGATCAGCCATTGCTACCTTCACGCCTTCGGCGTCGCGGGCAAATGGAACAATCTTGTGGATACGGGCAAACTTATCGGGAACGAGACGGTAAACCGCGTCCGAAATGCTTATATCGGCAAGGTTGACAAAGGGCACGCCCAAAGAAGATGCGATAAGTTTTCCTAAATTTCCGTCGGTGATTATGTTCTTTTGAAGAAGAGCCTCTGAAAGAGGTATCCCTGCTGACTTGGCGTATTCAACGCCCGCCTGAAGCTCAGCTTCGGTAAGCACCCGGCCGTCTGTTATGATCTGTTTCAATTCGTCATCGCTCATCCCCATAGGCAGTAAGCGCAACCACACTTGCGCTTCTTCTATCATAAGGGAAATCACACAACTGAAACAATACGATTGACAAGTTTCACCCGGTTTCTTTATGCTAGAAGAAGGAGGAAGTATGAAAAAATCTGCCCGCAAACATCATCACGCAAAAAAAGCGAAACACCCGAGTGAAAGCGTGATTATTCAGTTTGGAGTCGCATTTATCGTGGTTGCCGGATTTGCGCTCCTCATGTATACGGTGAAGTATTTCCTCCCGTAACGACCACAATCTATTCAAGATAGTCTTTCAGCTTCTTACTGCGCGAGGGGTGGCGCAATTTCCGAAGTGCTTTGGCCTCTATCTGGCGTATACGCTCGCGGGTAACCCCAAACTGGGCTCCGACTTCTTCGAGCGTCCGCGGCCGGCCGTCCTCCAGGCCAAAACGAAGGATAAGTACCTTTTTCTCCCGATCGGATAGTGTTGTGAGCACTTCTTCCATGTGTTCTTTCAGAAGTTGACGGCTCGTCTGCTCATATGGTGTGGGGCCGGGGTCGGAAATGAAGTCTCCCAAGTGACTATCTTCTTCATCCCCAACCGGCGTCTCCAAGCTCGTTGGCTCCTGGGAGACCTTCATGATCTCACGCACTTTCGTCACATCAACCTCCATGACCCTGGCTATCTCTTCAGGCGTCGGTTCGCGGCCTAAATCCTGCATGAGACGTCGCGAGGCTCGAACAAACCGGTTAATGGTTTCCACCATGTGAACCGGGATACGGATGGTACGCGCCTGATCGGCAATGGCCCGGGTAATAGCCTGACGGATCCACCACGTGGCGTAGGTGCTGAACTTAAATCCCTTGCGCCAATCGTATTTTTCAACAGCTCTGATAAGTCCCTGATTCCCTTCCTGAATAAGATCCAAAAGGCTCATACCCCGGCCGATATACTTTTTCGCGATGGAGACCACAAGACGCAGATTGCTTTCGATGAGTTTCTTTTTTGCCTTCCGGTCGCCTTTTTCATAGCGCTTGGCAAGATACATCTCATCGGCGAATGTCAGAAGAGGAATTCGCCCAATTTCTTTGAGGTACATGCGCACCGGATCAGATACGCCTTCGCTACTAGCTTTGGCGAGCGCTTCAATCTCCCTTTCGAGATCCTGGATGCTTTTGCTTCCTTCGCGCTCCGTATCCTGGGACGTGGTTTCAAAAACGTCAATACCCGCTCGGATAAGCTTGTCGCACAACCCGTCAAGCTCCTTGATGTGGTCTTCCGGCTTAGGGAATAAAAAAAGGATATCTTCCTGGGTGACGAAGCCGTTTTCTTTTCCTTCTCTAACTAGGTCAGCAACTGATGCGGGAGTACGAGTTTTTGCCATAATGGTACCGAAAGTCTTTGCAGGAAATCCTATCACAAAAGCCTACACTTCGGTGACGGATCCAACAAACGACTTCGCTTGATACGGGTAGTATACCAGGTTTAGCCTGATTTTTCCAGGCTTTTAAGACTCGCTGACAATGTCTGGAGTTGTTTTTGTATGAGCGATGCTTTCGATTGAGTGGATTCTTCTTGCGCTGTGCGGGTAAGATCATAAATTTTCCTGCGGATAACCACCTTCTTAAATTCACGCAGTGCATTTACCCACTCGCGGGCGAAACGCTCTTCATCAGCGAGAAGGTCCTCAATATCCCACAAAAACGCCTCATCGAGCGTTGTGAGAAGCTCCGGAGCGAGACTATCAGCAAAATCCTTTATAAGGAATATCTTCTTTGCCGGCGGCGAATCTTCAGGCGGAGTCAAAAATCGTGCGAGCTGATCGATAATCTTGTGAACTACCGGATGAACGAACTCCGGAAGGAGATTGGCTTCCTGCAGTTCTTCAAATAAATCGACGGTCTTCCCTTGCAATAAAAGGGCAAGAATGTATATTTCCAGCTTTTCCGGCCGGGTAAACGCACTTACCTCAGTCTCCTTCACGTCCCTCGGGCGATCCTGTCCGCGCGCCACTCGTCTCATGCTCTCGGCGACGATATCCTCTGATGACCCGATCGTTTGCGCTAACTTCTTCACGTAGTGATGTTGGACTATGGGGTTTTCAATCCGGGCAAGAACCGGCAGGAGCTCTTCACTAATTTTCTTCTTACCATAGGCAGAAGCCGGATCAAACCGTCCGACCGCCGAGTCAAGGAAATAATCGTACACAGGAGCTGCGTCTTTGATCGCTTTTTTCAGAAGCGGCGCATTCTCTCTGGCCGCCTCGTCAGGATCTTTCCCCGAAGGAAGTGCAACGACGCGCATGTCAAATCCTTCCCGATCAGCAATCTCAATGCCGCGTCGCGCGGCAGCGTCTCCGGCCATATCACTGTCCAGCGCAAACACGAGCCGATCGGTAAACCGCTTCAGTAGCCGCACATGTCCCTCAGTTAACGCGGTTCCTTTGATAGCAACTGCATTTCCGATTCCTGCCTGGAAGGATGAAATAACGTCAAGCTCTCCCTCCATAAGGATCGCCGATCCTTCTTTCACGATTGCGTTTTTCGTCACCTCTAGTCCGTACAGCACGTTACTCTTCACATACACGGGCGTCTCTGACGTATTGATGTATTTGGCTTCCTTTGCGGTCGGATCAAGCACGCGTCCGGCAAACCCAACGACGTTCCCCCGATGATCCTTGAGCGTAAACATAATTCTGCCTCGGAACCGATCGTAATACCGCGCCGTCCCCGAACTCGATCTTTGACTTCGAATAACGAGACCTGCCTTTTCCATAAGCTCATCGTCAAACCCTTTTTTGCGCAAAAACCGGTATAACCCCTCCCAACTGTTCGGGCTGTACCCGAGTAAGAATGTGGCAATCGATTTATCCGATATGCCTCTTCCTTTCAGATAGAGAAGCCCTTTTTCCCCAAGCGCGTGTTTCGTGAGGATATAATGATAAAACTCGCTCGCCAGATGATTCACTGCATATAATTTTTCCTTCAGCCCTGCCTCTTTCGACCCCTCAAACCGCTTAGTCAGGGTGACGCCCGCCTCTGCTGCCAAATCTTCAAGTGCTTCCGCGAAATCCACATGGTGGTACTCCATGACGAAATCAAATATCGTTCCTCCCTTACCGCAGCCGAAACAGTGGAAAATCTGGCGATCTGGAGACACGACAAATGAAGGACTTTTTTCGGAATGAAACGGACACAATCCCTTGAAGTTCCGACCTGCCTTTTTCAGTTTTACACGCTTGCCGACAATGTCGACGATGTTCAGCCGGGATTTGATTTCCTCTATGTCATTCATGGCAGGCGAAGGATAGCATGAAACACAGCGAAGGTCTAACAATTAGCGGATACGGGCAACCACCCGCACGGGTGCTGCGTCTGCGCGAAGCTTCATGGGAAATGCAAGAATTTCGAAATCGTCCGCCCCGACAAGCGATTCAAGATTCGTCATATTTTCGATAATACAAACGTCATGAGACAAAAGAATCTTATGGATGGGGTACGACTCCTCGGTATCGGGATTGAGAATGTCCATGCCAAGTATATGAGCACCTGCAGATACGACACCTTTCGCGAAGGCTTCGGTAATGCGCGGATACGTCTTAGTATACGTATCACTCCCATACACATCCGCCATACCGGTGAGAAGAAGGACAACGGCTCCCTTCGGCATAACGACGCCAGAAAGGACATCGGCCTCTATGACATTCTTCCCTCGCACGTCCAAAAGAACGCCCTGGCCGGCAAACCGTTCGACGGGCATCTCGGACATGTATTTCCCGCCCTCAATCATGTGAAGCGGCGCATCCATATGCGTGCCGACGTGCATGACCGTTGTCAGCTTATGATCGGTATACCCTTCTTTTGCAACCGACGTTACCTGGGTGAGGCTCGTCTCAGGATCGCCGGGAAACACCGGCATCTTGTCAATAAATGTATGAGTCAGATCAACGTATTTCATGTCAGTCGATTATGGGCAGCGGAAATTTCACTTTCCGGTACTTCAGATAGTATTGGATTGTTTCCCCGTGATCAAATGCAAACTCGGAAAACGGGAGGAGATCGGCTATATCGATCCACTCAATGTTCGAATTCTCCCCGTCCGGAACTCCCGTCATTCGGATAGGACGCACGAGAAAATCAAGCGACACATTCTGGCGGTCTTCATGGGGTCTTGTGGGCTGAGTGTTCACGCGGAAAAGCGTAAGAATTTCTCCGTCCCATCCCGTTTCTTCTTTAAGCTCCCGTAGCGCCCCTTGGCCGGCCGTTTCGTCGCGATCAAGAAAACCGCTGGGGAGACTCCATTTGCCGGTCTCTAAAATGTCGCCTGCACGCTTCACCAGAAGAATCTGGCCGTCCTTCTCAACGACCATATGGACGACCACATGACGAAGGCGAGCCTGATTTCCGTTCTCAAACGTACAGGTAATCATGCTTTCTTTTTGGAATCGATGTATTTCTTCGCGACCTTCACTGCTATGCTTCCGCCGGGGATCAGGAGTCCCGCTGCGTCCGCTCCGACATCAAATAAGAAATTCGGGTCAAGCACGTTGCCAATATACTCCGAAAACACACGCGAACCTGTCGACACTTCACCGGTTAATCCGTCCACCTCGACAATAGCGTCTTTCCCTTTTGGTACCCATGTGTATTGGAATGCGTACACGGGGTGATAGTACAAATCGACGCAAGTAACTTCGACATGCTCTTCTAAAATTGTATCCGCCTGAATACCTTTTATCATTTTTGATAGCGAATCACGCATAAGAGCCGACACGCGCGATTGCGGAGGAACCACGATAGACTTTGGCGGCACCTCTTTCTCTATGGCCCGCTTTACGATTTTTGGAGAATGGGAAAGGTACGTGTGAAGCAATGGGTTTGCCTTACCATTCACGCCATCCACAAAGACTTCCTCCGATTCCTCCTGCTTACAGTGCTCGGTAACGGGAATATGGAAGTGACCGTTGGTGACCTCGAATCGTGTACCGTTATGGGTCACCGCCCCAACCTCAGCGCCGCTTGCGGGGACCTGATACTGGGCGTTTCTTTCGTACACATACCGCGCGTTGACAGCAACATGCCAAAACGGCTGATACCTGTGTTCGCTATATTTAAGACGGAAGTCTTCATCTTTCGGACGGGAAAGAAAACTCGTAATATGAGTTAGCGCTCCGAATGCGGTAATTTTCTTCTCCCACGAAATTTTTTTTGCTTGCTCGAACGACAACGCATCGGGGATAAATAACATTCGCTGTGGAGCCACCCGTATTTCCATTGTCTGTATTATACAGGAGTCGTTCGCTTACGACCGATCGATATACGCCTCCCATAAAGCTCGAAAAAGCGGGAGCGTCAGTGTCGAGAGGAAAAATCCGATCGCAGGAACTATCGCATTCACCCACGGACGGTCAACGGAAATAGCCCGAAGATATATCGCAATCGCAAGGTAGGTGAAAACCGTAAGAAGAATTTTCCTCGTAGCACTGGTCTCCCACCGCTTGTCTCGTTCTACTTTTGCGTTTCGACTTTTTATTGCGCGCACTTCTTGTTCAAGCTGAGCCAACGTCATCATGGTACGCACATCTTATCACACGGGCTTTCTTGTTATGACAATCCCAACATGTAGGAGAGCTGCGGCGGGTTAAAGCCGATGATAAACTCCGGATTTCTATCCGCATACTGAATCTCTGTCACCGGCACGCCCATCTGGCCCGTCTTTCGAACCATGTGGATGGCGGCTTCCTCGTTTCGGTCAACGAGTATTTTTTCAAACGCCACTTTCTTATCGGTCAGCCACTGGGCAATCATCGTACAGTATGGGCACGTGGTCGTTGCATACACGATTACCTTCGAATAATTCATAGAACCTCCTTCTCAAGGGTATGTAAAAGCCGACTAATTTCTGCTGCTTTCTGGGACCGGAGCGAATAATGCACCTCCAAACCGACTTTCTGGGTTTTTACGATTCTTGCCTTTTTCAGTTTCGACAAGTGCTGGGATACCGCCGACTGCGACAATCCGCAGGTTTGAATAAGCTCCGTGACGTTTTTGGATTTACGGGACAGGCACAAAATAAGTTTTGCCCGCACTTTATTTCCAAAAGCACCGTACAAATCTATCGTCATGGATATATATTAGCATATGCTAATATAATGTCAAGGGGAGCGTGCTTCCTCACGGCGCATATCGGTACATGCGATAGGTGTGACCGTTTTGTCCGTAAAGCGGCGGCAACTGTGATAGAAAACGATTGCCAAGTTGCTGGGAAAACTGGGAAACAAACGGATCAATGCATTTAACCCTATATGACATTTCGTTCTCCCACTGACTCCCCAGATTGTTGATGCACGTCAAATAGATTACTGCGTCTGGTTCTATGGGTGGCAACGAAAAACTATTGGCCCCCTCCTCTATCGCTACGATCTTCGTTTTGCGTATATCCTCAAGGAATAACCACTGCGGTGATGCATTTCCGATATACCGCCACGAGTCAGGGCGATCACTTAAATAATTTGCGTAAAATTTCGTGGGAGCATCCTCAAGCGCACGCACGGTTACCTGATAATGATCTTTATAATTGCCGCCTGCTGGTCCGAAATACCTCATATTACCCGCTCCTAACAATATTCCTGTCACGCCGACGAAACCCAGAAGAATCGCTCTATTCCGAACGAACACAGCACTGTAATAACTAAGAATAAAAAGAAAAACGACAGACGCAACCTTGAGATAGTGCGCGGGCAACGGCGCTCCCCCCTCCTGCCGATAGACGCCATACATCAAAATGACGGCAAACAAAGCGAGCATGTCTGGAGTCCATTTCTTCCCGGTGCGGGTGCGAAACGCCAGAAGAAAGAGCGCAATGACGACACCAAGATATACCCAAGAAACGCTGCCGGGAAACTGCGGGATCAGTGTATACACGCTTTGCCATGCACGAAGGGGAAACGTGAGAAAGGAAAACGTGCCCCCCTGCACCGCTACAAGATCAAAATACCGCCGAACTACATGTATATCATTCTTCGTAACAAGCGCCCAAAGGAATACATGCACCGAGATGATTGTGAAAAAAATAATTGCTCTTCTGGGGCTCCGGATATAGCGCCATGCAACCCACACCAAACCTACGACGAAAAACGGTAAGAAAGACTGGTGAATGTGCACACCGAAAAATAACGACGTGACAAACGCGATCATCGACCAGTGACTGCTCTTCAGCGCAAAAAGCGCCATAAAAAACAAAGAGATGAGGGTATTAACTGGCATAAAACACGTCTGACAAATGCCATGCGCGTCCCGGATCAACAACGAACTGATGCCTATGAAAAACGAAAATATCAATCCCGTTCGTATCCCTCCCATCAGTAATCCTGCGCCATACGCAAGTCCTATGGCGGCTGCATTGGTCAAAGCAAAAAACATGCCCATACCAAGTGCGGATCGGGAAACAAGCCACATTCCTGCCAAAATCCAGTAAAACACCGGCGAATTGTTTATCAAACCTCCTGCGCCGAACGCGTACGGAGCCGTCCGGAATCCTTCATCGAATTCAACAATATGCTTCGCCACCAAAATGTCCCGGGCGTGATCCCCGTCTATTTCCATGAAATCAGAAAACCGATACACCCGAAGAAACAAACCGACCAAAAGAATAACGACTAACCACACACGAGACGCGCGTCTTGCGGTTGGCATGAAGGAATCCGGCTTCAACACATTATTACTGACAGACATGTTTTCCTGTTTCGTTCGCAGCACAGATAGCATCAAGCGCTTGTCCGACCACTTGGGCAACGAACGCATTGCCCTTCTCGGAATAATGACCGGCTGCACCGAAATACGGCACGGCTCCTTCTGCGATGAAATATGCGTCTATGTCACTTTTCTTGATGTCAAATAAAGAACTCCCCACGTCTATAACCTCAAATCCCTTCTCTTTCCCCACTGCCTCGACGAAAGACCGCATGTTTTCATAATTCGTGTGGTCGTAATAATCTTCTAAGGTAGGAAGCATAACAGCTATAAACCGGGCGCCTCGTTCGCGGGTCAAATCAGCCATGGCAGTAGTAATCGCGACAACAAGGGGCGCCTCCTCAGATCCCAAAAAAACCGCGTCTCTTCCTGCTTTCTTGCCAAACGTTCTAAATAATCGCACGGTCGCAAGCTTCATCATCGACTTCTCATGAATGAGAGCAAATCGTTTGAGTTCATTCGGACGGGGTGCCGGGATATTCGTTTCCACAAGCTTTCCGTCAACCACTTTTAGTATGGGCTTGCCGTACCCGATGAAATCTGTGAGAGACGCGCGATATAAACCTCCTGTGAAAAACGCTGCCAGGTGTACGTCATGCTGTATCTTCGCAGCGCCGATTTTGTACCAGAGGTAGCTCTGATCCAGGCCATACCCTCCCTGACCCATGTTGACGGTATGCCACCCAAACGAAGTGAGGCCGGCGCACCACGCATCAAGATCATCGACTCCGTACCCGAGCGTTAAGGAATCACCCGAACAAATAAGGCCTGGTTTGGCATCCCTGGTTCGGGAGGTAAGACGCGTTCCGTCATCGAGAATGGTCATATTCTTCCCCGGACCGTACACATCTTTTATAACTGCGCCCGGACGGTTCACCCACCCGATAATCGGATCGTATTTTGTGTGCCTGTTTTCCGCAACCACTCCTTCTTTTACGAAAGCACGAAAAAAAGCCGCCCAACTCATCGTTCCCTCAAAAACGAGAAGCAGAAAGGCAGCAATGACAATATTTGCTATAACAAGAGATAGAAAACGAATCATCTTCCGATGTTAGGCCCAAGTATACACGCACAGATGAGCGCCAACAACATGATCCCGCCTGGCGATACGTCAATGAAAAATACTTATATTCTTTTCCTTGGCGAACTCGAGGGTACGCTGTATATTTGCCTGCTCGCTTAAGTTTCCGGGACAGTCAAGCATATTGCCATTGGCGGTATAGCAACGGCGAAACTCTTCACGGGCTTCATATTCGTCTTTGGCAAATCGCAATACATCACCGTAGTGCGCTACCGAAACAAACACGTAAAGAGTAATCGTTACTCCCACAGCTGCATTCCTTAGTCTGAGAGGCATGGAATACAGCAGCATATAGAGCCCGAAATAGAAAGGAATAAATAACGTTGCGTATCTGGAATTTTTCGCCAAGTCAAATCCTAAAGGAATGCGGTTGTAAGACAGGGCGGCCGTCAATAATACTGAAAACAACACTAAGGAAAAAACAACGTAGCCCTGTATTTTCGCTTTGAAGAATAATAAGATCGTAGACGCTCCGAGAGAAAAAAGCATGAGGGAAGGTAAAATGCCACTCCACAATGCAACATCCTGATACCCGACAGTCGCATTGATCAAATGCGCAGCAAATGCGATGTAGTCACCAATTGTCAGCAAAACTCTATCCTTGTCCTGAAGGGGAGAAAAATCATATCCCCAGAAATACGTCACTGCAAGCATAAAACTCACTCCTGCGAGGACCAGAGAGAGGATACGACGTGACCCATGCGTAAACGCTTCAAACAGAAAAAATCCCATAATGAAAAAGCTCACGAGGAGTCCTTGAGCAGAGGAGACAGTGCCCAGAAAACACAAAAGAAGCAATGCACCATCTCTAAACATGCCAGGTTGAACGGTAAAAAGATATAAAGCGGCCAAAAAAATGGGTAAAAATATCGTGAAGGTAATCTGATACCCCCACGTCAAATTTTCCCATTGGTATACAGAAAAGAATATAAAAGGAATAATAAGATCCCACACCACGAGTGACCCTCTCAGCCGTTCCATGACCATCAGCGCAAGTACACACGAAACGGCAAGTGTGAGCCAAACCAAATACGCCCCAATCCTCAGATCCCAATGAAAGAAAGGACCAATGGTATCCAGCATTAGCAATCCCAGCCCGACCCGATGTTCGTTCTGCTGCGCGCGGAATATCGCCCACACGGGCCAATTTTCCATCTTCATCTCAATGATCTGCCATGAGTCATACCAGGGCACGGAAGACGTATAAGAAAGCGTAACGTATAAACTCAAGAAACCAAAAAGAAGAAACGAGACGAATATGGCTACCTGCTTCCATTTATCAATCCCGACCTGTAAAAAGAAGCTCCTCATAATACGTTTACCTCACCACGCTTGAATCACAATACCATGTTCGCCGACTCTGTGACAAACGAGGTGAAGGGTTGGACAGGTGAGTGATTACTACCGTCGGGGAAAAAGGCAGGATTGAAAAACTCAAACCTTCTTGGCGGAGAGGGAGGGATTCGAACCCTCGATCACCTTGCGGCGATACGCGCTCTCCAAGCGCGCGCACTAGACCAACTATGCGACCTCTCCTGCCTTATCGGTAGGCCGCCAATGAGGCGGCCCGTGTTCGTCATTATACCATCCGGATGGTCACTCGGTGCTATACTAAACTATGTCGTCTCGGAAAATAGCCCTCATTACTCTTGTTCTTGCGTCGGCCTTCTGGTCTTCAGGCGGAGTGGCGGCCAAAGCGCTTCTTAAAACATTTGACCCTCTATCCGTCGGTGCCATCCGGCTTACCCTGGCATCTATCCTCATTCTTCCTCTCTTTCTTCACGTCACGCCGAAAATCACAAAAAAACTTGTTCTGGACATTCTCCCGGTTTCTCTTTTTAGCACCGGCAATTTCATCCTCTTCCTTTTCGGAATCAACAAAACCACGGCCAATGCGTCTGCCATCATCTATACCGCTACCCCCATCACCGTTGCCATTCTCTCTCGCGCATTTATCGGAGAAGGAATCTCCCGGCAAAAAATCGGTGGTATTCTTCTGGGATTAACAGGCATTCTAACTATTCTTCTTCTTCCGCTTCTTGAGAAGGGTCAGATCGTCATTGGTGACGTTGGAGGAAATTTTACTATCGTGGGTGCCATGATTATGTTTGCGCTCTACAATGTCGGCACACGTCACCTTATCGCGGCCAAATCCTATGACCCTATTACCATCACCGGTATATCCGTGTTTGTTTCCGCGCTCTTTTTCAACCTTCTTCTTTTGGTTTTCCCACACAGGGGGACTATCGACTTACTTTTCGCTCCGTACAATCTCCTTTTTGCGTTCTATTTTGCAATCTTCGTGACCGTGGTGCCGTATGTCCTCCATCAGTGGGCGATTAAACACTCCTCGGCAACGACAGGCGCGCTTACCACGTATATCCAGCCCATCTTCGGCTTCGTCATCAACGGCATTCTTTTGGGCGAAGTGATAACTGGGGGATTTTTGCTTGGAAGCATCCTGGTATTCGCCGGCACGTTTATGGCAACAGGCGCGCAAATGATGCGGATGCTACGGAAGAAAAACTAACCTTACCGGGCAAATTCTTCGTGAAGCGTTTTTCGAATACTCTCCCACCACCCTTGGGAACTGGACCGGGCGAGACTTTGTGCTAACTCTACGGCTTCAGGAATGCGAATACGTTTGATGTTTGCATCTATCCACTCCTTCGCGTGAACGTTTCCTTTTTCGATGAGGAGCTTGAGTTCAACAGCAAACGCTATAACGTTTGCCTCATACACAATCCGTGCTTCGAGCGTTTGCTTCTGCTCGTATATATCAAGAGTGCGCAACAGTTCGTCATCAATCCCCTGGAAGATGTCACGGTTTGCCTTATCCTGGTCGCGGGTCATATAGAACTTGGCGATCTTATCGAGGTCTCCCGTACGCGCTTCGTGGAAATCATGAAACACGCTCATGACGAGAACCGTTTCCATATTTGCGTTAAGCTTCTTTGCCAGGAAATACGCAATCACGCAGGTCATGAAGGTGTGCTCTCCCACGCCCTCGTCATTGTCGCCCAAGATCATCCAACCGGTACGTCGCATGCGCTTGACTGCGGCGGCTTCATAGATAAGGTTCGTGATGTCGGTAAGCTGTTTTTTGTCCATATGCGCCCCCAGGCGGACTTGAACTGCCATCACAGCCTCCGGAGGGCCGTGCTCTATCCAATTAAGCTATGGGGGCATTTACCCTATTATACCCCGAAAGGCCGGTGTGGTGCTACAATTTGAAGTAAACATGAAATGGATATCGTGGATTCTTGGTATGCTTCTTGTGGGGTATCTCGGGCTTGTGGTGTACCTCAACCGCGCGGTTTTTTTCTCATCGTTCGATGCAGTGTATTGGAAGGACAAATACGAACACTCACAGTGGAAACTTCCGCTTTCTGAGAGAACACTTGGCGACGACGGGCTCTATTTGTATGAAGGGTGGCGCCTCATTCAGGGGGACGACCCGACCACTCTCAACGCTGAGGTTCCCCCGCTTGCGAAATACCTCATCGGTGCCAGCATAAAAACATTCGGCAACGGCTACTTGTATGGACTCCTTACGACAAGTACCGCTCTGCTTCTTCTTTTTATCTTGACATACCTCCTTACGAAGAACGTACCGATGAGCTTTGCCGCGACGCTCCTTGTTGCCCTTGATCCTCTTATCGCGCGGCAGTTTACGCTCACCATGCTCGACGGACTCCAGCTCGTGTTTCTGCTTCTTGCCATAATCGCCACAATCCTATCCGTGAGAACGAAACGAAAGTGGTCATCGTGGGCGTGGGCAGCAGCAGCCGGCGCGGGGCTCGGATTGTTTGCCGAGGTGAAATTTCCGCTTTTTGCCCCCGTGGTCGGAATCATTCTACTTATAAATCTCTGGAGGGCAAAAAGACGTGCCGAGCTTCTTGTCCTCTTTCTTCTGGCAGCCGGGATCGCGTACCTTCTGCCGTATATTCCGTATTTTCGTATGGGACACACGTTTGCCCAATGGCTATCCGTCCAAAAATGGATTGTTATGTTTTTCGCCCGAAGCGGACTTGCCCCCACCTTCGGCAGCGCGCTTACGACGCTCCTTTTCAATCGCAATCAGAACCTCTTTTCACGGGAATATCTTCCCGTCCCTGAATGGAGCCCCCTCTGGCCTTTTATCACGATCATTGGCATTTCGGGACTCATCAAAGCAAGAGGGGATAGACACATACAGTCGCTCTTTTTTCCGGTTGGAATCATCGCATTGTCTATCCTCGGATTTAATCTCCTTATTCCGTTCTGGACGCGGTATCTGGTAAGCATTCTGCCGTTTCTGTACCTTGGCACGATCGTTCTCCTCGGAAAATTGCCTGGACGCATGCGTGTCTTTTTTATGAGCGCCCTCCTTCTGGTAAACATGCTTGCCGTTTCCCGGATTATTCTCCCGTCGCCCCAAACGACCGTTGCCCAATTTATTTCCGACTGGGAACACGGATTTTTCCAGGATATGTATGAAGCAACAGATGAGACGACACGCCGTTCCATATCCAGAACCGATTTTCATCGGCTGGGCCGGACATTGTGGTATGACGCAGAGATAGAAGAAGCAGAAATCACACCAGTTCCGTTTACATATAGTCTATTTACCTCTCCTCAAATGATCCCCATAACCGTTACCTACAAAACCAGAAATCTCGGAGCGTTTTGGGTATCCCGAACGCTTCCGATCGTGCGTGAAAAGGGAGCATGGAAAATCGCATGGAACTGGGATACCCTTCTCCCGGGATACACTGCGGGCGCGTATCTGGAAACGGCGCTAGAGCCGGCCCGACGTGGCGGATTGTTTGCGCCCGACGGCATTCCCCTCATCCAAGACCGGGAAAGCGTCCTCATATGGCTCGACCCAAAACGGTTAGACTCCTCAACGGAGGAAATTCTCTTTCTCACGCTTGAAACGCTTTTTGATAAAAACATTAAGGCGGTCCACTTCCACGAACGCTATGTCCGGCTGGCAGACTTGGGACGGCCCATTCCCATGGGCGTTCTGATGCATCCGATTGATCAAAAAACCGCGTCCTTGCTGGGTGGCGCACCGGCACTGTTCACCACGCCTGCCTTCGGACGCTTCCGCACCAGTCAAAGTAGGTATGAAGTGGGGTCGATAAAAAACACCCTTTTTAGTGAATGCTGTTCACTTCTCTACACCACCACAACCTATGACGGCGCTGACGGGTTGGAGCATATCTATAACACGACGCTCAAAGGACAAAACGGCGGCACGCTTATTCTCAAGAATGCTAATGGTGAAATTATACACACCTTCCTGCGCCGGACGAAACGGGATGGGGAAAATGTGAGGCTGACTGAATAATCCGGCGGAAGGAGCGAGATTTGAACTCGCGTGAGCCTTGCGGCTCCCAAGGTTTTCGAGACCTGGCCGTTTAACCGCTCCGGCATCCTTCCTGCCTCTTGGGGCAGGTCGCCGATGAGGCGACCTTTTGTACGCCCAACAGGAGTCGAACCTGTATCAGAAGCTCCGCAAGCTCCTATTCTATCCATTGAACTATGGGCGCGTGGCCCTATTATACCCTGAATCGGGAGATTAGAAAAATTAACTTACTTGTTTCTCCAGGGGAACTTTTTCAGACAACCATGTGGCTGCGTTATCCACCCACGTTTTTTCGGGCTCTTCGCGGAAGGGGATATGCTCTGCCAGGAGTTCACGTACCTTTTTGGCATCTGAGTGCCCGAGTAAAACCGTAATACGTGCTCCCATGCGGGGCTTGATAACGAGAAGCCCCTGTCCCCACTGCTGCTCAAACCAAAATTCGAAAAGCTCTTCCCATCGGTAGAAATGCCCTGCGCTTTCCAGCCCGAGATTCGTAATGGCATGCTCGACCTCCTCAGGCGGCACGGTTGATAAGACATAGATAAGAAATACAATCGACACAACCGCAGCAATGAGTAAAAATTCCCGGGCAAACACCAGAATGACAATCAAAAGAAATACGATCGCGCCGACATTCGTGAAGTATTCTTTGTCCCGTTTTTTAAATAAACGGGAAGGAGAGGTCCAGGAATAGAGGACTTCCCGCCTTTTTCCCCCAACTATACCTTTGGCAGACTCCATAGTTCCAGTATATAACCCAGGCACCAAAAACGCCACACGAAAAACGCTATTCAAATCCCGGAAAACCAGCAAGCGAAATGAGTGTTACGGCAAGAACCACCATCACAACGCCGCCTGCCACATCAACGACATAATGCTGCTTCGTAAAAACTGTCGAGAGGGTGATAAGAGAACCGGTGACCCAACTCACCACCGCGTACGCAGGGTGTGCAAGGGCAAGAAAATAGGACGAGAGAAGTGAAAGAAACACGTGGGAACTCGGGAACGCATTCGTATCCTTATCATGCCGGTAAAACAAAAGAAGCAGCTTGTGAAGCCAGCTCTCTGCGGCAATCTGCGGACGGACGGCGCCGTTGGGATAAAAGTACCAGAAAAGCATCGCCAGGCTCTTGGCTATGATAAGCGCGGAAAGAAACGCAGTTTCATACGGCGTATTCCACAATGCAAGCACGGCAAGCACCACGAAGGGGAAAAAGGAAATATACGGAAGCACGAAAAGCGGAATAAGCGGAATGTGCGAATCGTACCGGCTTACCCAATAGTACCGTGACTGCCTCCGATTCAGAGGAAAATAAAGCGAACTAACGCCCAAAAATACCAAAACAAGGAAGAGATTGAGCCCCATGGGCGGAAGGGGTGGGATTCGAACCCACGAAGAGCTTGCGCCCTTACTAGTTTTCAAGACTAGCCTGATCGACCACTCCAGCACCCTTCCGTGGCGGAGAGTGTGGGAGTTGAACCCACTCATCGCTATTCGCGATGCAGGTTTAGCAAACCTGTGCCTTACCGTCCGGCCCACTCTCCAATGGGTGTATTATATCAGCTGATCGAAGCTTAGTCTCTGCTTTGGACCACAAGCGCCATCCCTTTATGTACGGAAATGAAACCAACCTCGGCAAGTACTTCGTTGCTGACGCCTAATGTTGAACCAGTCGCAAACCGCCGCCTTGTCACAGGATACTTGAAGCCTTTTAAGGAAATAATCGCATCTCCACCGAATGGAAATACGGATACGTATGCGTACCGTGGATCCTTCTCCACCCTCTCGACACGTCGCACAACAATAGAAATTTTGCAAAAGTTATCCACAATATATCCTTTTATATTGTACGACGCTAACATGCGAAGCACGTGGACTCCCGCGTGCCCGTGATCAAATCGACTTCCTAAGGCCCCGTATATTTTCACTTTCCGCGCATGATTGTCAGCGGCGTATCGCGCTGCCAGCTCAAGATCAGTCTCATCCTTTTCCGGAGGGTGACGAACAATCGCGTGAACTCGTTTCTCAATACGCGCAAATTCCTCCGGCGTCACGGAATCGAAATCGCCAACCGCTGCATCTGGTACAACGCCGTGCTGAAGAAGCCACCACGCTCCCCGATCCACCCCGATAACAAAGTCTGCTTTGCGAATTTCAGAAAGCAGCACAACGTCAAGCGTTCCGCCTGCGACGATGGCAATCGTTGATTGAGTCTTTTTCATACCGGGTTGCGAAATTTTGACCTTTGCCTTTGCGCGTTATCGAAATCTCGATATCTTCCACCTTTGCAATGTCACATTATATTGGTGTCGGGAGCGGATACGCGCGCAGGCAAAGAAAAAACGCGCGTCGAAATTCTACTACCCGGCATACTACCGGGCCATCGTAATGGCCCAAACGCTCCCTGCTCCCACCCGCTTTAAGGCTTTGCACGCGGATCGAATTGTCGCGCCCGTCGTAAACACATCATCAAACAACAGAACGTTCCTGCCGCGGACGGCTGATTCGTGCGCAGTGAATATATCCTCAACGTTCTGCAGTCGCTGTCTCCTGTTTGCTATTTCGGCCTGTGGTGACGTTCCCCGTGTGCGTCTGAGTATATCCACGGTTATAGGAATATGCAATTTCTCCGACACAAACCTGCCCAAAACTTCCGCTTGGTTAAACCCACGGTACCGCAATCGGGAAGAATGAAGTGCAATAGGAACAAGGCTGTCACTGAGAGGAATTCCATCAAATGCGCTGCTGTCGACAAGAGCGACAAACTCACGCGCGAGATCTGAAACGAAACGGTATTTGAGCACTTTCACCGCCTCCCGCACTGCGCCATCATAATGAAAGAAGCTCGTAAGACCATCAGGGGCATACCGTGTCCGACACCGGGGATGAGTCATGCCCGCGATCGCCGGGTGCTCACACACCGGACAAATGGATTCATTGAGCGTGATGCTGCGAATCTTCTTCCGGCAGTCGCCACAGAAATACTGACCCACCCGACCGCACCCGAGACACCGCCTGGGGAAAATATAATCAACAAGGCCCATGCCCCTATTATAGGTGGAGATGCCGAGTAATGAGCTCGGGTCCGAAAGCGTGCATCGTCAACATCTACAAGCGTAGTCCGTTTGGTTTCCCGCATTCAATACGAACGGACAAAAATGACGCGGGAGGTTGATCGGATAGAGTCTCTGATATGCGCCGATCAACGCATACCTGACGGTCCGGCTAGGTTTCCACCCCGAATGCCTCACCGAACGAAGAACAAACGGGATGATTCCTTATGCTCGCGCGAATGCGTAAGCTCGGGAATACTTGAGGGCCAGCTTCTGCTCAAGAAGAGCGAGCTTTGCTTCAAGTGCTTCTACTGTGTTATCAGCAGATAGTGTTTGATACAGTTTTGCGGCTCGTGTATCATCGCCGGCTTGCAGTTGTAAATGTACATCTCTCGTCGAATCAATCATCCCCTTTATTTCACTTTCCCCCGAAACTCACGATCAAGCTCGCGCTTCTGGTCCTCCCGCCTCTTGGCTTCTCGTTTCTCAAATTGCTTCTTGCCGCGGGCAAGGCCGATCTCAAGCTTAATATGGGAACCCTTAGTATACCAAGCCAGAGGAACAAGGGTCAAACCGGCGCCCTCTATCCTTCCTTTGAGACTTGTGAGCTCTTTTCTGTGGAGAAGTAGCTTGCGAGTTCGCCGGGGATCATATCCTTCGGGGCGGGCATAGAGAAACGGGAAAATCTGAGATCCAACCAGGTATGCCTCAGATCCAATAATCCTCACAAATGCGCCATCCAGCTGCGCGTGTCCGCCCCGCAGAGACTTCACTTCCGCTCCGGTCAGCTGGATACCCGCTTCTAACTTCTCGAGAATGGTATAGTCATGAAACGCTTTCTTGTTTGCGATGTGCATGGCCCCATTGTACGCTATTTCATCTCAAGAGCGTACACCTTGCCACCGGAAAGAAGGAGTATTTTTTTCTCTTTTTCGGAAACCGCAAACTGCTGTACTGCAAATTCACTGGACCAGCGGTACTGGGCCAGATATGTCCCGTCGGGATCCAGAACAACCACACGGCTGAGTTTCCGATCCAAAAGATAGATATTTTTCGCCTCATCGCTCGTAAACACAAGCAAATCCGCCTCAAGCGGAGGTTCTATCCCCTTGGGCACAAACGTTTCTTCTTTCCCCTGAACAAACCGGAATACCTTCCCGACTTTTGTTGCCACCCATACCCGGCTGTCAATCGTCATGTTGGTGGCGGCAGAAAAATCAGGGAATGTGTCAGGATTAAGATATTCACGAATCGGCGAAAAGCCGGATTCCACGGCGACATATTTCCAGATTCTGTTTTTCCCGGTATCCAAAACGTACAGATTGCCGCCAAACGAAACCAATTCCGTCGCCTCTCCCCACGCATCATCCCGCTTTATGATAAGGGAGGACTTCTTGTCCCCGGTTCGCACCTCAACAATTCCTTCTGGCGTCAGCGCATATACTTTGTCGCCGTGCATATCAACATCCCGTACTCCGGCCATCATTTCCCCGCCCCCAACAATCACTGCGTTTTTCGTAGGAAGATCAAGCGTATAAAGCGTCTGTCCTGCCTGATCGGCAACAGCAAGCGTGTCTCCCACAAGAGCAAAAGAACTGGCCACGGCACCCTGTTTCACAAGACTCATATCAAAAAACAGCACCGGTGGTGCTTCTACAATCTGCATTGCCTGGGTCAGATTGTCGTTAATCTGCTGATACAGCGTTATCACATCTCTGCCCTGGCGGGTCCGGTCATTTATGGTTTCGATAAACGGCGCAAGTGCGTCTCTGGCTGCACCCAGTCGCTCTCTTCCTTTCACGGGATTCAGCTCAAGGAGTGCCACTCCTTCTTCAAACGCATGACGGGCTTCGGTAAGAGCGTTTTGGACTTCCGTGTTCGTCTGCGTATTCATTTGCCTCACAATGCCCAACCCGACACTCACTAAAAATACGAGAGTCGAGATAACAGCCGCAACCTTAGGGATACGCTCAGGACGCTCCCTTATGTGTACCATGTCACCTACAAACGTCTGAATGTGGTGCTTCACTTTGGAAACTACCCTCCGAAGGGGTATGGGCGACCGTGCAGCGGCCTGCCGCGGCGTTTCAGCGGGAGCGACCTCAGGCTCAGACGGAGGCGGAGAGTCAATTTCTTCAAATTGTTCAACGGTATACACAAGGGCGACACTGCCCTCACCTCCCTGCCGTTCGTGAAGAAGCATGGTGAGTTTTTCTGCCACCTCCTGTGCGGTGAGATGGTCAAAAAGTTTCACGATTTCTGAAGCCGGCAGCGCCCGGGCAAATCCTTTCGACGCAAGAAGAAGCGTGTCTCCTTTGCGTATCTCACCTGAGAGTCCACCATCCTGATGGATAAGCTTGGCTAGCTCATCTCCCCGTTTGATATACACGAGACCTTCGCCACGAAGGACGAGGTAAACGATGCGTCCAACAGGAACCAGAAGAATAAGACTCACGATCGCAGGATCACTGATGCCGTCGGCAATCCGTTCGATCGCCCGAAGCCCTGCAGGCTCCCCTGCCAACCCCTCACCAAGTTGTGACAGAACCCGCACGCCTTTCTGCTGGGCGCCGCCGTATTCATCGAAAATTTCAACAATCCCGTATCCGCCGGGCTGCACAAGGACCTGCCCCCACCTTTTCCCGTCTGCCGGGCCGACGGCAAGTCCGATCTGTGATTTCACACGCATATCTCTATCTTAGCAGAGATATGAAGGTCTAAAGAAGCATCACCGCAAGAAGAAATGTTCCTATCGCCGCAAACAGATGAATGTACATCAGAAGCCGCAAAACAGGCTCAAACCCTTCCTCCAAAACGTCAGCCATCAGATGCTCCTGGCGCACCATGACGACCGCAAATATGCCATAGAGCCCAAGTCCTAAAAGCACGAAAGATTTAAGAATAAGTCCGGTTATGAATGCGATATCGATATTCATGGCGTTCCGAATATCTGCTCGGTAAGCGTTCGAATCGTTTCTACGACTTTTTCCGGATTGGGCACCTTGTCAAACTCAAGATTGGGCATTTCCCCTGCCGTCTCCACCCGGACATTCCCGTAATTGAAGAATGACGCGAAAATTCCGCCCGAGGAATACGAAATATCCTGAATCTTGTTGAGCTCTGCCTGTGAAAACTCCTTGTAGAGAAGATAGTAAAAATCGATATCGATAACCCGCTCGTTTGTGACGATGTAGATGTTAAAAAACCACCCCAAGAATTTCGCGAGAATAAACCCGAACGTGCCCACATACCAAAACAAGGTCCCCACGATAACATATCCCATGGGTATGGAAACCGTCAGACCCAAGGCGCTCCTGATAATCGGAAACACAATGCCTGGCGAGAGGATGAGAATAATCGCAAAAAGAACCCACGGGAGATTGACAATAATATGCTGACGCAAAAAAAGTATAACCGTTTCCCCCGCTTCCTGCGTCTCAAACCGGATGCCATCCGGGTTAACGGCAAAACTCGTGAGGGGACCCATTTTCGTGTGACTGCTTGAGAGAACGCCGTGGGCTTTCGGGGAAGGGCTCTGTCCCTTTTTCTTGGCGGCAGAATGCGGAGATTGAAATATCGTCGGCACGGCTCTATTGTACTACACAAGCCTATTTTTTCTCAATGTTGAAAAGACCGGACTTAAGGGAAATTTTCCCGGGAGCACGCAGATTAAATGCTTTATAGAAATCATTCCCGTTTATGGACACACTGCCTTTGTTCGTCTGGAACGTGACCGTGGCGGTCGTGCCTCCGTCTGAATACGTCACGCTTGCCCCTGACACACTGGTGTAGCCGCCAATACTCCGAAGATCACTTACGCTATAGGGGTTGCCGCTCCAGCAGGGTCCCAGCGGGGTGACCCGTGAACTATCCCCGCCACCCTGAAACAAAACCTGCCACCCGTTTAAAATGTCTGCCATCTCCTCGCTTGTGAGCCACGGATGACTTCTGCCGCAACTATCCCCTGAACGGTCCTTATACCACCCCTTATAAAACCACGGGCTGCCGGCAATCTTCTCATATGCCTGGCTTGTCCAGCCGCTTCTTCCGTTTGACGTGTCCCAAAACCCCGGCGTCGCATAGCCGTTACTTGAGTATGACTCCTGATATCCGCCGCTTGTTGAGGCATACCACGTCGAAAACGGTGAACCGTTGGCATAGACCACCTTCCCCCGTGTTGCATTGACCGCCTCCTCCCATTTACCACCCTTGGGGTTGGGCTTAAAGACCTGACAACTCTCGGTGGCACAAATCGTCCCGCCGCGGGCAAGAGCGTAACTTCGGGCCGCAATCGCCTGCGCCTTGAGCGCCTCCATGCCGCCTTCATCTCCCCAGCTTCCCGGCATTTCATAGATACGCTTGGCGTATTCTTCCAGAGAATACGTGCCGTATCCTGTCACAGTGATCTGAGCGTCGGGATTATGATCCCGAATCTCAATACCGGACCCGTAATACGCCTTCAGAATCTGCTCATAATTCTGCCCACTTTTTGCCCGTCCAAATGCGCCATATTGACTCATGCCCTTAAAGTGCGGTGCTCCGAAGCTGAATGCGGCAAACGCAGGTGAAAATCCAGGATTATAGTCGGGCCTGCTTGCCGCATCATCCGCAAGCGGCACATCACCAACGGTTGTCTGAAATGTGCCGGTTTTCGCGTTTAAGATAGACTGCTGAAGCGTGGTAAGATTGGCAATAAACCCGGAGAGTTTCGTCTGATAGGCTTCCGCGTCGTTCACCAGCTTGCGAACGGAGGCGGCCCGCTTATCTGTTTCTTCTTTAAGATACGCGAGCGATGAGCGCTCGGCTTCCAAATTTTTCTTCTTATCTTCCAGATCCTTGACCGAGAGCGCGGTCTGCGTGATGACCTTCTTGTCCTCGTTGATAACCGCCTGCTGGTACGCAAATACGCGGAAAAAGCTCCCGATATTCGATTCGGACAAAAACGTCACCAGCGGATTATTAAGCGTATTTCGTATATAGAATTCGCGGATCCGACGGCTTGCGACTCCCAGAAATCCGGACAATTCACGTTCTCCCTGGGCGATAGCTACCGCCTTCTTGGCGACATCCGCTTCTATGGTTTTGATGCGTGCCTGGAAAGCGGCGATGTCTGACTCCATTTTCTTCAAAGCCGTAATATGGGGCTGCTTGGCTGCTTCCATCTGATTCCACGCTTCCTGGCATTTGGCGATTTTTTCGCGACATTCTATTGCGTTACTGCACGTCGGATCACACGACTGGGCAGCTACCGAAGACGCGCCGAATCCCACAAGAACCAGGCATGCAAAAAGAAAAGATAGGATATGTCTCATATCAGATCCGGATATTCACGCACATGGGGCCAGCGATGATTGCTTCGTTCATTGTAGCATCCGCAAAGCTTTATTTTCAAAACGGTATTTGATAGACTAAACGTATGCGCAAATTTGGCCTTCTTATCGGGCTATTTCTCGTATTGGGAATCGTTGTCCCACGGCCTACCTTTGCACAAACGCCACCCCCGCTTATCCAAAACTCTATCTGCGAAACCCTTCCTGACGCAAAGAGGGGAGACTGCGACACATGCATGGGAGACAACTCCGGGGTATGGACAGCGCTTGGCTGCATTAATATAGCAAACATGGATAATCCGGACCCGAGCGATTTTCTGGAAACTCTCTTGAGCTTGGGTATCGGCATAGGCGGAGGTATCTCGTTTTTGCTTATCCTTTTTGGGGGCCTTCAGATTATGACCAGCGCCGGCAACCCGGAACAGCTTCACGCGGGCCGCGAACTCATAAGCGCAGCCGTCACAGGCCTTTTGCTTGTTATTTTCTCCATATTCCTCCTCAAGTTTATCGGGGTAAATATCATCGGTATTCCGGGATTCACGGGAGTGTAATATGACTCATCAATTGCTCGCCCAAACACTCAATCTCCCCTGGGGATCAGGAGGAGAAACCAAAATCCAAGGCCCCTTGAAAGGAAGTGCGTTTGGGCTGGGCGGCGGAGAAAATTTTACCCTCGGCACCATCATAAGCCGTTCTATGGACTACATCTTTATCTTCGCGGGCGTGGGGCTGCTTCTGATGCTTCTTGCCGGTGGATTTACGTTCCTCACAAGCGCGGGCGACTCCAAAAAACTGGAACAGGGCAAACAGCAGCTGACCAATGCACTTCTGGGATTTGTGATCATCTTTGTTTCCTTCTGGCTCGTGCAGGCTTTGGGGTATATCTTCGGGCTTGAATCAATCGAGAATATTTTCCAGTAGATTACGCGCCAAATCTCCGCTTTCTTCCGGCAAATTCTTTCAAAATCTCATCCAGTTTTTCCGGCGCAAACTCCGGCATATACCAGTCGGCAAACAGAAGCTCGCTATACTGACTCTGCCAGAGCAAAAATCCGCTTAAGCGCTTCTCGCCGCCCGGTCGTATGATCAAATCCGGATCCGGAATATCAGCCGTATCCAAATACTGATGAAACGTCTCTTCCGTCAAAGAGACACTTGCGCCGGATGGCACCTTTGCGATTGCCCGGATAATCTCATCTCTACCGCCGTAGTTAAGCGCGAAAATAACCGTGATGCGGGTGTTGTGTTTCGTAAGCTCGATAAGTTTCCGCAGGGATTCTTGGATATCGGCATCAAGCTTCGATATATCGCCGATAACTTTCACTCTCATTCCCTTTTTGTGCATCCTTTGGCCGTAGGCACCAAATCCCCACCGAAGAAGCTTCATGATTCCTCCCACTTCGTCTTTTGTACGCTTCCAGTTCTCGGTAGACCACGCCCAGAGGGTGAGATACTCGATACCCGCATCAGCCGCGCGCTCGATAAGCGGTTCGAGAATATGGGTTGCCACCCTGCGGTGACCCTCAACTGCTGGAAGATTGTGTTCCCGCGCCCACCGGCGATTTCCATCCATAATGATAGCCACGTGTTTTGGAATGTCTATCGTCTTTTCCGTTTTCATACGCATGTTAGCGTGTTATCACATTAAAATAGATGCTCTGATATCTTCTTCGCCCCAGCAGACGGCCTGTTTGCGATGATGGATTCGATTCCGTCCAGTTTTCGTAATTTTTCCATAACCAGTGACTCATGTTTCCCTTCGCACAGCACGTGCACGTTGGGTCCCGCGTCAATGGTAAAGTATACCGGTACGCCTTCTTTTCTCCAAAGGCGTACCGCATCCATAAGGATGCGCGTCGTATCATTCCAGTACAGAAGCGGCGGGACTTGTGTCTGCATGACGGCATGCATATCAAAACAGTCTTCCTCTACTACCTGCCCAAACTCGGAAAAATTCTTTTCTCCCAATGCACGCACCAGACGCTCCATTCTTCCGGGTATCGAAGAGAGCCGCGACGTAAGTTTCGGGCTCGTGGCGACATTCTTCATGCCGTCGGTTGTTGAAATTTTCTTCATTCCCGAATCGACAATCACAAGAAGGTCACGGATATCCCAATACTCGCTTGGATGCAAAGACCGTGCATACGAGGTATCCGAAGAATACCCCTTTTCCCATATAACAAATCCGTCGGGAATACTTCTGCATGCTGATCCCGAGCCCAGCCTAGCAAATATCGTCAGCTCTTTTTCCGATGCCGATATCCCCGCTGCGGCAAACGCGGCAACGGTGAGAGCGGCAAACCCCGACGCGGATGCCGCGGCCCCCGCACCTTTGGGAAACGTGTTTTTCGTGACCACGCGTGCAGGCATGTCTAAACCACCTTTTTCCCGAATCAGATTAAGACTCCCGATGACGCGATCCTTTTCACTCGGGGAAAATATTCCACCCAGAAGTTCAACCGAATCGTTGTTGTATCCCCGGGAAAACTCCACAGTCGTTGTCGTATACGCGCCACTCAAATTCATGGAAAGCGAATCATTAAGAGGAATGCGAAGCGTCTCATCAGCCTTTCCCCAGTATTTGATAAACGCGATATTTGCCGGTGCTTGTGCAGTTGCTTTCATGCATCCCTCCGTACTCCTTCTGCGTTCAACGAAAACCTAAGCACTTCTCCGCCGGCGGCAACGATGGCCTTCTCAACTGCTTGCCTTCTGTCCTGAGGGGTAATTGCGATCATGCAGTCTGAGCCTCCGGCGCCCGATAGTTTGGCTCCCCATGCGCCCGCGTTTTTGGCGGCAAGGATAAGCGCTTCAAGCTTCTCGGAGCTTACCCCCAAATCCCGAAGATATTCCTGATTGAAGTCAAAAAGTTTTCCCACGCGCTCCCAGTCTCCCTCGCCCATGTGCATGCGGGCTTCTTCGACCAATTTTCCAATCGCGTCAAAGATTCTCTCAACCTTTTGCGGCTCGGAATCGCGTTTTTTTCCCACGTCACGGACAATGGTCATGGTGTCCGCTTTCACACCGGTGTAGCCGATAATGATAGGGGGAGGCGGTACTGCCATAGGTTCAACGACCTCCCCTTCATTCTTATAGTACAGTGCGCCACCCCACGTTGCCGCCGCGACATCAAACCCTGATCCGCCCCTTTGCACTTCTTTCGTGGTTTTATACGAAAGCTCAAATATCTCCCCGGGTGTACCTTTCTTCCCCAAGAATTCCCGAAGCGCAAACACCATCGCGACGGTTACTGCCGCCGATGACCCAAAGCCGAAGCTGGAGCTAAATTCGCTTTTCGTATGTACCGTGATGCCCGAAACCTCCTCTTTCCAGCGTGCCCTCACTGTTTCGATTGCCCGGGAAACAAACTTGGTATCGGAAACCTGCGGAGCATCAATAACAACGCCGCTATCCCTTCTTTTTTCTACCGACACCGACAATCTCGCGTTTACGGCCGTTACGATACACGGGCGCCCATACACCACTGCGTGTTCGCCCATAAGAAGAAGTTTGCCCGGCGCTGAGACGGTTATCATGATTTGCTCTCCAATCGTATACCTTCCTCGCCAAGCGTAATTGGTACTGCCCCCTTTGGCGGATGCTCGGAATAACAAAGGAGGAACCCAACGCCGTCTGTTTTCCCGCCTCCTCCAAGTATTTTGGCGGCTCCCCCCTCACCCTCCACCTGTCGAATGATTGACATAGCCTTTTTGCTCACCACTCCCATGCCCTCCAAACTCCGCTGCCCGTTTCGTATCGCTGATAAAAGCATTTTTCTGTCACCTGTTTTAAGCGCAATCGCTACTCTTTTCGTCTCACGTTCATTATCATCGAAAAGTCTTGTCATCTTTGAGGGCTGACTGCCGAAACGGTCTTTCACATACGCGACCATGTCGCCTGTCGTCTCCTGGGGTCTGCCTGTATCTATCAGAAAAAACCCGGACAACGTTGTTTTGATAGGCATCTGCCAAATACTTCGCAAAAACTCAAGCTCCTTTCGGAACCAAATAAATCCTCCCATCGTGACTGCCGTGTTGTCTCCTCCTGAGGGGTTCCCGTGCTTGTACTTTTCAATCTCATACGCGAGCTGATTTATTGCCATGGGATTCCACGTTTTTTTAACGTAATAGGTAAACGCTCCCGCAACCCCTACCGCAACCGCTGCGGATGATCCGAGGTGGTATCCTGCCGGAATCTGTGAATCGATAACGATGCGGATGTCGGGAACCTCAGAGAGTTTATACGTTTTGGCTAAAAACGAAACCGCCTGCTCAACATAGGATTGAGGCTCAGCGCAAACTATCTCAAATCGGTCGTGTTGTTCGATGGAAACAGACAGACGAAGATCAATCGCAGCGAGAAGCGCAGGCTTCCCGTACACAACGGCGTGTTCTCCCATCAGATGAACCTTCCCCGGAACTGAAACGGTAATCATAGAGGTTTTACTTTTATACCGTACGGAATGACCGCATCTATTGCGGATTGGATCGTCCGGCGCACAACCGTCACTACCCGTTGTCCCACGACTAAGTGAGAAGGGGCATAATCCACAAGTTGTGCGGTAATGCGCTCCCCGCCTTCTAGCTCAACGAGCACAACGGGATACGGCGCCTGGTACCCGAAATCCGCGGGTGGAACGCGAATAACCGTAAAGGAACGGATAACGCCCGTTTTCCCGATCATGCGGGCGACGTATTTCTGATTTCTCCACACTTTGACCGGACTTAACATATTATCGTTTCAAAATATGAACAACTGCGGTTGCGCCACTGCCGCCGACATTATGTGCAAGGCCTATTGATGCCCCTTCTCTCTGCCGGGTTTTGTTTTTCCCTCTCAACTGGTCGACCAGCTCGACAACCTGCTTGACGCCCGTTGCACCGACTGGATGTCCGCATCCTTTGAGCCCTCCTGAGGGATTGACGACCAACCGCTTGGCTTTCCCGAGCGTCGTTTCGCCCTGTGCGATTTTACCTGCTGCGTCACCCTTGGGAAAAAATCCAAGATCTTCCATGGCGAGAATTTCGGCGATAGTAAAACAGTCATGAACCTCCGCGATATCGATATCGCGGGGCGCAACTGCCGCTTTTTCGTATGCTTCGGCTCCGGCCCTTCGGGTGGCTTCAAGCGCCGTTAAATTTTTCCTTTGGGCGACTCCCAACGTATCGGTTGCGACACAGGAGGCGGCGATTTCGATCGAATGCACCCTCTTGATGTTTCGGCGCTTGTTCGTCAGTACGACCGCTGCGGCGCCATCCGATATCGGCGAGCAGTCAAGAAGCTTGAGAGGATCGGCCACCTTACTGCTTTTCATGACCTTCTCAACCGTCAGAAGCGAGTGGAATTGCGCGTTAGGATTAAGACTCGCGTGATAATGATTCTTAACAGCAACGGCAGCCATTTCTTCTTCGGTCGTATGGTACTGCTCCATATGTGCCCGGGCCAAAATCGCATACAATCCCGGAAACGTCGCTCCAGAAAGACGCTCACCCTCGCTTCCGGCTCCCATGAGCGCCGTGGCGACATCGTCCGGCTTGTGATCCGTCATTTTCTCCACTCCTAACACAACGACGGTGTCATACTGACCGGACAAAACGGCATTCACCCCGTTATGAAGCGCGAGTCCGCCTGAGGCGCATGCACCCTCGATCTTAAACGCCGGAATCGACCAGCCCAACTCTTCTGCAAAAAACGCCCCCAGGTGTTCCTGCCCTCCGAGCATGCCGGAAAGCATATTGCCCACAAACAATGCCTCAACGCGCCGGGCTTCAATGTCCGCATCCGCCAAAGCTCCCTCAACCGCCTGCTTGGCAAGCGTTCGCGGAGAAACTCCCCACAGTTCTCCAAATTTAGTAGTCGCAGCGCCGGTAATAAAGACGTTCATATTTTATGGGTCTGTTTCAGATACCCCACGTAATCGATATGTGTTTTATTGGCAATCAAGTCAGAGACAGTAGTTTTCATGCGTTTGCGCACCTTTTGGATTGTTGTAATATTCTTGGTCACCCGCCAGAGAAATGCGTCGGAACCTGCTCCCGACCCGTATGAAGCCATAAAAATCGTGTCGCCCGGCCTGGCCATGTCAAGTGTCGCCGCAAAGCCGAGCAATGCAGAGGCAGAGTATGGATTTCCGATATGGTCGACGGTAAGGGAAGGCGCTATCTGATGGGGCACAAATCCCAAGCGCCTGGCTGCATCTCTGGGGAATCGGGCATTCGGCATATGGAAAACGCCGTATGTTATATCTTTCGGGTCCATATCAAGCCCCCCGAGAAGTTTCTTGGATGCTCCCAATACATGGGTGAAATACGCAGGCTCTCCGGTAAATCGTCCGGCATGCGTGGGGTAACGGATTCCATCCCGTCGCCAGAAATCCGGCGTGTCGGAAGAAAATGAGGTATACGAAACAAGCTCGGCAATCGGATTGGTGTTTCCCAAAAGAAGCGCCACTCCTGCAGCCGCCGACGTGTATTCAAGAGCATCGTGCGGCTTGCTTTGCGCCGTATCTGATCCGATCGCAAGGCCATAGGCAATGTGTCCGGAATCGACGAGCCCTGCTATCGCCTGCACGGCGGCGGTTGCGGCCTTGCAGGCAAATTCCAAATCCGCGGCAAGATACCCATTGCCCACCCCTAACAATTCTCCTACAATCGTTGACGTGGGATTCACCGCATACGGATGACTTTCGCTCCCCACAAACAGCGTTTCAATCTTCTGAGGATCAATCGCACCCGACACTAACGCATCATGCGCCGATTCCAGTGCGATAGTGACGGCATCCTCGTCAACACCAGGCACGGATTTCTCAGAAATCCCCAAAGACGCGACGACTTCGTCGCCCTCTTTCTTCCACGCCCTGGCAATATCACCCAAAGTGACACGGTATATAGGAACATATGTCCCGTAACTTACTATGCCTGCCATTTATTTCCCTCCCCGTGCAAGCGTTTTGTGCGCTTTCACCAACGATCCTTCTTCAAGAGATGAAAGAAGCGACACTTCCCCGGCAAGGACACTGGCTGCCACTATTTCTGCAAACTGCCGACTATGCTCTCCGTCGTTACCCCCTGCTACACCCAATATCGTAAGGGCTTCCGTTTGTGTGGCAAGACCAGTCCCTCCACCCACCGTGCCTACCATCAGATCGGGCATACAAACATTGATATACAGGGCATCACCGTCTACCTCACAGGTGGTTATCCCGCAGCTCGCCTCGCTTATGTGGCCCGGGTCTTGCCCGGTTGCCAGAAACAGCGCGGCAACCACGTTAGCGTACTGGGCATTAAATCCCATGCTGCCGCTTATGGCGCTTCCGATCATGCACTTGGCGAGCCAGACGTCATAGACTTTTTTTGCAGATGTTTTCAAAACGCTTGAAAGTATCGGTGCGGGAATGACTGCCTCTGCCCACACTTTGGTTCCCCGGTTTTCAAGTATATTGAGCCACGCCGGTTTCTTATCGATGTCGAAATTTCCTGCGACCGCCACGCACGAAACACCCGTTTTTTCTTCGATATACGAAGCGATAGCCTGGGAAGCAATCGTCACCATATTCATACCCATCGCGTCCCCGGTGTGGAATACAAACCGGACATAGCGATAGCGCCCGACACCGCGGGTGAAAAGCTTCTCAAGCGTCAGGTGCCGCGATATGTTCCCTGCGACTTCCCGTAGCTCGTCCAGGTGCTCCTTAAGAAACCGGTATAACCGGTCACTTTCTTCCAGATTTTTCACACGGAATACCGGACCGCGCGTCGCACCCACCCGGTGGCTGTCCACCGAGGCGCCGCCGGATAGGGTGATTGCTTTGCACCCCCGGTTGACTGACGCCACGAGCGCGCCTTCAGTCGTCGCAAGAGGAATGTAATACTGCCTCCCGTCCCCCTTTGGGGATTGGACCTTTAAAGGTCCGGCAATTCCCAAAGGAATCTGCGCTATCCCGATCATATTTTCACAATTGCGGGCTGCCGCCACTTGCTCGTCCAGGGTGAACGAGCCTATATGGGGCATCGTGACACCGAGCTCTTTCTCAAGGGCCTTCCGTCGGTCTGCCACTTTTGTATATGTACGAAGGTTCATAGAAACGGAATGCGAAAAATTCCCAGCCGATACATCAAAACGCTGTATGCGCCAAGAAGCGGAAGCACGACCACACACACGATCGTAATTTTCCCCAAATCCAGCTTCAGACCAAACCGCAATGCCAAGTACCCCAAAATGACTTTCCAAAACAAAAGCGTCGATGAAAAGAGGAGATACAGAGCGCTGAAAAGGACGCCATAAACGCTGGTCGTTCTGGGGGGAGGAAGAAGAACGTACAAAAGCGAGGTTGACAAAAACCACAGAAGCGTGGGGATAAGCGTATATCCCCATCCGAGAAGAAGCCCCCTGAGAGTCCCTTTCGCGCCAACCAGCCTCCCCGCGGTCCAAAAAAGAAACACCGTCAAAAGATACGTAACAAGCACGGCGACGGCTAATACCACAAAGTGACGGGTGAGCAAAAACGGCCGAAACGATGCTGTTTTCACGAGCGCAGCGCTTGCGAAATAGGTCGACAACAGGAGGGCTATCCCCACCAGTTCCCAGAGATTCCCCTCGCGCTCAATCCGCCGGTATGTTTCATACGGGCGGGAAAGAATCCCGACAATCGTTCGGCCAAACGATACCGCAATAGTAATTGCCTTCTCATCCATAAAAAGGGGGGCACCCCCTAGAAGGTTAGTCGGAGATTTCGGCTAAAACCCGCGCCCGCCTCTTGGGCGGGCGCCGATGAGGCGACTGACTAAAATCCTCTTTGAAGTATGCTTGTGAGGATCACGACTGCCGAACCGATGAGGAAATAGATACCCGAAACCAGAAGAGTCGCAGCCAACACGAGAGCTGGCCAGGGCATGACCTTCAGCCGTCTGACAATCGCCTTATAATACGGCGTCAGAGGGCCCACGGTTTGAGGAGGCAACTCGGTGACCTCCTCCCAGCGTTTCACAAACTTGTTATAGAGTGCGTCTGTCATATCGTCAGATGGATATAAAAAGTTCCACGAATGCTTTCCGGGCACGGAATAATTGCGATTCCGCGCTTTTGAATGAAAGGGCAAATTTGCGGGCAATCTCGGCAACCGAAAGATCGTCAACGTATTTGGACACCAGAAGCATCCGGTATCGTGGCATCATACGACCCAAGACTGCTTGAATTTTCTCTTTCAGAAACACCACATCAAGCTCCTCTTCGGGATTAAGCATCGGCGAAACGATCGCCTCAAGCCCCGGCATTTGGGAAAACACGAGCTGTTTAAGCTTCTTGCGGCGGTAATAATCGATGATCTTGTGATGGCAAATAGAGAAAAGGAAGGTTTTCACGCTTGATTTCCCGTGAAAGTCGCGGATAGCCTCAAGAAACGCAAACAGCGTGTCCTGCAAAATTTCCTCAGCATCAAGCGTGTTGCCGACCTTCCCATGGATAAATGCAGAAAGTTTCGGCGTATATCTGCGGTAAAATACCGAGAGTGCGCGCCGGTCGCGGGCAAGAATGTGCCGGATCAGCTGCTGATCTTCTTCGAGGTGTTCCATACCAGGAATGCTTCAAAGCATATCATATCACCCAGCAGGATCGCAAAGCAGAATTGACACTCCCCACCTCTTGCCATACACTTATGGTATGGAGCGTGTTTACGCGGCAGTTAATATCGAGGAGGTTTTCCCGCCCGCCGAAAATTTCAACCAAATAGGGCCCCTGGTGTCCGTTATCGTAAAAAACGCCTTTATGCTTGCCGGCGTCATTACGCTTGTATTGATCGTTTTGGGGGGATTTGGGATAATAGCTTCTGCCGGAGGAGATACCAAGAGGCTTGACCAGGGTAAAAAAACAATTACCGGCGCAGTGGTCGGTCTTCTGGTCATTGTAGGATCTTTCTGGATCGTCCAGATAATCGAAACGCTCACCGGATTGACACTTATTCCGAAATAATATGGACGACATCGTCGGCAAAATAGATAACCCGCTTCCCTCAGCCTACAAAAACCTGGCCGGATCGGCCGGACAGGCGGGGGGACTTATTCTTTTCTTCTCCAACGTCCTTCGGCTGGTGTTTGTGATCGCGGGCATTTACGCATTCATCAACTTCATTATCGCAGGCTACACCTACATGAGCGCGGGCGGAGACTCCAAATCCATCGCAAGTGCGTGGGCGCGCATCTGGCAGACGCTTCTTGGACTCGTCGTTGTTGTTGGATCATTTGCCATCGCGTCTCTTATGGGACAGCTTATTTTCGGTGACCCGCAGTATATTCTCAATCCGACACTATACGGACCCAAATAATCTATGGCAACAGGGGGACAACCATTAGGACCAATTGGCGGCGAGGGGCTTGGCCCGTTTGGCAATATCGGGAAGTCGTCCGATAAATATGCAGGTATTACCAGCGCCCTTGACACTGTCAGCTCTATTGTCGGATTTATGACTATCGTTGCCGGCATCTGGTTTCTGTTTATGCTTCTTTTTGCCGGATACGAGTGGATTTCCGCAGGCGGCGATACGAAAAAAATCGGAAGTGCGCGAGACCGCATCACCCATGCGTTTACCGGACTGGTTATCGTCGTAGGCGCCTGGAGCTTGCTTGCGGTTGCCGGACAATTTTTCGGCTACGATATTCTCGTCAACCCGAGAGACGTCATTAATAATTTAGGGCTCTAAACTTATGGAACACACGCTTTTGGCACAACTAAGAAACCCGGTCCTCCCTAACATCATCGGCGGAGGGAACACGCCAGATTACAAAACCGGCGGCACCGCCCTGGGAAGCCTTGTAAGCAGCATCATAGGAGCACTTTTTATCGCAGGTTTTTTGCTTGCGTTTTTCATGCTTCTGCAGGGCGGCCTTAAATGGATTACCGCCGGAAGCGACAAAACCAAACTTGAGGGCGCGCGTGATGCAATCACAAATTCTATCATCGGCATTATCGTCGTGGGGGCTGCATACGGAGTCACTGTGGTTGTGGCGAGATTTTTCGGACTGGAACTCGAGTCGCTTCCTATCCCGTCCATAACGCAGTAACGCTTGTGAAACGTCGGGGTTGACAATGCCGACAAAATTGCGCAACAATGAGAAGTAAGCTATAATACGCGGTGTAGCGTAAGGAGGATTCATATGAAGGTTTTCGCAGCAGATCCGCAAATCACCATCAAGCAGCCGACAAACATCAAAATCGGCGACGTCGGACAGCTTATTTCTGCAGTGGTCGGAACCCTCCTTATTATCGCGGCACTCCTTGCGTTCTTCTACCTTATTCTCGGTGGTATCCAATGGATAACCTCCGGCGGTGATAAGGCAGGCATGGAAGCCGCCCGCAATAAGATTACCCACGCGATCGTCGGACTGATCATCGTGGGAGCAGCTTGGGCCATCATGCTTCTCGTCCAGAACTTCCTGGGCGTGACGATCATCGGCGGGCAGCTCAACTTCCCGACGCCGTTTTAGCAAGAGTCGTGCTACAATAGGCTCATGAACTTCTTGTCGAAATTCCCTTCTTTTTTCGTGCACGCGTCGCAATTGGGGAACCTCGAAGACACGGACGTGGCGACCATTCAGTCCCTTGAGACATTGTTTGCCAATTTCGTCAAAACGATTGTCGCGCTTGCGGGAGTAGCGCTATTTATCATGTTTGTCGTTGCAGGATTCACGTATCTGTTTGCCGGAGGGGATGCCAAGAAATCAGAACAAGCCCGCGGAACGCTCTCAAATGCCGTCATCGGTCTCGTCGTCGTCGTTGCCGCGTATCTTATCGTCAGAATCATCAGCGTCTTTACCGGTGTCCCTGAGGTCTTGCAGTTTGCCATACCAAAGTAAGATAATACGAATGTCATGAAAAAGATCGTCCGCTTCGGCCTTATACTTCTTTTTGCGCTCATTACTCTTCCTTCGCTGTGGCCAATATTCGCCCAAACACCCACTCCTGCTGCCAGCAGTTCGTGGAAGCACCCAAGTGAACAGGCGGTCGGAGACGCTATTTACGGCGGAGACGATGTAAATCTCGAATCTTCCTGGAGTATCGGTAATACGGTCGGCATGCTCGATGTCGCGGATAAAATCGGCGGCATTCTGTGCTCTTCAAGTACCGGCGATGCCACCAAGTGCGTCGGTGAAAGCACCGTCGGCACGCTGGGGAGAGTCATTGCCAAGACGTTCATCGAGAAACCGGCAGACACCGGCATGTGGATTGCCGATGTGGGTCACACGCTCGGGTTTGCCCCCAAGCCCGTCTATGCTCAGGGTGTCGGGTTCTCCGGACTGGCTCCGCTTCTTCCTATCTGGAAGGCATTCCGAAATATCGCATATCTTCTCATGGCGCTTGTGATGATTGTGCTTGGATTTATGATCATGTTTCGGAAAAAAATTGATCCCAAGACCGTCGTAACTGCCCAAAATGCAATTCCCCGCGTTGTCATCGCCCTTATCCTCATCACGTTCTCGTACGCGATCGTAGGACTTGCCATAGATGCCATGTACATCGTTTTATACTTCGCAATCGCGCTGTTTAAGTCCACCGGGTATCTGCCTGCTCCCGATCCTGCCACACTCACCGGGTTTTTTGCGGAAA
Organism: uncultured Gammaproteobacteria bacterium; assembly: GCA_964445435.1. GTDB lineage: Bacteria > Patescibacteriota > Microgenomatia > UBA10105 > UBA927 > CAYUKU01. Next base: position 165,942 of record CAYUKU010000001.1, read on the forward strand.
AAACAGGACTGACGACAGCCGAAAAGTTGTATTCACAGGGGGGGCTCTGGTGGAATTTCGGCGCTATTGAGTGGGATCCGTATAAAATTCTCTTCGGCTTCAACACCCAGGGGTGGAGTCCGGCCATAACCATAGGCTCGAGCGTTCTGGCGCTCCTTTCTGCTATATTCGTCATCCCCGCGACATTTTTCGCAGCACCCGTCGTCGGAGGCATTCTCACCATCGGCTTTGCCGCGATGCCCCTTATCCATCTTCTTCTGAGTATCGCTATGCTGTACTTGTTTATCCGGCTTGCGTTTTTCTTTATTTCCGCGTATATCCAGATTATCATCTCGCTTCTGATGTCTCCGCTTCAGCTTCTTGCCGAAGCCTTCCCCGGCAGCAACGCATTCAGCTCATGGTTTAAGAATCTGATCGCCAACTTAGCCGTCTTCCCCATCGGGGGGGCGATGTTTATGCTCTCGGCAATATTCACGCAGTTTACGAGAGACCCTTCCGTGCTTCCGCAACAGTCCATCTGGACACCGCCATACACCAGTATAGGCTTCGTCAATAACACCACGTCCATAGCATCAATCGTTGCGCTTGGCATCCTCTTTGCCATTCCGCAGGTGGCAGGATCAGTGAAGGAGTCCCTGAAAGCCAAGCCTGCTGTACCGATGATGGACTTCGGACAGGCGGGCGGCACTGCCATGAACCTCTTGTCTACTGCGTACTACTTCAAGATGCTCGCCCCGAGCGGTCTGTGGGACAAAATCACTGGTGGCGGCGGGAAGAAAGATGCGCACGGGTAAACAATTCGCCAATCACGAATGACCGCCACCGCCACCCGCGCCTGAAGCATCCTGCACGCCCTTCTTTGCACTTCCAAATGCACCCATAGCAAGAAGCGCGCCTCCGATAAGCACGAACGCATACGCATTATATAAGCGCACGGTCTTGAATCCTGCAATCTGAATCCCGAACTTCCGGTGCATTTTGTGGGTAAAGTCAGGCATGTGAGTATGAAACTTCGTCTCCAATGCCGCCTCTACCTCGTGCTCGAGATGGTCCAAATCCACCCGACCCATGGCCGGTGCTCCTTGCCCTACCGCGCGCTGAGCCGCAGAAAGATCCATCGTCGTTCGATCATCACTAATACCTGATAAGTCGGCCCACAAATCTTTCACAACGGCCTGACGCCAACCATAGAACAACGTCTGCCCGACCGGTGCCTTGGCGCCCTCATAGCCACCGCTGAAGAGAATCGTGTCCACAAACGGCTTGAAATGCTGCATGAATGTCTTGCCATCCTTGGCGCCCAGTATGCCGATAAGGTCCTTCGCCATGGCATTCACTGAGTTTTGCGTATCTCCGGCCCAGCGCGGTAATCCGCCACCCGCACCGTGACCGCCCCGCACTGAACTGATACGACCGGACCATTTGAGTTCCTTGCGTTGATGATCGGGATTATTGTCCTTAATGCCGTCCAGAAATTTGATACGCGGGTCGATCGTGTTCACGGTCGTGAAATGAGCGGCGTACGCGGGATTTGCAAGATCTTCGATAATATGGGGATTGAGAGCAAAATCCGATGCGGCCTTCATCACATCCAGGTACGCTTTTACGTTTTCTTCTGGCGTAAGACTGCTGTCGCCCGTGGCGACACAAACTTTTTTAAGTGCGGCCTGTTCATGCGGCGAATAGACGCTCATATCTCCATTCCACTTGGAGTAGTCAATCGGCCCTTGCGGCGTTTCTATCAGTTTTCCCCCGCTCCATTCGCGGGTAAGCGCAAGCTCAGTGTCTACCATCGCCCGTCGCATTTCGGCAGCCTTGATGGCTCCCCGCACAAACTGTTCCGGATTATTCGCGTTATAGACAAGATTCTCGCCCATTGCCGCATCGTGGAACCGGCTGAACAGTGCGGAATTTGTGGAAAACCATTCAAACGTCTTCTCATGCATCTTTTGAGCAAGCGCATCGATGCTTGCGATGGGATCAAACTTCCCCATTAAGACGAATGTCTTGGTTTTGAGTGTCACCTCTGCATCATGAAACTTCTTATGATCTCCCGCAGTATCAAACAGGCCGCCTGCGTCCAGACGAGCCGTCTCGTGGAGCAGAACTCCATTCGTCATGCCGGTATCTGCGTCAACGACTTTATAGAGACCAAAGTCCTTGAGAGCATCGATCTGCGACCCTATTTGCCAACCGGAATCTATGTAATGATACGCTCCTGAGAACCGGGCGTCCAAGAGCCGTCGCCCTTCCCGATAGATAATCTGCTCCTCCAAATCAGCCTTCGTCAGCTCTGAAAGCGTCTGGGGAGTTTGTCGTTGCAATCCCTCCCGAGTTCCGCCAAAGAGCTGACGCAGAAAACTGTCCTCTCTTCGTATGCGCAATGAGCCAAACGCTCGTGCGACTGTCGCCTGATCATCCAGATCGTTGATGTTGAAAGCCATTTTCACCAGACGGTTCCATTCCGCCTGCGCCGCCCGCCCCTCGGGTGTAGGCAAATTCCGTATTTTGTCAAGCTGACCTAACCGCGCGCGCCAATACGTATCGAGACCCACCCGTGATGCTTCCACGGCAAACATCTTTCGCATGACGAGGGCACCGAAATCGCTCTTAATCGCCCACCGATCTACCAGCCATTTAAACGGGTTCATCGAGAAAATGATTTTTCCCTCTGCCGGTTGGCCAGCAAACTCAAGCGGATTTCCACTCTGGTGCATCATCTCAATCGGGGTAGCGGCTTTGCCGAAGATCTGTGCGCGCTGACCAGTGGCTTCGATAAGCATCGAAACTTCTCTCACGGCCATCTCTATGTCCGTCTTCTCAATTCTACGCCGTATGATGCGTCCGTTTTCATCTTTTCTCACGTCTCCATTTGTGTCGTATTCAACGCTTCCTTCCCACTCCTGAAACCGGTCATTATACATCCCCTTTTGAGTTTGAGCGTGTGCCCACATTTGATCGACTATTGCGTCTTCCATCACTTCAATTCTCCCTGCTGTTAACGCACGGATGTATCCGTTCTCATCCCAAATTTCTGCCGCAAAGCGCTGTTTAAACACGCCAAACACCTCAAGATTGAGTCCGTTACGCTCATTTAACGTGCGCGGATACCCCTCGTCGCCGAAAATCGCGTAAACGCTCTTAAGCTTGTCCATCTCCGTATCAAGCTCAAGGCCTCCTTTTAAACGCAATAGCGCGCCGCGGATAGAAATAGTTCTGGAGATCTCTTTATTCCATTCAAGATACCCCTCGTTCATTTCCCTGTACCACTTATGATTAGTGTTGAGGACGCGGTTGCCATCGCTGTCCAAAACCGGACTTCCATCAGGACGGACTTGGTAGATCGACTCTCCGCTTATTTGCGTAATCTCATCCCAGTTTCTCGGATCCCTCAAGTAAGCGAGGCGATTTTTGCGGTAATCATCGCTTGCGGCGTATTGAATAAGCTGAGAGTAATTGCGGTCAGCGGCCTCTTCCCACTTTCCTTCAAAAACGTTCACAGTGGCGTTTATGAAATCCTGCTTGCTTCTGGCAAACACATCCACCCCGCGCCATGACCGCTTCATTTCTTCCAGAGAAAGGTATAAGCTGCTCCATCCCCGCTCAAGCTCACGCTCGGTGTACCGTTCCCTTCCAACACTAAGCGCCGTCTCCCGGAATGTTTCATACTTTTGGGCCAACTCCGGCTGGTCCGCCATGAGCCGTCTCCATGTATAGCTATCAGTATTGTGGTCCTGCATGGCAGTCATAAAATCAAAAATCTCATTTCGTACCCGCGGATCGTTCATGTTCCCGTGAGCATCATGAAGGATTTTGTTGAAATGCTCCAGGCGGGATTTGAGATTTCGTGCCGCTACCCGCTCGGCAGGAATTGCCCTTGGACCTGCCACTTTATCCAGATACTTTAACGCACCCGCGCTAAATTCATCGCCTCCGGGCGCTCTGCGCCTCGCACCACGCGCTCTTCCGCGCCCCCGACTCGTCCCAGCGGTGCCGATTGCCTCAAGCGCATCCTCAGCCCGATCGCCAAACTCGGGACTCACCTCATCGTGGTACATCTGGGCGACCTTCTCGGCGAAGCGTTTACGGAACGTATCACGCTCGCGCACCTGCTCATCAGTTGATCCCTGCCCGAGCGCCTTAATCTGAGAGCCCTTGGCAAGCAAAAACTCCTTGGTCCACGCATCTTCGCCGGCCTGTGCAATGTCATACACAACCTGCGCAATATCGGGATCTTTTATCAGCTCGCCATCAGAAACCAACCAGGATAATTCATTCGTCGTTCGTATTGTTTCTTGTATCTTCCGATTCGCTTCGGCAGGTTCAACCGTACGCGTAATTTCCGGTCCCAACTTAAAGTCATCTAGAATCTGCGTCTCCAGATCCTCCGCCCACGCTTGGGTGTTCTCGGGATGCGCGCTGTGTGCGTGGTAATACACTGCCTGCTCGTCTTTCGTAATGCGCTCCACGCTTGCGCCCTTAAACGCCGGGTCATTTTTCACGACTTCATCAAACCTCTTTCCTGAAGAGCCCTTAATCGCATCCCAATTGCGATATCCCCATTCGTACGCCGCCTGCCGCACTTCTCGCAAAACCATCTGATCCGACTCGCTTAGAGTCGTCATCTGCGGCATGTCTTTGAGGATGGTGCGCACCTTCGTCCATTCCTCTGCGCTGGGCGTGCTCCAGTTAATTTCCGGCGGCTGTTTATTCGGCGAAAGGCGGCTGATGCCGCCCAAAAGCCGCTGGTTATCTATAGGAACCGACGCGCGGAACTGATCTGACACGAGTACCGTCATCTTCTGCTCCGCAGAAAGCGGAGATCCCGCCTCTTGTCCGGCACGGATCATGGCTTTGCGGACAACTTCCGTATCCTGAACTTTGGGCTGGGTTTCTCCTTTGGTTTGAGGCGAGACATCAGGAGCTTTTTTTGGTTCTACTTTCTTCCCTCGTTCTTTCGCCTTTGCCTGGGTATTTGCGGTTGCAGCTTCCGCCTGCACGACCATCGGAAGCGGTTTGTTTTTCCCCGCGTTTTCAAAAAGCGATTTCAGTGCATCGAAGAGTTCTTTTGACGCCATACAAGCAAGTAAGTAGCGTTCTCGTACATTTATTCTACCCCGCCGCCTCTCTCATCGCAAGGGCACGCGCTATTTGTAAAGTCCGCGTGTTTCGAGGTATTCCACTATAGCCTTGGGCACGAACTGGTCAATCGGCAAACCCCTTGCCACACGCTCCCGGATTTTTGTGGAAGAAATATTGCTGCCGATGAGAAGCTTATCTGTGATCACCTTCATTCCCTCATAAAGTGGCTCATTGGGAAACCCATACCGGGGAAACACAAAAAACGGCATCTTTGAAAGTAATTTTTCCCAATCCAGCCACAAATGAAACGTCGGAAGCTGATCAGAGCCGATTATAAATGAAAATTCGTGTTCGTTGGGAAGATGCGGAAGAATATGTACCGTTTCTCCATCAAGCTTGTTATCAATCTCTATCGTCGACACGCGCGTCCGCGGAGCGGTTAAGAGTCTCGTCATGGCAAGGCGGTCCTCAACCGGTGCAACCGGCTTGGGCGGCGACTGGGCGAAATTCGGCAGAAACCACACCTCATCCATATCAGTAAAATCTAAAACCTGCTGGGCAATCATAAGATGCCCCAAGTGAGGAGGATTGAATGCACCGCCGAGAAGTGCCACTCGCATAGATTATTTATTCACCTTCTTGGCATACCGCTCGCGGGAGGAGCGGATGACTTTTTCTCTATTCTGGTTTCTGCTTCTGGGAAGGGGCAATGTCTTCGCAGAAAACGGCGAACTCGTGTGATTGTCAATTGACAGCTTCATGACGACCTCATAGTTACCCATCGCCACGAGCTCGTTTTCCTCATACTTCTCGCCGAATTCCCGCGACAGAATCCGTGCGTCTGCCGCGCCCACCCCAAAGGAAACAATGGATCCCGCGTTGCCGAATATCGCCTTCTGGACATCTTCGTCAATCTGACCAATATACTGGTTTGCAAGCGTCAAATCCAGGCGGTATTTACGCGCCTCGGAGAGAATTTTTATAAATGATGTGGTGGCGAAATTCTGAAACTCGTCAACGTACAGATAAAAGTCGCGCCGCTCCCCTTCTGCCAGATATACGCGGTTCATAGCGGCAAGCTGCATTTTCGTGATGATCATGGCCCCCAGAAGCGCACTGCTGTCTTCTCCGAGCTTGCCTTGAGACAAGTTTACGAGAACTATCTTCCCCTGGTTCATCATGCTCTCAAGATCAACTGTTGACGTGGGGCTTCCGACGATATTTCTGATTGTTTGTGATGAGAGAAACTGCCCGACCTTGTTGAGAATCGGCGACACTGCTTCTGAGCGCATTTGTGGCGACATTTTCGCAAACTCATTGAGCCAGAAATTTTTGAGAACCTGGTCTGCCATCTTCTCAACGACCTTGCCGCGGTATTTTTCGTTGGTGAGAAGCTCGGGCACCTGAAGAAGCGTCGAATTGGGAACATTCGTAAGGGTCAGAATGGTATTTCTCAGAATATATTCGAGCCGCGGCCCCCAGCTTAGGTGGTACAGTTTGTAAAAAATCGAAACGATGCCGCTACTGACCAGCTCGCGATAGGCCGTGTTTCTTACTTCCAGCGGATTCAGGTGAAATGGATACTCAATATCTGATGGGTCCAAATACGCAACGTCGTTAATGCGGTGCGATGGCACGTAATCCAAGAGGATATCCGTTAAGTCACCGTGAGGGTCGACGACGGCCACCCCTTCGCCGTTTTTCATGTCATTGATCGCCATATTGGCGATCATCGTTGATTTACCGGTACCCGTCTTTCCGACGATATACACATGTTTCCTGCGGTCTGCCTTCTTGATGCCAAATGTGGCGAGCTTGTTTTTGTATTCCGTGCGTCCGAAGAAGTTAATCTGCTTTTTCTCTTCCTCATTGTCCGTTGCCACGGGCAGATTCTCCGGAGCCTCACCGGTCAACTGGGAACCCCAGGAGATATTTTTAATCATGGAAAGCGCAAGTCCCGGCGGATGCCAGAGGGAGGCAAGCTCACTGGCGTTGAGAACCTGGAATCGGGGCGCAACTGAACCGTTTCTCTCCACAAAGCCCTGTTCGAGTTTTTTCTTCTGCCAGAACGCGGGCTCGCTGATCACCAATCCGTTTCCCTCTCCCAACGTGTACACCCCAAACGTCCCACCCACTCCGTGAAGCAGCTCGTTTGCACGCGCGTCGGAGGCGGCCACCGACACGAGCCGAATTGCCGTTCCAAAACCAACCTGGGCGATTTTGGTCTCAATGAGGCGCGCATGGGGATGGGCCTTCATGCGACCCGTCGTTGATGACGTGTCGGGAACTCCCCTTGCAACAATCGCGGAAGCCGAATGCTGCCAATTGGTTCCTGCCGGAGTAATGCGAAACTGGATAGCGACCGCCTCCCCAACCGGAAGCTTGGCCAGCTGTCCCAGAAGGCTTGCCAGAATATCCAAGTCTTTTACGTCTTTGTACGTTTTGAGAGGATAGTAGTACGCATTGGATAAGACGACCTGTGCAATCTTATGCGGAAGGGCGAGAAAGTGCGGCGCGTAATCCTCAACCGGCGCCAAAAGCACTTTCGGGTATTGCGCGGTCAGTTGACTCTCCACATACGTCTGGAGTGACGAAGGTACGCCGACGAAAAAATGAATCCGCGAGTTGACGGCAACCAGCTCAAAACTGAAATACTTCGGCGCATGACGGGGACGAAACAACATGGAAAGAAACCCGCCATGGCCACCTCCGGCGCCTAGCGCGGCAAAAATCTGCTCCATTGCGGCAGGCGTTTCTTCTGAGTCGCGGCTATTTTTTACTTCCAGAAGCACAAACGGAGATTCCGTCATGAGGCTATAGTATCACAAAAATCGCAGGCTACGAGCTGCGTAAATAAGGGGCGAGAGAATAATTTGAAAGGCAACTGCGCGTTTGCGTGGCTTATCTTATGTTGCCCGTATATGAAACGCGCATTTAACGAGGATGGGATAGGCTTCCGCGATAAAACGAGGTCGCCAAGTGGGTCTTTGCAAATTCTTTCGCTCGCCCCTTTTAAAAACCTTTCGTGAAAACTGAAAATGAGAGTTTTCACGATTCTGATGCGCTTTGTGCTATTGCGCTCGCGTCAAAATTACCCCAAAATAGTACTACCAGCCGATAGTGCGGAGTTCTGTCTATGGAACAACATCCGGTACCACAAAACGTCACCACATTTCAGTTTCGACTGATCGGCGACATGACCATTAAACAGTTCGGCTATCTGGCCGGAGGAGCAATCTTGGCGTATATCTGCTATAAGCTCCCGCTGCCGTTTTTCTTCACCTGGCCCATGGCAACGATAGCAGCTCTCGCAGGTGTTGGATTTGCGTTCGTTCCGGTCGAGGAACGCCCAATGGACATCTGGGTCATGTCGTTCATAAAAAACGTCTACAACCCGACGCAATTTGTGTGGGAAAAAACAGCCGAACCTCCAAAGCCCGCCCCCGCGGCTCCCCCAGCACCTCGACCTGTTGTTGCGCCGCATCCAAAACCAACCATGGGAACACCCGCACCCTCTGCGGTTTCCCACGCACAGCCTCAAGCTCCAGCCGCGCAAACAGGGCGCCAAGTCTCAGACGTCGTGGCGGGGATATTTACACAGCCAAAACCGACCCAGCCAATGCCAGCGCCCGTCGGGCAGACCGTGCCGACCCCTGCATATCATCCAAGCCAAACGGCAGGGAAAAAAGTTGGCCCCTTTGACTGGCTAGTCCGGCTATTTGCACCAGCTGCGCGGCCCGCGACGAGCCCGCAACACGTGGTGCCCTATCAAAGCGCACCAACGTCGTTATCGGCTGCACCCTCAATTTCTGCTCCCTCGGTAACGGGCCGACATCTGGATCTCACGCCGCCGCCAAAAGTCGTTCCTACGGAAACGCAAATGGCAACGGTCCAAAAAAAGGAAACTGAGTTGGAAACGAAACTTCAGGAACTGAAGGTAGAATTGGAAACCAAAACACAAACACAGGCGCGGGTGCTGGAACTGCAAAAACAGCTGACCGATATGCTCTCTGAGCGAGATCGCATGAGAAAAGAGCTCGAAGCGCTTCGCGCCAAAGCGGCGCCTCCCCCTGCGCCAACCGCCGTCGTACCGCCGAAGCCGGCAGACACAAATACGGTTGTCTCGACACCCCCTCCGCAAACTGCCGCAGCGCCCCAACGACCACAGGGTCCGACGGTCAAAATAATTACGCCTCAGGAGGCGGTGAAAGCAGGGCTTCCGCGGCTCACCACATTTCCCAACGTTGTCACGGGCATCACGCGCGATTCGGACAACAACCTCCTCCCCGGCGTTCTTGTCACCGTCAAGGACCACGACGGCGTGCCGGTGCGCGCCCTGAAAACAAACCGACTGGGACAATTTGCTGCTTCAACACCGCTGGGGAACGGGGTATATTTCGTGGAGATCGAAGACCCGCGAGGCCGCTACACATTTGACCGCGTGCAGATCACGCTCAATGGATCCATTGTGCCCGCTCTCGAAATCATCGCAAAAAGCCAAAAGGAAGTCGCCCGCGAAAGGCTCGCCAAGGAAATTTTCGGAAGCTAATATGGTACAAAAAATTATTCCCATAAGATCGACAACCCAACTGTTCGTTGAAATTGAAACGATCGACCACGACATAGTCGTATATCAGGATGGCTCGGCCAGCCTCGTCATCACCACAACAGCGGTTAACTTTGGCCTTCTGTCTGAGCGGGAACAGGACGCAATCATTACCGCATACGCGGGACTTCTTAATTCGCTGTCCTTCCCCATTGAGATTCTTATACGCACGCAGCATAAAGACGTGACTGCATACCTGCGGCTTCTGGAAGAACAGGAACGCAAACAGAAAAACCCCAAGCTCCAAAAAAGTATCCATGACTACCGGCTGTTCGTGGCAGCAACTGTCAAGGAGAAGGATGTACTAGATAAGAAATTCTATATCATCATTCCGTTTTCGAACCTGGAGCTGGGAGCTTCCCCAACTGTATTGTTCGGCAGCAAGAAGAAAGGCCTGCCATATCCACTCTCATATATTTTCGAACGCGCATTGACCGTCCTCAACCCGAAACGCGACCATATCCTACGACTTCTTAACCGCGTCGGACTTCAAGCAAGTCAATTGACAAACCAACAGCTGGTAAAGCTCTTTTTTACAACCTATAACGCGGGGGTTCCATTGCCCGATGACGAAACAGTAACCCACGCGCTTACCCGTACATGATATGAGCATAAAAGCAGCACTCAGAAAAATCATTGACCCGATGCCGGAAGAGAAACCGGTCAATCAGACGGTACATACCGAAAACTTGACTGTGAAGGATATTATAGCCCCTCCCTCAATTGATGTAGACTTTGACCATCTGAAAATAGGCAATTACTACTACCGCACGCTCTTTGTGGCAGGGTACCCGCGGTTTGTAAGTGCCAACTGGCTTGAGCCGCTTATCTCCTTCAACCATACGCTTGATATCGCCATGTATGTGTACCCAACCAGAAGTGAAGAGGTGTTGGAAAATCTGAAGCGTAAAGTGGGAGAAATGGAGGCGACCATCCAGTCCGACATGAAGCGCGGCAGAGTAATCGAACCGTCCATCCAGGTAGCCCTTGAAGACGCCCTTGCGCTTCAACAAGAGCTCGCCAAAGGAGCACAACGGTTCTTCCAGTTCGGACTCTATGTCACTATTCCCGCAAAAAGCCTGGACGACCTCAATAAGGCAACCAAGCAGGTCGAGGCAACGCTCGCCTCGCTTCTTATCGTCACCAAACGGGCAACGCTCCAGATGGAGGAGGGTCTCAAGACTACGCTTCCGATGGGCCAGGACCGTATCGTTATCACGCGAAACATGGACACCACGTCCCTGGCAACCACCTTCCCTTTCACGACAAGCGAGTTGACCGCAAACGAAGGAATCCTCTACGGGATCAACTCGCACAACGATAGCCTGGTGGTATTTGACCGGTTTACGCTCGAAAATGCCAACACCGTCGTCTTCGGAAAATCGGGCTCGGGAAAAAGCTACATGGTGAAACTGGAAATCCTGCGAAGTCTCATGTTTGATACCGAAGTGATCGTCATCGACCCCGAGAACGAATACGAAACGCTTACGCGAGCGCTCGGCGGCGAGTATATCCGGTTCCACTTCGGTACGAATACGAAAATCAACCCTTTCGACATCGCCCTTTTGCATCAAACCGGGTCGGGTCAGGGAGACAGCGAGCTGAATCAAAAAATACTTTCGCTTCATGGGTTTTTTCGTGTCGTTATGGGAAAACTGACACCCACGGAAGACGCGCTTCTTGATCGTGCGCTTATCCTTGCGTACAAACAAAAGGGCATAACGCCCGACCCCACCACACAAAGCAAAGAGCCTCCCCTGATGGAAGATCTTTATAAAACGCTCGTTGGCATGGAGGATTCGATTGCGCGGGGGCTTGCCGATCGCATTGAAAAATTCGTAAAAGGAAGCCTGGTTGGAATCTTCGATCAACAAACCAATGTGGCCATCAGAAACCAGCTCACCGTGTTCTCCATACGGGATCTCGAAGACGAACTTCGCCCGATTGCCATGTATCTTATCCTCGATTTCATCTGGACCAAGGTGCGCCGCGATACGAAACGCCGAATTCTCATCGTTGACGAGGCGTGGTACATGATGAAATTCCCGGATTCCGGCGCCTTCCTCAACTCCATCGCCAAACGTGCACGCAAGTATTATCTTGGCCTTACGACGATCACCCAGGACGTCGAAGACTTCCTTTCAGTCGAGCTTGGGAAAACAATCATCCAAAACAGCAGCTTGCAAATCCTCCTTAAGCAATCAACGGCGGCCATAGACCGCGTCGGAGAGGTGTTCTTCCTGTCTGAAGGGGAAAAACAACTTCTCCTGTCGGCAAACGTAGGGGAGGGGCTGTTTTTCGCAGGGCCCTCACACGCCGCAATTCGCGTGATTGCCTCCCCACAGGAGCACGCCATTATAACAACCAAGCCGCAGGATTTGGCAGCACAGAGGGCCGCACAGAACGCACCCCGGTCTCCCGCGCCTTCCGGCACCATCGTGCCGGGCGCCGTCAAACCAACACCGCCAGCCTCTGGAACAACAAATAGACCCATCTTTACGGTAGAATCAGTAAACGGAGCGCAATAATCCATGGCCACACAACAACAGTCTCCCCTGCCGCTTTCGGACTTTCTTTCAGAGGTAGTCCGGGCAATTGACGATCACCAGGAAGTATCTCTTGCCGCCATACTTGCTCACGCGGAAGAATATCAGGAACTACGGGATTTCATGCTTAAGAATCCCGAATGGGTGGCAGGGGTTATGATCGAGGAGCCGAAGGATGGGCTTGCAAAAATTCGGGAACTTTTTTCCGACCCGAAAGAAATTCTTGCTCAAATCGCCCCCCGCGGCGCTGAGGGACTCTCCCAATTCGTCGAACCAGAAGCACGGTTTGCGCAGAGCCTTCCGATCGGAGAGGTAACGCCAGCACGGGAAAAAGCATGGGAAGACCTTATCACGCACGATCGGGCACTTTTGGCAAAAAAGGTCGCCAAAACGAGAAAAACCACCCAGGAATTCTTTCATAAGATCCACACCATCCGCGCGTATGGCACCCCGGAGGCCGCAGAAGAAATGAAGAAAGTGGAGCATGAAGTACATCTCAAAAACTTCGAAGAAATACGTAAAGAGCTTATAGAAATCGCGCGAAAACGCGGCAACAAAGAGGATGTAAAAGAAGCGGAAGAAATTATCGAACGTTTCGTGCCGCAAATAACATCAGAGGACCTCACGGAACCAATTCGTCTGGCTACCGCCACCTCCAAAACAGTACTTGAACACCCGGATGTGGAAAACACCGTTATCATCGCTGAATCCATCGAGCGCGGAGACGCCGCGCGTGATGCCGTACGACTTTCCCGTATCGCCACGGCCATTGAGCACCCGGTGCAAAACGTGCGCGAGATTCCTCTGAGGGCAGCGTTTGAAGACGTGGCGGGAACCGTACTTCCGAACACTCAAGACGTAGTAGACCGGATCTTTTCCAATACGTGGCGCGCCACGACAACAGCCGAGTCCTTCGTCGGCAACATGACGCAGCGTCTCGGAGAAGAAGCGGTAAACAGTCCTGAATTTAAAGGCCTTATAGAACGGGGAAACGCATATGCAAGACAACGGTCAGCGTCTGGTGGAAATGTGCTAAGCGGATTGTTTTCCATACCCAAGGAGCCGGATCCGGATATGGAGGCCTACCTTGAGGCCGTCTATAAAAAAGTCGGCGGAGGGGAATTCGGCAGCAATGATTTCTTTGCGGGCAAAGCCTACGCCAATCATCCGGATCATTTCCACTTCGAATTCGAATCACCCTTCAATATACTATTCCGATTCGGCGCAAGGGAAGAAGCGGCCACGGTTGCGCGCGGCACTGCCGGAGCAGTAACCCGGACCGGTCTGGGTGCATGGACAAAAGAGTCTATCAAAAAACTCGGAGCGAATTTTCTCGCTAAATTCGGAATACAGGCTGGCGGCAAACTCGCGGCTGTTCTCAGCGGACCGGTTGGATGGGTTATTTTCGCCGTTACCATCGTATTGCCGTACGTATGGGACTGGGTAAAACGCGCCGGCGGCAAGATCATGAGCGCAGTCGGCGGAGGCATCATCGGTGGCGTGAGAGCGGCAAGCGAAGGGTTTGCAGCGAGCTGGGCGGCGTTTCTGCAAACATACGCAAAATACAAGGACCCGGTGCCAACCTGGGTTGTCATTGCTGCCATGGTAGCCTCCCCTGTTTTGATTGCACTTCCGATAACATCGCTTTTTCCTTCAACCGCAAGCCAAACACAAGTCAGAAGAGCAGCAGTGCTCTCGGTTGGGGGCGGCGGGGTTGTGCCCGTCCCCCAGGCGTGTGACCCGGCAACAGATCCCACGTGTGTGCCGCTATTCTGCGACCCGTCCAAACAAAGCTGTGAGTGGCCCACGCCGTGCGGGTGCATCACTCAGGGGCCCAATTCTGGGGGGTCACACTCGGGACTCAATGCAATCGACATCGGAACAAACGGCGGCGCGTGCAGCCAATCGTATGATGGAAACCCGCCAAGTAGTCCTCCAGTATACGCCGCGTGTGCGGGAACGATCACCCGCGCGTATTTCGGACTCGGAGACGGAGAAATTTGTAAAGACTTCCGAAGTGCGAAGTGCGGATACGGATATGGCAACAACGTATATCTCAATTGCACCGACGGGAAAACACAATTTATCTATGGCCATCTCCTCAAACCCGGCCCCGGAATTTCACAGGGGGCATCCGTACAGCAAGGGCAAGTCCTCGGGTATGTTGATAACAACGGCAACTCTACCGGACCTCACCTTCATTTCGAATATCGCGGAGTAAACGGCGCCAGCGTACAGGATATTACAAAAATTCTCCCGCCCGAATACGCACTCGGGTATTGCTGGTCGGGAGGAAGATAAGGCTATACTGATACTATGCGACTGTCCACAAAAACGATAACGATCATTGGAATATTCGTCGTCACGCTTTTGGTGGCTTTTTGGCTTGCAGCTCGACAAGAAAAACCGACTACAAAAACACCCTCTCCCTCCCCCAACACAGGGACAGCGCCCAGAGAAATTCCTGCGCTTATTTCCGGTCCTATCCAAAATAAGCAGCCGTCGGTCCGATTTGTCTTGTCATTCCCACCAATATCCGTCCCGGAAACGCTTCCTGTTTACTCAACAAAGGAGCCAGACATGACCGCGTCGTGGACTACCATTGCCCAAAATCTCGGTTTCTCGGGGCCCGGCACGAGCCCGAAAGACCAGCCAACCATGCGCTGGTGGATAAATTCCGCCGGCACTCTAAAAGTATATTCATCTCCCCCCAGTGTCGCGTTTACCGCGCAACGGGATCTTGTCGGCCCTCCAACAGAGATTGAGGCCAATGGTGCCCTTTCAGCGTTTGTTTCCAAAACGGGCATTCTTGGCGGAGCAGTAAGCTTCGTCCCGACCCCGGTCCAATATGTGACAGTGGAAGGGTCAAGCTATCTTCCCGCTGCTGACAAAACGAAAGCGTCTATGGCAATCGCGTCGCTCGACTATCGAATCAACAACATGCCGCTGTATGCCGCATCAGGACTTCCGTATGAGGCTGTGGGACAGGTGCATGCGGGCGGAACGCTTCGCTCTGCCATGGTCCCTGCGCCGCCAATTATCCTGTCCTCCGCAGAAAAGCAAACCATTGCTCTTTCTGCAGCCGCAACGCACTTATCAAACAACAGGGGAACCCTTGTCAGTATCCGCGCTTCGACGCCGGGAGAAACCTCGATAAGTGAAATCAATTTCTCGACCGTACTTATCACGAAGGCGTCACTTGTATATCTTTATGTGAACAGGGCGGAACAAATCCTTCCGGTCTATCTTTTTGAGGGAAGCGTTACAAGCGGAGAGGGAGACTCCCGCGGGGCCGTTGCCGCATTCTTCGTGCCTGCAACGTATAATTAAAGCGCTAGTTCTGCACCCGAACCGGCATGATGATATGAAGGTAAGAATCGTCTTTTGCCGGGCGAAACACGCCCGGATTAAGTGATCCGGTCATTTCAAACAACACCTCGTCTGAGGGGAAATTTGAAAGACACTCGAGAAGAAAACGGCTATTTATCGCCATGTCTCCACCATCTCCGTCCACCTTCGCATCTACGGCGACCTCATTTTCTCCAATCTGCGGCGCATTTGCCGAAACGGTAACCGTCTGGTTTTCTACATGAAGCTTTATGATGTTTGCATTGTCCCGCGCAAAAATTGCGGCTGACTTCACAGCACGGAATAGGGCGTCCCTTTCAAATAATATCCGCGTGTTCCACTTGGTGGGAATTATTTTTTCAAAGTTGGGATAATCCCCTTCTATGAGGCGCGCGTGAAGGTCCGTATCTCCGATAACAAACACAAGCTGTCCGGCCGCAGGACTATTCATATAGATTTCTTTTACGTCTTTTTCTTCCTGGCTTATTTTCGTAACCTCAGCAAGCGCGCGAGCGGGAACAAGAAGATCCAACGGTTCTTTTGTGGCAAGGTTGATTCTCTTTAAGGAAAGCCGGTATCCGTCTGTAGCCGCAAAAAGCGTTTCCCCGTCCCTTTGAAGAACCCGAACGCCCGTCAGAAGCGGGCGCCCCTCGTCTGTGGCAGCAGAAAATATCACTTGCGCCACCGCGGTTACGAATTCGTCTTTCGCAAGCTCCGATCCTTTCTTCTCCGACACGGAAGCCTGGGGAAATTCGCTCTCCGGGACGCCTGGAATAATCGCCTTCACACCCTGGGTTTTCACCGTTAGGCTCCCCTCTTTCACCGCAAGACTCACGGGCGTCTGAGGAAGTGATGCGACAAGCTCAAGAAGAAGTCGGGAAGAAACACATATGCCGCCCTCTTTCTCCACTTTTGCGCCAAGCCAAACTGTTTCTGTAGTTTCAAGGTTTGTAACAGTTATGCGAAGTCTTCCCTCTTTGGCAGACAGAAGAATGTTTGAGAGGATGGGTAGTTGCGGCTTAGAAGAAACGATCCTCCCCGTTCTAATAAGTGCTCGCAGCAGGTTTTCTTGTAAAAGAGAAACAATCATACAAATCTGTTATGTGTTATTAGTAGTAATAATAAGAAAGCGGTGTGGAAAAGTGTATGGTAATTTGCGCTGGCTGTCAACGGGTTGTTGTGACGCCTAGTTTTTGAATTTTTTGCAGGGACAAAAAGGTGTTGATTACCGGTGGATATCTGTGTGGATAAATTTGGAATTTTTGTGGAAAAGTGGAAAACCGAGAACGGGTTATGCCCACACATTTTGTTTTATCCCCGAAACCGCCTCCCTGAGACGTTCGTTTGTGGACAACTCGCGCGTTATGGTTTCCACGCCATGCATGATCGTGGTATGATCGCGGCCACCGAGCGCACCGCCAATGTCGTCAAGCGTAAGCCCAAGCTCTGTCCGACACAGATACATAAATACCTGTCGTGGGCGCGCAAGAGGACGGTCTCTTTTGGGCCCCTTGATGGCAGTGGGCTTCACCCCAAAATACAGCGCAACCGCATTGAGAAGCTCGCCTGGTGGAACGCGCCGAAGCGCCGGGGAAGATGTTTGTTGGGGTTTGATGCTCAAAAGCGACGATACGAGCTCTGGCGTGACTGGCACCTTGCGCGTTGCGACCTCTGTGGCCAGCCTTCGTAAAAACCCCTCTATGGCGCGCGTATCAGAGAGATTGGCAGCAACCAGTTGTGCCGCGTCTGCCGGAACCACGATCCCCAGCGCCTGCGCCTTGATGTTAATAATTGCGACACGAAGCTCGAAGTCTGGCGCGGCGATGTCTACCGTCAACCCACCCTCAAACCTGCTGCGCAGCCGGTCTTCAAGTTTGGAGATTTCTGATGGCGGCCGATCGGAGATAAGAATAATTTGTCCGCCCTCCCTATGGACCGCATTAAACGTATGGAAAAACTCTTCCTGGGCGGTTTGTTTGCCGGCGATAAACTGCACGTCGTCAACCAGAAGAAGCTCTGCCGTGCGATATTTTTGCTTAAATTGCCGTGCGGTTTTGGTCTGAATAGCTTCAACGATTTCGTTGAGAAATTCCTCGCCCATGCAATACACAATCCGGGCAGACGGTTTGCGCGCAAGAAGGCTGTTTGCAACCGCATGCATGAGGTGGGTTTTCCCCACCCCCACCCCACCGTAAATAAAAAGTGGATTATAAGCGACACCGGGTGATTTTGCCACCGCGGTGGCGGCAGCATAGGCCATTTGATTTGTCGTTGACACGGCAAAGTTCTCAAATGTTGCGTCGGGCCGGATGTGAAGCTTGCGTGCGAGCGCCTCGGTGTTTATGGTTGGAGACTGAAGGGTGGGCGCAAAAAGCGGACCCGCCTCACCCTCTTTCAGTGTTTCCTTTTTGGGAATTACGGTAAACACGAGGCTTGTGTTTTGGTTGGTGTGGTGGTCAAGGATGCTTTTTACGAGCGAGTAGTATCGCGTTTCAACGAGCGTTCGCATAAGGGGGCTGGTGAAGGCTATGGTGGCAACAGAATCAACGACAGACACAAGGCGCGCGGTGGCAAAGTGCGTTTGAAACGTAGCTTTTGATACAGAGAGTTCGATCTCAGCTAATACTGATTTCCAAAGTTTTTCAATATCCATAAAACCGTTGGCAGTCCGGGCGAGGAGAGAGTGGATAAGTTGTCCACATAGTAGATAACTTTGTCTTTGGTGTCAAGAGAGTATCGGCAGGCTAACGTTTGTAATACGTCATACGAAGCTTCTAAGGAATGAACTGTATAATTACTGCGTGTTTCGAAAGACACTCATTTTTGTCTGCGTAGCGCTTTCTGTTTTCGTCTCCCTGTCGTTTCGTCGCACGGCTAATTGGCGCATCCACACGGGGTCTGCAGTGGTGCGGCCGGTTGTTTTTACTCCCAACGTCACGCTGCTTTCCGAGCAAGAAGTTCTTTATAAGAAAACCATTTATTCGGTGGAAAACGACGTTTTGCGGGCACGAGACAACAGGTCCGGAAAAGAGCGCTGGCGAATTACGTTGGGTACCGGGTTTGTTTTCTCGGATCGTCCGCTCATTGCCTCAGGGCGCCTTTTTGTGGGTGACACGACGGGAACACTGCGGGCCATCGGATTACACTCGGGAAAGACGTTATGGGAGTTGGCACAACAAGAGTCGCCAAAGAGTTTCCCCCGCCCGTCGGGGAGGCCCGGGTGGTTTGGGTCGATGGCACCTGAAGGATCACGCCTCGTTGTCGGTGGCCGAGACGGCCGGGTGACGTCGCTTCGACAAAATGACGGGAAGAAACTTTGGACGTACGAGGTTGGAAATCCCATCGTGAACGTGCAAAGCGAAGACGGCAGCGTGTTTGCCTTGGGTCAAAATGGCAGCGTGACAGCTCTGACTTCCGGCGGCAGACTCGTGTGGACGGAAACACAGGCGAGCTCAGCCGCGTTTCTTCTTTTCCCGAAGGCGACTTTCGGAAAGAGACTGTTGGGTCACGACGCAGGTACGGTGGTAGTCGTCACACGAAACGGCGATGTTATAGGAAAAGATACCAAAAGCGGACGAACACTCCACACAACGCATCTTGCCGCGTCCATAGTGACGAAGCCCGCTGTGTGGCAAAACTGGCTTTTTGTCGTAACAAAGGAGCCCAAGTCGAGACTCATAAAGATAGATGGAGTAACGGGCGCAATCGCTTGGAGTCGAAAGTACGACGATGTTATTGGGGCGACACCCGTTGTGGGGTATCGCAATCCCCTTACAAGCGGGTTGTGCGCCCGAACAGAAGACGTATTTGGGGCTCTCCCGTTTTGCATGCCCTCGGTATTCGTGGGAGACTATCAGGGCGTTTTCCGCGCTGTTGACGTAGAGACCGGTGACTCCCTGTGGAAGTTTTTCACAACTGCCCCCATCGTGTCGCCGGCGTCGTTTAAGGATAACAGCGTTGTGTTTGGAAATCTTGGCGGCGACGTATATACGGTGTTGGCCTTTGACGGCAAGATTCCCAGGCGCAGGGGCTGGCTGCGCATGGAGGTTTCCCGAACCGTTTCCACGGTGTTTAATCGGGATATTCAGGAATTCACCCTCAGATAT
Source organism: uncultured Gammaproteobacteria bacterium (assembly GCA_964445435.1). GTDB lineage: Bacteria > Patescibacteriota > Microgenomatia > UBA10105 > UBA927 > CAYUKU01. The sequence continues at coordinate 185,630 of CAYUKU010000001.1, forward strand.
GACCAGTCCCGTTTTAGGTTTCCCTGGAGCGATATTCTGGCGGAAGCCTCGTTTTCTCAGAAAGGACTGAGCCCCATTACGGTAAGTGGATACTATTTCGACAAAGACACATGGAAGATTGCCTTCAATCCCCCTTTCCGAGGAGAGTGGCAGTACGAGGTTCGTCTGGTTTTGCCTGACAACAGTGCGGTCGCCGAAAAAGGATCATTTGTAAGCAAAACCTCAAGCGACGGCATGTACCTCAAAAGCATATATGTGCCGGGCGGCGTAGGAAGGTTGACTGCCGACGGAAAGCATGCGTACAGCGTCTTTGGGGTTCAGACGTCCGAACTGGACTTTAATCGCAACGGAAACTTCCTGGACGACTTTTCGTTTGGAGTTGAATCCCCATCAACGGGATCAGCCGAAACTGAGTGTTTCTCGTGCGGTTTTCGAGGGCTTGAAGATTTCCTTACGGCGTATGCGGATGGCGGACAAGTATTTAATATGTTTCGGTGGGGTCCGAACAATGCCTCATTCGGATTGGCGGACGCGCCGCCTTCTGCCACAGACGCGTATTATGTATTTGAGGGAAGACAAGCGGATCGTCTTATCACGTCGCTGGCAAATCACGGACTTCGGGTATGGCTGACATTTTTTGAGTCAACGGTTCCCCATCAGGCCGAATGGAGCGCGTCCCCACTGTACGAATTTTTGGCGAAACGGTATATTCGCTATCTCGTTTCCAGATACGGCGCGTATGTGAGTATATGGGAACTGACGAACGAAGCATACGTTCCGGATAGAATCGTTCAGGCACTCACCCAGTATCTTCGGACGATTGATTTTGAAAAAAGGCCCATTACGACCAGTTGGGAGAAAGCGCACCTGTCGACGATTGAGGTCGTTTCGCCCCACTGGTATGCAGATGAAGATTCCCGCCTTTCTGACGCGGCCCTTCTAAAAGAACTGGAGAGAAGCCAAGGGAGCACCTCGGGTAAACCCGTGGTGTTTGGAGAGATAGGAAACAAGAGCGCAAACTGGGATCCAGAGTCGGGAGCGCGGATGCGCATACGCATGTGGACTGCAGCCATGCGCGGGGCCGGAGTGGTGTTTTGGAGTACCTCCCACTCAAAGCAATATGCGCCAGTCGGGGATCCATTTGGGAATGGAAATCAATATATCGGCGAAAAAGAGCGGGAGCTCGTGCGCATCGCAAATGGTTTTTTCCGTGACATGAGTCTTGACGCGCGTCCGATAGACATTGGCGTTAACCCGGCTGATGCACGGGGATATGGGTTGGGTGACAAGCAAAAAATTATAGGCTACATCCATCGATATAGCGATCACGAGAGAAATGCCCCTATCGAGATGACCCTTCAGGTGCCCAAAAACGGAACCCTTTCGTGGTATGACACGAAAACCGGGAAGAAAATCATAAGCCAGAGGGTACCAGCCGGCAGACATGTCGTCACAAGTCCGGCCTTCCTTATAGATGTCGCGTTTGCGGTAATGCTTGATCCCTAGCGATGTGGTACCCTAAGAAAGCTTTGAAAAAACAAGAGCAGGACATATACATCGTTATTCCCACCATACGCACACTTTCCTTTTTGCGTGATTGGGAGAGGCAGTTTGAAAACTGCTTCCTCGTTATTGTTGAGGATCATGCAAAGAGGCAAATCGAAACGCCCCAAACCCCCAGCCGTAAAATCTACCATTACGATTGGAGCGATATAGATGGCGAGTTTGGTAAAAACCGCTGGATATTCTCCCGGCAAAACGCAGGCATCCGGTCCTACGGGTTTTGGAAAGCTTATGAAATGGGTGCAGACGTCATCATTACGCTTGATGATGACTGCTATCCCGCGGAGGCAGACTTTGTACAGAAGCACATAGATAATCTCTCCGCGAGTGCTCCCGTTCGGTGGATGACTACATTTCCGCACCCTGAGTATATGTACACGCGAGGGTTTCCCTATGAGGTCCGAAAGAAGCGTCCGGTCATGGTAAGCCATGGATTATGGTCAAATAAGATGGATATGGATGCCCAAACACAAAAACACATCGGGAACGTAAATATTCCGGCATATCCCCTTCTTCGGCAGTATGTGCCCAAAGGTGAGTATTTTCCGATGAGCTCAATGAATCTGGCGTTTCTGCGAGATGCTGCTCCTCTAATGTATTTCCCGCTCATGGGAAGAGATCCCAGTGGAAACAATTGGGGGTTTGATCGCTTCGACGATATTTGGGCAGGAATTTTTGTCAAAAAAATACTTGACCATCTAGAGTATGCGGTTGTGAATGGATCGCCATTTGTAGAGCACCGGAAGGCCTCTGATGTTGAGACAAATCTCGTGAAAGAGAAACCTGGACTTAAGATGAATGAGCAGGTGTGGCACTTGGTGGATCGCGTTTTTCTGACGCAGAGTTCGCCGGCGGCCTGTTATAAGGAACTGTCACAACAAATCGAATTTCCCGACACGCCGTATTTCCGTAAACTGCGAGAGGCAATGGGTATATGGGCTGAGTTATTTTTGTGAACGTAACATGCGGATGCTTCACGTATTGTACTCGAGAGTCTGGGTATTCTTCGGAGGCTTGTTTGCGCTTGTCCTTTTGGGCGACATACGACAGGGAGTCATCGATGTTGTGAGTCTTGCGTTCGTGCTCTCGTTATTTTTGGTTGGAGCTCTGACGAAAGCATCGTACCTATCTCCACCCAAAAAGCTCCACTGGGCGTGGATCGTTTTTATCGCCTTTCTTTTCGGAGGATTTTTGACGTCCGATAGCCCGGGGTACTCGGTGACCGCAATCGTGCGCTACTGCATGGCGTACCTGGTTTTTGGGTATTTTGCGTATGCAAAGGAAGAGATAGAAGCAGCGAAATTTCTCAAGGGGCTTCTCTGGTTTGCATTTATTTCCGTAGGGTTGTCATTTGTGACACTTGCACATAGAGATTTGGGCGGATTTTTACCGGGCATGAATCTCCTCTACCCTGCGTACGGACACAACCACGTGGTAAACATCGTGGTATTCATTTTTCCTTTTGTAGTCCACGAACTTATTGTTTCACGCAATATCGCAACAGTCGTGGCGATGACATATCTTACCGTGGCGCTTGTGTTGTCCCGCGCCCGAGGAGGCCTTATTCTTCTTTCCTTCTATTGTGGATGGTTATTTGCCAGCGTGCGCCGGCGCTTCGGTCCGGCGACGCAGATAGGTGCAACGACCGCATTGGTTGTATTCGTCGGATTCGTTATATTTTCTCGATTTTCTGCTCCCGCAACCAAAAGCGGTCTTGCTGAGAGCAGGCTTCCCTACTGGAAGCAGGCGGGCGTGGCTATAGCCACCCGTCCGCTTTTCGGATATGGCCCAGGGACATTCTATCTGGTGTCAAGAAGGTTCCAAGAAATTCCCGGCACACACTCGTGGTATGCGCACAGCTTCCTTCTGCAGACGCTTGCGGAGGTAGGGATTATAGGAGCTTTGGGAGTAGGATTTATTTTGGGTTACCCACTCGTTGCGATTGCCAGATCAATGGCAAAACTGAAGCGGAAGGATCCGCTCATCGTCCCCTTGTGGCACGCAGTTATTCTTGTGTTTTTGTACAGTTTGGTTGAAATGAACTTGGATTTTCTCGTGATATGGTTTCTATTCTGGGCGACACTTGGTTTTATCCATCGGCACGCACGCGGCGATCTTGCTGACGGGATTCCCGTCCCTTTGAATGGCTTTTTCAAGACACTTTGCGTCCTGTTGGCTCTTTTTTATCTCTCAGCGGTCGCGTCTACAGCAGTTGAGGTTATAGGGAAAGACCATACGTTTTCGTTCTTGTTGCAGCCACACGTAACCGGCAAAGCGCTTACGTATCTTTCCCAAAAAAGCCAGGCCCAGCAATATTCTATAGGATTGCCGGAGCGCACAATTAAGTTTTTTCACAAAAATGATCCGGAAATAGCATTCAGCATGGCGGCATACGCGTCGCAATCAGGAGTCATGAAGTCCCTCCCGTATCTGTTGCAGGCTACAGATGGCGATCCTCTCAATCAGGAGTATCTTACCGCTTCTCTGGATGGGTTAGTGCGTAGTCTTCCCCAAAAAGACATCGGAATTTTGACACTACGCATGATGGCGCGGGCACCCAGAATAACGACACAGAGCAAGCTGTTTGAAATGCCCGGCATTGAAGACGATATCGGCAGAGCGCTTGTTTCCGCGTATGAGAAAGGCAAGCCGCGATGGAGCCAGTGGTACGCAGGGCTTGCGTATGTCCTGGCCATGAACGCACTGTCGGACAATCCGAAGCTCGCCGAGCAGCTCTTGTTATATGCTAGGGATGTGTATCCGGACTTGGGTTTTATACATATGGATTTAATCCGTTTTTATGAGAGCACGCTTGGTGATCACGACGCCGCAGCGGAGGCGGCGCGGTACTGTGGCTTTTTGAATTCTCCCAAAAAACAATGTGAAGTTGAAGATAAAACACTTCCTCCTGGTGATTTCCTGTATTTGTTTATATAATGTGATCTCACACGTTGTATGATTACGATCATTGATCGGTGGAAACAACTTGCTGCCAGGCGGTTATCAAAGACATTCCTCACGCGGACCGATGTCATCATTCTTCTGTGCATCGTCATGCTTTTGGGCGTTATGGGTGTTGCGGTGAAGCTTGTGCTTCAGAAAGATACGTATGTGACTGTTGAGCTTCTGGCTTCCGGCGGAGAGTGGTGGTGGGGCGTCCCGCCTCCCTATTATTGGAATGCCCGTGATATAGTCATCGGCGCAAAGGAATATGACTCGTTTCGCAAGGTGACCTCAGAGGTTGTTGACTTGGTTAAATACGGCGAGGACGACCGGAGATTCATGTGGCTTGAGGTAAGGCTTCTGGCGAAGAAAAACATGTTGACAAAAACATATTCGTTTAAGCAGGAAACCCTCCAGATCGGGAAAACCATTCACCTATCGCCAAATAATGTTGCCATCATCGGACAGATTGTGGGTATCGAAGGCGTTGGGAGAATGTGGAAGACCGAGTATGTTGAGGTGCAGGGGAAAGTCCGTCATATAGAGCCTTGGGAGGCAGATGCAATTAAACCGGCAGACAAAGTTTTTGATAACAAGGGGCAACTGGTTGCTGAGATACAGGAGGTACGCGTGGAAAACTCTGACGTTATGACCACCACATGGACCGGTGACACACTTGTGCGGAAGAATCCTCTTCTTCGTGATGTGACCACAAAAATGAAGCTCCGCGTTATGAAGGATGATAGTATGCGCTACTTCAATTTCTATCAGCCAGTTGAGATAGGAAACAATATTCGAATTCAGTTCCCAGAGACGGCAATTGAATTCAATATTATGTCTATAACGCCCGCAAACTAGCTCATTTTTTGAGCGATGACCCATACGCTCCACGGCGCTTGTGCGGGTTTACGCATAGAGTATGCCAAATTTCCCCAGTGAACGATCCGAAAACCAGCCAGTGAAGTGAACGCTTCAAGTTCAGGAAAGAAAAAATACCTCATGGTGTGAGTTTCGCGAAGCTTCCTCGTCTGGCCGGTTGCCGGACGGATGGTAAGCGTGTGATGCACGTCAACCGTATTAGTCGCGTGAGAGAGTTTTGGAATTTTCTGTCGAAACACCTCTAACTGATCATTTTTGTAATGCTGCCGGACAACCCGCGGTTTTCCCAAAAAAACACCCGGTCCGTACCAGCAGTCAAATATAAAAACACCGTGCGGCTTGAGAATAGAAGCGGCTCTGCGGAAGAATTGTTCAACCTCGCGGTTTGTTTTCATGTAGCTAAGGACGTCGAAGAGAGAAACCGCCACGTCATATGTTTTTGGTGTTTTGTATGAGAGAAAGTCTCCGGTTATATACGCTATGTCTGCGGAGGCGTCGGCCGCTTTCTTTTTGGCCACTTCAAGCATTTGGGTTGACTGATCAATCCCTGTTATCTTGGCTCCCTGTTTCCATAATTCGAGCGTGTATGCTCCCGTGCCGCACCCAATGTCAAACACTGAAATGTCGGTCCGCTTCGGGAGAAGCGCTTTGGCGTGATGGAAAATCATGCGCGTGGTTTCTTCAATCCCGCGCTTTTCGTACATAAGGTCGTAGTATGGAGCAGTCAGTGAAAACGGAAGTACGGAATGTTTTGATTTCATACGTTACAGCAGTGCTGGGCAGTTTGTATAAGAAGTTTGCTTGTGGCGTCCCAGCTAAAGCGAGAAACGACATACTCACGTGCGCGTTTTTTCATGGTTCGTTTTTCCTCTTCTGGAAGCGAGAAAAAATGTCCGATGCGCCTGCTTGCGCCCGCGGGGTCTGTCGGATGGATATAAAAACCGGTAACCCCGTTGACGATTTCGCTATCATCTCCGCGACTTCGTATTACCGGGACGCCTGAGGCTTGCGCCTCGAGGACAGAAAGACTCGCTGTCGATCCTCCCGCGCTTGTCGTTGATCCTGTGTAGACGAAAAGGTCGAGAGATTGGTAATACGCGGGCAGTCGTGTTTCGTCTATGTTGCCAACGAAGCGTACAGTGTCTGAGAGACCGTGGGATTGTATATAGGACATATACTGACGTTTGACATGCAGGTCCGTAATGCTTTCTGAAATGTGAACTACAAATTTTTGTCGCCCCTTTTTCAGTATATTTATTATTTTTAGAAAGTTTTCCGTTCCTTTGAAAATAGTATAGTCAGTGCTGTGTCCGATGACCGGGATTTTTCCAGGGTGCCTCGTGCGGGCGGGTCGGGGGAAAAATGAGTCCGTGTCAACGCCGTTGGGCAGATATGCGTTTGGTTTGCGGCCGTACGTTTCGAGAATATATTTCTGGACCGAAGGAGTAAGGGCGGTAAGAACCGTAGCCCTATGATATGCCCATATATCAAGCCATGAGTACGCCCATTTGGCGACGCGGACGCAAAATTGGGAAAAGGGAGACAAGGAGGCTATGCGCAAGGGGTCGTAGAAAATAGCGAGCGGCTCGAAGCAGTGACATATGGTGCGGCCAGAGACGAGCACTGCCAGAAGGTTCATGGGAAAATTCGTAGCAAAGACGATTTGGTTTCTGTCAATGCTCCGCTTCAACTCAAAAAAATTCACGATAAGCGTAAGAGGGAGAAGGAGCCAGAAAAATCGGGGCGGCCTCCAAAGCACCGAAATTTTCACGCCTGCCTTCTTGTAGAGGCGTTGCCATTTCGGACTTATGGCGTGCAGATACAAAAAAACACGATGCGTCCTGGCAACCCGAAGAAGGAGTTCATACAGATACTTCTCCCCTCCCCTGGAATAGAGGCTTTCTGTGTGAAGGACGTAGACATCAAATGCGCCCCGTCTCATAGTTTGGTAAGTGTGCCGATGTGTTTGGCGACACGGGAAGCAATGGCGACAAGCACGCTCCCCGCGAAAAGATACACGATGCTCAGAAGAAGCGCGTTTAGCTGGCCTTGAGTGAAAATTTGGGAACCGGGAGAGTATTGCCGAATTGCCTCAAAAACGTAGGAGGAGGGCGTCAAAAACGACATGGCGTACAGCGGTTGAGGGAGTGCTGCGCGATTATAAAAGACGAGTGAGACGATCTGGACGACGGTGCTAAGCATCCAGCCCGAAAAGCTTGCACGTTCTCCGAACAAAAAAACTAATGCTATAGCAACAAGCGAGAGGGAGACGCCAAAGAGTTCAAGTTGAAAGACCCACAGAAGCGCATGAAAACCAAGCGTTGAGAAAAAAGCGGGAAACACAGCGCGTAAAATAAGCATTAGCGCGACAAGAGACAGTATAATTTTTGTCATGGATGCTGCGGTAGTGGCGAGGATGAGTTGTCCAAGCGATATGGGCGCAAGAAGCAAATTTTGTATGTTTTTGGACGTAACGTCGTCGATAAACTGAGCCACGGATTCCTGGATAATGCGGGCAGTACAGTTCCAGTAGACAATGCCGGTAAGGATAACGAGCGTGATGTTTGTGGCTTGTGAGGAGCCGGCCGCTTCAGAGGAAGCAAGAAGGCCGAACAAGAGCGCCTCAAAAGATGGCCATATAAGAATTTCAATGATTCTCGCAGGGTTGCGTCGCATTGAGTAGAGGTAGTGGATATAGAGTCCCTTCAGGCGTCTCATATGAGCTATGTACGGAAAAATTTTCGTGCTGCCGATTCGGTTATGGGTCTGCCGTCATATACGATGGATCCCTGATTGAGGATAATCATTCGCGAGCACATAGATCCGATTTCTTCGAGATTTTGGGAGATTAGAAGGGTTGCTTTGTTTTTTGTATTGCGCTTGATGAGATATCGTCGTACACGCTGCGCAAGTGCGGGATCCATATGAGCGGTAATTTCATCGAGGAAGAGAATTTTGGGATTATTGAGAAGGGCTTTTGATAAATTGACAAAAGAGTTTTCACCTGACGAAAGCCGGTAAACCTTTTTTTGAAGAATGGCATCAGGCATTTGGAGGTCCGTCCAGAGCGTTGTGATAAATGCTTGCCAACGGTCAACTTCGTATAAATCCGCGTACGTTGCGAGATTTTCCCAGACACTCGCGTAACCGCTCAAACGTTGACTTGAAGATGCGTAATTCATGCTTCTGGCGATTCTGCGTCTGGCTGTTTCTTCCACGGGTACCCCGAAAAACGAAAGCGTGCCGGAGTCAGGCGAAAGAAGCCCCGTTGCGATATGGAAAAGTGTGGACTTTCCCGCGCCAACCGGTCCGGTAATCCCGACGATTTCTCCTGCGCCAACGAAAAGTGATAGATTTGATACAATACGTTTTCCGCCGAGCGTTTTGTCTATGGAAGCAATGGTTAGCATGAAAGAAAGATTCGCAAGTATCGATAGATTATATCTGAGACGGTATTATGCGGCAATAATATTTGCCACAATCATTATAACGACCCTTTTGTCGGTTCTGTTTGTATTTACGCTCCCCGATCCGCTTCGACCCAAGACGAGTATCGGGTTTATGAATCTCCTGATGCTTGCGGGCTTTGCAATCGCATTTCTGATGCGAGGCGGACGCATGGTCTTATTCACTCCCGCGCGTTGGGGAACCCTTCACTATGCGATCACGCTGTATTTCATTGCGGTAATGGCGTCTCTTATCGCGGCGTCAACGATATACGATAGCACCCCCTTTCGTCTGCTTTCATCGGGAGTTTTGCTCTTTTGGCTCTCTCAGGAAATACAACCCACGAAAAGTCAAAAGCTTTTCTTCGTGCACGTATTGGGGGGAACAGCCGTTGTTGTGGCGATTTTGAGCTTGCTTCAGATGGTTTTTCCCTTCCTTATGAATAGCTTTGCCGAGAAATATTTATTGGGACGTGCGGCGTATGGGATAACGATAGAATTTCAACGCGGACGGCTGCTTCATTGGGGGGCTTTGCTTTTTATTTTTCCTTTCTTCTATTCTTCTACGCTTCTTCTTAGATGGCGATCCAGCATTTGGGTAACCCTGTATGTTGTGTTGGGATACCTTTCCATTCTGGCATCTTTGGTTATTGCGAATTTCCGTTGGACGTTTTTGGTATTTGTCATAACTTCCTTTATGTATATCCTCCATGCGAAACGATTTTCACTTCTTTCAAGCCGGAAGCTAGCATATGTATTGTCACTGGTTACGGTAGCCACAGTTGTCGGATTGGTTTCGGCTCGCCTTGTGCTTGGGTATAACTTGCTTGACCGATTTCTACTTCGAAACGCACATCGGGATATACAGGAAACCGCCGGGAGAATTACGCTGTACAGTCAGGCAATAACAGCGTTTCAGGCGTATCCCCTGTTGGGCGTAGGATATGGGAATTATTATTCCGTTGTGTGGCCGTTTCCTCACATGCAGTATTTTTCAATATTCGATCAGTTTGAGCCGATTCCCGTGCCGATTGCCTCACATAATGAGTTTTATACCGTGCTCTCAGAGACCGGCATATTCGGATTTGTGTTTTTCCTTCTCATGGTGTATTTCATAGGAAAAAATATTTATTTGCCACTTTTCCGAAGTCGTTTAACCCGAGTGGATACGTTGTTGACACTCAGCATATGGATTTCTTTCTTCGCGATTTTTTTGTATGTCTGGTTTGAGAATATTTATCCGCAGAACATTGCATATATACTCCTTCTGGGAGGGATTATGGCCCGCTGGGTAGCGTGGTCACATTCGTATGAACGGACGTCGTAGCGTGAGCGTGCATGTGGTTACGTTCAACAACGAATCGACAATTCGCGCATGTATTACGTCAGTGCGAAAGCAATCGCTTCGGGACATAACGATCCTCGTCGTGGATAACGCATCCTCCGATCGGACATGTCAGATTGTTCAATCCATGGGGGTGCCGCTTATTAAGAATGCAAAGAATCTTGGATACGCGGTAGCGCACAATATGGCAATATCCCGGACGCAAAGCACCTATGTATTAACACTGAATCCGGACGTCGTGTTGGAGAGGGACTTTTTGAGGCATATGACGGACGCGCTCGACGATAATCCCCGCGTGGGATCTGCGGCCGGACTTCTGTATCGCGTTGATCGTCTTGATGATTTCCCCGCCGTTGTAGATGGAGCCGGACTTTTCATACGAAGAAATAGGCGGCAAGGATTGCGGGAAGAAGGGCGGTTAGCTGATAGCGTCCCGCGACGGCCCGTTTCGATATTCGGTCCGGATGGAGCCGCGGCCTTTTACAGAAGAGCGATGCTTGAGGATATTCGTTTAGCCGATGAGTATTTCGATGAGGACTTCTTCATGCACAAGGAAGATGTCGACGTGTGTTGGCGTGCGCGTCTGCGCGGATGGAACGCTTTGTTTGTTCCGCAGGCTACGGCAAAACACATCCGAACATTCAGAGCGGGACAAAGGGCGCGTGTCCCCGATGAACTGAAAGCGATGGCGGTCAGAAATCGATACCTTCTCATGATAAAGAATGAAAGTCCGGCGCTTTTCCTTCGAGACATCATCCCTATTGTGTTCTATGACATGGGAATAATGCTCTATATCCTCCTTAAGGAGCGCCGGTCGCTTGTTGCATACAGACAGGTGGTTGGCATGGCACAAACGATGCTAAGCAAACGAAAACGGATTTACACTAGAAAAAAAGTTGCAGATACAACAATGGGCAGGTGGTTTATATAAACGCATGGTATACGTTGGCATTGTTTCATTTAATACACTTTCTGACCTTCCGGATTGCATCGCGGCGGTAAAACGGCAATCCCACAAAGACATTCGGATTATCGTTTTTGATAACAACTCATCAGACGGGAGCATAATGTGGCTGAGGAGACAACGAGGGGTTACCGTTATCGAGAACTCTGAAAATATCGGTTTCGGAAGGGCCCATAACGCGATTATCAACTCCGTGCGTCTCGGCAGAAACGATTACTATCTGGCGCTGAATCCGGACGTCAGACTTGGGCGTCGATATGTGGCTGAGCTCATTGCCATCTGCCGGACGAAGAAAGCCGATTGGGCAACAGGCAAACTCTATAAAGATGCTGCGCGTAAGGTTTTGTACAGCGTCGGCCACGGGCTTCTGCGAGACGGATATGCAGTGAACATCGGATACGATATGCCGGATGCGGCTTATTGGAATCAAGCACGAGAAGTTTTCGGGGCTCCCGGGGCCTCTCCGCTCTATTCTGCGAAACTAATGAAGGCGGTTTCGGACCGTGGAAGTTTTTTTGATCCCCATATGTTTATGTATTATGAGGATGTTGACGTGGATTGGCGGGCAAGACTTCTGGGGTTTCGCTGTTGGTACAATCCGCGCGCCGTTGCTTATCACCCAGGGGGAGGTTTTCGAAAAGCGCTTGAGATAGAAGCTCTCGTAAACCGATATAGGAGCGTCCTAAAAAATGCTTTTCCCCGCGATATCGTCCAATACAATATTCCGTATATTTTGGGACATATTTTTTTCCGTTTTTGCTTTTCTCCCCCAACTGGGTGGCGCTTGGCAAAAAAAGTATTCCCTCTGCTTGTAGGCCTACAGAAAGACAGGACGCGGAAAACAGTTTCAAGGCAATATATGCACGACTGGTTCGCTTGGTCGAATCACCAACGAAGCGGACAGCCCAACGATCTGTCCGGCAGATTCCGGACATTTCTCAAACAAGGCCTGGGCGCCAATTAAGGCAGAGTTTTGAGATTGCAGGGTATGAGCTTTTGTTCCGTCAGATAATTGTACATATAGTTTGCGTATTCTCTGTGTCCGAGAGCGTTCGGGTGTCCGTCTGGATGCATGTTACCCGACGCAGAGATATCCGGAATTTTGAAGGTGACAAACGTATTTGGTCTTTCTAATGCGTGGACTTTGATTCGCGCTTTGTATTCAGATCCGATATTCGGAAGCACCATAAATATAAGCGTCCCACTGTAAGAAGCGGTAAATTCCTGCAAAATGAGGCGTTCCTGCTCCAAAATTTGCGTCGGAGAGTATTTGGCCATGATTTCTTTGGTCGCTTTCGTCCACTCTGGCGAATAGTCTCCGGCTTTTTTAGCGACATGCTTTTCTTCTTCCGACATGGTGCGTTCAAGTTTGGCGATTACTGGAAGCGCAAGTTCGTTTATGCGGTCGCCAAGAAGGAACCATATAACCAAATCCGGCTGATATTTCACTCCCCGCTTGAGAAAGCGTTCTGAGGAGTATTGCATGTCATATCCGTATACGCCGAGATTAATGACCTCTATACGAGTTTGATCCTCGCATGATTTGCTGAACATATCTTCCAGTTGTTCGGGCCAGTTATCGGCGGTGTTAACAAACTGCCCGAACGTAAACGAATCTCCGAGTGTAATAATTCGAAATGTCGTAGGTGGTTTTTCCACGTCGTAATCAAACCTCTCATTTAACGAGTCTTTGTTGAGAGTGTATTTCGCATCATCCAGGAGCCACTCCGCTCTCTCTGTTTGCACCGTGTCGGCTGCCGGCTCATAGAAATACTTCAATTTAGAGCCCTGGGGAAATATGAGGAAATTCTTGTTTATCCGCGTAACAGGCACAGATTCACCGAGGAATTTTTCCGTTCGTCTCTTTATGATTAACGCATATCCGACGAGTCCGAATATGCAAATTTCCGTGATAAGGACGCAAAGAGCAATGATCTTCGTGATCGGAGAGAGCACGGTATGATGATTCATGGCTTCATATATCTCTTGAAAAGATACCGCGGAATTTCAAGGAGATAGCGTTTCCATAGCCGTTTCGGTTCGATATATAAACGAAATGCCCATTCGAGTCCGGCGTGCTGAATCCATTGCGGTGCCTGAGGCGTACTGCCCGTAATGATATCAAAAGCAGCGCCGACACAGAGAATTGTCGTTTTGGGAAAATAGCGTTTCCACCTGGCGGCAGTGAGCACTTGTTTAGGGGAACTGAGTCCAATCCACAGGCAGTCTGGTTGAGAGCGCTGAATGCGAGATACATACATCTTTTCTTCCTCTGCGGTGAGTTCCCGGTATGGAGGAGAGATGGTTACCGGTGTCCGTCGGCATCCGGATTCGCGCGCAAAGCTCGAGAGCTCTTGAAGAGTCTGAGGAGAGGAGCCATAAAACGTATGACGGACTTGTTGGACTTGAGGTGTTTTGAGGAGTTCTCTCATGACATCAGGCCCGTATATCCGCTCTGTTTTCGTCCCCCGAGCGCGTATTGCCCAGACAATCGGTATTCCGTCGGGAAGAAACATGTCTACCTGCCGGTACGCGCGAGCGATTTGTTTATTTTTTGCCGCTTGGGCAAGGTCATGGAGCGAACACGGTAAAACAATGTGGGTTTTCTCTTTTGCGACGATGATAGTGGTCAGGAGTCGTGTTATTTCAGAGAGGGACCCGGTCGTAAATGAGAAAGTATCGATAGATATGTTGTCGTCCATTTAAGGCTCCAGTCGCCAGAGCATATACGGTTTTTCTACGTAGAGCAAGCGTGCGTTCCAAAGTTCTGTATTTTTTTGCGCCGCGCGCATCCACTCATTGCACGTTTCCAGAGACGCATCCGGTGCAAGCATCCGAAAATCGCATATGATATAGAAAAAGGAAGGATTTGTTGTCAAGGGGACGAAATTTGTCCCTTCATGTATTATTCTGACGAGAGTTTTTCCATACAGCTGTTCAAGCGTGAAATATATACTCCCTGTCGGCCACGGATTAAGCGGTCGTTGTCTGTCAGCACGTAAAAACGCGAGTTCAAATTCAGCTTTCCTATCTTTCGCGTCACGGTATATGATCTCTGCAAGGGTCCTCGTCCGGTTATAGAACGATACGGCGGGCGTCATTTTGCGTTCACGGTAATAGGATTTGTAAGAAAAAAATACAAGGAACCCCGCCATCGCAATGCATCCCACCGCTTTGTGCCATTTCCACAAAGCTGTAAGCCCAGCGGTACTAATAATAATCCCCAAAGGAAGAATGCTTATAAGATACGAAGGTACGAGTATGCCCCGGTACATCATTCCCAATGACACGGCACCCAGGCATAAAAGAAGTATCCAGGAGTACGGGAGACGTTTGTCCGGATGATGTTTTTGAATGGTGAGGTAGCCCGCTGCGGCAAGAGCGAAAAACAACATGCTGTTAAATACGGTTGTTTTATCAGTTTCCCACAGGAGCTCGTTGAATATGGCAAATGCAAAGTCGGGCCGTTGTTGCATGAGCGTTTCGACGGCAGTAAGTTGAAAGAATGTGATTTGGTCAAACGGGATTTGCCGGTAGGTGAGTAGAAGCCAGATTTCAAGACACACAATGCCTAAAATTATCGGAATCACAAGGAATAGTTTGTTCTCGTAGCGGGGATACAGTTTTATCCATGCAGCAATAACCCAAAGGAAACTAAAAGGGACAACAAGTATAATCGCATAGTGAAGATGAAGCCCGAGGAACAAAAGAAAGATAACAAGGCTGATGGTTGTGAGTGATTGGCGCGCTCCCGTCATGAGTACGGCGATTCCAGACACGATAAGAGCCAAAAGATACGGAACATGAACTTGGCGGCTTATGAAAATGAGTTCAGGATGGATAGCGGCAAAAAAAGCTCCAAGAAGCCCGGCTTTCCAGCCGAAAAGATTTGCGGTTGCCCTATATATGAAAACGATCACGCTTGACATAAGCACCATCCAGAGGATGGCAGTGCCAAACACTGATCGTGTGAAAAACCAAAAAACAGCAAGGAGCCAGAAGTACACAGGCGAGTTGAGAATATATCCCTTTCCTCCTGATGCGAATGGGCCACGCATGATAAGTTCTCTTTGTTCAACTACATGACGAGCTACGAGCATGTCACGGCTTTCATCATATCCCTGCTGTAGCCAGAGATAGTTCTCAAGATAACTGAACCGAAGAAGGATGCCTGCGAACACAATTATGCCCAAGAGTACGCGGCGCTTATGAAGAAGAGCGCTGCCGATGATCGTGCGTGCCGAAAAGAGCATATTCTAAGTATCGTAGATCAACAAAAGAAAGCAAGGGTTAAGGTTCGGGTGAGGAAAATATGTTGAGGGCGTTACGTTGCGCGTATGTGTAGATTTCCTCCGCTTTCATTTCCGCCGAAGGATCGCTAATAGGAAAGCCGGTTAGACTGTTGCATGTTAAAACTGATCCGTGCTCCCTGAAGCAGGATGTCCAGGCCCGGAGCGATTCCTTATGGGTTGCCGCAATGTTGATGTACTCTGGTGACACCAGGAGTTCATTCCACGCCAGAAGACCGAGAAAGACGAAGAGGCCAAGGCGATGCCATCGTCCTGGTGAGGCGCGCATGGCAAAATAGAGTGCAAGAAAGCCCGGCAGGAGAAACAAGACATAGCGTCCGGCGCGGGCCGCCTCAACGCCTAGACATGTCCGTCCGATAGCGCTGCCAGTGGTAAAAAGTACTGTCGTGCCGAGAAGCAAAAACTGCAGATGAATAAAGGATTGACTGGTCGCACGGGATTGAAATATACGCCATGCGTAATAGAAAAAAAGTAGTGTAAGTGCGCCCCAGAAAAATGCTCCCAATGCGACGCTCCCACCGGGAAGAGCACCTTCCCGAAATGAAAAGAAGTTCGCAAAGACCGATCCTATAAATTGATGATACATTCGCCAGTCCCCTGCCGGATTTACCGGACAGGAAACAGCAGTATCAAGCGTGTAACGGTAAAAGAATAATAGAAAGCCGCCCACGAGCATGGTAAGTCCGATAATGTCATCTGTGTCTGCGTTTCCCTTATTGTGACGTAGCACGCTTCGTGCAAGAAGCAGTATTCCGATGAGTATCGCTGTCAAAGCGCCGAATCCGCTAAACAGCAACAAAACCCCTATGATCGAAATGGCGACATATCGTCCTCACCAGGTACTTATCAATAGATGGGCAGCGATACAAGAGAGAAAAAAAGGGAGGACGCCATACGATACATTTGGTACGACAGTGAATAGTTCGTACTGTTTCAAGGAAAAAACAGAAGCGGAAGAGAGAGATCAACGACATGCCAGGCGCCAAAAAGTCGACGTATCAGCAGAAGGAATCCTATACAGGTGACCGAAAAAAGTCCTGCGTTAAGAAGAGCTTCCGTGCGCACGTCCCAGTCGCTTAGTGATGCGGTAAGGTATGTCAGAATATATCCTATTCCCTGTCGGTGTGGGCCGTGCTGATAAAAAAATAGTTGTGTGAGCGATGGGTTGTCAATGAACGGTCGATACAGTTCGAGTTGGTCGGCATAGAGCGCCTCTCCCGAGTATGTTGAGACGAAAGAAAAAAATCTGATACATAAAACAGCAACTCCTATGCCGAGAAACGCTACGGTAATGATGTTTGATCTTTTCATCCTGCGAAAACGATAGATATATATGTATAGTAAGAATATGGGAAAAACAAGATTAATGGTGACCGCAGCATATCGCTTTATATGTCGTCACTGGATGTACATTCTTCTTTCAGTGTTATATTTCTGGCTTTTCCGACAGCAGCGCGTATGGATTGTTCACAGTCCACATGATGATGAATGGTTCATTCGGATGGCTACATCCATCCGTGACGGGCATTGGCTGGGATCATATAATCATATGACACTCATTAAATTGCCGCTTTATCCGATTTTTTTGTCAGTTGTTTCAGCCCTTGGAGTACCCGTTGGTTTTGCACAGACCTTTTTGTATTGGTTTGCGGCGTCGTTGTTCTATTTTCTTGTATTCATTCAGCTTGCTTCCCCATTAAGCGGCGTACTATTTGCGTTTTTGCTTTATAATCCATTTCGATTAGCCGACGCGATGTTGTTTCGGGTCTTGAGGTCGGACATAAATGCGATATTGGCACTTTTCATTTTTGCGAGTTTCAGCGTTCTTTTATTGACTCCCCGCATGCAGTGGTGTACGAAGCGATGGTTTGCTTGGTTTTATGCATCAGCCTTTTTTCTTTCACTTTTTTACATCAACAGGGAAGAAAATATAACGTTTCTGTCCCTTGAAATGAGCGTACTTGGCTACCTCGCCTATAAAATGAGGTACGAAAAGCGGTTTCTCCGGCACATATTTATGTATGTACTGGTGAGTGGGGTGGCGTTATTTCTTGTGAGTATCCTGAATTACTCCCGGTACGGAATTTTTGCCCCAACGGAGTTCCATACTGCGTGGTTCCGACGGGCATATTCCCAAATCAGCAGAGTGAAGCCACTAACAGTCAACAACAAAATTCCTATTCCAAAGGAGATCCGAAAGGAATTATACCATGCAAGCCCGGCGTTCCGGCAGTTGGAGCAATTTCTTGAGGGAGACATAGGATACGGGTGGGCAGAGGTGACATTCGATTTTACACACCTTGATCCGAACCTACGGGAAATAGGCGGCGACTATTTCCGCTGGGCATTGCGTGAGGCTGTCGCGGCAGCGGGGTATTATGAGTCACCGGATAGCGCGCGACTGTATTACCAAAGACTCGCGCATGAAATAGACTTTGCGTGTAGTGAGAAGCTCGTTGATTGTCGACTGACGGGAAATGTATTTCTGCCCCATGCACTTATCTTCCATATTGCCGATATCATCCAAGACTTATCTGCAACGTTTTGGTTTACAATTACGTTTCGTGATATTCATATGTTGTCGGAAAGGAGAGCAAATGACCAGGATCTTATTAAGATTTTCGAATCCGTTACGGGAACGCCATCGGATGATTTGGATGCGTCGCCAAATGAGATCGTTATGAATATTATGTCTATGTATTCACGAGTTGGACTTGTGATGTACACTGCGCTAGTGTGTGCAGTGTTTCTGATTTTGGGTTCTTACCCATTTTCCATTGTTCGGAAGAAATTTCCATGGGCTCTTCTGTTAATCATCTTTGTTGGTGTGTTGCCAATGGCAACATTTTTCGCCGCGTTTACCAGCGCCAATAACGAAAATTATGCTGTCGACCCAACGTACCTGTCGGTATTTTACGTATCGTACCTTGTTTTATTCACACTAGGAATAACAGCAATGTACCGGATTGTACATGATTCAATGTGAGAGGTCCGTGTATAAGCGTGAGAAGCATCTGTGCAGCTGATGAGCGGTTTCTATGAACTCATTCTTCGTGTTTCCAAGTCCGGAAGGAAGATAGAAGCCTGTTTTTTCTACCTCCTGTGCCACAGGAAATGAACGGTTCTTGAATACTTTGAGAGCGGTGAAAGCGCGTGAAGGAGAGTAGAAAAATGTACGAGTCTGGATTCCTTTTTCCATGAGTCGATCCATAATATTTTGTCGGGTTACATTTGTTTTTTTACTATTAATACGCACTGCGTACATCCAATACACACTCTCGGCCCATGGCTCTTCTTTTGGTAGGATAAGTCCCGGAATGTCTGAGAGGCGTGTGTGATATAGTTTTGCCATCCGACGTTTTTGTGCAAGAGACATTTCGAGTTCTTCCAGACTCGCGAGGCCGACAGCAGCCTGCATGTTGCTCATAAGGTAGTTGTATCCGATGCCGTTATGGATGAATCGCGTTTTTGAGTGATTTAGCGACTTGAGCCTATTTACATGTTCAATGAGGGACGCGTTGTTTGATGTGACCATGCCTCCTTCCCCGGTGGTTACCATTTTATTTGCATAGAAACTAAAAATCGCAATATCCCCTATCGAACCTACAGGCTTTCCTTTGTACATTGCCCCATGTGCTTCTGCGGCGTCTTCAATAACTGCGAGGCTGTATTTCTTTGCCAGTTTCATGATTGGATCCATGTCACACGGGTGGCCGAAGAGATGAACAACCATAATGGCCTTCGTGCGCTTGGTGATCGCCTGTTCTACAAGATCAGGGTTTATCGTATACGTATCGGGGGTTATATCGACGGGTACGGCGACGGCGCCGGTGTACCAGATGGCAAAGAAGCATGACGCAATGGTTGTAGCGGGAAGAATGACCTCGTCGCCCTTACCGATGCCGAGAGCCATGATGGCTAAATGAAGAGAGGCGGTTCCCGAACTGGTTGCAGAGGCATAAGAAACGCCCAGCCGGCGGGCAAATTGGTTTTCAAATTCCTTGACGTACGGTCCTTCCGAGGAAAACCACCCTGTCTTCACACACTCATCAAGATACCGTTTGGCCCGCCTGGGCACGCGTGGCCTATTGACCGGAATTATTGCGGAATTTTTACCCATGTTTTTTTCTTCGACGAAGCGTATGCACTTTCAATCATAGCAATAACCGCTGCCCCGTCGTCTCCGTTTGGTTGCGGTTGTTTGCCTCCAAAAATGCACTCTTTCATATACAGAAGTTCCCGATGATATGACGTTTTGGGCTCGTTGGAATAATCATACGTAGTACATATTCCTGATTTTCCTCCCACCTGGACCGTGTCGTGCGTCGTGGAGTCGATAATGATATATCCGTTTTCTCCCCAGAGCTCGATGTGGAGATAGCCTGCCCATTGGATCCATGATGAGGTAATAACGGCATGACGTTTATCCTTCGTGACGAAGATCGCCGATCCAAGATCCTCAACAGACGCTTTCTTCCAGAAGACATTGGTCATATATGCACTGCAGGAGACGAAGGGGCCCATGAACATGCGTGCGATATCAAGGACGTGACAGCCGTTATCGATAAATGATCCCCCGCCAGAAATTGAAGGGTCCCAAAACCACTTCCCCGCCACCCGTTGTCCGTTGATGCCGATGCTTGCCCGAAAGTGAAGCAGTTTGCCGATTGAGCCGTTTTCATAGAGTTCTCTTGCTTTTTGGACGGTGTGGAAAAATCGGTGATTCGAGCCGGTTTTCAGAAGTCTCTTGTATGTGCGAGAGGCGTTTGTAATCTGGCGTGCGCCTTTCAGCGACGGCGCAAGCGGTTTCTCGCATAAGACATGCATGCCTCGTTTGAGTGCTTCGACTGATACGGCGATGTGATCACTATTCGGCGTTGATATGATCGCAAGATCAGGAGTGTCATTGAGTTCGGCTAAACCGCCGAAGGTTGGAATACGAAACGTTCGGGAGATCATCTGTCGCCTTGAGGAAGAAGGATCGACGACACCGACAACTCCGAAATCCCCAGGCATGGAAAGGCAGGCTTCAAGCCGTTTTGTCCCAAAGGATCCTGCGCCAACGATGACAGTTTTCAGTAACCTTTTCATGTCGGGCATTGTAGCAGCCTTATTTCCCGTTCTCAATACAAGTGGAAGCGCTGGTATAATGGCCGTGATGAAACCAGTCGTCGTTTTTCTTTTTAATTCTCCCATTGAGAGCGGGTGCGATTATGTTTCCCAAACGATGCGCATCGTTTCGCGTACACACAAAGTGTATGGACTCGCGCTGGGAGACATCGTTGGATTGTCCCGAATATTTGGGACTCAAAGATTTGTGTTT
This sequence comes from uncultured Gammaproteobacteria bacterium, assembly GCA_964445435.1. Classification (GTDB taxonomy): domain Bacteria; phylum Patescibacteriota; class Microgenomatia; order UBA10105; family UBA927; genus CAYUKU01. Next base: position 206,403 of record CAYUKU010000001.1, read on the forward strand.
CGACAGAAAGGCTCGTGGGTGCTTAAGCCGATAAGCATCGTGCCGGGTATTCGATGGGAGGTGGTTCGTGTCGCCAATTACCTCATTGCCAGTGCGTTTCTTCGTTTATATCTTTCTATTCGATTCCCGGGCCGACCAAAGATTCTTTGGTATTTCGAGCCGTTTCATATTCCGCCGCTTCTTTCGATATTCCGTCCTTACATGAAGGTATACGATTGTGTAGATTATTATCCGGGTTTTCATGAAGCGGCGAAGCGACAACACATAACACTTCTTGAAAGGTCAGACTATGTCTTTGCTAATTCCACCGCACTTGGCAAGGAGCTCGCACGGACCCGTCCCGACACCACCGTAGTTCCGGTGGGATTTGCCCAAGAGCTGTTTGCCCACATGCGTGATTCCCCGCCTTTTTTCGATAAAAAAACGCTTGTTGTCGGATATATTGGAAGCATTAGCGACAGGATTGATTTCGGATTTGTCCATGCGGTTGCAAAAAAACTTCCCTATGTAACATTTAGATTTATCGGGTCCCTGGAGGATGGCGTCTTCGGCAAGAGGGATCGGGCACGCCAGTCATTTGAAAAACTTGTACAGTTGAAAAACGTTATGTGGATTCCGGCAGTTCCCAAAAAAGATGTCCCCAGAATTCTTGAGGAGATTGACATCGGACTAATCCCCTATCGTTCCGAAGCGAGCTTCAACCGATTGTCTTTTCCCATGAAAGTGTTTGAATATTTTTATGCAGGCAAGCCGGTAGTTAGCTTGCCCATTGAGGCACTCGCGCAGTTTGCACGCGAAGAATTGCTTTATATCGTGCAAGATGATGTAAGGGCTGTAGATATAATAATGGAGATTCATCGCGCCGGTTGGACAGTTGCAAAAATGCGAAAGCAGCGGAAGCATGCGTTGAAAAACACATGGCGCGAAAAAATTTCTGCTATTTTCCGAGTGCTGCAAATGTTGCCCCAACAATAGTGCCGTAGAGTCTTGCCAGCGCTTTGGTTATTTCGTAATAAAGTGATCGGAAGCGAATACAAGGAAACACACTTCTAAATATCGATACTACCGAATCTCGGATATTTGCATATACGATTTTCGCTGCAAACGGAAAATGGCGGAAGTAATAGTATGAGTAGCATGCCATTTCGCCGCACACATAGGACAATTCTAATTGGCGCATAGCCGTTGGCGTTACCCATCGATTGTGATACACAATTGATTGTGGCGTACTGACGATTTTGCCGCCCGCTGTCAAAACGCGGAGCGCGAATTCAGCGTCCTCTGCGTTGCTACCAAGAGAGCCTGGACCTAGCCAGGTTTTAAATGGTCCGAATGAATCAAAAACGGATTTTCGAAATGCCATATTGTTTCCAAATCCAATGTATTTGGAGTGTAAAAGCGGTTTTTTAAACATTCGTACGCGACGGGTGACGAAAACGGACGGGCAGACTTGCAGCGTGTGATTTTTCGGTCTGTACGGAAACGTGTTCCCAAAAACTGCCAAAACGTTGGGATCCTTATCAAACTGTTTTTTTATCGAAGAAAGCCAATGTGGTGAAACAATGCAATCATCGTCAGTAAATGCCAGGATATCGCCTCTTGCGATGCGCGTTGCAATGTTGAGAGCATTGGATTTTCCTGATCCTGGCTCGTGGACATAACGGATGTTTACATGCACCTGTGAAACTAGAGCCGGAGTTGTGCTTTGGTCGATAATGATAACTTCAAAGTCCTTCCAAGAGGATTTTGCGAGCGCCTTAAGGCACCGGATTAAATCCTGCTTGCGATGCTTTGTTGCTATTATGACCGATATCATAATCCGAAGCGATCATACCACGGAATTTGGTAGAATACGCGAGATTATCTTTATGCGCATTCTTTATGTCGTTCCGGAAGAGTTTGACGGGAAGCGGTGGGGCGGGGTCAGCTCGTATACAATCTCAATCGCGCAAGCGATGACAAAGCGGGGTCACGAGGTGCGCATTCTTACACCAGGAAACAGCTTTCAATGCAGCACCAGATATGACACGACCATCTGTACTCTCCCTGCGATTGTCCGAACAAGATTTCTGCGATTGATTTTGTGGCCGATACGGATATGTATGCCTCATGTGCATGCCTATATCGCATGGGGTTTATCAGTCCGTTGGTTTGTCAAATATTATTGGATTCCAGATATCGCTGAGATGCCAGAATGGGGTGCAAGTGCTTTATTCTTGCCCTTCTCTTATCGTCCACGAATCGTCGTGCGGCTACATAGATCATGGTATCAATACGTATGTGATAATAACCTTCCTGTTTCCCTACAAGATAGGATTATAAATATCTTTGAAATTATTAGCGCATGGTGTGCTTCAGCTGTGTCAAGTCCCACGATATTCATGCGTTCCCGATACCGGGCGATGTCTGCATATTTTGCCCTACGTCGTGCTCCATTTCGTGTTATCGCCAACGCCGTAGCACCATGGAGACCCTTCAGGGGCAAGAGGGTTCTTTCCTATCCTTATGTTTTGACGGTAGGAAGGATTGAAGTTGGAAAAGGAAGCGTGCTTCTGGCAGACGCGTTTCTCGGAATACTTAGACGATTTCCACACATACGACTTGTATATCTCGGCGAAGACACTACAATGTTTATTCGTGGTAGATGGAGGAGTTGCCAAGAGTATATCTTAGAGAAGTATCGAAAGGCGAACCGAGAGTGGAATGTAGTTTTCACCGGTAAGAAAGCGCATAAAGAGATTGCAGCGTATTATTGGGGCTGCATGTTTTATGTCGCGCCGTCGCGCGGCCATGAGAATCCGTCATTGGCGCTTCTTGAAGCTTTGCGTGCGGGTAAGGCTGTTGTAGCGAGCCGTACTGGCGGAATTCCTGAGATAGTTACGCACGGAAAAAATGGATTATTGTTTGATGTAGATCAGGTGTACGCGTTGCAATCAGCTATAATCCGACTTATCACTGATCATCGTCTGCGGATGCGTCTTGCCAGATCATCCAGATACAACGCTTCATCGTTTGACTTATTTTGTCAGCAGACAGAGAGACTTTATAAATCAATCGTATAAGTATCCTATAGATGATCCCTTTGTGCAATTTGCCGGCAATATTGCCATAGGTCGCGACATTCTGGTAGTTCCCAAAATTTGTATCCTTTTCCACCGAAAGCATGGAGTATTTTTGCCTTCCCGCCCGCATTCCAACCTGTCCAATAAGCGCTCCATTCCTTTCGTCCTGTGATTGCGTGTTTGAGCGTTTTGATAAATGGGTAGTGGCCTATACGTGCGACAATAGAGCCGTTCACGATGCGAATTTGACTATACTTGGCAAGTGTATTGTATTCATGTCCTATATGTTTGTGCATGAAATCGTAATGCATCCGGCGTAAATATGAATTGAGAATTCCCTGCTGTCCCGCTTGAAGGATGATTCTTTTCCCATCCTGCTTATATTGTTCTATGAGTTTCGCGAGGGTGATAAAACCATGTCGACTTGAATAACTGAATACTCCGGCATTCATCAACATCCAGTCGTCGTCAAGACGACGTTCCGGGATACCAATAAGCGGTTTTTGGGAAATGATCCTCCACCAATCGTCAAGAGAATCCAGAATTAGCGCATCGGCATCTACATAGATAAATTTGTATATTTTTCGCTTTTCGATTTCATGCCAGAGACCTAGTTGCAATTCCTGAGCCGGATGGTGGGTGAACCCCTCTGTGATCTGACGTACGCTCTTGGGGATAGAAAACGGTTGTATCCGAATCCTGGGATTGTATTGGACAAATGAAGCAAGTGGCCAGCCTTTCCCTGTATGGAAGATGGTTATTTTCGCGCGCGGGTTATATTTAATAGCGAATGCAAGCCATGCCTTACACAGAATGGTGGGTTTGCCTTTCTTGTAATCCATGATAGTGATTATATGCATATTGAGATACTGCGCATGTTTGGAAGAAGTTTACTACACTACGACATCATGCTACAATCAGCCAAACATGTTTTTTGAACTTCCTTAATCCCCTATTTCTTACATGAAGAAGAAAAACGTTTTTGTTATTGGTTCCGGAAGGCGAGTTCAGAGTGCGATTTTGCCTGCATTAGCGTGTCTGAATTCTTCCTATCGGATTGCTGGAATTTATTCGCAGTCAATACATGCTATCCGAATTCCAGGAACGAAGATAACAATGTGGACAAGTAATCAGTTCTCTGATACCAATTTTTCTGATATTGATCTTATTATTATTGCGATACCCCCCTCTCAGGTTATTCGTGTAGGTCGTGAGCTGCTGAGTGCCGGAGCACGCCATTGTATTGTGTTCGTCGATACGCCGGTTTTAGCGCTGCGAGATGTTTTGAGTTGCGGAATTTTTTCTTCGTTTAGAGCCGTGTATGTTTCTGAGGATTACCGGAGTATGCTTTGTTATGATGTGGCCGCTCGCCTTATTAAACGCGGTTATATAGGCACACTAAAACACGTTTATTTGTTTCATTCCGGTTATAAGTACCATGCCATCGCAGTCATAAAGAAACTTACCGGCTGTCAGTGGGTGCGAGCGATCAGACGAGTTTCTGTGAGTCGTGAAATAAGCGAATTGCGCCTTCGTCTCCCTGGTGGCGTTGGCGCGACCATCGTGGAGCCGAGGGATTATTCGGTAGGGAGATTTTTGATCGTTGGCGAAAAAGGCTGCATATCGGATTATCCAATTCAAGAAGCTCGGACAATGCATCTATCCTATTTGGGGAAAGGTACGCGCATTGTGGGTTTTCGTGTATCAGGGGCGATACGGAAATGGTATTCTCTACACCCGAATTACCGCACAGAAATCGCAGGTGATGCTTCGGTTAGCGTGCCGCTGCAGAATCAAAAGATTGAAGGATTGGTGCGCATGTATGCGTCTATCTGGCGTTTCAATTCCTCGTATAAGTATGCATGGTATGATGGGCTATATGATAGTATTGTTTCATCCATGACTGACCGGTTGGGATGGTTTTGGGACACGGGACTGATCCCATCAGGAGAATCGACTGTAAAGATGTTTATTCGCCTTTTGGGCAGAATTAATTTTGGATCATGGATGCGATAGCAAGATGAACGTATTGAAGAATTTTATAAAAAGAACACCATTGTTTCCGTTGGTTCGTAGAATATACCAGCGTTTAGGCGCGATTCTTTTTCCTGATGAGTTTTCTGACTTTCCTAGCGTGCCCTACCGTTTCAATAAAAAAGAGGCAAAACGTATATACAATATCGTATTGAGCGGTAAACTTCACCATCGAGTAGGATACGAAGTTTCTCATTTAGAGCAGGAATTTGCTCAATATCACCGTGTAAAATATGCGCTTGCAACAAATGCAGGGACAGCGGCGCTCGAGATGGCCGTGAAAGCAGTGGGAATACAACCCGGTGATGAGGTGATAGTCCCATCGTACACATTTATCGCGACCGCGCAGGCGGTGTTGCTGCGAGGTGGGATTCCTGTTTTTGCAGATATTGATGACACGTTTACAATCTCACCGAAGTCAATCGCAGAAAAAATTACGTCCAGAACCAGGGCAATTATTCCGGTTCATGTGTTTGGAAATGTTGCCAATATGGAAGCGATCAATAAGATTGCAAGACAGCACAATCTTTCAGTGATTGAAGATTGTTGTCAGGCTATTGGAGCTCTATACAAGGGAAAAAAAGTGGGTTCGTTATCAGACGTGGCTTGCTTTTCATTTAACGAAAAGAAGGCAGTGACGGCTGGCCAGGGCGGCATGATTATCACCAATAACAAAAAACTATTCGATATAGCAAACCATACCAGGGAAACCGGCCAGCTTGATGATTCGCTAGCCAGCGATGTCGTAACAACCGGAAACACATACGCGCTAACTGAAATGCAGGGAGCGCTTGCGCGGATGGAGTTGGCTCGGCTCGACGAGCTCAATGCCATCCGCAGAGAAAATTTTTCCTATTTTATAGAAACCATCGACACTGCAGGCCTTCCGCTCAGGTGGTATCGTTTACTTCCCGAGGCGTATCCATCGTTTTCCCGACTGGCGCTTCTTGTCGATTTCCAAAAGCTAAGCACATCCAGAGCGTCCTTTTTACGAGCGATGCGCGCACGAGATATTCCCATGAAAACCTTCTATCCCAAGCCACTTTATTCATACTCTCTGTTTCAGAATCGTAAAGACGGACTATTGGGTACGGCCTATCCGTTTTCGTTGAACCGTAGCATTGTTTATCGGGGATTGCATCTTCCATATGTCGAAAAGTTTTGTCGTCAGCTTGTGGGAATTGAGTTTAGTCCATATATAACTAAGCGACACTTACGTTATTTTTGCGGAACGGTTACGCAGTATCTGCGTTCATATCTATGAAAATTCGAAACTACAATTCACCAGTGTCAGTTGGTCTTATCGGATTAGGTCTCATCAGTCATATTCATGAAGAGGCGTATCGTCGCAGACGAGATGTAGTAATCGAGGCCGTATCTGATAGTGATCACGGATTGTTAGCCAGGCGAGGCAGTCAGATGAGGGTACGCCAGCAATTTCCCGATTATCGGTATATGCTTGAAAATTCCAATATCGAGATTATCGATGTCATGACACCGCATTACCTTCACGCTCAATGTGTAATAGATGCGCTTAAAACCGGCCATACCGTTATTTGCGAAAAACCGCTCGCTACGACCGTGGATGATATAGATCGCATGGAAGAAGCCGTAAGGAAATATAAGCGTAAGATTTATATAAAACAATATCTTCGTCATTCGCTAGCATACCAGAAAGCCCATCAACTTATTGTAAAAGGCAAAATAGGGACTCCTTATTTTGTTCAATGTACGTTTACTACCAATTCCATGCACGATTACACAAACCCGCATACCTGGAAAGGAAATATTCGTGAGGCGGGTGGTGGAATACTCATTGATGTTGGTGTGCACATGCTCGATCTGCTTATAGATATGTTTGGTTTACCTGTCGCGACGTATGCACATACCGGCAGGATTCAAACGACACTTCCACAAAAGGGAGAAGATTTTGCTTCGGCAATCGTCGAGTTTTCAAACAATCTTATCGCAAACATTAACTGTACCGAAAACGATACGGGATACCGTTTTCGCTGGGAAGTGCGCTTCTATGGTACGCAGGGGGTTATTACGGTTATTGATCGAGGGAAGGAAGAGAAGCATTTACAATTATTTTCAGAAAATGTTGTTCGATACGAGTTTGTTGAGCGCAATTGGTGGCAAGAAGCAAACATTCGGGCCCTTCATGATATTCTTGATAGAATAAAAGATCATAGAGAGCCGCTTGTGTCTATTGTCCACGCGCGAAAAGTACTCCTAACAATTCTTGCCTCCTACAAGGCTGCAAAATCGGGAAAGAGAGTTGTGATATAGCCTAGGTGTTTGTATGAAACGGAAGGATGTGGTTATTATCGGCGCAGGCCCCGCGGGTCTCGGATGTGCAGAAGGTTTAATCCAACGGAAAGGTGTGTCCAAGCGTCCGCGGATTCATATTCTGGAGAAAAACGACAGAGCCGGCGGGCTTGCGCGTACTTATGAGTTTAGGGGATTATTCTTTGACATCGGTCCGCATAGGTTTTACACCAGGATTCCTCGGGTATTACGTTTATGGAAAAAAGTTCTCGGAAAAAAATTCAGAAAAGTTAGACGAAAAACAAGAATCTATTACAACGGACAGCTTTTCTCCTATCCCCTGCGTTTGAAAGACCTAACTGAACAACTAGGTGTATTGGAGTTGCTTCGATGCGCAGGAAGCTATGTGAGTGCGCAACTTATGTATTTCGGCCGGACCCCAAAAACGTTTGAAGAGTGGATTACGAAACATTTCGGCAGCAGGTTGTTTGAGATGTTTTTCAAAACATATACTGAGAAAACATGGGGATTAGCCTGCAGTTCGATAAGCGCAAAATGGGCGTCCCAACGCATAAAGAATCTTAGCATAGCAGAGTTGGTTCGCACTTCAATTCTTGGTAAGAAGCCGAACGCCAAAAGTCTGGTTCACGAATTTTACTATCCTGAAAACGGGAGCGGGAATATGTATGAGTCATGGGTACAACAGCTAAAAAGAGAGGGTGTGAAAGTCAGTCTGGATAGCAAAGTGGAGTTTATTTACCATGAACACAAACGCATAGTGCGTATTGATTGGAAGGAGCATCACGTTCGAAAATCTCAGCACGTGGATTATCTTTTCGTTAGTATGCCTCTTGTGACGTTCGTTCAGGCGCTCAGGCCAGCACCACCTGATGAAGTAATCACGGCGGCGAATGCATTATATTATAGGGATCACATTACCGTGAACCTGCGGATAACAGGGAAGAATCCTTTTCCCGACCAATGGTTGTATATTCATTCACCGGACGTATCCATGGCGCGAGTTACCAATTACGCGAATTTTCTTGGAGGAAAAAAGCGGAATCAGCGATATTGGCCCATTGCAGTAGAGTATTTTGCGTTTCAGAAAGATGCGATTTGGAGGAAAAGTGACAATCAATTAATTGATCTGGCGAAACGAGAGCTCTCTCATATTGGTCTTGTTGGAACAGGAGCTTTTCTTGACGGTTTTGTGGTACGAGAAACCGAGTCATACCCTGTTTACTATGTGGATCATGAAGACGCATTTAATACAATAAAAAACTACGTGAATTCCTTCCACAACGTTGTGTGTATCGGGAGGGGGGGCATGTATAAGTATAACAACATGGATCACGCCATTGAGAGTGGGATACTGGGTGCTGATATTTTTTTCCATGCACACGCCCCTCGCCCGTGGAGTTCGCCAGATGATCGCAAATACGTTGAGGATTAACGAGTACTGCTGTTTCGAGAAGACGTTATACCGCAGATGATAATATGGATGCAAAGAATGCAGTAGGTTAATGCATGGTACATCACGGGAGTCATCATGCGCTTGAATACAGGGTCAGCCTCATACACATAGAATGCAGTAACAAGTATCTGCGTTGCAGCAATGCTCCCTATGAGAAGTATGCTCATTTGGTTCCACGTGTTGAGCCGAACTGCATACCTTCCTTGAAAGAGAAGCAACGGAAATAAGCCTAGTGTTATATATTTGATGCTATCAAAGATTCTTTCCAGAATTCGCAGAATTCGTATTGCAGCGTCATGTCCTCCTTCAGGAATATCTATAGGTGCATGAGAAAATGAGATCTTAGGTATGGCGGCAAGTGACATGAGTGTATAGGGAAATACCTGGTCGGTGAGTATTTTTTTTACATATCGTTGAAGTTCATTCCGTTTTTCAATATCTGAAAAAATATTTCTATCATAAAATTCGATAAATCTGAATACGTAGTCATCACGACTAGCGGTATGATATTCGATTAGTTTTCCATGTATTCGAGATTCTTGTGCTCCAGCGTCTAATGAAAGATTAGATTGCATAATGATGCCCAGAAGATTAATATCGCTATAGACTGTAATGCCGCGATAACTATGTAATGAGGCATTAAGATACATATAGATCACGGGAATAACGAGAAAAGAGCAAGACAACAGTACTGTCGATTTCCATATTTTGATTGAACGATGCATCGCACCCAATAAAATAAACGCCGCAAAAGGGATAAGCAGGAACGCCGGCCGAAGCAGGAAGCCGATAGCAGAAAATCCCCACATCAAAAAAAACGCCTTTCTCGTAGGCTTACGAAACGCATATATGTATGCACAAGTTTGTAAAACGATCCAGCTTGCCGCAACGCCCTCGGTCATAAGACGGCGTTCCCATATAGCCACAGGTACATTGCCCGCGCTTAGAGCGCCAATAGCAAACGCGAGCGAAACCGGTATATGGAGTGCCAATAGCGTGTAATACCATGCAATTATCGCAGCTAAGCCGAATACTGCCTGAAACAACAGGAGGAGATTCGCGTTTTGGTGAATATCATCAGAATCATGGTTTTTTATTCTGGACTCGATGCTAATAAGTGAAGCTGCCAGGACTGGATATACAGGTGTACGGATAGGGTTAATTACATGAGCTAGGGTTGGTTGGGTTATTATGCGTTTTCCAATTTCGTAATATTCTTGACTGTCCGGCTCAATAGCGATACCGGGTGAGGCAGAGGCAAGAAGTGCTCGTACACCCACCGCTATGATAACGATAACAAGGCCGAGCGTGTGTTTCGATGTCATAAGCGAAGCACCCGCAGTAAATGCATGGGAGATGTTGCGTATACGCGCAGCCACAGTAGAATAAATAATGTGATAAACCAGAGTCCATCTCTATAACCAATAAAAAATGCGAGAGAGACCGGAAGATAAAATAAAATCAAACTACCGGCTATTGGCCGGTAATGTGACAGCGCAAATGTATCTTGTGTTCGCATGCGAAGATGATGGTAGCCCCATGCGCAAGTCCCCATAATGATAACGAATCCGACGGTAGGTATTTCAGCCACCAAACGTAGCCCAACGACTAATAGTCCTGCAAGTTCGACTGGAATAATGTATCGATAAAGTAATAGCTGAGCGGGTTTAATGCCCAGTGACGTTACATAGGTTTTTACGCTGGCTCGAAGATCGTTTTTATAGTCGTCTATCTGATGAAACATCATTGTCCGGATGCTAAATATTTCCGCCCAAAGCAAAAAAATAAGAAGATCCAAGATGCGTGAAACGGGTAGCAAAGCGCTAATAGCAACCACCATTGCAACGGGCCTTAGCACGAGGGAACCCACTACAATCCCCCACACGCCTTTCTCTTTGAATCGCAACGGCGGTGCAGAATAAAAGAACGCCAGTATATAACCTATAAAGGTGAGTATCATTGGGATTGGTTTTAGTTTTTCTGTACTTACAAAAACGGCGATAATACCTATAACGAATGTTAAAAGGAGGACGCCCCTTCTGCCGGATTGTGAAATAAGCCCCCGATGTTTATTTGATCGGCGATCCTGCGTAAAATCAAAGTAGTCGTTTGCGACAAATAGGAAGGCAAAATAGCACCATACGGATGCAAGTACGAAAAAAAAAGTATGGTACGCGACCATGCCCGTTCCCAATACGTGATCCGTATACTGGAGATACAGGATTGGGAGAAACACAAACGGCATGCGAACATGTGCCCAATCATGCCATCGTATGTACGCACCAAAACGTTCGACACGTTCTGACAGTATCCATGCGAGCATTTTAGGGAGTGGTGTTGCGATATGTGGAGCTGATGGATATTTTTTTCGTTGAGTGGGGACAAGGTGATGCGTGGGCATGGATGCTTCTTAGCCTATTCAGTTAGGCAGATAAGTGATTTTCCTTCTGCGGGAAGAGGTGTTTAGTGAAGATAGTTTTTGCTGGCATGTGTTTTTTGGCGAGGAAGAATGTGCAGTATTTCTTGCACGCCGGATAGAAATCCCCTCGCCGCAGCCGTTTCCGGAATGCATGATATTGGGGAGAATGCCAAAATGACTCGACAGCACCTTTCTTGACGTTCATTTTTAGATCGAAATCCTCTGATAGTTCAAATCCGAAACCACACGGAAGCACTCTCCCGTTGCTCATGATGTCCATGATGTGTTGGACGCGATCGCAAAAGTGCGTTTTCCAATATGACGGATCAGGGTTGTCTCTGTTGTAATTCGGGTGATACTGATATATCGGGAGCACATATTGAATATTGGTTCGCGTGTGAGACTGCTTCATCATGCTCACAACCGAGCGAAGATCATTCATGGCCTGTTTCTGTTCGATGGCATCCAGCGCATATGGGCTAGGCTTGCGTAGCGATTGATCGTACGGGATAAGTGGATTGTAATAGATATCCGACGCGTTAAATTTCTCCGCAAGCTTAGCGAACGGGATGATTTCGCGATAGTTAGCTTTCTGAATGACGAAGGAAAATCGAAGTTTGGGGATAACGGTAGCATTTTGCATTTTTTGGATGTTGACGATATTTCCCAATACAAGATCGTAATGATCTACTCCGTTTACAATCTTATATACGTTTTTCGTCGCGGCGTTTATGGAAATATGCATGCTGTCCCACTTGATTTTTACGAGGAATTTGGCAAACTCTTGTGTCAATGTGCTGCCATTTGTAATGATATGCCCGTAGAGCCCCTTTTTCTTTATGGTTTCCATGAGGGTCTGAATGCCTCGAAACAGCGTTGGCTCGCCTCCTCCACAAAGTGATATTTTTTTTACAGAGGAAGGCAAAGTTTTTATCAGCCTGATATAGTCATCAATCTGAAGGTCTGTGGTAAAAGTTGCCTTCGTGAGATGTTGTTTGATGGCAGGAGAAAGATTTTCCCTCCAGCACATAGGACAGGCGTGATTACAAATATACCCCATGGGAAATAATCTTACCTCGTCGAGTATTTCCGGTTCCCTGATTTCGTCAATAATATTGTAAACGGTAGATTTAATGCCAAACATATTGATAGCGCGACGAGATTAAGCTTATCACAGCATATTCTTCAAGACAATGCGTTCAGGGACGATTGTTCCACCGAGAGAGGAACTGGCGATAGAGATTTGTTGCCGAGGATTCGAATACATTTTGATTAGCAGTTCGAAGTGCGTTTTGTGATAGCCGTTTGTAGGCGGATTTGTGCCTTTTCAAGTATAGTATTTTGCGCGCAGCATCATTTGAACCCTCCACAAGATATCCGTTTTCCCCGTGTCGGATTAAATGGCCGCTTACGGCGCGCGACCCTATGACGGGTTTTCCCATACCCAGATATTCAAGAAATTTCACAGGAGAGAAGTACATCGGAAGCGAAAGAAACCGCTTATACATGGCAAGACACACATTCGCATTGCGAACGAGAGCAAGAAATTGTGAATGCGGAACCGCCGACAGATACAAGGTATTTGGTGACTGAGACGGCGAGTAATAATGATCGGAACCGACAAAAACAAATAGGATAGTCTTGTCCTCTTTCCATACGAGTTCTGCAGCGCGCGCCATGTCATCGAGCGCATGCCATGGTAGTCTGGGATCACCGCCCCACAACACGACGAATGCATCTCGTCTGATGAAATTTGCAGACAAGGCTGTAGCATGTTTCTGAGAATTGAAGGCAATTTCATCTAGAAACAAGAAGTTCGGAATTACTATTGATGCCCGAACGACAAGTGTGCGTTTAATATGTGAAAGCAGTTCCTTAGACACACAAATGCATCCATCCACCAGTAGAGAAAGAACCGAACGCTTTAGTGTATTCTTCCAGACGTCAATACGGACAGATAGTTCTCTGGAAAAACTCAGGAGTTCCTGTGGAATTCCGTGAATTTCCCAGATAACGGGAATACCAGGAACCAAAAGTTTGACGAGGGTATACTTGTCCAATATGCCAGAACCGTCGATGCGGATAATGACTTGACGTATTACGTGTCTCTGAGTCCAGACGGTTGCACAAACTTTCATAAGTTCCCTATTGTCGCATTGGATGTGTTTGACCGTGTAGCCGATTGTCTCAAGCAGACGCTTGCGCCGTTTTGTGTTTATGGAAACGGCATTCTGTCTGTCATCACGCGGGGTAATGTAGACTATGACATCACCATCATGAAATATATTTCGCATAGAGCCTTAAGGCTTCCAGTCCGCCATCATAGACGATAGACCCATCATTCATAATGAGGATACGGTTGCATTGCTGTGAAAGAATTTCATGACTATGCGTTGAGACAATAATAGTTTTTGTAGGTCCGAATTGGGTCAGGAGAGTTTGTCTAATCTTGTTCCGAAAATATTTATCTCCCACCAGAAATCCTTCATCCAAGATCAGAATCTGCGGGTTTGCGTGAATGGCAACCGAAAAGCCAAGTCTCAATTTCATGCCAGTTGAATACGTAAACAGTGGAGCATCTATGAATTGGCGAACCTCGGCGTAGTGGATAATTTTTTGGATATCCTGCTTGAGTTGGTTTTTGGGAATCCCCAGGATCATCCCATTGAGGTATATGTTCTGTTCTCCGGTTAGATCTGAATGAAATCCTGCCTCAAGGTCTATAAGCGTAACGACCTTCCCGTGGGTTATCAATTGTCCTTCCGACTGGGCGCTAATCCCGGATATAATTTTCATGAGCGTTGTCTTGCCTGACCCATTTGGCCCAATGATTCCGACCCTGTCGCCCTGCCATATTGTGAGATTAATATTTTTAAGGGCCCAGAATGTTTCGTTTCTACCCTTAACAAACTTTTCAACGAGGGTAGGCTTCTCGTGGTAGAGTTCATATCGTTTGTTTATGCCGATAAGCTGAATAGAAACCTGTCGTTTGGTTCGTGTACCTTTCATAGGAATTTACACCCAATCGTCGAAATTCTTACTTTCTCGTATGAACACGTAAATTCCAGAAATACAGGTGAGGAAAATAAGCACCATGTTTGCAAAAAATATTGCCGAACTTGGTGGGGTTGCCCCAAGTGTCCCCCACTGAAGTATCTGGGTTATGGAAACAAGCGGATTGGCCATCCACAGCCAGGTAATTTCATCAGGGATTTGAGAAAGTGAATATACTATGGGTGTAGCGTAGAACCATACGATAAGCACTGCTTGTACGAAGAAATTCACATCCCGGTAGCGGACATTTAAAGCGCTGGTAAGAAGACTTAAGCCGACGGTAAAAATGAGGAGCATGATGAGTCCGAACGGCATAAGGGACGCCGTCATGACCGTGGTGGTACCAAGAAGAGTCACCGGAATGAGGAATAAGCAAAGCGCAATAGCAAAATGTATGGCGTTCGAGAGGACAATGGAGAGCGGAATGACCGCAGTGGGAAACGCAGCCTTCTTTATGAGGCTGCGTTCAAAGACAATGGAGGGAGTTGCTTTCGTCAAGGATGTCGAAAAGAAGTTCCACGAGAGAAGGCCAACAAATAGATGATAAAAATAATGCTCAATCGGTTCTTTCATGAAGAACGTAAAGATAGATCCGATAACGAGCATTTGCAGGACTGGGTTGATAACCAGCCACAGGAATCCAAATATGGTATATTTGTAGCGAGCACGCAGTTCTTTTTCTGTCATGCCCCATAACAGTTCTATGAAGTGGTGTACATCGGACCGCATGGAGGTATTATACCCTACTCTATAGAGAAGGAGTCGCAACTATCTTCACTATGTCTACTTTTGTATACACGTCTTTTATCTGTTTTCTGTTTCTACTTTCGCTGCCGCTCCAGATCGTCATCGCGTTTCTGCTGGTTGCGACGTCCGGACGACCCGTTCTGTTTATGCAGAGGCGGATCGGAAAAGATGCTAAGCCATTTACGCTCTATAAGTTCCGGACGATGAAACGGGGCGCGCACAGAGAGCAGCCACAACTGATGCGGCGCAATGAGGCCGACGGCCCTGTGTTTAAAATTCATAACGATCCCCGCTTCACGCGGGTAGGTCGCTTTCTGGCGCACACAGGACTCGATGAATTGCCGCAGTTGTACAATGTGCTTCTTGGTGATATGGCCCTGTTTGGCCCCCGTCCTCTTCCGGTTGCGGAAGCCGCCAGGTTGAAAGGTTGGCAACGGAAACGACACGCTATCAAACCCGGCATTATCTCTCCGTGGATCGTCAACGGCTACCATGCACAGTCATTTGACGCGTGGATGAAAAGCGATATCGCGTACATTCAGAAAAAGTCGCCATGGCATGATCTTGTGCTGGCTGTCCGGACGATGAAGCTTCTAGCCCGGCTTCTTCTCAGGGAAGTTGCAAAAACATAGACTGATAGCGTCTTTCCCGGTACAATACGAATCCTTCCTATGGCAGTTCATCCTGAACGATCACTGCGAAAGCTTACCGTACCCATGCGGCGGGCAATCCGTACCCATATCCCCCGCGAAACACGGCAAACTCTTGCGAAAGTCGCCCGTATTGCCCGCACGGGTGTCATATTTGCTTCGGTCGTAACAGCTGCAGGAGCGGCAGCGTATGACTACATTGCACATGCCCGTGGGCAGGACGGATTAACCCAGGGGTATGCCTGGGGAGCAGTGGCGCGGGATAACTGTATCGAGGCTGCTTGGATCGCGTCGCATCGAGTGGACCCGGATGAATCGGTACGTCTTCATGTGCGTTCGTATGTTGAAGACGCCTTTCAAGAAGGAGTTGTGGCTGATCTTTCCGGCTTGCCCCTCCAAGCCGGTCACGCGGAGTTTTGCTTTGAAGAAGGCGAGCTTCCCCGCGCCCGGGTGATTTTCCAGGCGGAAAACGGTGGCGTCAAAGGTCAGGAGCAGCGCTACGAGGTAGAAAATCCGTGATACATGCCTGTTGACAAGAGAGAACGAAGAGTGGTACCAATGATATGGTCTGATATTGACAAGCTGTATAGTAGTTGATACTATAGGTTTGTATGCCTGCTTCAGCGGAAACGGAAACACAAGGAGATCAGCCAGCTTCAGAATCGGGACTCGGTGAGCCCCAGATTCTTGACTTCAATACAATACTCAGTGAAGCAGTTTTAGAGCGATTTGAGGAGCAAGTTCATCGACTCGCCCGCGATCACGGGTATTTCTACGACAAGCCGGATGGCAATCCATATTCCCCTACCCGTATTTACGAAATGACGCAAAAAATAGGCGTTGGCGCACTTACCTCAAGCGGAAGCGTTGAAGTGATCGTGCCACAATTGGAACTTCGCCACAAACGGAATGCGGACCAGATATTTGCGCCTCAAGCGATAGCACGGGAGTTCGGAATCAAAGCAACGAGGCTCAAGGCAATTCAAAAATTTCTTGAGGATGGAACACTTTCTCCCCAGGAGGCGTTTAAGCTTGCCGGTAATCAGGATCCAAAAGCCGCTCTTGAAACCCACCAGGATGAATGGCAGGCGTGGGTAACGAGTACGCGCGAAGTACAGGCGCGGCAACAGCCGGTTGTGGCAGGTGATCGGGTTTCGGTTGGAGACGTTGAAATTATCATGGACGAGCAGGAAGCGCAAGATCGACCCTCACGCAAACGAGCTTCGCGTCTGTCCCGCGCGACGGCGCCGATCAGACGCCGGGTTATTCTTGCCGCTGTGGGAGGATTGACCATACTGGGCATGCTTCTGTCTGCCTGTTCGCCAAGGGGCGGCACCGGGGATATTCCAACGCAGCCACCCTCCTCTACCCCTGCAGGAGAACTGTTTACGCCCGATGCGCCGACAGCCGTTTCAACGGCGACTGTCAAGCCCACGGAACCGCCGACTCCAGCGCCATTTAGCGGAGCCACGGAAGCTGCTCCCACACAATCTGCCGTGTACGGGCCGCCGAATCTCGAACGTTCCGTCCGTTTGGCCGGATCCGGCGGAAGTGGGCGTAATGAAATTCTTACCAAAGCGGGTATCGATGAAGCGACGCTCGTTTCGTACGAAAATGCCGCCTACTCGTGGGCCGCGAATAACGGATATACCAAAAATCAGGTGAATATCGAATATCTCTTTGACGGACAGTCCTGGAATATGGTGCTCCGGGAGGTTTCATCCGGAAACTACATCTGGTCAGAAGACGGCGAGGGCGCCCTGATGACCTATCCCACCATTATAAGAGTTGACGCCCAGGGGCCGCACGCCGATCCAGAGATGGGAGCAAGAGTGTTGGAAGGAACAAAAGACGCCAAAGCGATGCTGGTCAACGGATTTGTGGTCGTCGTTCGCGGATCGGTGCAGATCGCCGGGAAAACATACTACACCGAGTGGTTTAATACGGTCACCGGCGAGTGGCAGCCGATCGCAGAGGTTCAGGCGGCCATCGTAGCCTCAGCGCCGGAATTTACACATGGTCTTGCACCCGATTTTGAATCGGCGATTGTGGTTAGGGAGTCGGATATTCCCGCCATTATCGCAAGCCTGAGGGCGGGCCCATCGCTGATTGATCCGGGTGCTCAGCCGACGAGATTTGCGGGCAGGGAGGGGGAATTGTCCGCGACGCCGAACGGATTAACAGAGCAGCTAAATATACCAGTGGGTACAGGTGATCTTGCTAATGTTGCGGTTGCCGCAACGATAAGAGTTGATTCAATGATGGGAGATTCGCAAGGATCTAAACTTATATTAATTTTGGAGGTAAAAAACGACACTTCCATGGGTCATGAGTCAAGAGGGTATATTAGGGTATATATAGGGGGTGCGGTTGCTGATCAAACTGTGTTCCCGACTGACGCAGCAACTAAACTTCAGGTAATAAGAAAAACTATAGGAGATGGCCTTATATGGCAACTTTTGGCCGGAACAAAAAGTTCGTTTTATGATGGTTCGTTCGTCAAGCAATTGTTTAACCAAAAAGGTTCAGTAACCGGCACGTCGCTTCGTGATCTGTTGCTAAAGTGGAAAAATGAAGGGGTTGTTCCTTCTGAATTGGAAGACATGCTCATACCAATGTCAGGCGTTGGTTCCTAAAGTTATCCCACTTATTGTCATTGACAATATTGTATAATAGTTTTGTGAACCGTAACTGGTGGTTTGTTGGTCTTCTTGTTTCCATAGTTGTGTTATTGCCTCTCTTAGGCTTATGGTGGTATCGTGGATATTTTTCTTCGGAGTTAGAGCCCGAAAAACTACGATTTCGTATCGATGCTGCCTTTGAAAATGCGTACCGCCAGAATGATCCTTATGCGATTTGGTTCAATCGGGTGGTATTTAAAAACGGCGATAAATTTGCATGGCGACCACCGCGAATTCTTGCAACTCATATTCCTACCACTTATGAAGTTTCCGGATATGAATTTTATGGCGTTGTGACAAGATGGCGTCCGGATGTGAAATTGCTTCATATAAACACCTATATAGGTAAACCCCTGACAGTTCGTTTTGATCCAGACTCTGATAGATCCATAGCTATTATTCCTAAGCTTGATGCTTACGGGAAAATTATTGGATCAAACATATTACCAGTTGTCCAGTCAATGTATGTGCCCGATTGGAATACACTTTTTTGTGAAAGCGACATTGTTTCTATAAAGGTGAGGTCGAAATTTTCGATAATGTTTGGTCGACCTGATAATCCACTTATTCCAGTTAATATAGTATTAACGCAACGTCTTTGTCAGGTATGAGACTCTGGACACCATTAATGGCCTTTCTTTTTGTCGTAATTACATCTTGGTTTACGCCGGTTTTTGCTCAATATCCTACAACGCCAACACCAACCGGAGCGCCAAAAACGTGTTGTCAGAATTTGGACTGCGGGAGCTGTCCGGGGGATCCAAACAAAACATACGTTATGTGTCAGACATGCCCATCGTGGTGGAGCTGTGGAGATGGTGATTGTGGTTCTGGAGATAATGGCGGGGGCGGTTGTTATACAATCACAAATTGTAACGCATGTCATCCAACGAAATGTACGCCAACATGCGGTCTGGGAGGGTGTCCCGGTGGATGCGGAAACGTTGATGATTGTGGTGGTGTAGACTGCGCGGCCTGTCCAGGCGGCGGAGGTGGAGGCGGCGGTGGTGGAGGATGTGGAGATGGGACATGTGGTGCGGGAGAAACTTGTTCTAGTTGTCCAAATGATTGCGGCTTATGTCCTTCTGGTAACG
Organism: uncultured Gammaproteobacteria bacterium; assembly: GCA_964445435.1. Lineage (GTDB taxonomy): Bacteria > Patescibacteriota > Microgenomatia > UBA10105 > UBA927 > CAYUKU01. Next base: position 225,889 of record CAYUKU010000001.1, read on the forward strand.
CTCGTGCGCGGGGACACATTATTGCCTCAACTGTCACCACATGCGCGCAGGTCAGAGCGAGCACCAATTACCTCGCCGAAACCCTTACACTTACGAACGCGTTACCCGCGTCTCAAAACATTTCAGGCGGTACATACGCTCAGTGGAATAATCTCGTGCCGAACGCACACACGCTCTCCGACATTCCCCCTGCGGGGTATGTGCTTAAGCTTGCCTGCTGGCAGACGGACACGCCCGCAGCGCAGGGAACCGGCATGACTGCCGATGTGCCGACCGGCGGGACGCTTACCTGGAATTTGGGATATACCAACGGAACTGCCTGGATGCAGACACGGGGCGGTGATGTGTATGCCGCTATGGGTTTGTCATCTCCCATTCCCGTAGGGGCAAGTCCACGGTATGGACTTCTTGATGGCGGGAGCGGATTGCCCGGTGTTGCGACGTACGGGGTTTCGTATGATTTTGACAGTGATACCGGCAGTCTCGGCGAATCATATGTTTCCTCAACCGGCTGGCTTGCAAACGAGACGTACGCCGCCACGGATTTCTACGCACTTATGTACCAGCGGTTTGATTCGCCGGCAGCTGATTATTCCGGGCCGACGACATTTACTTCCCAATTGGCAAGCGGGACATACTTCGTCGACGGTGATCTCACTATCGGCACAAACCCGTGGAATGTAGGAAGCGGGACGAGCATCGTTGTGCTCGTCAACGGCAATCTGACCATTAACCAAACGATTAATCTATCGGGTACCGGATTCGTCGCTTTCATCGTCAATGGCAATATCACCGTCAGTCCGAACGTTGGGGTTGTCAACACGTCATCGGCGCCAGCACTGGAGGGAGTCTATATCACCTCCCCCACCGGCACCTTTACGACGGGCGCTTCCACAACTGCCGGGTCGGAGCGGTTTGTAGGTAGAGGTATTTTTGTCGCGGGAGACTTCAGTCTCACACGGGATCTGGATAGTTATGGCGTAAACAACACGACGTCTTCCGAGCTGTTTATCTACAATCCCCGGCTCCTTATCACGATGCCGGATGAAATGCGTGATCTTCCCGTGACCTGGCAGGAAGTCGCTCCGTAAAGTTGTTATACTCGAAGAATGCGCCGTTTCCTCGTTGATGGTATTCTTTTTGCGGTTGTTCTTATCCTCTCCATCACAATGCTTGTCCCACAGCTCAAGCGGCATATGTTTTTCATCGATGAATACGAATTCATGCGCAAAAGCTATCTTTTCGATGTGTATTTTCTGAAACAGAACCTGGGCGATCCGCGGTGGACCGATGCGGCGCTTGAGTCCGATGCGCCGCAGCCAAAGGTGGGGCCGTATATCTTCGGGCTTGCGCTTCATCTGTCCGGAGTTCGTGATATCGAAACTGCCTTCAGGCAAAGCGGGTTTTCGACGATTCAGGTCGATGGCCATCCGTGGTGGGAAGCGCTCTGGACGAAGGAGCCCTCGAAATTTCCCGACTCACTCGCACAGAGCTTCTCGTATATACTCATCGGCCGGCGTGCAGCGGCTGTGTTTAGCATCGCGTCGATACTTTTTGTCTTCCTTTTGGGTACGACGCTCCATAGCTCCGTATTGGGATTTATCGCGGCAATCCTGTTTCTTGTGAATCCCCTTTTTCGCCTCGAGGCGGGGTTTGCCATGACTGATACCATGCAGCTTGCGTTTCTCCTTCTTACCGTTCTTCTTCTTGTATATTGGCGGGGGGCGTGGCAAAAAAAGAGCTATCCCTGGCTTCTGACTCTCAGTGTCGGCATTGGTCTTGCCGCATCACTCGCCGCGGGCGTAAAAGTGACGGGGATGCTTGCCATGTTGTTTGTGGGTATGCATCAGGTATATACATACGCCCGGGAAGAGATGACGGCGGCGCTGAGGCGTATGCTCGTTCTTTCGACGGCAACCATGGTTGTTGTGTTTTGGAGCGTTTTTTATGCACTTCATCCGTATATTCATACCGATACGTTCCGACAACTGCGCTACATGTATCAGGCGAGGATGAACGTCTCCCAGACGCTGTATGCGCAAACATATCCACACACGTATATTCCCACCAGGACCCAAGCTCTCCGATACGTGCTTATGAGAACCATGTTGCCTTACTCGCTTTATGGGAATTTCTCCCATTCCTGGATTCCGTGGGACATGATGCTTGTTGTAGGCGGGAGTTTGGTATTGATAAACGATGTGTTCGCGCGCTGGAAGAAAAGAGGGGCGCTGCCAAGGCTTGCGATTTTGCCGCTATGGATTTCCTTTACGGCAGTTTCTCTCGTATGGTATCTCTCCCATGACTGGTCGCGGTACTATCTGCCGGTCGCTTCGGGGATCACGATTCTTGAGGCCTACATGATTACGTATCTTTTCTTCCGGTTCGGCGGGGGCGTCCTGTATGATAGACTTCCCAAGTGAAATCCGCTATACTTAACGTATGGTGAAGCGAGTGTATCAGCCCAAAAAAGGAAAGCGCGTGCGGACGCACGGATTCCGAACGCGCATGAAGACACATTCCGGCCGCAAAGTCCTCAAAAGACGCCGAGCCACGGGACGAGGACGCCTCACGGTATAATGCATCCATGCTCCCTTCCGTAAACAGGATTCCCACAGGTGACATCCGTCGTGTTATGAAAACAGGCCGCCGCCTTCCGGGGTATGGCATGATCTTGATTTACGTGCGCTCGAAGGAAATGAAAGTTGTTCCCTCGGCGCCACGTTTTTCGTTTGTCGTTTCCACGAAGGTGGATAAACGCGCAGTGGTGCGAAACCGGGTACGGCGGATTCTTTCCGAATCCGTGCATCATCTTCTGGATCGTATAGCGCCCGCCACGGATGGGATTATCTTGGCTTCCAAGGAGCTTGTAGGGTTGTCTCAAAAAGAAGCGGAAGAACGGATTTCTGCAGTATTTACGAAAGCTGGGATTCTATGAAACGGCTCGCGCTGTCTACGATACGGCTGTATCAGCGGTACCTGTCGCCTGATACCGGAATGCTCAGATCGCTCTGGCTCGTGGATAGCGCGTGTCGGTACAAGCCCACCTGCAGTGAGTATACCTATCAAGCGATCGATCACTATGGTATACTACGGGGATCGATTTTGGGGTTGAAGCGGATCGTCCGCTGTCACCCCTGGAACAAGGGCGGATACGATCCCCTGCCAACGCTATGACAAACCCAGGTCTTTGGAATCAACTTCTTGTTTGGCCCATTATTAACGTACTGGTTGCACTGTATAAGTTCTTCGAGTGGATCGGCGTACCGGGGCCGCTCGGATTTGCCGTCATAGGGCTTACCATAGTTATTCGTCTTATCCTCTATCCGCTTATGCAGGCGCAATTGCGCAGCGCCAAAAAGATGGCGAAATTGAAGCCTCACCTTGATGCGCTCAACGACAAACACAAGAATGACAAATCCGCACTTCAGCAGGCGCAGCTTGCGCTCTACAAAGAACACGGGGTGAACCCAGCGGCGGGGTGTTTGCCGCTTCTTATCCAGATGCCGGTTCTTATCGCGCTTTACAATGTTTTTTACCAGGTCCTTAACAACGGAAATCTCGAGAAACTCGTCTCGGACCTCAACAGTGTCGTGTACGCGCCGTGGCTTAGGATCGGGTCGCTTGATCTTTCTTTCTTCGGAGTGAATTTGGGGCTCAAGCCGTCAGCGTGGCAAACAGACGGATGGTGGCTCCTTTCCATTCCTCTTATAACCGCAGCACTTCAGTATTGGCAAAGCAGGCTTATGATGCCTACCTATGCGAAAACTTCCGACAATAAGCCTGCACTTGTTAAAAAGGGCGCAAAGGAGGATGAGCAAAAGCCGGAAGATACGGCAGCAGAGATGCAAAAACAGATGGCCATTATAACCCCTATCATGTTTGGGTATTTCGCGTTTCAGTTTCCGCTCGGGTTGGCCCTTTACTGGAATGTGTTCGGAATTTTTGGTATCATCCAACAACTTGCGGTGAACCGCGAGAAATAAGCACGTATGGAAGCAAAAGTTCAAGTACAACAGGTGACAGAGGATTTATTGAACCGTTTGGGCGTCACGGGCGCTGTGACGGTGGATATTGACGAAACCGAAGCCTACCGCGTGCACATCGAAACTGAGGAAACCGGTCTCCTTATCGGATTTCACGGCCGAACGCTTGAAAGCCTTCAAATTATTCTGGGACTCTTAGTTTCCAAAGCGCTGGGTGCATGGGTAAAAGTTTATGTCAATGTCGGTGACTACCGCGAGAAGCGCGAGGAAGCCCTTATGCTTATGGCTCAGCAAGCTGCCGACCGCGCTATCACCCAGGGCAGGCCCATTGAGCTCTCTCACCTTTCTGCGTCAGAACGAAGAGTCGTACACTTAACTCTCTCCGGGGATGACCGCGTGGAGACGGAATCAGTCGGCGAAGGCATGAGCCGGACGCTTCTGGTGAAACCGAAAGCGTGATCCCCTATACTGTTAGTTGATGCATCGATGGATTTTTTCCCTTCTCATCTTTCTGTTACCCGTGCAGCTTGGATACCATACCTGGCCGTCATGGTCGATGGTTCTCGGAAGAAGAGTTGACTATCTCTCTCCCACCCTCCATCTTACTGACATACTAATTTTTTTCCTCCTTATTTCTTGGGGTGTCGATGTGCTGAGACATCGAAGGAAGGTCGCGAAATCGTTCATTTTTGGATTTATCGGGATTGTGATAGCCGCGTTTATAAACGTGCGGCTGGCGGTAAACCCCATGGCAGCCTTCTGCGCATGGGTGAAAGTGTTGGAATTTGCGTTTCTGGGGTGCTACATATATACGACAAGACCTGAGCGCAGGAGAATACTTTTTCTTCTATCATGGTCAGTTTTATATTCGTCACTCGTTGCCATCGGGCAATTTCTTCTGCAGAAATCCGTTGGCGGACCGTTGTGGTTGCTGGGGGAAAGAACATTTACCCTCGATACACCCGGAATTGCGCGGGCGGATTTCGCAGGACGTGAAATATTGCGGGCATACGGGACGTTCCCCCACCCCAATGTTTTGGGCGGATTTCTGGCGATAACACTTCCGATGATTCTGGGAGGAATTCAAAAGCGAGCCTCGAACATGGGTCGCGAATTTTACGGATTGGTCATGACGCTTGGAGTAATTGCGCTCATACTCACACTCAGCAGAAGCGCAATCACACTGTTTGCGGTTGTAGTAAGCTGGCAGTTGTGGAAAATGAAAAAAGCGTTTTTTTTCCTCCCACTTCTTATGCTAATTACACTCCCCTATCTTTGGACGGACGAATCGTTCGTCGTACGAAACCAGTTGAATGATGCAGCCATACAAATGGTTCTTTCGCATCCCGTCTTCGGTGTGGGATTGGGGAATTTTCTCGTGGAACTTCCCACGTATCTTCCAACTCGAACTATTTACTTCCTGCAGCCGGTTCACAATATCTATCTTCTTCTTTTATCCGAGGTTGGTGCTCTTGGGGTCATGGGAATTTTCTGGATACTGTGGCGTATACGAAAACATATTGAGTTTTCCGTGGCGCTTGGGACAATTGCCATTCTCGGACTGGTGGATCACTATTTCCTCACGCTTCAGCAGGGACAACTGCTTTTGACGATAGTGTTTACGCTCTCCTTGCGCGCGAAGAAGACGAAGGCGCTACAAGTCTAATGCCTGGTTTACGAGGAAATCCGCGCGTTTGTTTAATTCTCTTCTGACTGCTTCATAGGTAACACGTGCCCCAGTTTCTTGTTCCAGTTGCCGGGCGCGGACAAGATGTTCCCGAAGATGGGGCTCTTTCACCCGAAATAATCCGTTGAGTTGGTTGACGACGAGGGTTGAATCCAGGATGAAGCGTATTTCTTTGGGGTGCATCTGTTTATGAACAATCCATGACAGCGCTTCAATAACCGCGGTATACTCGGCAACATTATTGGTGGTCTCCCCTATTTTCTTGCTTATTTCTCCCAACGTAACTCCATCGGATTCAATCGTAACGCCGATTGCGGCCGGTCCGGGATTTCCCCTCGCTCCGCCGTCTGTATGAATGATGAGATTCATGAGTTATGTACGTAGCTCTTGGAGAGCTTTTCGCAAAACAATACCTGATACTATCAAGACTATCCCCTCTGATGCAACGGTTATCCATGCTGCGGCGAGATATCCATATTGAGGAACCAACATGCTGTTGAAAAGAACGTTCATGATCATGGAGAGACCGTAAATCCACACGAGCGATTTTTGTTTCCCTAATGTAATAAGTGTCCACATAGTCAGTGCGGATGCGAAGAAAAACGGGAAACTTAAAGATAAAATCCGAAGTGGCAGAATGCTGTCTTGGAAATCAGGCTGTATGGCGGTGACCAATGGTGAAGCCATTCGGACGGCGATGACGGCGATGCCAGATGCCACGATAAGAAAGAGAAGGGATTTTCGGATGATGGCCAAGAATTTGGCTTCCTGCGATCTCGCTTTCAAAAGCACGGGATAGAGCGCGTTTATAAAAAACGTCGGGAAGACGAGAACGAGTTCAAACAGTTTGTACGCAAGTCCGTAGATGCCAACTTCGGCGGTTGGCCGCGTGAGTGTCAAGATGACACTGTCCACGTGTCCGTACACCAGGTTAAACAAAAGCGTGAGTCCAAGAGGAAGTGCCTCAAGAAACATCGGAAGGTTATGTTTCCATGAGAAAGAGAGCGAGACCGATTCGCGAAGCATGCGCACACCAAGAAATGCAAAGATGGCAGTCGTCAAGCTTCCGGTAAGCAGAGTCAGTGTTCCGGCGAGAACCGCACTGACAGGAGTCTTCAGAGTGAACCATAACGTCGCAAGGGATAGCATGCTTCCTGCACCAAGGGCGAGTGTCGCAAGATCGTAACGGAGACGTTTCTGGAAAACGGCATTTGCCGTTGTGATAAGGGACTGAAAAATGATGGCAGGGGAGAAAAGTATAATTCCCAACCGTACGATATTTGTGTATCCGTCAGATGTGCTCTGGGGAAGAAACGCAAGGAGTGACACAGCAATGAACACGAGGAAAACTGCGAGAGTGAGTCGTGTAGCTAGTAAGACCGAGAGTGCATGAGTATCTTGACGGCGCAGATAGATTGCGTTGAGTCCGAAGTCAGAAACGAGGAAAAAGAACCCGACGTAGGTCGTGACTTTTATCACATCTCCATATCCGGTAACCCCAAATTGTCTCGCAAGAAGGAGGGTGATAAGGAACGTCGTCGTTGCTCCAACAATTTTCCCAACAACCTGGCTTAGCGTATTTGCCGCGATGATCAGTTTCATGAAGCTATTGTAGCACGCCTCATGTCAGACGGGAGGGATTATATGTGAAGAAGTTCATACATTTTCTGTTGTTTTCGGCCTATCTATTTGCCATAATACAGAAGAATAATTTGCCGCATTTTTATGTATCCTGCCGACGAGAGTGTTTTACCAGACGACGCAAAAAATCTTCCTGTGGCTCGTATTGACGGGCAGGAAGAAATTTTCGTTATTCCGCTGCGGGAATATTTGGAAACAAACGGCTGCCGTGTAATTTTCAACCAGCCGTCAAGGGACCCCGTGGAGTATCATATTGTCGCGGGGAGTTTGGACTTCGTGAAACATATTTTGGAAACCTCCCCGCAGTTGTCCGTCCGGCGGTTGGGAATTGTTATCCATTCTTCTTTTTCCGACGCCAAAAAGATCGCGTCGAGTCGAAACAAAATTGTTGTCGTCGATCCTGTGCAGTTAACAGAACAAGATGTCGTAGAAATATTTTCTTTCTTTTTTGCCGGCAATTCTGACAGCTTTGATAAAAGACGAAACAGACATGTGCCAGAAATAGCATCAGAAAGGGCAGAAAAGGCACCTGCTCCAAAAGTTGAAAACTATGAAGACAAAAGGGAACTGGAAACAGAGAAAGAGAATGAGAAAAGGATTCAGACTCTAATACGGGATGTCTTCGGTGCAGACGTGTTGGCGAAAGCACAAAAAGAAAAATTACGACAAAGGAAACGCCGACGAGAAAAGTGGAAACGCGCAGGCGCATATACAGTCGCAACCTTTTTCTTTTTCCTGTTGCCGGTTTTTTGGTACATCATGAGCATCGCGGCAACAGGAACACTCCTTATTGTCGCTGGTCGTGAATTGCACAGCGGACGTTTCACAAACGGACAGCGATTTGAAAGAGCGGCATCATACTGGAGACGTCAGGGGGAGTTTAGCTTCGGTTTAGTGGCGACGCCACTTCGATTCGCGGGCGGGCAGAAAATCGTGAGGGGGCAGGAACGGTTGTTGTCGTTTTTCCGGGACGTATCTTCTCTATATATAGAGTCTTTCGATCTTATTACGGTCGGGAAGGAAGCGTCAGCGCTTCTTTTGCAGGGAGGGAAAGCACAATCAGACATATCCGCTGCCGTGACGATGGAGAAATTGCGACTGTCTGTTATCGCAATGTACGATTCCATGGGACTTGCTCAAGCGCAGCTCGCCATTATGCTCGAGGAACAGTCATTTCCGTTTAGCGTGTCGTATGTCCGAAAACGGGGAGAAGACGCTGCCCGTGTGTTGGGACAGGTGAGACGCCAATTTGGTATCATCGAGCATTTACTTGTCTTGTATCCGCAAATGTCGGGGTTTGTGAAACCAGCGACCTATTTGGTGCTTCTGCAAAACAGCAATGAACTTCGGGCAACAGGCGGATTTATCGGGAGCATCGCGAAACTGACGTTGACGCAGGGGGTCATCTCGGATTTCGAAATCCAGGACGTGTATGCAGTAGACGGACAATTGAAAGGACATGTCGATCCGCCTGATCCGATTGCAGAAATTTTGGGTCAGGAGCATTGGTATTTACGCGATAGCAATTGGGATCCGGATTTCAAAGTAAGCAGCAGACAAGCGTCCTGGTTTTACGAGAAGGAGACAGGGGAGAGTGTCGATGGGGTGATTGCCATAAATGTTCCCATTGTTGTAGATCTTCTGAAAGTCACAGGACCGCTTGTGCTTTCCGATTATAACGATCGGATCACTGCGGAAAACTTTTTCGGCAAATCGCTTTTCTACACCCAAAAGGATTTTTTCCCCGGGTCAACGCAAAAGCGTGACTTTCTGGGGACTCTTGCGCGCACGCTCATAACCCGGTTGACCACTGACCACAACATTTCGCCGGTAGATTTGTTCCGAACGATTTCCGTGGGACTTGAGCGACGGGACATTATGTTTTATTTCAATGACGCTGACCTTCAAGAGCTTGTTGAGCATTATCAGTGGGCCGGTCGTATGTTCGGTCAACCAGGGTGTCTCGGTGTGGATAGTCAGTTATGCTTCTTCGATCCGTTTGCGTTTTCCGAAACAAACCTGAGTGTTAGCAAGGTAAATTATTTCGTATCAAGAAGTGCGCTTCGTGAGATAACAATTGCACCCGACGGGTCGGTGACTGAAAGTGTCACCGTGACCATAAAAAATGATGCCCAGGGAGAAGAGCCGGGTGTCAGCGGAGGCTATGTCGTCTACGGGCGATTTTTTGTCCCGGCGGATGCACAGGTGCAGGAGATTACGCTTGATGCAGTTCCAATTCCTTCGAGAAACCCGGAGGATACGATCCGTCCCGATTTCCCATACATCGAGCGTGCCGATGCTCCTGAGGGGATATCGGGGTTCGGCGCGGCTATTGAGGTGGCGCCGGGTTCCAGTCGGCAAATTCGAATTTCCTATACGCGGGGGCAACGTTTTCCGGATATGTCCCAAGCCGGGCGAAAGACGATGTTTGAGGCGCTTTATTATAAACAACCAGGATTGCACGGCACGCCGCTGACAACGCGGGTGCGATTTCCCGTTTTTTGGCGGGCGGCTGATGAGACCGGACCGAAAGAAGGGGGAGCAGATGCTACAGTTATTGCAAAAGAGGGTGAATTTGAGTACAATACGACGGTATTTACTGATATCTCAACGCGAATGCATTTTACCAAATGAACAAACATTCTTTATCAGCCCAGTTGCGCCAGATCGTCGGCAAGAAGGTAAAATCTCTGCGTAAGGCCGGGCAGTTACCGGCAACCGTGTACGGGAAGAACGTCAAAAGCGTTTCCTTGATGGTTGAAAGGGAGGCGTTTGAGCACGTCTACCAGAAAACCGGCGAGACCGGACTTATCGAATTAGGCCTCGGACAGGAAGCGCGACCCGTACTTGTTCATAACGTACAAGTGGATCCTGTGACAAATGAGCCGCTTCATGTGGAATTTCATCAGGTGGATTTGAAGGAAAAAGTACGCGCAAAAGTTCCGGTTGAGGTGACGGGGGAGGCTCCTGCAGTATCACAGAAGCTTGGCGTCCTTCTTACCGTGCTTCATGATATTGAGGTAGAAGCATTGCCGGCTGATCTTCCAGAGAAGGTAACCATTGATGTTTCGAAGCTCGCTGCCGTTGATGAAGAAATAAGAGTTGGTGATATTCATGTATCCGATGCCGTTACCGTTTTAACGGATGCCGCACTTACGGTTGTGAAAGTCGGGCCGTTGGTGACGAAGGAAGCAGAGGCACAGGCAGCCGCTGAAGCAGCTGCCGCAGCAGAAGCAGCAGCGACCCCGCCAGCTGAGGGTGAGGTAACAGAAGCTTCAGGTAAAAAACCGGAGGAAGTCAAAGCCACCGAAACCAAGTCCCAAGAAGAGAAAAAAGCTGCGTAACCCCTTATTTGGTTTCTTCTTCAAGCTGTTTGAGAAGTTTGTGCGAAGCGGACGAATTCGGATCAAGAGTTAGGGCTTTCTGAAGAAATTCTTTCGTTTGTCCTTTTTCTCCCAATTGGTAGGAGAGGAAAGCTGCCATAATATACGCATCCCGATAATCCGGTTTTTCTTCTATGAGTTTTTTCCAGTACGAGAGTTGTGCTTCTAATACATGAGGCGCTGTTGCGGCGCCGAGGACGGCTTTATCGGTGAGTGTGTCAGAGGCGACGGGTGGCTGTATGCCCGTGAGCTTGTTTATGCTGATCAGAAGGCCGACGGCAGTCCAAGCGGCAAACAGCTTCGCCCAGGAGACAAGGCTGCGAAAGACGTGTGCGGGGAAAAATCGGGAAATGTGCGGGAATTGAAAGCGGTAAGTTTTCATCGTGCTTTATTGTAGGAAGCCTGAGGAGGAATTGCAACACCACGCGTCCATTGCTCTTAGCTTCAGGCTATGGTATTCTAGGTATCACAAAACTGCCAGACAGAAAAGGGAAATATGCCCGGTAGTAGAATTTCGACGCGCATTGTTTTTCTTTGCCTGCGTGTGGAAGGACTATCTGGTTGGGAATAAACATACAAACAGAAAGAAAGGAGCTGAAATTTCGAAAAACAAGCGCAACGGCAAAGGTCGAAATTTCACAACCCGGTATGGCCAAAAAGAAACGGAAAATTTCAGTATCGCCCAAACGTGAGGCTGATCAGGTGGGGGAATTTCCTCGTGTTGAGCCTCAATCGCAGCCGACTGCAGGCAAATTCATGCTTCGTCGGTGGCAAATGATTGCCGGCTTCGTGATATTAGTCGGCTTGGGAGTGTGGGCATTTAAGAGTGGCATGATCGTGGCGGCGACCGTCAATGGGAAGCCTATATTTAAGTGGCAGCTTACCAAGACGCTTGTGAGTAGATTCGGAACGCAGACCCTTGAATCGATGATTACCGAACAGTTAATTGCCGATGCAGCCCAAAAGGACGGGATTGTCATTTCCCAGGCTGATGTAGACAAGAAGGTGGGAGGGATCGTCAAGAGTCTTGGGGAAAACGTCAACCTGGACGAGCTTCTTAAGTATCAGGGGATGACGAAGGCTGATTTCGAACATCAAATTCGGCTTCAGTTAACGGTCGAGAAGATTCTGAGCAAAGACGTCACTATCGAAGAGAAAGACGTGGATACCTTCATTACGGAAAATCGCAAAACGATGGTAGCTTCTGAAGAGGCAGCGCTTCGAGAAGAGGCGAGAGTAACCATTCTTTCTCAGAAAGTAAGCGAGAAAATTCAGCCATGGTTAGGCGAGCTCAAAAGTAAGGCACGTGTTGTGAAATACTTGCAATAAAGGAGGGACATGCCCTGGTATTTGGGAAACAGTCGGGCGATGGATCAGTGGTTGGGAGGCGGAATAGTCGTCATTGCCCTGTGGTCTTCCTTATGGACAGGGCTTGTGCTTTGGCATGCTGCCCGACGAGAGCAAAAGGGATGGTTTATCTTTTTTCTTCTGGTTCATACGGCAGGTATTTTGGAAATACTCTATCTTCTCTTCGTGACCAATGTCCTGGCGTCGGGCAGAAAATCCTCCAAAAAACGGGGACGTTCGTAAACAGGGGGGGCACATCATGTCGACGTGGCGCAAGTTGAAACGCAATCCGGAGCTTTGGGGCCGATATTTCCTCCGGGAAAAGGTGTACCAGGCAATACGTTCGTATTTCGCACGCGAAGGATTCCATGAGATCGAAACCCCGCTTCTTATAGCACGCCCTCCGGCTGAGAGTTATCTGGATGTTTTCACAACGACGCTTTTTGACCGGAGCCGCCGCCAGAGCCCGATGTATTTGTCCACTTCGCCGGAAGTGCCGCTGAAGAAGCTCATGGTTGCCGGAGTTGGGAATTGCTATAGCCTCACCAAGAGCTTCAGGAATATGGAAACCCAAAGTTCGTTTCACAACCCGGAGTTTACGATTCTCGAGTGGTACCGTGTGGGAGCAACCTATATGGATATCATGGAGGATTGTGAAAAACTTGTATCCCACATATGGACTTCGATTCGAGGGAAAGCCAGTTCGCTACTTGTGTACCAGGGGAAGCGGGTGGATATCTCTACCCCATGGGAACGGATAACGGTTTCAGAGGCTTTCTCAAAATGGGCCGGGGTGCCGTTTGATGCGTTTCTGAACGAAAGCGAAGCCCGCACGATTGCACGTGCCAAAGGGTATCGTGTGGAGAAACAAACGACGTGGGAAGAACTTTTTAATCAGATTTTTCTCAATGAGGTCGAGGGTCATCTTGGAAGGGGGAGGCCGACGATTCTGTATGACTTTCCGGCTGCCATGGGTGCGCTTGCGCGCAAAAAAAGGTCAGACCCCCGGTTTGCGGAACGATTCGAGTTCTATATCGAAGGCCTTGAGCTGGGCGACTGTTACGGTGAGTTAACGGACGCAGATGAACAGGAGATGCGGTTTAAGAAAGAGTTGGATGAGATAAAGCGTCTGGGGAAAACGCCCTATGATTACGATCATGATTTCATCGATGCGCTTCGCATGGGACTGCCGGAAAGTAGCGGCATAGCAGTAGGAGTGGATAGGCTTCTTATGCTTTTTGCCGACGTGACGGATATCGCTGATGTTTTATTTTTTCCGGCTAAGGAACTTCTGGAGCCCGGCGCATGATGAACCGTGTTCGTACAACTGTGCAGAATATTCCATCTTCCGTGTGTCTTGTTGCGGTCACAAAAACGTTCCCCTTTGCGGTGATCCCTCCTGCGTACACCGAGGGGATTCGGCATTTTGCTGAAAATAGGATAGATGAGGCGCGAGGTAAAATCGAGGAAGCGCATAAAAGCGGGCTAAATGACATTACCTGGCACATGATCGGCCATGTCCAATCCCGTAAAGTTAAAGAGGTTGTTTCCCTCTTCGATTGGGTGGATAGCGTTGATAGTATACGGTTGCTTGAAAAGCTAGACAGGGCAGCGGGGTCGCTTCGTAAACATCTTCATATTCTTCTGGAGGTAAACGTATCGGGTGAATCTAGTAAATTCGGTTTTACTCCAAATGAGATAGTCGGTGCGGTTGAAAAGGGGGTGAAGTGCCACAGCCTCGTTCTAGAAGGACTTATGACGATGGCTCCGTATGTAAAAAACGCAGATGAAAACAGGGCGTATTTTCAGTCTCTAAGAAAGCTTTCGGAAACGATTCGTGTACAGTTCCCGACATTCGGAACCCATCTTTCTATGGGTACGAGTTGCGATTATATGGTGGCTATCGAAGAGAGTGCAACACAGATTCGGTTAGGAGAGGCGCTTTTTGGCAAACGGGAGAAAGTCCTCTAATATCCGCTTCCAGTTGCCGGAGTGGGGGTTGATGTGGAAAGAGGTACAGAAGATGTGGGCGTGGGGGAAGACGGTGCCGTCCCCGGGATGGAGATGGTGGTAAGAATCTGATTAAACACTTCGTCGTCCGCAACAAAGTCGGCAGTCACCCCATTGGGAGTGAAGTGATTTACCTCAAGAGAGGTCGTTGCGGAGACTTCGATCATGACGCCCCGCATTCTGCTAAATGCATATCCCGAGAGTGTGCGGCCGGTAAACAGGCCGGTAAACTCAGTTGCGGGTCTTCCTGCAACCGTGACCTTTTTCGTCGTAAATGAGGTGCCGTTTGCATCAGAGATGATACTGCCGCGGAAATCAGCGAGAGTTGCACCCGTTCCGCGAGGGGCTACGGTAAATCGGCTGCCCCCCGGAAGGTACGTTCCTTGAGAGGCACAGCCCGTTCCGTCACAAATCGGGGAAAGAACGTTGGACGGAAGTTTGAATGTGATGCCTGCAAACGGAAGCTTGGTCGTGCCGCTAATGACGTCGTATGTTTTCCACTGTTCGTTTACGGTGGGCGCACCGGTTACGAGTGGTGTGACACGGGCTCCGGCAGAAGGTGTTGGCTGTCGTGTGGTAATGTTTCCGTCTTCCGTTTCTGCGGGAACAAATTGCCGTACGACGCTTGAGAGCCAGATGCCGGCGGCAAACAGTCCGACGAAAAGAATAAATGTTACAAGCGTGCCCAGAAAGGATCCGGATTTTTTGGGAGGGGGTGGCGGCGGGGTTGGAGGATGGGGTAGGGCTACTTCCGGCGTTTCCTCATAGGTAAGCGGCTGGGTAGGTTTCGCAGGCTCTGTTTGCGGCTGATCTTTCGACGTGCCGTATAAATCATCGTTCGTTATCGGGTCTGCCATACGGGTATTGTTTCATCACGGCCGCCTGTTTGTCAACGAGGCTAGCGCCGCGTAAAAAGAATGGCGTTGGGAATGTTTCTTCCGGGGCCGACTTTATAGCCGCCGCTCCAGAGCGCTGTCGACCCGCCTGAATCAAGATTCAGGGCGTTATCCATCCCAAGGCTTTTGAGGACGCGCGCGCCTTCTGCGACTGTAGCGTTATGAACAACACCGATATAAACGGTATTCCCTTTATTGGCGATGAAACTTCGTGGCCCCTTGCTTCCTTTTTTGGGGTCGTCGTCTCCTCCGAAGACAACGGAGCCACCTGAAACCAGAAGCGGTTGGTTGGCAATCATACTGTCGATGCCGGTGTCCCTGCCCCAATCCAGGGAACGGCCAATGAAGCGGATCCATCCTGCGCCGAAGATTACAGCGGGAACCGTGCTGTATACGTTGTTTTCCGAGTTGAAGTACACTTTATTCTTGTTCATGAGAAGCGTGTCAAACGAATTGGTTTTCCCGGCGCAACTTGGGTAACTCGCGGGACAGAAATATGAGCCGTTGATTCCCGCATACGCGCCGTTTCTGGAAACGTACTCAGACAGTGAAAGGACAGGGCAGTCGTTTTTACAGGTTTCGGCGGATGCCGTATCGACGATGATGCGCGTCGTCGAGAGGTCGGCAGCCACGATATCAACGAGATATTCGCCGATTTCCAGCTCGACGCGTTGGCGCCGGTATCCCGATGACGGGGCGGTATTGTCGGCTGCCACACTTGCAGGAATAACGAAAGAGGAAGTAATTTTGTCGCGTTCTGACTTTATCGATGCACGAAGTGCCGTGAGAGAAGAGGATGCCGATGCGTAGTTGCGGCCGGAAAGAAGATCAAGAATTGTTGCAAACGCCTCATCAAGTTTTTTCGTATCGCGGCTTATCGCTTTAAGGTCCAGGAGTTCCTCGTAGGCAATGACAGCCGCCTTGTATGTCGTTTCTATCTCTTTTATGTCGCCTTCCAGTTTCTTATTGCGGACAAATTGGTCATCATGTTGCAGGTCAAATAATTGCGCTGAAATAGAAGCTATCTGCTTGGCGAGGTGTTCGTTTTCCAGTGATTTGCCAGTGATGGTTTGTTGGATTACTGTCCAGGAATCCAGTGCCCACGTCGTGACAGTAAGAAGAATGATGCCAACGGCTCCTGCCGCAACCAACCAATGCGAAATAGGGTGTTTCTTCGTTTTACTCCCCATGAAGCCAGTGTAACTGGAATGTCACCCCCGCTCAAGGTAGGTGCCGGTTTCAGGGTCTATGGCGATAATTTCGCCTTCTTTGATAAACAGGGGAACGGATACAGCAGCTCCCGTTTCCACAGTCACGGTTTTCATGGCTCCGCCGACGGTATTGCCGCGTGCTCCTTCTTCCGCCTGGATTACTTTGAGTCGTACCTTCTTGGGGAACCGAATGCCGACAGCCTCGTCCCCATTTACGAGAATTTGATACGTGTCATTGGGTTTCAGCCAATTAACATAGGTTCCCAGCATTGCTTCCGGGATGCCGTATTGTTCGTAGGAAAAGTTGTCCATAAAGATGAATTTGTCCGCCTCTTTGTAGAGATACTGCATTTCGCGGGTGGCAACCGGTATTTCTTCCACAGATTCTCCGGATTTGTACGTAAATTCCTGGACTTTGCCGGTTTTGAGGGACTTCAGCCGCGTGCGCACGAATGCCGAGCCTTTCCCGGGATTGACGAACTGAAATTCCACAATCTGGTGCGGCTCTCCCTTAAACTCGACAAATATGCCTTTGGCAAAATCGGCGGTGGTGATCGTTGACATAAGAACGCTATTATCTCACGTCGGCCAGGGTGTGACAATGAGGGGAGGGGCACCAGGACTTACAAATTTCCAGATTTGTTCAGTTACAAACGGCATAAACGGGTGGCTTAACGTTAAGATTCGTTTGTAGACATGAACAAGTACGGCGAGCGCTTTAGGATCCTTGGCCCTGAAACGGTCTTTGTTTTTCTCGAGATGAACGTCTGCCACGCGATGCCACGCGAAATCATAGAGGGCGAGCGCTGCGTCAGAAAGGCGGTAGGACGCCATGAGTTTCTCCACTCGGGAGGTAAGAAGCGTTACTTCCGTTAATATGCGCTTGTCATGGGGATCGGTAAGTGTTTTATGCATGGGCATGTCATAGGTGGGAATTGCCATTCCCTCGGCATTCATCTGTATGAATCTGGCCATGTTCCAGAGTTTATTGGCGAAATTGCGCATTCCTCTGATTTTGTCCTCTGAGAGCGATTGGTCGTTGCCGGCAGCCGTTCCAAATACCAATGCCATTCTAAGGGCGTCCGCGCCGTATTGGTCTATCATTTTCAATGGATTGATCACGTTGCCTTTCGATTTGCTCATCTTCTGGCCTTTGGCGTCACGCACCAGTCCATGAAGATACACGGTGCGGAACGGAACGTCACCTGTGACATAGAGTCCAAGCATAACCATCCGGCATACCCACCAAGGGAGTATGTCGTAGCCTGTTTCCATAACCGACGTGGGGTAAAAATAGGTACGGTCATCATTTCCTGTCGCGGTCAGGGTGGCAAACGGCCACTGCCCGGAGGAAAACCAGGTGTCAAATGTGTCGGTGTCCTGGGTCAGATTATTCTGTCCGCAATGCTCACACGACGCTGGGGTTGCCCCCTGGGTGATCGTCCACGTTTCACACGATTGGCATTTCCAGGCGGGAATCCGGATGCCCCACACAATCTGGCGGGAGATATTCCAGTCATGGAAGTTGGTAAGCCAATCCATTGCCGTTTTCTCAAACCGCTTGGGTACGAAGGCAATCTTTTTGGTTTTTATGGCTTTTTTGGCAACGTCTGCAAGCGGTTTTACTTTCACAAACCATTGAGACATAGGCAAAGGTTCTATGACGGTGCCGCACTTGTAGCACGTGCCGATTCTGTGCGTATATGCCTCGTCTGTTTTCAGAAGAAGGCCGCCTTCTTTAAGGTCCTCAATCATCATGGCGCGGGCTGCTGCTACTTTCTGACCGTGGTATTTTTGGGCGCGGGCTACGTATTTGGGATCGGCATTCTTTTGGGCTAAAAACCAGGAGAAATCCATACGGCCGCGAAAATCGATAATCGGCGTGACGGGAAGGTTGTGTTTTTGCCCTAGCTCAAAATCATGCGGATCGTGCGCGGGGGTGACCTTCATAATACCGGTTCCAAACTCCGGGTCCACTTCTGGGTCGGGGATGACGGTCATGGTTATCGGGCCAAGAAGCCCCATGATATCGAATGTTTTGCCGATATGGTTCTTGTACCTTTTGTCCCTGGGATTGACGGCAAGCGCGGTGTCTCTGAATTTCGTCTCAGGACGGGCGGTTGCGATCGTAAACGGCCCGTATTTCATAAAATACAGCGGATCGTTTCGCTCTATGTATTTGACTTCAAGATCGGAGAACCCCGTGCCGCACCTGGTGCAGTAGTTGACTAACCGCACGCCCCGGTAAACGAGCCCATCGTCATGAAGGCGTTTGAAGGTTTGGTACACCGTTTCTACCACCTTGGGGTCCAGGGTGAATACGTTGCGGGACCAATCCAAAGAGAATCCGAGGCGCCGTAGCTGGTTTTCCATTTTGCCGCGATTTTCGTGCACGAAGTCCCAGATATTCCGGTAGAGGGTTTCACGGTCGAAATCGAAGCGGCTTTTGCCTTCTTTTGCCAGATGCTTCTCGTAGACATACTGCGTTTCAAATCCTGCATGGTCAGCGCCGGGAAGCCAGAGCGTGGGGTCGCCCTTCATCCGATGGTAGCGGACAAGAATATCCTCGACGACATACATAGCATGTCCCAGATGAAGATCCGCGTTGGCATTAGGAGGAGGGAGAAGAATGGTAAACGGCGTTTTGGCAGGATCCTTCTTCGGCGTGAAATAGCCGCCCTTTTCCCACATGGCGTAAATAGACTCTTCCACTGATGCCGGATTGTATGCTTTGTCCATATGCTTATTTAACCACAAAAAAAGGTACCCTTTGTATAAGGACCGCGCCTCATCGGCGGGTGGTACCACCTTATTTGCTTCTCATGGTCGCTGTTACGGGCGTACCCGATCGCGCTTACTCTCGTTTCGGCGGATAGCTTGTCCCGTGACTGGCGGGACTCAGGCGCTTTTCTCTATTATACGAAGAGCGTTAGAGCTCTTCAAGTTTTACGTTATCAGTCTGCTTGTCTTTGACAAGTTCGAGGTAGCGTTCGGTTGTCGAAAGCCGCTTGTGGCCGACCAGCTTGGAAAGCGTGGTGATCGGCGTTCCGGCCATGAGATGATGGGCGATGAATGTGTGGCGAAGATCATTGACTTTCGCTCCTTCAATTCCCGCGATACGGAAATAGCGGTCTATGGCAGTTCTGATGTTTCTGATAAGGAGGGGACGGCCGGTTTTCGTGATAAACAGTGAGACGCTTGATGCATCTTTGTTGCGGGTTGCAAGGTAATGATCAAGCGCTTCTTTGGCGGCTTTGTTCAGCGGCACCGTTCGCTCTTCGTGGCCTTCCTGAGCTGCGATGTGAAGCGACGCTCCGTCAAGATCGCTTGTTTTGAGGTTGGCCAGTTCTCCGATCCGGATGCCGGTCTGGAGAAAAAGCTCAACGATTGCGTAAATGCGAAGATCGCCCCGGCACGCATCGCGAAGTGCGCGGTATTCTATTTTGGAGAGGATGCGGGGAGGCTTGACTTCGTACCTGGGGTGTTCAATTTCAATGGCGGGGTCCGAAGCAACGATTCCGGTAGTCTTAAGAAACCGGAAAAACGTCTTAATCGAATTAATTTTGCGTGAAATGGATTTGGGCGTGTAGCTGTCTGCTGCAAGTTTCTTGAGAAACGCATCGAGCTCATCGCGTCCAACGTCTTCGATGTTTTTCTTGCCCATGTTGGTAAGGAAGTCCGTAAGCTGTTCGATGTCTTTACTGTATGCTACGATGGTAGCGCGAGCGCGCTTCCTGGACTCCAGGTATTGGGTAAACTGCGTGTGTGCGTCTTTAAGCGTTGTCATATGTTTGTCGCTGGCAGGTTAGCTTGTGACAGGTTTTGGCTGATTGCAAGCACCAAAAGAAGCTAAAGATACCCTATAATATCATGAAAGAAGCCATTTCGCAAGGGCGAGTATGAAACTTGAAAAAATCGTCTCATTTCGCCTCGTGGTCGGCCTTCTGAGTTTCCTTCTTTCCATAGGACTCCTGCGCTCAATCATGGGCCATATAACCAGGCAGGATATTGTTACTTCTCGCGAAGAGGTGCTTAAAAAGGAAGAGGAGCGCAAGCGGGAGCTGGAAGCAAGTCTCGTTGAGGCTACCAGTGCTGCCTTTATCGAGAAGCAGGCGCGTGAGAAGCTTGGCCTGGTCAAGCCCGGGGATACGGTTGTGCTTTTGGGCCCCTCAGAGGGCTTAGAAACGGCTGATAGTGAGAAGACGCGTGCTATGAGTAATTGGGAGCGGTGGTGGAGGCTGTTTTTCTAGCTTTGGGTGTCAAGGGTGGGGATCGAACCCACGACCGCAGCGTTATGAATGCTGTGCTCTACCACTGAGCTACCCTGACATGTGATGAATCTGCGCCATTCATTGTACGAAAAGTGAGGCTAAAAGGCAATTACTTTGGAGGCTTCCAGTCAGGATTTACCTTCACAACCACAAATGCAGGCGTGCCGTCTGTCCAGCGGATCGTGGAGAGCGTGTCGACGTTCAGGGGTGTTTTACACGTCGCTTTATTGACGAAGAGCTTGCCCACATTCTCCGGCTCCTCATCCGGGACTTCTGAATTATTCCCAAGCGGGCACGGGCGCACCGTGTATTGGATGCCGTCGAAGATCATACCATCACGCTCGGTCGGCGATCCGAGTTTCTGGAATTCGGCTGGATCAAACGCCGTATAGAAGAGGTAAAAGATGAAGTTGTTGTTGCTCTCCGTCGTCATCACAATGGAAGCGTCACCATTTGATTTTTTGAGGTTCTGCACGGTTTGTATAAGTTCCGGTGTCGCGGCGCTTCTGTGCCACGGTTCATGGCGCGGGAGGTGGTAGAAATAGTTGTGAGAAAAGACTACAAATCCATATCCAAGTATGCCGACGTAGCAGAAGACAAGGGCATTTCTCATAAGTTTTTTTGAGACGAGACTGAATAATTCTATGAGCCCGTATGCCGAGATCATAAGAAGCGCAGGGATCATGAGACTTGCGCGCTGGACATTGGACAGATCTTCCCAGGTAAGGCCGGCAGGCAGTGCGCCGATCGCAAGCCAAAGAAGAGGGATAAGAAGATGATATTTGCGTTTCCGAAGGCCATCCAAAAGAAGCGCCGCGCCCCCCAACAAAAGAAGCGGCAGATCCACAAGGTACATATTCGCGCTCCAGGGAATTTTGTAGCGGATAGGCATGCCGGTGGAGTCAAACAGAAATTCTCCGTTGAAATGCCAGAAATAAGAAGCCAGAAACAGCCGTCCGTAGAAGAGTGCTTTGTTGTGAAGAATACGCGTGATGATTGCGGGCCTTGTGCCGTCTTCGCCGATTTGCTGGAAGATTTCGCGGTCACCGCCCGGGATATTAAAGATGCTGACCGTGCTTGGCCGGGCAGATCCCTGACTAAACTTCATGACACCGACAAGGGTGACAAGAAGAAGCACCGCTCCTGCAATGGCGCCTGTTTTCAGGCGTTTTTCCGGTTTGTGGACAAGGAAAAGGATGACAAGAAATGGCAGGAGAAAGGCGGGGACGAAGAGTCGTGCACTGTGGTAGAAAAGAAAACTGACAAATAAAGCGGCAAAGCCGCCGAGAAGAAGAAAGAAAGGCCGGCGCGACGGGAACGCGAGTGCCCGAAGAAGAAGCCAAAAACCCAAAAGAATGAAGAATCCTGCGATGATGCCCTCGCTGGTGGCGCGGGAGATATTGATGTGTCAGGGAGAAACGGCAAGAAATCCCGAAGCGATAAGGGCAAGGGGTTTATTTTTCAACACATCGCGCACAAGCGCATAAAATACCGCAATCATGGCGATGCCAAACAAGGCTGAAGGGAGCCGTACTGCCAGCGCCCCGAGTCCCAAATACTTCACAAACGGGATGTCCAGATAGTGATACCCGGCCGGCCGGAAATCTCCGAATTGGTCGATAGCCAGAGGAAAAGAGACCCCGTTTTGGTCTTTCCCGGTTAAGAGAAGCGAGTAGGCGTTGTAGCCGATTGACGCCTCATCGCCATGGATGCCTACGGGAATGGAAGGAAGCTGCCAGAGACGAAGAAATGCGGCTGTTGCAAGAATAATTCCGAGGATATGTCC
>CAYUKU010000002.1:0-125177 GCA_964445435.1 uncultured Gammaproteobacteria bacterium
AAGCCGAAAGGCAACGTATAGGGGCTGACACCTGCCCAGTGCCGGTAAGTTAAGAAAGGTTGGTCACTTTCGCAAGAGAGAAGCCGATTTTTCAAGCTCCGGTGAACGGCAGCAGTAACTATTAACACAGTTAGTAGTTGTAAAAGTTGACTAAATGCTGGAAGAGCCGTACCGTTACGAACGGTTGAAGTATCTGACGCTACCAGGTAAACTGGTAACAATGCGATCAGTGCGGCAAATCAGCAGGAAAGACTTGAAAAGAAATGAGCTTGGCTTTTTCATAGCCGGGTTTGTGGAAGGAGAGGGGAGTTTTAATGTCTCGTTACGGCGGAAAGTTGACTATAAAGTCAACTGGCAAGTCGTGATGAGCTTTAATGTTTCGCAGAAAGATCCTACGATACTAAAAATATTGCAGGAAGAACTTGAATGCGGAATTATTAAAGTTCGTAGACGAGATGGACTTCACTCATACGACGCCACAAATCCGGACGATTTAACCAAGCGCGTTATTCCATATTTCCAGAAATATCCGATGCTATCCGAATCAAAAAAACGCAATTTTGCAATTTTCTGCAAAATCGCAAAACTTATGGAAAAAGGGGAGCACAGGACAATTTCAGGTTTGAAAAAAATCCTTTTGCTTCGGGAAGCAATCAATGAAGGAAAAGGAAGAACAAGAAAATATGGGATTAACGATATATTTCCGATTCAAGAATCCTCAGAGACTACACGTCAACCTCCGATGAAAGCATCGTGAGATGATATAGTCCGACCTCATGGGCGACCATGAGAGCCGTAATCAATCGGCGTATAACAAAGTGAACTGTTCTATGGTAGACCCGATAGATAATAGGTCCGCTGCCATAGTGAGGTAGTCAAACCTCTCAGCACTCATCGTGCAAAAGGAAAATGAGTGTATGAAAAATCTAACTATATGCTGGAAACTCTGGCTATCCTCATGCTACTATGGATAAAATGATCCATAGTGATAATGCAATGAGTACAGACAATCAGCAGGAAAGACTGGATCCTTGGTGGATCGTGGGTTTTGTCGACGGAGAAGGATGTTTCTCGGTCAGCAGATTTAAAAACGCAACATGTAAAGGCGGGTACCAAACCTTGTTTGAATTTGTCGTAACGCAAGGGGAGAAAAGTAAATCTGCTTTAGAGGCAATCAAAGAAATTTTGGTTGCGGAAACATTTATATAAATCGCCGGTATGACAATCATAGCTACAACTTGCTTCGGTATTGCGTACGGAGGCAAGAAGATTTGAAAAATACAATTATTCCGTTTTTCAAAAAATACCCACTACAATCGGATAAACGAAATCAGTTTGAACGATTTTGTACACGATTGTTGAATCCAGAATCCTCAGAGACTACACGTTAGAGTCCGACGAAAGTCGTGACAAGATATAGTCCAATCAATTTGAGCGAAGTTCCTTGTCGGGCAAGTTCCGACCCGCACGAAAGGTAGAATGACTTTGTGACTGTCTTGAACCATTACCCGGCGAAATTGAAATGGCTGTGAAGATGCGGCCTACTTGCACATGGACAAAAAGACCCCGTGAAGCTTTACTGCAGTTTGGCACTGAGGACTTTATTTTGACTGTCGAGTATAGGTGGGAGCCTTCGGGCGCAATATGGAATACCACTCTTCGAAATGAAGAAATCTCACTTACTCCTGCATAAAAATCCAGGAGGAGAACACTGTCTGACGGGCAGTTTAACTGGGGAGGTTGCCTCCAAAATCGTAACGGAGGCGTACAAAGGTTGGCTAATCCTGAATGGAAACCAGGACCTGTCGTGCAAACGCGATAAGCCAGCTTGACTGCGAGACCTACAAGTCGAGCAGAGACGAAAGTCGGTGTTAGTGATCCTCGACTACCTCGTGGGAGGTATCGGGCTTAACGAATAAAAGCTACTCCGGGGATAACAGGCTGATCGCTTCCGAGAGTCCATATCGACGAGGCGGTTTGGCACCTCGATGTCGGCTCATCCTATCCTGGGGCTGGAGAAGGTCCCAAGGGTCCGGCTGTTCGCCGGTTAAAAGGGTACGCGAGCTGGGTTCAGAACGTCGTGAGACAGTAGACTTTGATAGTTGACACTATCATAACGAGCTGTCCGTTTTCAGACGTTTCATACGAACTCCATCGAGAAGAATTTACTGTTATACATATGAAAACCATCAGAGCGTACGACGAATACGCATGGTGAAAATCTGACTATTTGCTGGAAACACTCTGTATCTGACGATACCGTAAGGTAAAAATTCGTTCAGTGGAGTCAATCAGCAGGGAAGTCCGCATTTGCGTGATCCCTCAGAGACTACATGTCAGACTCCGATAGTATCGGAGAAGATATAGTCCGAACTGAATGGCGACATTCAGACTAACAAATTGTCGGTCTCTATCCTGTGCAAGCGTTTGATTCTTGAGGGGCGCTCTCTCCAGTACGAGAGGACCGAGAGGGACAGATCCCTGGTGTGTCTGTTGTCGGTAAACCGGCATCGCAGAGTAGCTAGATCTGGAAGGGATAAGTGCTGAAAGCATCTCAAGCACCAAGCCCACCCCAAGATGAGGAATCGTTATAGACCCCCAGAAGAATACTGGGTTGATAGGCGGGGAGTGTACGCACCGCAAGGTGTTTAGCTTACCCGTACTAATTGGTCAATGTTGTGGGGAACAAAGGACATCTTTGTCCTGACAACGAAATATGTAATGGGGAAACGTTACCCCTTATGAAGTAACTACTAAAAAAGATATTTAACAATTGAATAGATTGACCCGATAAGCAGAAAACCGCTCTAGGGTCTTCCAGTCTTTTGAGCGATGTGGCACCACCCGATCCCATTCCGAACTCGGAAGTGAAACACATTAGCGCCAACAATACTTGATTCGCAAGGGTCCGGGAAGATAGGTCAAGGCTGGGGGACTGTGGAGCGGTTTTTTCGTGCAAAGATTTGTGATGTAGTTATCTTGTGTCGAATCTGTGGCATGCGTAGGGTAGAGGATAGGAGGCGAAGTATGGGTGAGTATGTCGGGAATCTTGAAAAACTTACGAAGAATAATACGTATTTCCGCAGGGTCGTCTTCACCGGAACGCACATGCAATTAGTCGTTATGACGCTCCAGCCCGGGGAAGACATCGGGATGGAAGTGCACCCGTCATATGATCAGTTCTGCCGCATAGAGAGCGGTGAGGGGAAAGTCGTTATGAACGGTGAGGAATACGCGATACGGGAAGGCGACGCGTGTATCGTTCCTGCGGGATGCCAGCATAACGTTATCAATACGTCATTTTCAACCGTGTTGACGCTGTATACGATTTATGCTCCCGCTCATCATCCGGAAGGAACTATCCACGAGACAAAGGCCGATGCTGTCATCTAAGGAAGTGTCGTTGCCCTTTTGGGGGAAATACCGTATAATACCCGTATCCTAAAAGAAAGAAGGTAATCAATGAATGGCACGTCCAAAGAAGCAATCCTCTAACGAATCCGGCGCAGTGGCGCCGACTTCTCCTGCATCTTCATCCAAGAAATCCACCGCAAAAGAACCGCAAACGATGGAGGAACTCCTTGCGGTGACGGGCTACACCCTCAAGGGTGTCAAAAAGGGCGACATCGTGGAAGGCATTGTCGGACGCGTGCTTCCCAATGAGATCACCATTGATATCGGCGGAAAAACAGAAGGCGTTGTTATCGACCGGGAGATTGAGAACTATAAAGATATGCTCATGGCTCTCAAACCGGGTGACAAGGTCGTCGCCCAGGTAATTGTCGCTGAAAATGACCGCGGCCAATCCGTACTTTCCCTCAGGAGAAGCATTTTTGAGAAACGGTGGACCCAGCTTTCTGAATACCAAAAGAATGGAGAAACGATCGACGTCGTTCTCAAAGAACCGGTTCGCGGCGGTATGCTTGTGGATTTCGGCGGACTTCGCGGGTACATCCCACAGTCGCAACTTGACCCTGCGCTTACCAAAACGACTGATAGAGTGTCCGGGCGTAAAATCGAGGTGAAGGTTGTCGAAGTTGATAAAGAAACGAACCGACTCGTGTTCTCCCAACGCGCGGTTTCCGAGGGTGCGGCGCTTGCCAAACAAAAAGAGGTGCTCGATGCCCTCACCGTCGGCGAGAGCGTGCAGGCAACGATCACCGGCGTCGTGCCGTTTGGCGCATTTGCGAAGCTCACGGTCACTAAGGACGGGAAAGAACACAGCGTCGAGGGACTTATCCATATTTCTGAAATCGCATGGGAGAAGGTGGAAGATCCCGGGCAATATCTGAAAGTAGGGGATTCCGTCAAAGTGAAAGTCATTGGTATTGATGAAAACACCGGGAAACTCACGCTTTCCCTCAAACAATTGCTTCCTGATCCCTGGGAACATGTCCTGGATATGTTTGAGAAGGATTCCACCGTCAAAGGGACCGTATCGCGGGTTTCTCCCTATGGCATTTTCGTAACATTATCGCCGGGAGTGGAAGGCCTTATCCATATCAGTAAAGTTTCCCCTGGCGAAGAACCGAAGGTCGGCGACGAAATCACCTGTCTTATCGAAGACATTCAGCCGGATAAGCGCAAAATTAGCCTCTCCATGGCGCTGACGGAAAAACCGATGGGATATCGGTAACAAAATCCGTCTGATAGTGTAGAATAGCCCCAATGAAACTTCGTGCATCCTTTGTATGCCAACAGTGTGCCTATGAAAGCCCCCAGTGGTATGGCAAGTGTCCGCATTGCGGGGAGTGGAATACGTTGGTGGAGACGGTAAAAGAAGAACCCAAAGGAGTGTCGAAGCGCGCTGCGTTTTCCGGCGTCCCAAGTGCCGCACCGCAGAAACTTTCAGAAGTCAAACATATAGAGAAGAATCGAGTAAAAAGCGGATTTGCGGAATTTGACCGCGTTATGGGAGGCGGCATAGTGCCGGGATCCGTGACGCTTCTTGCCGGTGATCCGGGGATAGGCAAGTCGACACTGCTTCTTCATGTGCTTGCGAAAACGGGCGGGCTTTATGTGTCCGGAGAAGAGTCAGCCGAGCAGATTAAGCTGCGTGCCAAGCGGTTAGGGATAGAAGGGAAAAACATCATTGTCCTTCCAGAGACGAACGCGGCCGCGATTGCCGGGGCCATCTCCCAAGGAGAGCGTTTGCCTCTCGTGATTGTCGATTCCATTCAGACGTTGGCATCATCTGATTTGGATGGTATGGCAGGGTCGGTGGGGCAGATACGGCATTGCGCAGAAATTCTTGTAGCCGCTGCCAAATCTATCGGCGTGCCGATTATCATCATCGGCCACGTGACGAAAGAGGGGACGATCGCGGGACCGAAAGTGCTTGAGCATATGGTGGATACGGTGTTGTATCTTGAGGGCGAACGGTTTGCCAACGCGAGAATCCTTCGGACGCTCAAAAACCGGTTCGGTGCGATCGAAGAAGTAGGAATCTTTGAAATGGCGGACGCCGGACTAAAAGAGATAGATAATCCTTCCGTTTTATTTCTTCAAGATCGAGTAAAAAATGTTCCCGGATCTGTCGTGACCGTGGTGATGGAGGGAACGCGTCCGATGCTTGTGGAAATTCAGGCATTGGCCGTCCCAAGTCAGTTGGCAATGCCCCGGCGCGTGGGGAATGGTGTCAATTACAACCGTCTGCAACTTCTTGTTGCCATTCTTCAGAAACGGCTCAACATCCCGCTCGGAACATTTGACGTTTTTGTGAACGTCAGCGGCGGTATACGGGTGGAGGAACCGGCAACCGATTTGGCAGTTGCCATGGCGATTCTATCCTCCTTCAAAAATGCGCCGATCGATGCCAAAGCCGCCGTATTTGGCGAAGTAGGACTACTGGGAGAGATACGAACGACCAATGCTGCAGACCGGCGCACGAAAGAAGCGCGAAGGCTCGGGTTTACGACCGTGCTTGCGCCTCCTGCCGTAAAAAGTCTCAAACAAGCTACGGCCCAGATAGGGGGTAAATACGGATGATCTTCAGCAACGTTTCAGGTGTGATGTGTTACAATTTAGCTGATGAAGAAGCGCACTAATAAGACAGTCAAGAAAAAGGACGCAGTGGAAACACTTCCGCCCCAGACCGCGGCAGTTTCTCCCAAAAAATACTCATTCGGACCGTTTTCCAAGCCGGGGAGTGAGTTTACGAAGGCGCTCGCAGAAGAAATCGTCAAAGGTCTGACCAGTTTCAGCAAGTTAGCACAGGGTTTTCGGAAGAAAGAAACGGAAGGAGGGACCGCTGAGCCGGTTGAAAAGACGGTAGAACTTGGTGAATATCCGATCCTTGTTGACACAAGCGTCCTTATCGACGGGAGAATCCTTCCGATTGTCAACAGTGGATTTCTCGTAGGGACGCTGCTTGTGCCTCAATTCGTTCTCGGCGAAGTGCAGCATATCGCAGACAGCAGCGACGTCATCCGTCGGGCGAAGGGGCGGCGGGGATTGGATGTGGTGGGTAAGTTGAGATGGCAGAAAGTCAATCCGCTTGTAAAAACGAAGGTAATTGAGTCTGATCCTCAGGATGTGAAAGAGGTGGATCACAAGCTTATAGCCCTTGCCAAGAGGTGGAAAGCCCAAAGTCCCGGCATCCGTCTTCTCACCGTCGACTTTAACCTTGCACACCTTGCTCGTGCCCAAAGTGTGCACGTACTCAATGTCCATGATATCGGGCAAGCGCTCAAGGTATCACTTGTTCCGGGAGAGGAGGTTACCATCAGGATTGCCCACGCAGGGAAAGAACACGCTCAGGGTGTGGGATACCTTGAAGACGGGACGATGGTTGTGGTGGATAACGCAGCCGATAAGGTGGGCCTGGATGTCGTTATTATCGTGACCAAAATTCATCAGACTGCCGCAGGGCAATTGTTCTTCGCGAGATTAAAGTAAGGCGCAGACCCAGTCAGCCGGAGTTTCTGATTTCTTCTGATCATACAGACCCCAGCACCATCCGCGGTCGATTTCTGAACGCATTACCATGGGAAGGCGGGTTCCGCCGGCAAGCGGATATTTTACTATTCCTCAAGTTATCCACAATTTTTCCTATACGTTTTTTTGACGCGCCAGAACAATCCAAACATGGATAAAAAAACTATAAGACTAGCGTTTTTAGGAAGTAAATTTCCTATAGGACTTGACAAGGGGTGAGCGGACGTGTTTAACTAAGAAAGTGAAACAGCTACCGCATGATCAATTGGGCTTTGGAGGCCTCATAGGGTCACTAAAGCAGGGTTTAGCAACCCTCTTGGGCAGAGGGAAGACCAAGCGCTTATCGCCGCTTGCACAGGAGCGCATACGCTTCTCGCATGAGGCGCATGAGCAGTTGGTGAAGTTAAAGGAGAAGGGAATCAGTATCCCGGTGTTTACGTTGTAACCAATAAAAAAGCATCACTACCGCTAGCAATTGGGTTTGGGTTTAGCTACGAGTAGTAATGCCTTTTATAAGTGGCAGAGTTCTAATTGGGCAAAAAGAACAATGCCTATCTGCTATTGATACCAGACCCTCTGAAATCTTGTCAAATATTTTTCCGAAGCTACGACGTGTTGTTTGGATTGTTCCAGTGACATAAATATATCTTCAAATTTTCTTCCTTTCACTTCATATTCACATCACGTACGTTAGCAGTTTCGTAACAGTCGATTTTTCTATGGCGAGAAATGGGTCGACAGATGTTGACAAGGAATACATTGAGATATACAATCCCAGCGAATCGATCTTCAGTACGAGTTTTGAGTAGTATTAGTATACGGAAACGTGTTTTGAGTGGGGGATAGTTTGTTGGGCAGGCAGGCTATCTCCCACCCAGGGCGCGTTTTTTTATTTCCTGCACAATTCCTCTGTCGTGAAGATGGCATACGTTCGGCTCTTGGACAGAAAGACGGGCGTGTACTCCCGCAGAAAATAGGCAAGCTCGATTTTCGGTAGATTGTAGTCATTTGGCACATCCTCGACCGTCACGTGGGATATATTTCGTTTCACAAGAAGTTCGCAGCGTTCTTTCGGGTTGCGCGTCTCATACATGACATCCATGACGGGCATACGGTTTTCCGGGTATCCTGCGCTCCAGGGAAAATAGGGCCACCCCAAAAAGATCCGCCGGCCGGCAATCGAGGCGGGATGATACAGATAGCTGCTATTGAGGAATGTCGCGTCCACTGGCGTATTATTGGCAATCCAGGTGGCAACTTCGTTGGCAGGAATGTCTGAAAGTGTTCCTTTCGTGTCATTGGCGATGACGAACAAATCGATAATTCCAGAGAAAGTGAGAAAGAAGATAAATACTAAAACAAGAGAGTAGAGAAATGCCCGAAGCAGCATCGGGAACCCAAGTGCGTGCACCCGTCGGGTGAACGAGACGAGCGTGTACGCGGAGATCATGTTTCCGAGGATAAGGACGAAGTTGAAGAATTTATGATTGGCAGAAATTTCGACCGAAAACTTAAACAGATTGGGGATGATAAACAGGGGAACGAGCGGGAAGAGGACAAGTCTGGCCCGCTTGGGGAGAATGAAAAACCCCAGCGGGATAAGCACACTATGGAGGCCGAGGTTATTCCACCAGAATACCGAAAACCGCCACAGTTTCTCCCAGAGAAACGGAAGTTTCGCAAGCTCGTTATGGATAATGTAACCGGGGTACCACGAGACGAGGGAATCGACGCTTTTCACCAGAAGCAGCTGCGGTACGATAAGACCAAGCGACAGAAGTCCCAGAACGGTGAGGGAAAAACGCAGTTTGGGAAAAACAACCACATACCATGCGATGAAGAGGGCCAGAATAAGGAGCGCCGGTTGGTGGAAATACGGCAGGGCGCCAATGAGAATTCCCCAGAATACCGCCCAGGGAAG
The DNA here is from genome assembly GCA_964445435.1 of uncultured Gammaproteobacteria bacterium. Taxonomy (GTDB): domain Bacteria; phylum Patescibacteriota; class Microgenomatia; order UBA10105; family UBA927; genus CAYUKU01. The sequence continues at coordinate 8,858 of CAYUKU010000002.1, forward strand.
CTGCCGTTTCGCGGAAAGCCGCTCCAAAAAAAGAAGTGAGAGGACAAAGAAAATCACAAATGCGAACGCAATGCCCAGGTGTCGCTGATTGGTGAATATATTGAGATTCCAGAAGGCCGTAACATCGCCTTTCCCCCAGGGGGCAAAAGCCGGGAAATCCTTCACTTTCATAATCTCCATCGGCGTTTGCAGAGACATGGGGTGCGCATCAAAAAACCGCAGAAATCCCAGCGAACCGTTGAAAAGGAAAAACAGGACGGACAGAAATGATGCGGTAACGGACCGGAAGAGTTTAAACGCGAGAAGGTATATGCCCGAAAGAAGAAGAAAGAACCCGACAGCACTGGGGACATTGAGCGCCCAATCTAAGCGAATACCCAGTCTCTCCAGGAGTCCAACTCCCATATCAAACAGGAAGTGAAACCGTATGGGCTCGCCGGGAAAAATCGGGTATTCGATGGGTTTGGCATGAAGGAGATTATTGAAATTCTCTCCCATGGTAAACGAGCGGATAAGCGGGATGTGCGCTCCGAAATCACTCCAGAGCTTGAAGGCGATGCGTATGGTATGGCTGGCCGGGTCATAGGAAAACGTATGAAACATGAGCCAGAAGGAAAATACGAGGAAAAAGAGAAACGCAATCGCCGACACAATGCGCTGGTGTTTCATTTGGCAACAAGCATCAAGTGTATGAGGTGTATGCCCGGGACAGGGAAAGGGAGAAATGCCTCAGTCACAACGCGGGGGAACTCCCGTGTGATAATGTCGGGAGTAATAAAAAACAGATGATCCGGGGACCGGGGAGGCCACCTCAATGACAGGATACGGATCGTTTGCCAGACTGGCTCATTGGGAATACTAAACAGCGCGTAACCTCCCGGAGTCAATACCCGTTTGATTTCCCGGATGACTTTCACCGGATCCATGACGTGCTCTAAAACGTCGCATGCAAGCGCAAGATCAAATGAGTTTGCCTTAAATGGCAAAGCGCTCACATCATGTTCCATGAGTGTGATTTTTCCCGGGTGGGTTTTGCGTATCGCGGGCAGATGGGTTCGAAAATGGGCTAGCTGAGTGGGGGAGATATCAACGCCGGTGTAGCTGCTTTTCGGATCGGTTGTTTGTACAAGCCCGCCGTCACCGCAGCCGATGTCAACGACACGGGTGTGGGGTGTGTTCGCAAGCGTTCTCTTCATCCAGGCGAGTTTGCGCTGCCAGATGGCCCGTTCGATAGGATTTCTGGAGTAATAATGCGTCCGCATGGGGGACGTATGGGCGACGAATTCGTTCGTTTCATAGAATTCTTTAAATGTTGTTTTGTGAAGTTGTTTCATAATTTAGTCATTATACATTACGCGATGCCGCGTCCATCATCCGGGCGGCTTTCTGGCCCAGGGCAACGGCGTAATTCGTGCCACGATCCCAGGGATAGATACTGTCCATGTTTGCCAGATACACGCCGGGAACCGCAGTTTCGAGTTTGGGGGCCTTTTGGGAGTACCGGATGTGGTGGACCGGCTGGGCGTACGGACCCACAAAAAGGTACGAGTCAACGAGGCCTGCTTCCTTCAACGAGCGATGAGACAGCTTTTTGATATACGGCGCGAATGTCTTAAGGAGTTGCTCTTTCGTGAGCTTAAGATAGGGATGACCTTCAGGGAGATAATTGCCGATGTAGGTGAGGTGGTGCCCGCCGTAGTGACGCTTGTCCATGAAATTGGTGTGTGCAACTACTGCAAGAAACGGAAACGACCGGTCGGTGATGGAGAGCCAGTATGTGGTATCGAGTATCGGTTTTCGCGTCTCAAGAATGAGAACCTGCGCGTGAAGATGGGGGATTGTCAGGGGATCCGGTTTTCGGATGCGGGGGGCGAGTTTGTAGGCAATAGGAGTGGGGACTGTCAAAAGAATTCTATCAAATCCCTCGGGGAGGGAAGAGAGCGTCGCTTCTGTACGGATCGTGCCGCCGTTGGTCCGGATGGCATCGGTAAGTGCCGCGACGAGCGTCTGGAACCCGCCGTCGATATAGACGAGACTGGGTGTGCGCTTATGGATTCTGGCCCAGAGCCAGGAGGCGGCAATGGTGCTGTCAAAGTGGCCGAATTTGCCGGTCATAAGCGGTTCCCAGATAATCTCCCATGCGCGTTTTCCTCCCCAGCGGATGAAAAATTCTTTGGCGGTTATTCCTTCTAATGTTTGCCAGAATGGATAGAGTTTGCAAAAGAGAACCAGGGCACCGGTGCGGAGTTTATCCAGAGGAGAAAGAAGCGGAAAATGAAAAAGATGGGTTGCCGAATCTAATTGGACGATTCTGACGGTCTTCCGAGATTCAAAGCTTAGCTTTGAATTGGGGAGGAGATTGGCAGTAATGGGACGTTTCACGATGAGCTTGTCGCCGATACCCAGCTCGCAGGCAAGATTCATGATTGCCCTATCGTTGGTAAATAAATGATGGTATGCGGCTTCCAGGTGCCAGTTCCAGCCGGGTTTCTTGAAACCCCATGCCAAGCCGCCAAGGTGGCGATCCTTCTCAAAGACGGTTACCCGGTGGCCCCGTTTCGTCAGCTCGTATGCGGCAGTCAGTCCGGTAAACCCGCCGCCGATAATTGCGATATTCATAAAAAATCCCGATGGAGAGATTATAACAAGTTCTCTATAATGTCCCTATGGGAAATGATTTCTGGATTGTCGTGCAGTGGTGGGGGACGCTGTTTCTTGTAGGAGCCGGAGCGTTTCCGCTGACGAAACTGCTGTTTGGGTCATGGTATGACCGGGGCTATCTGTTTGCGAAAGCAGTCGGGTTGGCACTCGTTACCTATCTTGTGTATGTCTTTGCGACCCTTTATCTCGTCCCTTTCGGCGTCCCGTCGATTCTCCTTTCTTTGGGTGTCGTATTTGCCGTAGGACTTCTTTTTCAGTGGAAAAAAGCACGGCCTTCTTCCTTCAAGCGCGACAAAAAGCGGTACATGAGCATGGGGATCATAATAGGCATAGAGGAGCTGTTTTTCTTCCTGGCGCTTCTTTTGTGGGCGTGGGTTAAGGGACATGAGGCAAACATTGAAGGCTTGGAGAAGTTCATGGATTTCGGCTTCACGAAAGCAATCCTCAATAGCGCATGGTTCCCGGCTCCCGATATGTGGTATTCAGGCTATCCTATCAACTACTACTACTTCGGCCATACCGTGATGGCGATGCTGACCAAGCTTTCCGGACTGGATCTTCGCTACACATTCAATCTCATGTTGGCAAGTTTGTTTGCGTTCACGTTCACCATGAGTTACGCCATCGGTACGCAACTTGCGCTTATCCGCGCGCGCTTGGCGAAAATCCGCGCGATTGCCTCCGGGTTTCTCAGCGCGTTTCTCGTGAGTCTTGCGGGTAACATGCAGACCTTGTATGCGTTCACCCGCGGGTATACCGGTGAGGATGTGCATCCATTTTGGGAACTTGCGTGGAGTTTGGGTGAATTCTGGACAAAGCTGCCGGAAGGGCTTGAGCGGTATTGGTATGCCAACGCGACGAGGTTCATCCCCTTCACGATACACGAGTTTCCCAGTTATTCGTTCGTGGTTTCCGACGTTCACGGACACGTGTTGTCGCTTCCGTTTGTGCTTCTGGCCATCGGGCTTCTGATTCAGATATTCGGCGTCACGGGAGAGAAAAAGCACGAAGGGTCCATCTTCCATGAATGGTTGCGCGTCGGGGTGTATGGACTTCTGGTATCCATCTTGCTTATGACCAACGCATTGGATGGACCTATTTATCTCGGGTTGTTTGTCGTATTGTATGCCGTTTTTTTCTGGCACAGGTTTACCAAAAAGCCGTGGTGGAGGGCCCTCCTGCAGCCGGCTTCGGTTCTTGCAATCTCGGTTTTGGCAAGCGTGCCGTTTCTGTCGCATTTCACATCGTTTGTTTCGGGGGTTGCGGTCAACTGCCCGCCTTGGTTTCTGGCAAACAGCAAGCTGGGTCTTCTTCTTTTTGAGGGGGTGGAGAAGTGTCAGAAGTCGCCCCTCTGGATGATGTGGCTTCTCTGGGGATTTTTCTGGTTTTGCGGACTCTGGTGGATGGCAACCAAAACCAAGTGGAAATTCGGGAAGTTAAAACTGTCTAAATACCGTATATCGTTTACAGAAATTACTCAAACAGAGACCATATTGGTCGTTTTCTTTTTCTTTTCTCTCGCGCTTCTTATTTTCCCCGAATTTTTCTATTTCAAAGATATCTATCCCGCTCACTTCCGGTCAAACACCATGTTCAAACTGGGGTATGATGCGTTTATCCTGCTTTCGTTTCTCTCTGCGTATGCGATCGTTCAGATGCGCTCCCGGCCGAAACTGTTTTATATCCTTCTTATCCCACAGCTGTTTCTCGTATCGATCTATCCCATCTTCAGTGTGCGGTCGTATTTTGACAGCCTCAGACGATATAAAGGGCTTGACGGGTTTACCTGGATTCAGACCCAATACCCCAATGATTACGAGGGGATCAGATGGCTCAACGCGCAGATACCGGCATACCGCGAAACATACGGCGTATTGCCAGTTATTGTCGAAGCAGACGGCGACAGCTATACGCATTATGCCCGCTATAGCGCGTTTACCGGATTGCCCGCCGTGATCGGGTGGCCGGTCCACGAATGGCTGTGGCGCGGAACGTATGATATCGTGGCGCCGCGGCGTGAGGACGTGCGGCTGATGTATGAGCTGGAGGATATCGAGCAAACGCGCGAACTTCTGATGAAATACGGTGTCACCTATATAATAGTAGGAAGTCTGGAGCGGGAGAAATATCCGGCTCTTGTGGAAGACAAATTCGAACAGCTGGGGACACGGGTATTTTCCTGGGGGGATACGAAGATATATCAAATTACCTGGCAGTCAGGCTCTCCTTGACAAGTACAGGGTCTCGTGGTTTAATACGCCTGTACGCACGTGATCCCCGTTAATTGAAACGTTCCCAACATGAAGTTCCGGACAGACGTGTGATTCTCAGCTATTCAAGTTAAATATATCCGATCTTAAATCATATCTTTATGGCGTTTCGCGCTTCGCACACATCAACGAAATCCCCGCGGGCAAAAAAAACCGCACAGGAAACGACTTCTTCTGATACAGAACCAAAGGAGCCCGTAGAGGAGGCGCCGGCGTTCAGCGTCGAAGATATTGTCGGGGCACCGGTATCCCAGGCGCCGGAACCCAAACCGGTACCGGCAGAAGAGCAGCCAGCGGTGCCTTCAGCAGAAGCTCCTCGTTCTTCTGACCGCCCCCGTCCGGCTCCCCGGTATGGGCAGGAAGGGTACGATAGGGGAGGATTCGGCGGCAATCGCGGATACGGCAACTTCCGACGCAACGGATTCGGGTATGGCGGCGGCAGATTCCGTGACCGTGGAGAGCGCCCGAGTCGCCCGTTTGATCAAGGCGGGTACCGAAGAAACGACTGGGGCGCCAGTCCCGACGGACAGACGCAGGACATAAACGTTCCAACCGAGACCGTCCGGGGGATTCTCGATACGATGCCGGAAGGACATGGCTTTCTCAGGCCGAAGTTTACCCCCAGCGATCGGGATGTGTATATCTCGCAATCCCAAATCCGGCGGTTTCTCTTAAGAAACGGGGATATGGTGGAAGGCCAGGCGCGCCAACCAAAAGACAACGAACGCTATTGGGGGCTTCTGAAAGTAGAAAAAGTCAACGAACAAGTGGCAGAGGAAACGGCTACCCGACCCCGGTTTGACGATCTGACAGCAATCTATCCCAACAGACAGCTCAAGCTTGAATCCGCCCAAACACCATTGTCAACCAGAATTATCGATCTCGTGGCGCCTGTCGGATTCGGTCAGCGTGCGCTCATCGTTTCCCCGCCGAAAGCCGGGAAAACAACGATTCTCAAAGAACTCGCCGCAGGAATTTCTGCCAACTATCCGGACGTCCATCTCATGGCGGCTCTCATCGGGGAGCGACCTGAGGAGGTAACGGATTTGTCCCGGTCGATAAAGGGGGAAGTATTGGCAAGCAACTTCGACGAATCGCCGCCGGACCAGACCCGGGTGGCGGAGGTTGCCCTGGACCGCGCGAAGCGACTTGTCGAAATGGGTAAAGACGTCGTGGTGCTTCTTGATTCCATCACCAGACTTGCCCGGGCATATAACCTCGTCGTTAATCCGTCGGGGCGCACGCTTTCGGGAGTATTTGATCCGGCTGCGCTCTATCCGGCCAAGAAATTCCTGGGCGCCGCCCGATGTGTGGAAGGCGCTGATGGGAAATCCGGCGGATCGCTGACGGTCATTGGTACGGCACTTGTGGATACCGGAAGCCGGATGGATGATCTGATTTATGAAGAATTTAAGGGTACGGGCAATATGGAACTGCATCTGTCCCGGAATCTTCAGGAACGACGTATTTTCCCGGCGATTGATGTCGGTAAATCAGGAACGCGGCATGACGAGCTTCTCCTGGGAGAAGAGAAGATGAAAAAGGTAACAACCTTGAGGCACATGTTGTCGCTTCTGTCTGACGAAGAAAGAACCATGATGCTGGTGGACAGGCTTGGGAAGACCAAAAGCAACGACGAATTCCTCGAAAGTCTGTCACAGGGATAAGATTAAAACGGATTCTACCTCCGTCCTTCCGCAGCTTCGCAAACGAATTTTCAAAGACCCGCTCACCTGACGGCTCTCCCGACTGAAGAGAGAACCCATCGTTCGCCCAATGAGCGTTCGCATATACCGTCATATAAGGAGTATTTTTGAGCGAACACTCAATTGTCTTCAAAAACTGTTTGCGCCGCTGCGTTGGTGGGTATCAGGCCAGTGGTTTGAACATTTGTTCAGGTAATAGTTTTGTGGTACCCTCCTTGTGCATGCGAAAGCGGCTTTCTTTTTTCATTGACGACATCCGAAGCTGGAGGGACGGCTGGTATCACTACGCCCAGAGGCGGTTGGGGAGATGGGCGCTGAAGTTCGAGACACAGAAAGATATAGTAGTAGATATTTTGATGGCACGCCGCGGTACGTATCAGCGGCCGTTTCTTCACCTTTCGCTCGGAATTCTTCTCGTTGTCGGACTGACAAGCGCACCCATCCTTGCCAATGCGTATCCCGGCGGAGTACCCAGTCAGCTTAACGAGTTGACGCCGTCATCAGCGGTTCTTTCTTCCATCGATTTTGATGAATACGGCGTGCAGACGCAGCGGTCTGACAAACCGCGTGATCAGGTCGAAAACTATACGGTAAAAGAAGGGGATACGCTTGCGCGCGTCGCCGACCGGTATGGGGTTTCTGTTGATACTATTAAGTGGGCAAATGATCTAAAAAGAGATAGTTTGAGTATAGGCCAAGTGCTTAAGATTCCTCCCGTGACCGGTATCGTCCACAAAGTGCGTGAAGGAGAAACAGTACAAAGTATAGCAAAAAAGTATAAAACTGATGCACAAAAGATCGTCAACTTTCCGTTCAATGATTTCAGTGACCTGGAGACGTTTGCGCTGAATGTCGGTCAGACGCTTGTCGTGCCGGACGGCGTCCAACCAGAGGCACCGGCGATTGCACGCATCGCGCCGCCGCCGATTGTCGCTGGAGGATCAGGGCAGCTGCTTTGGCCGACGAGCGGTATCGTGACCCAGTATCCCGTGTGGTATCACATGGCGTTCGATATTGCCAATCCGTCTGCTCCCGGCATCATGGCCGCTGATGGCGGCGTCGTTACACTGGTACAATACCTGCGATACGGATATGGTCAGCATGTGATTGTGGATCATGGCGGCGGCCTCTCGACGCTCTACGCGCATATGTCTGAAATTTATGTGAAGGCGGGGGACAAAGTGGCGCGCGGTCAGGTGATAGGACGGATGGGGAATACGGGCCGTTCGACCGGGACGCACCTTCACTTCGAGACCCGCAGAAACGGCACGCCGGTCAATCCCACGTCATTTTTCAAGTGAAAAGTGGACCCGAGGGGAATCGAACCCCTTTCTACTCCATGCCATGGAGTCATACTACCGGTATACGACGGGCCCGGTAAGTGGACCTGACCGGAGTCGAACCGGTGATCTCCGCAATGCGAATGCGGCGCATTACCAACTGTGCTACAGGCCCGTTCTGGGACGAAAACTACTTTGACGATTCGAATCTGCTATTCGTCAAGTGATTATATCAAAAAAAATGGATTCCAGCTCCGGGGGCCGGAATAACAATCAAAGAGCCACGAAAAAAGCCTCGTCCCGCTTCAACAATACATCCGCGAAACAAAGCTTTTTAGCGATCCGTTGATACGCCAGCTACCGATGGGGTAGCGAGGTTCATCTGGGTGTTGATGTAGTTGCCTACAATTGCTCCGACGCCAAGCATGAGGGCGAAGGCAACAACCAGCATCCATCCTCGCACAACCACCATATAATTCTCGCTCGGGCGCAGAGCGCGCGCATGCGATCGGTGATGGTGCACATGGCGATGTGCTTTCTTTTTTGCCATATGGACTCAGTGTTGCACGGGAATTTCACGGTTGTCAATAGGCAGTCTGCCTATTGACAGGCTATATTCACACTCGCCATTATTAATAATATAGTGATGTATTGAGTCTTGGTTTACCGCGGGCAGCGGAATTGGGAAGCGCTTGGTAATGTTCACCAAACGTGCCAGGATTCATAGTCCGGTTTTTCGCCATTTCGAACGAAAACAAAAACTATTCAACGAGATCGGCAAACCATACGCTACGAAGACATACTTCTTTACCTTCTGATACAGTAAGCAAGAAAGAAAATGCAGGGTTTATTCACCTTTTGCCGCTGGTATTGTTTGCGCTTTTTGCTTCTGCCATCTTCGTTGTCGTAGGGGAGATCCAGCAACGAAATCAAGAACAAGACATACGAAGTCGTGCATACGCAACGCCCACACGGACTCCCACACAGGCAGTTACTTCTACCCGGACGCCGACTCAAACGCTTACTTCTACCCGGACGCCCACACGGACTCCCACACAGGCAGTTACTTCTACCCGGACGCCGACGGGGTCTGGCACAGCGACACGCACGCCAACCCGCACACCAACGCGAACGCCAACAGCAACCCGCACACCAACGCCAACCCCGACGCCTGCGTGTAAGTGGTATGACTTGATTTGCAAGTGGAGGGCAAGCCACCCGACACCTACACCGACTGCGGCGCCGACACCGATAACATCGTTCGGTAATCTGACCGGAGGAGCCGGAACATCTACCAAGACGCCGACAAAAACAAAAACGCCCACCAAGACAACAACACCGGCCCAGGTATGTTCGACAGGCGATTGGGGAATTGAAGTGTGCGTCGACAAAACAACCCCCACGCCCAGGCCGACTCTGAAGCCGGGATCTGATTGTCAGGCGCTATTTGGAGGAAATAATAACTGTACCAACTGTCCGTATGGCGTCGATCCTGGCTGGGATGCAAAATGCAAACCGGCTCCGACCCCGACGCCAAAACCGACCGTCAAACCGACCCCGACGCCGAATCCCATGCTCGGCAAACCCTGTCAAAACAATGGTCTTCTGGGGAATTACTGCGGTTCAGGCGCAACATGTGTCGTAGACACGAAGAAAGGAACTGGCTCATGTGTGTCCAAGGACTCATTCGTGCCGGTCACAACGCCGATTCTACAAACGCCTACTCCGCCAAAGCTCCTTGCCAGCGTGCCCAGCACCACTATTTCGCCCAAGCCGACGCCCACAAAGTCGCCAACCCCGACGGTTACCAAGGCTCCGACTCCGACGCCGACAGCAAAGATCACTCCCGCGCCGCGCGTTCCATATGTGGGCAATGCCACGTGTTCCGGCGGCAACATCATCGATCCAGTGACGCATCAATCGCGTCCTCCGAAAACGGGAGATATTCTTCTGGGCCCCAAGAACCATGTATATGAGTGCGATCCGAATGGAAACTGGGATGACCGGTCTGACGAGGGGTATGGATTTAATGATCTGACGTATGTGCCACCGAGTATTGACATAAACAGTCACACTGCCCGCGCCGCTAATGGCGCTGCCATATCCGGCGGAGCAACAGTGAAGGCAGAAGCTTCCTGTCCGGGGATAAACAATCAGACATCGATACCATCCGGCACGGTCGCCTCTGATGGGGGATCGGGTCGGTACCGCTGTGAGAATGGTTCGTGGGTAGCATGCACGGATTGTCTGTTTAGTCCAGGGTTTGTTCCGCCGTCCATGCAAAACAATTCGGCGTACCAAGCCGAAGTTGCCGCGCATGAAAAAGCGATTGCTGACGCACAGAAGAAGCTATTTGATGCTTACAATGCCTGCTTGGAGACGACTACAAATACCTCCCGATGTTTCGAACAGGCTAAGTCTGCACTCGGCTCATCCGTGCCTGAATCCGTGAAGACCGCTGCCGTTTCGGCCTATGAAAACGCCGTTCAGGCGCAAACGGACTACTATCCAGCGTATGAGCGGTGGCAGTTGTGTCTTTCCAAATATCCAGCGAACCAGTGTTCACAATATGAACATGAAGCAAACAAAGCGTATGCCGCTGCCGGGTTACCACCAAATGTTGATGTAAAAGCAACTACGTACGACACTGAGGGATACGGTTCGTATGTGTACACGAAAGTCAGCAATGATTACCTCCAGAAGGAGTATGCATACCAGTCGTGTGTGGCCAATGGCCAATCAGGATGTGTTAAGCCTCCTGCGCCATCCCATCCGAGCCTCACTCCTGAGGCATTGAGTCAAATTGCGAAGGACGTTCAGGCACTTGTTAAGGCAGAGATTGATAAACAGATCGCAGCCGCACAAGCTCAGCAGGCAGCCGCGCAAAAAGGTGTTACTGACGCTCAAAGAGCAGCTGAGATTCTAGACGTCCTCAACTCGAATGATTCTAAGCGCATCATGGATGCGTGTAAAGCACTGGTCGGCGGGAATTTGGCAGAACAGCGTGATAGTTGTGGTTCCCTGGCAGCAGCACGTTCAACCCTCGAGGGGACGATTCCTGCTGACCTGAGGGATGATATCGTAACGGTTACCACTGCCGGGGGGACTACGATTCGCGGACTGCCGGGGCAGGCAGTGTGTAAATCGGCGGGAGAGTGTGTCATAGCAGGGGAAGGAACACGTGTTGATGCGACAAGTGCATACGCGTTTTCCTGTCCAAGCGAATGTTCGGTGTTCGGTAAGAATAGCGGTACCACAACAATTGTGACCGGCGGTGAATGGTGGCGATTTGGACAAACGTACGAGAAACAGCTTCGGTGTTCTGCCGATGGAGGTTCAGTTGAGCTTTACAATCCCGACGCGCGTCCCCCAAACAGTCCGGCGCGGGGGGTCGTGGAATCAACCACGGCTTGTCCGTCCGGGTACGGCCATTCAGGTCTCTGCAGTGCGGGCAAGTGCGTCGAAGGGGTGAAGGTGGTTGACGCGCAGACTGGCAGTGCGCGTATCTGCGAAGTCGGGAAACCGTGTACGATGGTGGATCCGTGGACAGGTCGCGAACTCACGGTTGATGTTGTACCAGTAGGCACAGGGAAAGATATTACCTATGATATTGTATATGCGCCGGGAACGTTTAGAACGTCAGCGGAAGAGGCCAAATATGTCGCTGAGCGTGAGAAGGCCATAGAAGCGTTTCTTGCCAATCCCAAGAGCGGATACGATCCTCATTATCTTGAAGCGTATAGGACGTGGAAGAAAACACATGAAGGGTCTATTGAAGACTTCCAGAAGTACCAGCAGGAAATCTGGGATTCGGGTGTCGCAAATACGCTTAATAATCTCGATAAACTGAACGAGGAGACCATCGCGAAGATTCAGTCCGGGCAAGTGCTCCCGTCAGATTATCAGACGGCGCTTGATAATCTCCGGCAGGATGGATGGACGAAAACTGTCTTGTGGTGGAACGACGTGACCCACGGGTCGTTTAAGGACGGCAATGAGCTTCTTGTCAGCTCGCAGAAAGCGTATGAAGAGAATGACTGCGGATCCAAGCGGCTGGCAACCGGAGGGTTCTCTGATCCCAAGTGCTCAGAAATTCAAACCAATATCACCAGAGGGGCGCTTATCCAGGGCGCACCTGCCGCTGCTGCAGTCGTCGGGATAGCTGCAGCCCCGCTTGCAATTCCTTTTGCCGCACCTCTGGTTGCCGCAGGCGCGCCGATTCTGGGAACCGCCCTTGCGTTTGGCGGTGTCGGATTGGGTGTGGCAGGAACGACTGCAAGTCTTGAGCGCACTGCCAAAGAGTGTGTGCCCGGTCAGCCTGCAACGACTGAGTGTAAATGGGCGATCGCCAATACGACATTCCAGGCTGCATCCACAGGATTTGGCGTGTTTGCCGGCTCCTACAGTATCGCGGCACAAACAACAACCAGATTGGCACAAGGGGCTGAAGCAGCAGTGAACGGTGCCAACACCGCGCAACTTCTCAATAGCGCGGACGATTTGGCAAAGGGGATCGCCACAGCACAAAGCCTCAATACCGGGCTGAATGCGGGCCGCGCAATCCAGTACGGCAATATCGCGCTGGGGGTGGGTGGCGCCGTCGTATCAGGCCGTGAGGCGTATATGGCGTGTGTCGCCGGATATCCGGACGGGCAGGGTGGGACGCAAACCGACGGAACGAGTTGTGCCATGAACACGATGCAAGTCGTCGGATCGCTTCTTCGCATCGGACAATCGGTATCGGCGCTTCGATCTTTTGGCACCAGTGCTCCGCAGGTTGTGCAGACGACACAGGTTACCGGGGCCCTGGCTGACGCAAGCGACGTAGCAGGCGGAGCGATTCAAAGCGCTGCAACCTGTTTTGGGGGAGCGGCACGGTTTGATCTCTCCGGATGTGCAATGTCGATATCCCAATCCGCTCTCGCGCTTGGAGGATTTAGAGCGAATTTCGATACTTCGACGGGTACGCCCAGGCTTCCTGCCAGTGAAGAGGGCGCTGCGACTCGACTTTATGATGCTCAAGCAAATTTAAGTCGAATGTATGACACGAATGGTACTCGACTTCCGTCATTTACAGAAGCGCAGGAAGTTGCGGCGCAAAACGCAGTCCGCGACGCCATCCGCGCCCGCGGGAATGAAATTGCGTTTGCGAATCAGGCGCTTCAGGAGATTTCGGCCTCTGTTCCCAGCGCCAACCAGCTTAAGGATGCACAGGCAGCGTACCGAAGCACACAAGAGGCGCTTTCGAAGCTGACACCCGCTGATCCGGGATATGACGCCGCACTGAAGGCGTATCAGACTGCCACGAACGATCTGCTTCTGTACCGATCGGCCGTGGAAACGGAGCGGGCGGCCCTGGAGAATCCGCGCAATGCGATACAGCGGGCGACAGACTGGGTGACCTCAAAGTTCGGTTCCGATGCGCAAGCCAGGCAGGATGCATACCGCGTTGCGCAGGAACAGTTTAACGCCGTTGCCAAACAGTATCCCTACGGCACGCCGGAATATGAGGCTGCCCTCAGACAGCTGACCAAGGCGCGCAACGCCGTCGATGCCATTGGCTACAACAGCAGACAGACAGATATCCAACGTGAGATTACGGCCAGCGAAGATCAGATGTTTGACCTCGCGCGCGAACGGGGGCTGGTACTTGACGAAGTCATCCGTATCGAGAATGAAGCGAAAGCAAACAAAGCAGTCACTGACGCCCAGGCGGCGGTAGACTCGGCTGTCGCGCTTCGAAATACACTTGGTGACGGAAGAACGCCACCCGTCTGGGACGCGGCAACAGGGAAGTGGAGAGTAAATGGCGTGGAAGTAGAAAATACAGTAACCACGAAATACGCCGCTGTGGAAGAGGGCGGACAGTTCGTCTGGAAGACGATCGATGCGCAAGGCCGCGTCACCGGCGATGCGCCTATGGCAGAAGTCATCCGTGCGCAAAGCGAGGGATTGGCAGTGCGGCGGGTGGAAGTAGACGGACAAATCACACAAGCACGGGAAAATTTGGTCAAAGCACAGCGGATCGCGGATCTTGCCGCCCGGTACAAGGCGGGGGATGCGCAGGCGAATATCGAACTTGAGATACGAAAAGGCAGACTTACGCAGCTGTCAACGGACATAAAAACGCTTCAGACGACGATCGATACCCTGACCGTCAAACGAAATAGCGCGAATTTCATAGGAAGCATCCGAGAAACTCTCAGCCAGATAAACAAACGCGGGATTACGGCAGTTGTCCGTGACGCTATAAGCGGGGTCAAGCCGACGGGAGAGATAACAGTGCGCACGCGTTCTGAAGTGCGCGTTTCCAATGCGAGTGCTGAATTTGCCCAGAAACGGATTGGCGCTGCGGTATCCGATGGCGTCTTAACCGCAGACGTACTTACCCGCGTGGAGGCACAGGTTGCGGGCATTCCGAAGACCGATGTGGATGCACGGCAAAAAGCGGTATCTGCCGTGTACGAACAAATGACCAGAAAAGGTCGAAACGGCAGAAGCGAAATTTATGAAGCGGCATACAACCGCGCAAAACAGGCGCTCGCGGACGCGGGATACAAGGATCCCCGGTATATAGAACGAACCGCGCGTACGATTGCCGCTGCCGCTGAAAAGCAGGTGATCACGGCCAAAAAAACCGTCGAATTCGGGTACATGCGCGACAGTTATAGCGAGATTTCCACAAAACTGACCCAGATTGATGAAATCAAGCAGGAGTTGGCGAAATTAGGACCGCGAAGCAGAAAAAGGAATGCGCTTCAGAATTCACTCGACGCGTTGCAAACAGAGGTTGATGCTTCGTTCAGAAATGTCCTCAATGAAGGCGCGGTGAAAATAGATCCGGCCGGACTCGTGAATCGTGCAGCGACGCGCGGGGCCTTCGATACAGCAGTTGCCGATGCGTCGACCAAGATCCGCGAAGAGGGGGGGTATCGGAGCCGTGATGCGGCCAAGATTGTCGAGGATGTAGCACAGCTGCGGCGTGAACTTGTGGATCTTCGGCTTGAGCAGGATACGCGCCTTGCAGCAACAACGGATCCGGCCCAGCGCAAGACCATTGCGCAGGATTTTGAGATCCAAATTCGCGCCAAGAGCGATGCCATCGCCGCCAAACTAACCCAGGCCAATGAGCTGGTAAGCAACGCCGCTGCGCGAAGGCAGCCGGAAGCGCTTGCCCAGCTTGCGAACGTGCAGGCGGCCATCAAAAAATTAGGGCTCGTGAGTGATATTGAGCTTGCACAGGCGCGACTTGAGCGGGCTCAGGCGGCAACCCCCCGCAATGCCGATGTGATTCAGGGACTTGAGAAAACCATCGCAAATCTCAAAAAGGCCAAAGAAGTGCGCATGCCGGCGGGGTTGGATACCCAGACACAAGCTCGATTTGAGTCGATCATGGCCGATACAGAGTTGAGACTTGCGCTTCTTGACGGAGAGTATCGTTCCTGGAGATCCAATCAGGTCGATACGATGCTTGCGCTTCTTGGTGACAACCGGCGTGCAGTAGAACTCGTAACGGCCGGAGGAAAGACGGTCGTTCTGACGGCCATGCTTCGGACTGATGTGGAAGTATTTGATCGGGATCGGGGTATTTTCGTCGCACGCAAAGGACAGGCAGACGCGTTTCTTGAGCAAATCCGGGTGCTTATGCCCGAAGGGGATACCAGCGTCATTCGCCTGAAATCCGAGGATGTGAGAGGGGATTCGGCCGCACTTCAGAAGATTATTAACGATCTTAAGAGCGGGAAGATTGTGCTGACGGAACCGGAAGACCTTGCGTTTATCCGCAATATGGCGACTGAGACCTATGCCGCAGATCCGAAGAAGGGGATACAGATCCGTGAGATTTACCGACTGGTGACTGATAATGTGTCCCTCGGTGTGGACGAGCTGCAGCTTGCTTTCGACCCGTCGATTCAAATGATCAATCCGCCGTCGGCGGCCCGTGCAGTTATCCCCCCTGAACTTCTGGGTGCGGCCCAAACTGTTCATAAGGTTCTGATGGACTTGGGTATTATGGCAAACGGCAAGCCGGAGCAGTGGCGTGCAACCCGATGGGGACAGGCGATCGTGGAAGGCCGCACCGTTGACGGCGTGGTCATCAAGGATGCACGCTTTGCCGACGCGCCGAGAGATGCGATTTTCGATGGTATCGCCCGAGAACTGGGGATGCCCAAAGACACATTCCTCAAGATCGTGGGAGAGGCAGAGGCGCTGAATCGTGTAAGCGGTGATCCTGCGCGGCTGGCCCAGGAAGCTGTCAAGTTCGGCGTTCCCGGCGACCAAATCAATCGCGTGTTGGATGCTGTCGACGCAGTGAATAAGTTTGCCAACGGGCTTACGCTCTCGTTTGAGGCGGACTACTTCCGGTCGAAGGATTTAACCGGCGCCTTCAGTGCAAACGCAGGGACACTCAAAATCTCACAGGACGTATTCATGAAGATTGCAGGCGAGGCAGGAATAATTGCTGCCGCAAGAAACAATCAGACCGAGCTGGCACAGCACGCGGCGCGATTCGGCGTCACAGTCGAACAGTTGACCAGATCGCTTGATGTGATTGATGGTGCGCGTACCGTGACTATTCCGGGAAACAACGGATCCAGAAGTGATGGGCAAACCTACAATTCACGGTTCCAGGCTGTCATGGAGGCAGTGGGTGCAACCGCAAAAGGCGAGGCGCCGGATTTCACCAATCTTACGGTTTCTCCTGACCGTGCGTATCGTTCAGGGTTCCATGATGTTGTCGCAAACATCCTCGAACACGGCAATGGCGCCGTTCGCGCCGTTACCGGTAACATGGCAGAACAAGCGGGTGTGCTTCAGAATTCCTATCAGTTGGGTACCACCAGAAATACGGCCTCATCAACCAAGATTTTCGGTAATGCGATTACTGAGGGGCGGCTTGCTCCCGAGCGTTCATTCCAGACAAATAGAAGTGCATGGATGGATTTGGCGGCAGGAGTAAAAGGAAGCGGCGCTCTGGATGTAAGCGGTGCTTCTGACCTGCCATCAAACGGCAGCGCCAAACATGTGTTGGCAGGCAAGCTTAACGTAAGCACGCTTGAGTATGCGCGCGCCCAGCAAAAAAGCGGCAATTATGACGCAGATACCACATGGATTGTCCAGTTGGGAGGATCGGATTACTTCGAAGTCAAATTCAAGCCTGACGGTACGATCGCAGACGGGTATCACGACGGGTCCGGCAACCCCAACAGACTCATTCCCGACGCAACCGGCGGAAGCGGGACGATCGCAAACCGGTTTAAAAGCGGCGAAGGGAATCTGCAGCTTGTTATCAGTCTGGGAGGCGCAACCGGAGACAACATCCCGACGCCTGAGAGCGTTCCGGGAATTACGATCACCACGCGAGATACGCCGGAGGGAGTGGTCGTGCAAGGCGCAAGCCGTCTAGACCGGTCTGACTGGATCGCAACACAGTATCTGATCGTTGTCGATGACGCGGCGCCTGCGTATCGAGCGGGTGGAAGTGTCGATGCGTTTAAGATGACGAAGCCGAGTTTCGACGCATTCCATACATCCGTTCTTGATGCACAGGCCAATCTGGAGCGCATCAATACAGCGCATGCAAACACCTTAGGACTCGAGTCCGCGGCCCAAAGGCCCCTTGCCGATGTCGTGACACGCTTCGGCAGTATCAATGATCCCGCGGCTCAGAGAATCGCCAACTGGGCATCCGAGCGGTTGCTTGAGTTGTCTTCCCGCTCCCAGGGACGCGACTTGCGGCTTACGTCAGGCGAACCTTCAGATACGCTCACCACCCGAAACCGGCAGATGGAAGAGATGGTCCGGCAGTACCAGCAGCTTTTCTCGGATCCTGCCAACAAGCCATTTTTGGATGCCATCCAGCGGACCAGTCCTGACCTGTATACGCATCTGACGGCCAATCGTGATGCCCTGTCAGGAGTTGCCTCCGGGGCCAACGCGCTGACGTACCTTGCCGAAAATGCAGTAATCAACACCAAAGACGCGCCGCTTCTGGCACGGGACCTGTCTGAGTATATCCGCGCCCACAACGCGACAGTGAAAGCGTCCAGTGAAGCGCAAAAACTCCCGGGAGACGGACGACCTGATATCAAACCCGTCCTTCAACCGGCTCCCCAGGCGCAGCCGCCTGCCACGGGGCTTGCCGGGTTTATCGAAACGCGGATGCCATGGCTTGCGCCGTTGGTCCGGCCCAGAATTGTCCTGCCTGCTCTTCGGCCGCTTGATGAAGCGATGGGAACCTCAGCAGCACTTCTTCCGACGAGGGTTCCGGTCTTCCAGTCAGCGAGCGTCCGCGCTCATATGGTGGCAGCGGCCATCCCGATTTCACAAAAAGCACTTACCGGCCAGACCTTAACCGATCAGGAGCGTATGACGCTTCTTGCCGGGCTCGCCGCGGCACGCGCCAGCAACGATGCTGCTTCAACCGCACTTGCCGCTGCCCACGCGGCAACCAGCGGTGTGGTGACCCAAAAGGCAGCGGACATAAACGGGCAGCAGCTTGCGGCAGGGGATAAAATCGGCAGTGTCAAAGTAAGCGCGAGCGGAGAAGTGGTCCTCGTCAACAAGCGTTCCGGGCGTGTGGTTCACGGCGCCATTGACCAGTATCCGATCGATACGACCCGGTACTACGTCTACTATGCCCGCCCATCAGCCGCGCTTCCGCGGTTAACCGGGACGAAAGCCCAGATCGTCAACCGTCTGAACAAGGCAGCCGGTGTCATTGCGATAACTCCAACGACGCAGGTGACCAGAACCCAGCCCGTAAGCACGACGGCCGCACAGGATGTGGCACTTGCCGAGCGGTTATCAAGCGAAGCAGGGAACGTGGTCGCCCAACTATCCGTTGCCGTAAACCGTGAGTTGAAAGCCCGGATTGATGCAGAGTTTACGGGATCCCGTGTGAATACTACGCGGCTACTTGAAACAGCAGCGTCGTATGTAAGCGCCCTTGTCGACGCGGCGGTCATCAACACGGATCCCAATGTCACGAGTGCCGATCTGGACGCGGCAGTAGGAACAGCACGCGACACATTTGAACAAGAGCTTGCTCGTGTCGTTGGTCGCACAATGACCGCGAATATCCAATCCAAAGGGATCGACGGCGTGCGTGCGGCTATTCTCGGAAGCACGAAGGAGGCGATTGTCATTATCGCGCAAACGGCAGCAAGGAACCGCGCGCCGGTAGTCGTAGACCCGGATATCAGCGGCATTCCGGGGCAGGCATTACCCAAAAAGGGATTCTGGTCTGTCGTGTCCAATTACATCGTCGCTCCGTCTCCATGGAATCCGAAGTGGTCCCACGCTGAACGGGTTCGGCAGACGACTGCGCTTGTTGCCCGCAATGTTCTGACGGGCGGCGTGGTAAGCATTTTCGATGCGCTTCACTATCTCGTTGACGCGGCACGCGGACGGACACCATCCGCGCAGTTCCGTGGGATCGTTCTTGATACGGGAAAGCAGCTGGTTGAACAGGCGAAGGCAGAGCCGAAACCGATTGTCACAAGCGCCGTTTCCGTTCAGACACGCGATGAAGTTACTGCTGCCATCCGCCAGGCGAATAGCGACGGGAAACAAGGATTCCAGATCATAGAAGCGGCAGGCGGGTACCGCAAAGCGTATCAGGCCCTGCAAAACGCCCGCGACGCACGGGTACAAGCTGACATCGATCTGATCACCGCTGCGCTGACCGGTGAAATCGTTGAGCGCTTCCAGCGTGTGACCGGTCAGCCGCTTCGCGTAAATACGCCGGAAGGAAAGCGAGTTCTCAATGCGTTCCTTGAGGCGGAGCTTGAGCAGTACGGGAAGCGCGAAATCCAGTTCACGACCCAAACACAAGAACAGACGCAGAAAGCCAAAGCTGCCCTCAGGCGCTGGCGCGTACGCAAAGCGGGCGTTTGGGCGTTTCTGTCGAGCATGACGCTTGTCGGAGCCATGATGTTTGCGCAAATCGTCAGCGCCGTGAATCCCCGGGCGCCGCCCGTTGACCTCGGGTCACCGACAGAGCGGATTATTCATGTGGTCGCGCAGGCTCCTGCCGACGTGCTTACCGAGAACCTCGCGCCGTATGAACTGGAGCCAACCGCGCAAGAGGAGCCGGTAGACCAGGAAACTCCGGAGACTCCTCAAGAGCCGCCAGCGCCACCCTCCGGTTCTCAGCCGCGTACACCCGTATCCGCTCCGGTGACATCGTTCAATGGCCAGGCGGATCAGGCGATCGCCACCCGGCCGGTATTTGCGATTCCGCGAGATGTGTATGACCGAATTATGCTAGACGGGGTTGTATCGCCGGAAGAAGAAAAACTCTTATATGAAAACTACTACACGCCCATGCCCAGTGAATTCATCGCAAGTGGGACGCTGTATGGCCCCCTGGAGGGGGCGATGGGAGAGGTCTTGTGGTATGGCGATGCGCTTCGGCAACAAATGGACCGCGGCTGGGTGCTCATCGGAAGCGGAGAGTTTGGGTATCACCCGGAACTCGCAGATGATCTGAGGAATTACGACGGGCCGTACGGATCAGGCATGGACAGAGGGGATATCCTGCTGGATAATCAGTCATCACCCCTGTATTTACTTCATGCGGATCGAAACCGGACCCCTGATAACCAGCCTGTCCCCGTGACCTACGATCAGCTGACTGACCAACAGAAGCGGATTTATGACATCACGAGTAAGGGGACGGATGACATGGCACGCGATTTCTTCATGAGTATCGAGGAACAGTCGAAGATGACACCGGAAGAAGCATTGGCGACAGGAAAGTACGTAGGTATCGTTTCGTCGAAATCGCCAAATGATTTCGGGAGACGGTTCCTTTTGTGGAAATACGATGAGGCAACGGGTAAAAAGTCCTTTGTGGGAGTGGTGCTCGTGGGCGGCGAAGCCAAGCGCGGCGACTGGGTAGGGTATTCGGCGCAAGATCCGACGTTTAGGAAGCATCCTTTGGGTATCCGCTACCAACAAGGGTATCAGTGGGGATTTGATCTTCCGGACAATCTCTATGAATACTACGGCGGAACCGGCGGGCCGGTATTTGGCGTCGTTGCTGTTGATCCTGATGCGGGCGCAGGTCTAACGGTTGCGCAGGCGCCTCAGACGCCGGCGGTTACAGTATCGGTGGAGACGGGAAATCAGATGACCGCCCAGCCTGATAGCGCAACACAAACTCGGATCGATTCGCTTGTGAACAGTGGTGCCGCGACGATTGATCCGGGCGCGATCGGGACACTGAGGTTCGTCAATTCCAACGGGACAGCGATAGTGGCGCATTTCATAGAGGAAAGTGAGTCGCTAACTCCAGATGAGCTGCGTGATGTTGAACAGGTTTTGCGGGACATGGCACCGCTGTATCAGTATCTGAAAGCCGATGAAATCCGACTCGTAAAGACTCCCGAGGGAACGATAAAGGGAGGAGCCGAATATTACGCCATTGCGGGCGATGATGTCGTCGATCAAAAACACATCAAGGAAATCAAATTTACCGTTGACTACAAAGGGCCCACCTCTCATCTCTATGACCTTCTTGACGGAATCGGAAAAGTCGATCAGTCAGCGCGAGCATCGCTTCTGCATGAATTCGTTCATCTCACCCTCCGGGCAGAAGCCGAGGGTGGGCAAATAAGCGAGACGAGGCTCTATAAGGCGTTCGTGCAGCAGTTTTATGGCGGCGGCTCTGCGGCTTCTGAACAGCCACCGACTCAGTACGCGCGTGACTGGAGTGGAGATAGGCAGATCGAGGAGGATGTGGCCGACAGTTATGCGCTGTTTGTCTACGCGCCTGAATATCTGAAAGATCAGGCTCCACAGCGCTATGCGTTCTGGGAGGACGCCGTTAAGGGACAATTTGAAATCCAACTTGCACAGGGGGAAGGAGAAGGAGGCATAACTGCACCTGTTGCTTATACCCCTACTCTCGCCATGTCTCTGGACACCTCGATACCCAACTACGACCAGTATGTGGAGAAATACGCACAAAGTGAAGACGCGCTGGGCGGCGGCAAGCTGTTTACGAGCCGTGATGAATATGCGCCGGTATCACAGGCCGACTATCCTGACGTATCGTCTGCCAACAGTGCCCAAAATCTCATGGATGCGGTGACGTGGGTGAACGTGACTGAGTCGTTGCGGTACAAAGCCACGTCGGATACCTCATATTGCAACATTTTTGCTGGTGACGTTGCGGCATTTCTCGGTCGTCCGCTTCCCAGATTCATTAATGGCGAGAAAACGACGGCAAATTTCTGGTACGACTGGCTGGGGGCAGAAGATGGTGGGAAAGCGGTGGGGTACCATGAAGTATCTCCTCAGGAAGCTCAAGAACTCGCCAATCGCGGAGTGTTTGTTGTTGCGGTGGCGAGCTTTGAAGACGTCGGAGAAAACGGCCATATGGCTGTCGTTATACCCGGAACGCCGGCAGACGGCAATGTCCATAACGGCGTGTACTATCCCAACAGCGCGCAGGCTGGATTTTATGAGAATTTCGTCGGCAAAAGCACGCACGCCGGATTCCGAGTGGACAATCATCCGGGGATGGTGATTAAGTATTTCGCCAACGAGAATAGATATCAGTTTAAGCAGCCAGGGGCCGACGTTCAGCAGGCCGGCGGGTGGGGCGCAGGAATCGTTGGTATGGTGAAAGCCGTCGGTGACTGGTTTAACAGGACTGCGGGCAGAAGAACGGCGCCTGCGACATCCGGCACCGTCGTGGTAACGACAACGACGAGACCTGCACCCGCCGGTACGGGAGCTACTCCCACGCTCACCAAAAAACAGGAACTTGAACAGGCGCTTATCGCGTATCTTGTGAAGTTTGACGCGCCGCGGCTTGGCGCCTTCTACAACAGTACCAATTATGTGGACAAGCGCATGGCCGAGTTTAACCCGCCCATGCAGTTATTTGCAGTTCAGAATCTCATCGATATCATGCTTCAGATTATTGATGACGGCATAAGCGTGGTGCCGCCGTCGGTTGCGCGAAGCGCTACCCTCGCCATCAAAGGGAGCGACGGGATTGATATCTACGAACGTGATCCGGTGTTGGTGTTTGACAGAAGTTCAAGGGGAGGGGGATCAGTAGTCGAGGGAGAAGTAAAGAAAGTGTATCAGACGGCAAACGGAAAGCTGCGCGTGCGCGTGGCACCGTTTGCCGGAGGGCGGACAATCACGCTGACTCAAGAGGAGATTGCGGCGGATCCGGAGCGGCTCAAGTTCTTCGATAACGCGATTGGCTTCACCCCGACGGGAGCAGCGCCTGTGGCGACAACGGTCGTTCCACCCACAACGACAACAACGGGCGGAGGAACGACGACGAACGTGCCGCCGGTAGCGCCGGTCGCCCAACAGCCGCCGCCGGCACCCGTGGCGGCTCGCGTAACGGATGGCAATAATCTGGAACTCCAGGTTGGGTCTCGAGTTTTGTACCGCCCGGATGCCCGGCGCGCAGCAGTTTCTGCCACCGTGACGCGAATTTTCGATAACAACGGAGTTCCAACCGTGGAAGTGCGATTGGCAGACGGGTCGCTGACACAGGTATCACAGACATTTATAAGCGGACGCACTGATCGTCTGGTCATCGATACGAACCCCGCTCCGGCACAGGTTCAGCCGCAGACGGCACCCATCACTCAGACCCAACCGCAGCCGGTACCTGCTCCTGTGTCAGGAATACTCAACACTGATCCCACGACGGGTGCGCAGACGCTCAGCCTTCCATTAGGGGCGACGTACCGCAACGGATCAACGACGCCGGTCAATGGCGCCAATTCCCAGATATGGTGGGTGTCTGAGGATGGCTTGGCCGATTCAAACACCGGGGAGACGCTGAGTATTCAGCTGGTTCACAATCAGGATGTTTCACCCAATGTCTACGAAGTGCATCTGCGAAGTACCGGAAGTACGCAGCTTCAGGTGAATGGCCGCAATGTCACGGTAACCAGTCGACCAACCAGATTGAAACAGAACGATACGGTAACGATTAATGGGGCAACACTCCGTGTCACAACTGCGCCTAGCAACTCAGGGGCGACACTCACGTTTACACCAATGGCGACGGCAGTGGCGACTAACGTTGCGCCGCAACCGGCGCCAGCTGCAGCAGCGCCACGTTGGTGGCAGAATGCCGGGAAGCGAATTTCTGAGGGATGGGGCGATCTGGTTGATTGGGTTCGATCATTAAGACCACAGCAGACGACACCTGCGCCAACGACAACCACCGCGCCGAATTTCGCAACGCGCGTTGCTTCCTGGTTTACATCCACCGAGTGGTTCGGATATCCGAGGTGGCAGGTCATACTCGGAGCGCTTGGCGCGCTTGCCGTCACAGGCTTTGTGATCTGGGGCGTGGTTGCACTCATCGGCGCCATCTTTGGAGGAATATCAACAGCGGTTGCCTCAGGCACCTTCGCAGGATGGGCGGGCGTTTGGAGAATCGTTGTGATTCTCGGTGTCATCGGGACACTCGGGTACTACATCTTCGCACCGCCAGCTACGAAGCAGATGATGGTCAATGCCGGGAAACGGGTCGTTTCCTGGGCAGCTCACACCAGTTACCAACCCGGTCAATCGGCAACGGAAAATATCGGGCAGGGTGTCGGACTTGCTGCACGTATCGCCATCTGGACGACGCAGGTTGGTTTCCGGTTTATTCCTCATGGCACCTGGTGGCTAAATGTGCCGGCGGCTCTCGTGAATGTCGCCCTTGTGGAATTGCCACAGTATATGCCGGAGGGGAATTGGAAACAATTTTTCCTCACTACTCAGGATATGCTGTTCCCGATTCCCGGCAAGGCGCCGCCCGACAACCGGTTTACGCGGGCGCTCACGAGTCGTCCGTTTTTCTGGTCGAATATCTATAACGCGATCCGAATTCCGCTCTATATCTTTACCCGTGCCTGGAATCCCTGGCTGGTTGCGATGGATGCGAGTCGATGGCTTGACCACGCGGTGAATGGTCCGAGATCTGCAGTCACCCGGACCACACGTGCTCTGGATAAATACTTCGCTGACCGCGGATGGACGGGAACGGTCGGATCACGAGTCAATGGGCTGCTGCGGAGAATTCCCGGGCTCCAGGATCCGGTATCGTATGGACAACTGACGAAGGGGCAGAAGAGCGCGTGGAGTATCGGCCAGCCCGCCGGTTTCAGAGGATGGGTGATTGGATTTTTCAAGTCCACACCATTCCATAATCCGTGGAGGTTCGGCATCAAAGCGTCGCTTATGGCGTTGGGCTTGTACATACTCTTCTTCGTCAATCCTCCGATTGCGATTATCGCGTATTTCTTAAAGATTTCCTTCAACGCGATTCTTATTACTGACCTTCTGCGGATGATTCTGACACCGGGAGGATTCAGTCAGTATTTTTCGCGTGATCCGTATCAGCAACGCGCGACAGCGACAATTCAAAACACTCAGCTGGATGAGTATTCGCAGGCGGCTTCGCTCTTCCTCCAAGGAATGACCGATGAGCGTCAGATTGAAAGCACGGACAATCTCATCCTTGCTAGACTGGACGGCTTGGCTCTCCCGATTGCCAACCGACACAAGACGGCGGCAATCGCGGTACAGAGCGATATAAACGACGCGAAAGCGAAAATAAAAGAGCGTGCGCATATCGTCTTCCGCATGTATCAGATTTGGGAAGGCTCACTTAATTTCGCGACGGTGGCAAAGCAGGTCGTCAGTGAAATCCAGACAGGAATTTCCACGAATAATAGAGACGCGGTGGCGCTTGCCCTGGCACAGCGGCTTGTGACCTATCTGACGTCAACAGCGGGAGTCGTCAATCCTGATCCGGGCAATACTATGAGCAACGATCAGCGTTTGGGTGTGGCCATTCTCTATGTCCAGAGTCTATTCGCACGTATTGAATCGTGGGAAACGCTCGCCGCAACCGCCCAGACAAACGGAACGATACAACCCGGACAGACAGAAGCAGCCACGCGCACCGCGCTCACTCGCGCGATGGCCACGGTTCCGACGGCCGTGAAAACAACGGAGCTGTATAAAGCATGGGAGACGGCGAAGGTGGCGCAACTGACGGGAGCGGAGAAACCAGCGGCGCCGGGAGCAGAAGGCGCAATACAAGCGTTGCTCAATTCTCCCGAGACGAATACGGTTGCCCGATCTCAGGCTTCGACTTTCGCTTCCGCAATCGCCTCTGATATCCAAAGCGGCAGGAGCGACATCGTGAATCAAAAACTTTCAAACGCTTTAAGACAGCCAAGATCTACTCGACAGAAATCCAACGAACAGATGCTGGGTACATGGATAGCGTTCCATGCGATGGAGGATCAAGGGTACATTACGCATCAACAAGCCGATTCGCGTCTTTGGTCAGTGACGGTGAACGGAGAGCAGATTCTCTTGCGGAGTGATCCTGCCGGGCGGGCGTGGATTTGGTATGAACAACAGGGAGGGACGTTTGTGGTGACCATATTCCAAGGAACTCTTGCGCAGGTGGCTGCACAACTGCGCAGGCAGGACCGATCGGTTACAGAAGCCGGAATAACGGAAATTGTCTGGAACGAGGGATTATTTTCACAGTATGACGCGGTCAAAACGCTCATCGGTCGTGGCCCTTTGCTTCAGCCGGCCACGCCAAACAGAACAACACCATCCACGTCCACATCGACCAATGCGGCGACGATTATTGCGCGAAACGTGCGGGTCTTGCAATCTGATAGATTTAGCGATGTGCTTATCGGTGAACCGATGGGTGGGAACGCCGGAAGCGGACACGCGGCGGTGAACGTAGCAGTTGACCCGTTGACGGGAGAGATTGTAGCAAACGGCGTTGGTAACTTTCAGGACCTTTCGGCCAGTATGAGAAGAGAATTGGGTCCGGGAGGAAGATACGTGGGAGTAGCGCTCAGGGTCAACATCTCGACAGGCGCAATCGACGTAACTTCGCTCCCGACGAGACAGGACAATCGCAGATACACCTCTGAGGCGATTGCCGCTCTTCGCAGGTCTATCGATGAATATAACAACGCACTATTTGCGAAGAAAGCAAAGGCAGCGCAGACACAGGTACAGGAACAATGGTCTATTGTTATCGGCAGATCATCATCACAGGCGGTTTCTTTGCGTGTCACTGGTGCAGGAGTTTCCCGTGAACACGCAAAACTGATCAGGCAACAGGGTGGACAGTATCTTATCGTCGATCTTAACTCTTCAAACGGAACATATGTCAATAACAATCGAATAGATACTACGGCTCCGACATATCTCCACGATGGTGATATCGTAGGATTTGGAAAAGATGACGTGTTTACTGTCCGAATCACAGACGACGGCGAAGTGTTTTTCCAGAAAACCGATACGTCAATGGTTGCAAAGATAACGTCAAAGGGGAAAGTGAGTATATCAACTGAAACGGCCAGGCCGGATTGGGAAATAGCCGTCGGAAGGCAAGCGAGCAAAAACGCAGTTGTCCTGTCCGAGCCAAGCGTGTCACGCTCACATGCTGTGATCGGACGTGACAAGAAGGGGTATTATGTCCGAGATACGGGTTCTAGTGTGGGTACATTCGTCAATGGTCATCGTGTGCGATCGTCGCGCGTGTATCTCAACGACAAGGATGAGTTGAAATTCGGTAATTACATTCTGCAGTTCCGTCAGGATCCAGCCAACCGTACTGGTGCGTTCTGGCTTTCAGATCCGGCTAACAAGATATCCCTTTATCGTGTAGATTCTGCCGGTAAGGTAGAAGATATCAAAAGCCAATCCGTACAAAGAAGCGCGCCTGACCAAACATTTTTCGGTGTCGTACCCCAGACTCCTGCCCGCCAAACCCAACAGGTGCAGGTGGGTTCCGGTGCATTTATCGCTGGTCATACCAAGAATCATCCGCAAGGGCAAGACGTCGTTGTTGCCCGTGGGAAAAGCATGGTGATAGCTGACGGCGTTACGGGTGGAGAGGCAGAAAACGGATTGAGGGATGGGGCAGACTTGGCAGCAAAGGAGTTGGCAAAAGAACTTGAGTATGCGCGAACACTGCCAACTCGAGAAGAAGCGGAGCAGTACTTGTCGCAGGCGGTGAATCGAATTCAAAGGGATTTGTTGAAATTGGCAGACAGAGTTTGGCAGGATGATCCGGAAAAACACATAAATACCACTTTGTTGGGCACGACGGTTCACAAGGATGGCAGTCTGATTGTTGTGCGCGTCGGGGATCCCGAGCTATTTATGCTGCGTGGGTCGAATGTATACGAAATTGACCCCGTAAAAATACACCCCTGGGCTGCCCAGTATCGTGATCCCGAGATACAGGCTGCAAAGGACGTGAAGCCGAATCAATTAGGTGCGCGCGGATTCTGGGGAGCGAAGGTATCATCCTGGGGCCTGAAGCCAGGTGACCGAGTGCTCATGACATCCGACGGATTCAGAAAGTATTTCCCTGATGAAGAAGGAAAACAGCAGATTGCAAAAATTCTTGCACGTGCCCGAACACCTCAGGAAGCGGAACAGGCTCTTATCGCACTTGTGCAAGATCGGCAAAGGGCGCTTGAGCGGCAAGGGAGAACTCCGGGCAAGCTTAAGGATGACATTAGTGTCGTAGTCATGTTTGTTCCGGATGGGGCAAGCGTTGGCTCACGAGTGGGCAGGGCGGCGCGTGCAGTAGGTGTTGATGAGAATGTCATAGATACGATTAAGAAAGCGCCCGTTGTCGTTGCCGGTGAAATGATACAGGACGCCTCCATGTACCTGACACCCGGGACACAGGGAGCCGTGAGTCGGGCGCTCAATCGCATCGCCCGGGAACAGCAGAAATATGCTGATCCTGCTGAGGGGCAGCGGGCCGTGATGAAACAATTTTTCGACAACCCGTTCTGGCAGAATTATGGCCTTGCGAAGGGATACTACCTCCTTCATCTCGAGTTCCCGGATGACTACCCACTCGAAGTTGCGAACGGACGTCTGACTGATGCGAGTCTCCAAGCCATTCGCGCGTGGTACGCCAAACAGAAAGAACTGCGGCGGGATCTGGCGCTCAGTCAGGTTGCGACGATTAAGAACCTTCTTGCGTCCCTCGGCATCGAACTTCCGCTCGCAGAAACCCATCCCATCCACAACTCCGTCGTCGTGTACGACGACGACACATTCAACCGTTTGTATCCGGATCAAACAGACGTGCTGGCGTTCTATGACGAACGCGTCGGGCTCTACGTCATCCGTGCGTCTGCCAATCTCGCGAAAGACGAGGCAGGGAAGACGGAGATTGAGCGCATCAAATTCCTCGCCGCCGTGCATGAGGCGGGACACGACATGGTTCGCTATGTCGGGCCATACATGAATGAAGACTGGAATGAGGGAATGGCGACGGCGTTTATGGTCGCGATGCTGGTGAAGCAGAATCCCGCCATGTCCTGGCAAGAAGCGGAGGAGGCGGTCAAAGCATTCGTTTCTGATGATTACTGGATCAAATATGAACAGGTGAAGACGGGTCAGTTCGGAGAGCTGCTTATCTCCCGCGCTCTTACTCTCGGCGGTCCTGCGCGTGCAGCCGACGCGCTTCTTGGCTTCTACCGGGATCTGCCGAAAGAGAAAACAGAGATGACGTACCAAGAGGGCGCTGCTTTCCTGACCAAAGCCGCACTAACAGCCGCGGAGCAAGTGGGTATAGCGCCTATTCCGGCGACACCTTCTGCGCCGGAAACAGGCTTCATCGCCCGCTTACGAAATTTCTTCGGATCGATGCCCGTTCGTCAGGTGGCGTATCTCGGAGTCGTCGTCGTTGGATTTGCTTTGGCCTGGCTTGGGCAATATACGGCCTTATCCAACGGATTGACACAGTATCTCAGTTTTGCGGCTCCGATTGTGCGGATGTTGAACCTCGCGATACTGTCGTTGGCTTCGACTTGGTTATTGGCTCCCGTATACCATGCCGCGGGTGAGTGGGTTTCCGGTCTGAACGTGCGGTATCGGGGTGACGATGTGTATGTGTCGCTCCGGCGGCCTCCCGTTCCTGAAGTGTCACAGGAGGGACTCCTGCGGTTTTTCGAGGCAAATGTCGCAACGGATGCCGATGGATTGGGCGGGCCGATTGACTTCGACCCCACGACGCGATTTATCGAGACACAGGGAAGTGCACCGCTTCATCTGACGACACCGCTTGTGACACAGCCGCAGAATATCGAGATGGTTCCGGGCGGCGTCATGCATTGGAACAGTAGTTCAGTCACGATCCAAAACAAGACAACCAGTATCACGATCAGACGGCGACCGGGGTCGGCAGGGAGTCTTTCTGAGTATCAAAGGCTGGCGAAGGCGCTCCTGGGTGCGGCAACCGGGGGAGGATTGGAAACGACGCTCTCTGAACTTCCGATGGAGTATGGAGGCGATCTTCTGCGGTCCCGGGCCTGGGATGCGCTTGGCCGTTCGCTTGAACATGTCGAGAAAGACGCAGGTCTGGCGCAACTTCTGGCGACGTCCGACATCACGATTCAGGTCCACGGAGAACGTCTGGACACCGGTGAGCAGCGCGAGGTTGTGCTTACGACCGTGCCCACCAAGCCCATCAGCGCCGTTGTGTTTAAGGATGACGCACTTGGGGCACAGCCCAAAGACAACGGGCAGCAGGGGACGCTCGCGCGTGGCAGACAGACATGGGCGGTCGATGTCTACACGCTGGACGATTCCGCGCCGACGCTGTTTTTAGATTCGGAGCTTCTGGCGGCGATGTCTTATGGTGGCCGACGCTTCGCCATGGAAACGTCTATTCGGGAGAGTTTCGCAAGCAACGAACCCGAAGAGTCGCTTCGCAGCGCGCTTCAGGTGTTGGCGTTTTCCTGGAATCTGGATTTCAGCCAGTTTCTCATGACGATGGTACGGCCTGAGAGTGAAACGACGGTGGCAGTAGAGCCAACTGAACAAACGGTGAAGATAGCTCGCGCAGGTGCGGATACCCAAGCCCACAGTGTCGGGCTTAACCAAACGACTTCCCGAGCGATAGAGATCATTGCGCGGGATCCGGCAGAGTTTGTGTATGACAAAGATACGCTGCGGATCCGTTCGACTGTCTCCGATCAGGTGCACGGCGTGTGGGTGAATGGCAAACTGCTCTTGCCTGGAGAAGAGGCGCAACTTCGTCTTGGCGACAGAGTAAGTTTCGGATACCGCGATGTCGAACCATCAAGCGCGACAGCCCTTGCGAATGCGATCGACGAGATCGGCTTCACGGTCGTGGCAAGCAGCGGCATGATCGTCCTTCTTCCGGAAGAAGGGGAACAGCTACCATTTACCACCGGGATTCCCGTGCCAAGCGACTTTTTCATTAACGGTGGCCTGACACGGACTGTTTACCCTCAAGGACAATCGACACCTGATCTCATCCCCGGTTTCGCGGTAAGCGGCAGTTATCAGGATCCTGCGTTCATCGCGGCGTTTGGTTCTTACATAGAGCGGCTTGGTTTCGCCAAGGCGCGGCTTACGCTTGAAGGGGAAATCAAGGAGACCTCCACCGGAAGACCCAGAAGCACGGTGACGGTGGAAGGAAGCGATATCGCGACGAAACCGGACGCGGTGCTTGCCGGCCTCTACAAAAATGTGCTTCTTGTGCGCACGCCGGTCGTCCTTCGATCCGGGAATCGGGCGATCGCCGTTCTTACTGCGTATCCTGACGGGAGACTTGTTATTACTGATCAGCAATTGGAACGCTCGCTGGGTAGCGAGGGAAGGGAGCTGCTCTTCCTTCCGACGGTAGTAAAAGCCGTCAGAAACGTTCCGACTGCGCCGGCCCGTCATGCATTGCGGGTGCGAACCGCAACACCTCAGCGTCAACCGAAAGCCACACCGGCTTCGCCCGTCTGGAGCGGGCAGATGCCTGCATTACCGGAGGCGCAGAGGATCGCCGCTGAACGACGAACGATCACCCAGAATAACCGCGATGCTGCTGCCGTTTCGTACCAGGCGGTCCGCCAGAATCCTGTGACCACTCGGGATTCCCTGAATGCAGACATTGCCGGTCTTGTGAACCAATCCGCGACAGTTGAGGACATAGGCGCCAAATTGGACGCGATGCCGGAAGAGGCCTTCGGTGCCGCAGTTGCGCGGGCGATTGAGGGAGTTCTGCGCCGATCATTGGAGCTTATGCAGGCAAACGGAGAGGAGAATTTCCCTACGGCTAACATTATCGCGGAACTGACCCATCATGTCGAAGTCATCGATCAGGCGCGTAAATTCGTGGCCGCAAGCGGGCTCACGCGTCTCGAAGGATTCATGACGCTCTATGCTGCTGCGATTCATGACATGGGGAAATACGCGCCGCTTACGGACGAGGACGGGAATGTGCGGCCATATAATCAGGCAACGCCGGGAGACCGAAGTTTCGCACTCTTCCATCACGAGACCCGATCTGCGGTGATGGCGCGACTGTTGGCCGATGAGCTTCTTGTCAATTATCAGGAGTTCGGCATTACCCGGGAGGAAGCAATCATTGTGAGCAAATTCGCCGCGGCGTCCGCGGCCGGACACGGAACCGGGGAGTTCCCGGAAATAGTGGCTCGAACCAGCGGGATACCGTATTACAGTGTTGATCTGGCTCTCACAACTGCCAGCTCGATTGTCACCCATGTGTCGGATGTGTTGGTGGGTATGTTCGGGGACACCAATGGCAGGCCGGGGAGCTCATGGGCGAAGTATGCCAAATTCGAACAAAATCAGCTGCGACCCCTTATCGATTACCTCGATGAATCGAATTCAAGCTCACCGGTCCATTCCGCTTTTCGTAATTATCTGGAGATTCAGTGGACGCTACGCGAAGCTGAGGTAGACCCGCGGCTGGAGCAGGAAATGAACCGGGAGGCCCGGCGTCAACTCGCAATGGCGATAGCATTCCGCAGATGGCTAGCTGTTCAACCGACGAATAATGAACAATTCACCGTCAGTGAAATACTTCTGGCTCTCCTTGATGCGCGGCAGGATGGAATATTCACGCCTCAAAACCTGGCTGCCATAGAAGCAGAACTTGACGGCGAGGTTATGCAGTATGCGCAGAGATGGGTAGGGCAATTGAGAGAGCAGGGCGGTGACGCCGTAGCAAAGCTGGCAAACAGGATGCCTGAGCAACTGGAATCGGATATTCGAGACGCAGAGGAACGAAGTGACTGGACGGCGGCAAAAAGCTCATTTATAGCTCTCAAGATACAACAACTCATCAGTCTCTTCCCGCAATTGGCTCCCCGGACAGGGCAACCGGCGTCTCCATCTCAACGTGAGTCGGAACCTATATACTCTTCTATCCTCGGGCCGCTGGGCCCCTGGTTGTCGCGGGTGGTAACCGGCGTGGTGAACTTCATCAATGAGTTACGCGCAGTCGACGCGCCTCAAGAGTATGGATTTGACCCGGCGTCATACGAAACGATACTTGCTGAAGTACCGCAATCAGATCGGGTTTCGTTCTTCCGCGGCGACATGGGAAATCAGGGACGCATCGCAACCGACCAAACGCAGTTTTCACTCATGCCGGAGAATCCTGATGATCCGAATAATGAGCTTTGGATATTTGCAGTTACCGGCGCTGAGACTCAAAACGGCATACGGGTGAACGGGGAGCAGATTGTTCCATCCACCCGTCTTTTTCTCGGAAACGGATCGACGTTTACGGTAAACGGGAGAAGATTCCGGGTTGCCATCCAAGACGGCGTCCTGCGGCTTCTGGCTTTCACTGCCGAAGTGATCGACGAGAAGAGCCCATACCAGCCGATCGGATCGACGACTGTAGAAGTGGTAGTCGATGTGCTTCTTCGGCTGCTTAACCTTCCAGAAAGTCATCGTGTCCAGCTTCGGGGAGCGCTCAATGCGATGCCGGGAGTCGTCGAGTTTCTCGCCCAACGGATGCACGATTCACTTCATACTCAACCGCGCCCAACGCTGACACGTGAGGGATTCCCGGCCGATGCTCAAGCAAAGGTGGACGATGATCTGCTGGGTCGACTCAATGCTGCAGGCGCGGGGGAACAACGCGTGTGGAATTCGCATACACTTCCTCTTTTCCGTGAGCGGGGGTATGTCGTGGCTGCGCGGATGGATGTGAAAAACTTGCGGGGCGTCAATGACGTCATGGGCAAAAGCGGTTACACGCAGCTTGGTGATTATCTTCTGCGTGCGTATGCCCGTGAGATACTTGCGACGTTTCCGGAGGGAGACTTCGAGCTGGTGCGCGCAGGAGGGGATGAATATATTCTTCTGGCCCGTCCGGGTGTGGATGTCTCCCGAGTTCAGGAAAAGATAACAGAGGCTCTCCAAACCACACGGATGCTCTACAAAACCGGGGATGAGCCTCCCATCGAAGGCCCGGTGCAAATCGAGTTTAAGGATGAACTTCTGCCCGTGGAGGAGCGGATGAATGACGGAGGCGACTGGCTCAAGACCATCCTCTCCCGATCATATGTGAGCCATAAGAAGATATCCGAAGCACGTGACCATCATCCGCTTCTCAATCTCATCGACTACGAATTGCAGGGTATGTTTGCCTACCAGCGGGAGCACCCGTCAGAGATTTCCCACAGGGATACCCAGCGCGCGTATACGCTTCTTCGTCGGGTTGCCGCGGTTCTCATCTTTGACGATGTTCTGCGAGACCGTGCAAGTGCGCTTGAGAAAGAATTCCGAAAGAAAAACGGGAAAGCATCAGTATCCGTCTACGAGGACGAACGCGATTTCATCATGGCCAATCGCCAGGAATTCTCCGGCGGAGTGAGGCTTGTGCGGTTTGATTATCCCGGGATTCTCAAGCTTCTCAATAGAATAAATAGTACGGTAGGTGATCGGCTCATCCGCTGGCAGTTTGAAAAACTGTCACGGTTTGCTTTCGAGAAACTCGGCATTACCAATATCCGCGTCTACCGGCGTGCAAACGAGCTGTATCTTGCCATGGATCCGTCGTTGGTGATTCGGGAAGACGGGCTCAACCGGCGGTTGGTGGAAGATGAAGAAATACGTGCCGCGATGGACGGATACTTCCCCGCGGGAAGAAACCTCTTCAGAACGCTTGCGGTTGTTTCCCAAACACTTGTGCCGTTCGTCCCCTCACGAACAGACGGCACGGGAGATATACAGAATGTCAGAGCGTTCGATGACGCGCTTGCGCGACTGGCAGATGCAACAGTCGTGGCAACAAATCAAGTTATCCTGCGTGGGTTTGCCAGGGGAGAGAGAATCGGAAGGGAAGATCTGGAGGCGTTTTCGTTCACGGATCGCCTGCGAAACGCGCTGTTTCTCATAGGACAACGCTTCGACTGGCTCCCCACGATTACACAAGCCAAGGAGCAGTTTCTCACGGAATACTATAACCCGTTTGACAAGCGCGGGATCAACCGGCTTATCGATCTCGGGGCAAACCCGCAGGAAATTCGTGCACTTGAGGTATATTACTCCAATAATCAGGACGGTACCGGACTTCTTGGGAACAGGCGGGCTGCTTTTGATACGCTTGTTTCTATTTTGAAACGGATTGATGTTGATTCTCAAGTGCCAGTACCCAATGAAGGGAGTCAGGTCATCCCCGAAGAAGCGCCTCGGCAGTCAACCCAAGAGACGTCGACGCCGCTTCTTGTCCCGTGGCTTGGCGAGGCAAGCGAATTCGGACAGCTCTTTGCCGGCATATTTGCCATAAGTTTCGTTCTGAGCCTTGCACTTCGTCCGCTTATCAATCGACTCGGTGCGGTGTCCCGAATCGGAAAAATATTGCGTGCAATTGATGCGCAGGGGACATTTCTCGTGAGCATGGCGGCAACTGCTATTCTGGCGGCACGAGGGGATATGGACTGGACGAAGGCAGCGGCGATAAGCAGCGCCATTTTGGTGAATATGATCGTTTCGCTTCCGAAAGTGAAGCCGAAGATTGAATCGGTCGTGCCGTCCAGATTACGAAAGGGAATCACGGTCGGCGTCATTCTTGTGCTTCTGGCTTCCATCGGTGCCAACCTACTGGCTCCGCTCACAACATTTTTCCGGCCGGAGCCCACAAGAACGCCGCAGGTGACACAGCGGCCGCAATCCACAACCGTTCCCGCAAATACAGTTACAGAAACCCAGACCGTGACGCCGGATGTCGTAGCAACGCAAAAAGCGCCAGAGGTTGTGATCCCGCAATCAGTCACGACCCCGCAACCGGAAGTCGTGGAGCTTGTGACTCAGGAAACCGAGCTTGAGAAATCCGCAAAGGAGCTTGCTGCATTCCAGGTTGCCCTAAATGCAGCGTTTGAGGAAACCAGAGGCGATCCGAGGATTTACTTCAACGGCACTCTGGATCGCGACATTTTCTCCCGCGTGCTTGTGGAAAACCTGGAAAAGCGCGGGTTTACGACCACCCCACAGAGACAGTCAATAGCTAGAGAAGCAGTTCGCGTACTTCTTTCAGATGCCAAGTACCGACAATTGGGGTGGTTGCGTATTGTTGGTGCCTACGGACTGGGCCCTGCGGTTGCCGCATATACCATAAACGGCGAAGAACTGCTCACTAACTGGGATTATTTCCAGGTGACCTTCCCGTACGTCTACATCCGGGATCATCAGGACGACACATTTAGAGTGGTGCGGGGAAGCAAAGGAGTAGACGATATGGCGTGGATGGCCCGCGACGGCGCCTGGTGGCCGAAAGAAGGGCAGAGTATGGGAAGTGTGCTTCTGCCCGGATACATCCTCATGAACGACAAGGTCTCCTACCAGATCCAGTCGGTTTCTGAGGATGATCTCACAGTAACGGTTTCGTATTGGGATGAGAAGGCCAACGGAATCGTGACTCGGACGATTGCCTTTGCAGACTTTGCGAAAGAAACGGGGATAGAACTCAAGCGTATGTCGCTTCTTCGTCCGGCAGAAGTGGATAAGCCAATTGAGCTGCCGCCGCTGGTCGTCGATACCGACGCTGCGGTCGCGGGACAGTATACACAAATTCCTGGGTTAGAAAACGTCCAGGTGAGAGAAAGCCAGGTGGATGTCCTGAATACCATCCTCGCCAGCGATCCTGCCAAACCTCTCAGGTTGGCTGATGGGACGGCGCCGCAAAGCATCGTTCTGCAGTTCTACCTTCCGAAGGCAAATAAGGTCGTGGTCGTTCGGATAGACAATAAGATCGGCCGCGATCTTCTCAACGGTCACATCTCGTCTATCTACTACGCGCTGGACCGGGCCGCGTCATTTGGATATCTTCTGCCTGATCAGATTGAGTTTGCCATCAGGGAAACCATACCGGATGTCGAAGGAAATGCTACAAATCTCCTCGGATATCGGCATGCGTCGTCGGCGTTTGACCTGCACGAGGAGGTATATGGAAGAACAGGAAAGGGGATAGCCGCTCGCATTTCCCTTGCGAAGGGGTACATCTATGGCGCGCCCAATTGGTTTTTCCCGTCCGATGAAATTTCAAAAGAAGAAGTCGGCATCCTCATAGCTGGGCATGAATTGACGCATGCGATGGCGATGCGTTTGGATCCTGACACCGGCATTGTCTATACCACTGACGTGCCGTGGGAAGATGTCTACGGCGCTCTGTTTACCGATGGCGGGTATGTGACAATTGTGGACGGGAAGCTGGCGAAGATTTCGTATCACAAACCCGGGCAGGGAGACTTCCAGAAGATCGAGCCGATTGCGGTGCCGATGTCCGGATACGTGAGGTTGTATTCAGGAAATAGCCTCCATTCAGAGTCGATAGCGGACATGTTCCCTGAGTATCTGCGTGATCCTGAGAAGATGCGGGAAGAGAATTTCTACCTTTGGGCCTATTTCCGCTACCTCGAGCTAGGCGCGGATATTACGGACGCGAATCTCTTGTACGACTATGTCGACGGGAAGGTGATTCTCAAAGATGAAGCAGTGGTACTTGCCGAAATCAAGTTAGCGGAACTGGAAAGTACTCAAACGACGAGTATGAGCCCGTTTGAACGGCGGATGGAGCAAATTCGACTTCTTGCGGATATCAGCATACGTCAAGCTGTCCAAGCGTTCCGAGAGGGTCGAGAGGATTTCTCCGCCTGCACGCTCGCATACGGTTTGGTGCGGCCGGTGTATGCCCAGTCGCCGGGCGCATCGGGAGACTGCGGTGTGTTTGTACGGGTCTTTAAGCGCGCACCGATCACCGTCATATGGGAAGAAGCCAAGAGTCTCGCGACCCGCGGACGGCTCATGACACCTGCGGAACTTCACGCCCGGTTCCCGATGAAAAGAAACGGACAACCAGAGAAGGCGGAGTTTACAGGTAGAGAAACAA
This sequence comes from uncultured Gammaproteobacteria bacterium, assembly GCA_964445435.1. Taxonomy (GTDB): domain Bacteria; phylum Patescibacteriota; class Microgenomatia; order UBA10105; family UBA927; genus CAYUKU01. Next base: position 46,992 of record CAYUKU010000002.1, read on the forward strand.
AAAACGTGACGTTAGAAACAGTAAGCCGAGATACGGTGGAAGCATATCGCCGAAAGCTAGTGCAGGAATATCCCCGACTGTTTCTTGACACTACTCCGGCCGGAGATAACGAGTTTCGACTAATACACAATGAGACAGGTGCTGCAATCGGATTCGTCGTTTATAGGCAAATACCTCCCAATGGGATGAAGCTTCATCTTCTTATCATCGACCCTGAACATCAGGAAAAAGGATACGGTACGTCTGTTGTTCGTACGCTCCAGGATCAGTTCGACACAATTACGCTTGTACCCAATCCCAAATATGTGCCAGAGGGATGGGATGTGGAAGATGCTTCTGATGCGCTCGCGCGTTTTTATGAAGCGCTTGGTTTTTCGCTTGGAACCGTTGTTGAAAACAATGTGCCGACAACGCAGTACATATGGAAGAGGGGAGAACAGAGCGAAAGAAGTCCAACTCGCACACGTGCCGTTGAAAAAACACCCAGCGGATCGTTATTTGGCCAAGAGACCTTCCTGAAGAGACTTGCTTTAGGCGATGTGAAGCGGGTGTTGGTAGACGAGCTTGATGTTCTTACCGATGAACAGGTGAACACTCTGGGTCAACATCTACGTATGGCCTCACCGTTGCGGGCGATTTGGAACGGAATGTTTCCGACATCCCAAAATAAACAGACATACATGAGAGCACTTGGGGTTACTCGTCTCAGCCCGGTGGGTGAGCTAATTTTCCGTATAGCGAGTCTCTATAGTGCGTTTACTGAACGGGGTTATTTCGATGAGCGGATGGATAAGCAACTTGTGTTCCCGGTGACAGGGGCTTCGGCAGTCATGATACTTGCGGGTATCTATGTAATGCTCAATCTGGCCGCTCCGGCAATCCTCACCGTCATTGTCGGCATTGCAATATTTGCATTGCCTGTTTTGTGGCTTTTTCAATTTCCTAACGCGTATTATCACGAACTAACACACGCTCTCAACGTAACGCAAGAGAAGAAATTGGCATCATACAGTGAGTCCAGAGGTTCTAATCTGGCGAACGAAATTTTCACAGATTACTTTACCAGGCGAGTGACGGAACAATCTTCAAACATGTTCGGTTGGATAGCGCATTTGAACTACCGCGTATTCGGCAATAATTACGGCGGGAAGATGACATGGGTGCCGCTTCTACTAAACGCGCTGGATCAGGGGGAGACTCCAGGCACAGCTGAGCGCATGCTTGCCCATTCGTATTTCGCAAAACCTGGCTCGGAAGAGGATTTTATCAATTTTTTGGAACGAAAGTTGGGTTCTGACAAGGCTCAGGAAGCGCTAACTGTCATGAAGACCATCTATTCTTCGGATCCCGCGAAAGATAATGAAGAGAAGACTCGAGCGCTGCGTGTCATTTTGGGTGACGTCAGTCAAGGCGTCTTCACAGATGTTGATTGTGGCGGGCTCATTACTCTCGTGGGAAAGGTGTATGCGCGGGACGGCGCGCTGTGCGTGGTGTTGCGTCCGGGTGAAGAGTATGTCATTACCCGATCTTTCGGAGTAAAAGAAGTAGTAAAGATTCCAAAGATTGGTCTTTATCGAAATATTGACGCGCGGGGTAGAACATTTACTCACTTCATCTTTAACCGTGTTTCTTATCCACCAGGACAAACGGTGGTGATAGACGCAGTGTTAGGATCTGGATTAAATATCGTTATTGAACCGGGAGACTCAGTTGAACCCAAAGCGCAGGTAGACGCTCGCTACAGACAGCTGCCTCTGATTGTGTCTAGTTCTTCTGACGAATCTGTTATTCATGGATACGAACAGATACGCCAAAAATTGGGGCTTCGAGGGTCGTTTACTTCGGTTTCTGATGTTCTACGGTTTCTCAGAGCATTGCCGCAGGATGCCATGCTCTATCGCGGTGCTGACTTTGGGACACGCCGGTACGACTGGACGCTGAACAGGGAAAAAGCGATCGGTTTTGCGGATAACGGTGCTTTTTCAAGGGGACACCCCGTTGTCCAAGCTATACGAGTACAGGATGTGCTGCGTGCTTACGATGCATTGCATATCACAGACCCATCGACCGTATTCGTTCTGGAATCGGCCGGGAGATTTGATATTTCTTTCAGTGAAAGCGAAGTATCGGATGCGATGCTTAATCAGATAGAGGTAGCGGAATTCCGTACGGATGTATCGCAGGATCAGAAGATTCGTGAGAACAGAGTGCGAATTTCTCTGCGTGCAGCCGGCTATGCCGTGCCACTCTTCCGTGATACAGGCGCTGCGTATCTCGCAAATCGTGCTGCAGAATCCGATCGGGGTGCGCTTTATCAAGCATATGCAGCAGTGCGTGAGATCATAGATAGGACAAAAGCGGAGCGTAAGGGCTTACCACTCCTGAGTCAGGCTGACTTGATCAAAAAATCAGATGTCTACGCATCCATAGAGGAGAGACTTATTGTATCCCGGCGTGTTAAGGGTAGTGAGACATCCGCACATGATCTTTCCCGCCTGCTTCACAATGCCCTATTCGCACAGCTGCAGGCATTGGAGCCCTCCCTGAATCTTCATGATGAACTTGTGTATAGCAAGGAAGATATTCTTGAATCAGCGCTTCTTATTGACCACACCTACTATATATCTGCAATGATGAGCGGGAAGGAAGATGTGCGATATCTCTTCGGTGAAGACGCATGGGACGGATGGAAAGCAGCCAGAGCAAAAATGAGAACATTGAAGCTCCAGGACGCAACCATCGATGACATTGAAGAAGTGTTCCGTACTATTGCGCCAAAGAATGATTCGTACCGCACTACTGCGGTTGTTGGAGCGTCATTTAACAGTAATTCCATGTTGCGTACCTCGACGATTATTGGGGGATCGTTTGACCGATTAGGCGAGCCGATTTCGCTCACACTGGAAGAAATAGCCCAGGTCCGGGCAAACCCGCTGCTACGGTGGATTCCATCAGGAGTCGTATGGAGAGGAAAACAAGCAGGCCGCGTCCTCTATCCGACGGTTGATTCGCTTTGGAGTTCGCCCGACGATACAGATGCGGCAATCCGTTCGGTGCTCAGTCAGGGAGCGTTTGCGATGTTTGAGCAGGGTGGAAAAACAAATGAGGCCTTGGTCCGCGCGCTTATCTCGGATCTGCTTACTTGGTATAAATCCGAAATTGTGAAGCCAAACGCTGATGTTATCGGCATAGCTGGGGAATTTCAGCGCAGGTTCGTTTCCATTCATCCTTTTGACGATATCAACGGACGTATGTCTCGTATTCTTATGAACCGAATACTGGAGGAAAACGGTTTGAAGCCAAGTATTGTCATGCACCCCGAAGCGGATTATTTCCATACGGCGAACCGATGGAGGAGTGAGATTGAAGAAGGAATGACTCGGTATCGCGAAATGGAACGCATACTGGATGCTATAGATTTTTCCAATCAACCTACACTCTCCGAGGTCGCGGCCGCTGTCAATCCTGTTCTTCTTAGAAGTCTGTGGGTCACCCCGGAGAATGCAATTCCGAGCATTCAGTTGTCAGCACTCCCATTTGAGGAGATATCCGACGTGGTGAGTGCATACGAAATCCCGCCTGGTTCGTCTCTCATAAACGCAAATGGTCCTGAACGTTTGAGAGCGGGGCATCGGGTTCTCCGAACTCGATTATCGGACGGTTCTTATGTATACAGTATCGTTGACAGTGAAGGAAGGAATATATTCCGAAGCAGCGCCAATGGTGCGAAAAATGAGTTGGTTATTGGTACGGTAACAAACCGTTGGGATGACTATGCGCGCTCAGTTAGCTATCTCGCCCGGTTTAACCCGTTCCCATACCTGCCGCTTCGTCATGCGTCATTTGATCAGGCCTTCCGTGTATTAAGCGACAAATGGCTCGTTAATCCATTCGGGACCTATATCGGCTCGTCTGAAGAGCGGATACGGTATTTCGGCGATACCAGCCGCACTGGAAGAATAGCCACGAGAAGAAATTTCCTGACAGATGAAACCCTCTGGCGCGGCGCAGAATATATCACAGACGTGCCGCCGGAGGGACTTATTAAGTACTTTATGGGTTTTGAATCTGAAACCGTCTCATACCGGGTTCTGTACGGGCGGGATTTGACACGTGCGGCGGTACAACAGGTGCTTGCGGACGCCAATCCGGTACAACGGGTGAGTGTGTATGCGGATAAACCAATCGAAGAATACATTGCGCTTGTCCGTCAAGAATTGGCTCGGGCAGATGAATATCATGTAGGCATTCTCTACCGGATCCGGATTATCCTTGCCGCATTCCTTCAGAAGGGCAAGTTCCTGGCGTACCAGTTATTCCGCAATCATCTTGCCGTAGGGACATGGAGGCGGCAGGATACGGGTTACCAACTTTCGCCGTTTACTAGTACGACGACCCAAAGGAGTCTGGCGACCTATTTCGCACTTCGCAACAACAGCGCGAATCCAAACCAGACGAGGATACTGTTTGAATTGAAGAAGCCAACAGAAGGGTATGTTGAGGATTATCAGTCACGTGGCGTGGCGCAGACTGCGCTCATCGGCGGTTTGGACCCCAACGGTATTGAAGCTGTTTATCAATTTAACCCACTAGGCGAGCTTCTCTCTTCAGCCCATCGAATTGATGTAGACACCATTGAGGTTCGGACCTACGCGTCCGTTCCTATGGATATCCCCAATGACGTTTTTACGACAAAAGAACGGGAGGAAATCCAAATACTCAGACAGCGACGTGATTTTGAATTGGTAGGAGGATGGTATCTCGATAAGCTTGCAAGTCTACCGATTACAAGACGCATAACATATGCCTTTTCAGAGCAGGGGGTATTACAGGAAACCTCCCGTATAGAGGAGGACCAGAAACCCATAATCGCCCAGCAGTATCAAGAACAAGTAGATCAGTTGAGCCAAGCGGTTGCCGCACAGTATGCTGACCAGTTAAGTAGGATTGATTGGGAAGAAGGGGTAAATACGGCTGAAACGGTCGAGAAAATTGTGCAGGAAGCTTATCAACGTCAAAATCCGGATAGAGCGGGGCCGATAGCTGATGAAGAAAAAGCCGTCGTTGCGGCAGTTGTCCGCAATGTTATCTCTCAGAATAAGGCGGTTTTCGCAGCATCTCAAACTCCTGAAAAGACTCTCTTCGATGCAGTTCGTTATGCGCTTGAGTATTCAGTGACCCTTCCTGGAATCCTTGGCGGTTATGTATTCCAATTCGCTGCGAATCCGGCAGCCTCACTTAGGCAACTGATTTTTGTGAATCCAATAACATGGGTAGACTCTCTTGTTTCTGTTCTTCAGACTGCACCTCAACACATTGGTTTCGCAGGTTATGTGAGTATTGGATTAGTAATTTCTTCTCTTTTTACTGCGATTGCACGTTTTCTAATACGCCTGTACGCTCGCCTTTCAGCGAGATCTATGAGGAGTTTCGTTGATCTCCATCATCACATATTTACTTCTTCAGCTGTAATGACGATGGCGATTGCTTTCATGCTATATCCCGACTTGGGGGGGAAGGTCTCTCCGCAATTTTTTCTGTATGTTTTCGGTATATTGGCAGGAGCAGTCCTGCAGGCAGTTCTAGGGTATCTGTTACGCACGTTTGGTGCACGTGTAAAAACCAGCGGATGGACACTTAGGAGCGCAGCCCTATCTGTCAAGCTGCCGCAATGGGTTGTTGCCCTCGCTGCGGTAGTTGGCGTGAATATAATTCTGCCGACAACACCTCAAGCCGTTATGCAGGAAAGCTCCATCGTCGAGAAGGAAGCGGTTCAGGAAGCGGCTTGCAATGATAATTTCATTACATTCGTGAACCGGGTATATGCGCAGGGAATGGGGGCAACGTGTGTGGTTTTGCAGCCGGCAGGGGAATATGAGGTAACGCGAGATAATGGTACAGTAGATACTGTTCATATTCCGCCGTTCGGTCTGTATATCGTGACTGATCCAAGCGGAAGGCGGTCGGATCACTTCTTCTTCAGGCGTATATCGTATCCTGCGGGAAGCAATGTAGAAATTAGCGGATTTTGGGATTTTTTGCGGCCTGCGATTCGAATTGGACCACGGGATACGTTAAGTCTCTTACGCATAAACCCGAACACAACTCTAAGCAAGCTTGTCAGAAATGCCCTTACCTTTAACCTCGGATCAATGATTTGGGGTTATGGAGAATATTTGCAGGATATTTCCAGAGTTTCTTACGATGCATATCTGGATGTCATTTCCAAAACATTCGGTTTCATTAATAACTTTGTCGATTATACGTTTTGGGGTTGGCATCTGAATAATTTTGGTTTCGGTGTACAAGGAGCATCACTGATGCTATGGGTTGAGAACCACATGCTTCACTTCGTAACTTCAAAAACAGAAAGATTGCAGATAAAGGCGATGTCAACAGGTATCGCTGTGGCGCTTGGAATCGCAGCGGAGTACGCAAGTCAGTTGTCAGGTAGATTTGGGCGATTCGATATTCAAGATGTGATAGCGTACGTAGGAGGAGTCCTAACGATACGACTTGTTGAGGCGATAGTGCAATTTCTTAGGAGTCGCGGGTGGAGCTTGGGGCGACTTCTTAAGCCGGTATTCAAGTTTCTGTATTCCATTCATTACGCTGCCTGGTTCATCGCGGCAATAGCGGCGGCCATTGTCGCGCCCGGGAGTATCGCGGTATTAATTTTCAATTTGGCAATAGTCATCTCAGCACTCGAAGAGGTAGTCAGAAAACTTGGATCATTTAAAGTGGGGAGAAGCTTCAGGGTTAACTCCGATCGCCTCAAGAGATTCGGGTCGGTCACATTGTCCGATGGTGTTGTCGTGGCTTCCGGCCAGAAGTACGGCGAGATCGCTATGATCGGTATTCCGTCCCTCAAGAAAGGGGAGAGCGTTGTAGCATTTGCGCTCAATCAAGCCGCGTCAGTTCAGGAGTCACTCAGGGAGTTGGCGCGGTTGTGTGAACAGGATGATCCGAGGGTGAAGGGCTTAGAGGTGTTCGGAGGGCGATCGTATCTGGCGGGATCGCTTGCGGGAAGATTAGGATTTGATGTGATTCCTATCCAGGATCCCATACGCCGATTGATGGACAGCCTTATAGGGCTTATCGCATTTGTTCGGGTCGGTTGGCGAAGTGCCGATTTCTGGAAGAGACTGAGAGATTATAAGGCTGCACGCCAGGCACTCATATCACGACAGAAGCTCATACAGCTGTATGGTTCAGCCGCTCCTGCCGGTGCCGTAACCCGGGCTGCAGTAAACAATCCCGCGCCGGTCGTAGCGACCCCGGAGCGCCGCGGTAGCGGGATACGCCGCGGGTTGGGCTGGATTCTATCCGGACTTGCCGGCGTTGGCTTACTGTTCTTCGGTCAGGGCGGCGGGACGCCGCCTGCGCCGATACCCACAACGGCGCCTACAGTTCAACCGCAAACACGCACGTTGTCTCTCGACGTAACACTGAGTCCGGCGCAGGGGTATACCGTGACCCGTGTAAACGGTGCGATTGAACAAGTAGTCATGCCCCGCAACGGCCACTACTGGGTGACGGATGCCAAAGGAAATCAGAAGAAACATTATATTTTCAACCGCATTTCCTTCCCTGAGGGAAGCCGGGTAGAAATACAGGGCACGGGTGGTCGTAGAATAGTTATCGAACCCGGGGACACGATAACTTTGGCCAAAAAAGCGCCGCGTCAGTCGCTTGCGGGACTGCTCGGATTCGGGTACCTGACGGCAAATTGGGGTATAAGCCGATCAGAGATTGAGGGAGCGCCATCCACGCAGGTGAATACGATCGGTGCGCAAAAAGGAACAAACGCAATAGCACAACAACCTATTCAAGTTGCTCCACAAGCGCCGGTAGCCAATCAGCCGGTGACGACGGCACAAAATCCGGTGACACAACCGCAGACCGGAAACCAGCAGACGACGGTACAAAATCCAGTGACGACTGCCAGAAATCCTGTGATTCCGCCCGCGCCCGCCGTGAGCCGGGCGGTGACACCCACGCCGACCAAGTCTCCAACGCCGACGGCAACACTCACGCCCACACGGACAGTAAGAGCGCCAACGACGACGCAAATGCCGCCTGCACCGGTAGTTTCTCAACCTGTCCAACGAGGAAACACTGGAGGATCATGGACAGATTTCTGGAAGAAGTTTCGCGGATATTGGCGGCGAATTGGTTGGTATCAGTTAGGAATATATGGGTATCTGTGGGGTGACATTATCTGTACCGCAAACGATACGTGTAGCGAAAGTTTTCATACACTAACCGAACGACTTATTAGAGATCCAGTGCTGGCAAAAAAACTCTACGAATATCGCGGGCAATTTATAGAAAACGATGCTGATTATTCCGTCCGTGAGCAGCAGCTTGAAACCCGATACGGCATCACGATTTACTCGTATGACGGGAAAATGATATCAGATGAAGAGCTAGAGATGATAGTTCGTATGTTTGAACTTCTTCCGCCGTCGCTTCAGACGGGTGCCGACTATATCGATGATTCTGATCCATATCTCTTTATATTTCACCGGCCGATAGACGATGAAGACCTTACTGATGTGTATATGTGGACGAGCGGGAATTACGGTGATATTAACATCAAGGATACCAGTCACTGTGGTCCTTCAAACATATCGTCGTCGTGTGGCGCAATGGCCGAGTCATTCATCCATGAGGTGCTTCATAATCATGATGTCGGAGATGTTTCCTCGAAGTACTGCGAAGGAAAAACTCCCTGCGAGACGCTTGAGGCATTTACCAATGCGGCAGACCGGGACGGTGTGACATTTAATATCGCGGGTCATGTGCAAATTTCAGATGCTGATTCGCGGGGCGGAACCTGGTGGGTCGATAAAAAATTCCCGGATTACGAGATGTTTGCCTATATGGGAGCTGCCTATGTAAACAATCCTGCCTTCCTGAAGGACAATTACCCTGCGTTATATGAATTTTACCGTGATTCCGTGTACGATGGGAGAGAGTATCAGGTAACAACCAGCGCAAACGGCGAGACGACCGTAACTGTCAATTATGCAGGAGTTCAATAGTACTTACAGGCAAATAGTAGAAGCGCTCGGCAAGCCCGTTAGTGAAAAGGCTGACGGTGAGGTGCGCGTACTTCTGTACGGATCATCATCGATGACACTTGCCGATTTGTATTATTTTCAAAATGACCGGCTTGTTGTCCAGTCCGTAAGCTTCTACAAGCAGCCCAAACCGATGGAGATATATGTGTTGGATTTAGGGAAGCCTGCGTATTCGGTTCGGAAATACCGCTCCGGATCACCAGATTCACTCACAACCGTCGTCCACGTGTGGCCTGAGAAGGGCCGTGCCGTGACGACAACCGGGACAGCGCAGGCGAGTGTTATCCGCGAAGACCAATTTGCACCCACAACGCTGGCTAAATATCTGGAAACGTGGGGGAAGGATCTTGCTGATAACCAACAGGTCGCCTATACAGGCCAGGCGACTACGCAGACTCCTTTCTCGGGAGCGCCAAGTCGGCCTTCGTATGTCCTGGGCGGCGTGACTCTCGGAATCGTTATCCTCATCGCCGTTGTTGTCTGGTGGAGGAAGAAAAAGGCTGTATAATACCTGTACGATGATTCTTACCGTTTCGCGGCCATATTCTGCAGAAGAGATCGAGCGGTTAAAAGAACGATTTAGCGTATACATAAAAACGGTCATAGATGTTCGTAAGAAAATATGTTCGGCGGGATGTGATCGGCATTTCGAGTCAGAAGCGGAACTTCTGGCACAAGGATCAAAACAGGAAGATCTTTGGGGTGGCGGGGTGGATGTCGAAACAAAAACCATTGATAGTAACTCCATGATAAATATACGGCCAAATCAGGGGAACACGAGTAACGAAATTCAGGATCCTACAACGAGAAAACTCTTTGAGGATCTGTCGAAGTACTTTTTTGAGGTACTCTATGGAAAATAAAGTCATTCTTGCAGCGCTAGCCAGCGATCTCAAGCGGGTTTCTCTGGGTATTCATCGGGGAGCAACGGGTATGGCAGATATGTTTACAAAAGAAGCGCTCAAGAGACGCGAGGAAATCAAAGGTGCGACTGTCGATGCATATATCGTTCGGTTATTGGATAATTTGGAGCGTGTACTGAGTCAGAGTGATAACTCCCGGAAGGCAGAAGACGCGCTCATGTATAGCACTCTTCTTCAGAATTACGCCATGCGTCGGTAGAAATGCGTGCGCGCTAGCCAGATGGTTACCCCTATGGCTGCAAGGGGGAAGAACAGAAGCACGATTTTCAGTGTCGAGGGCTTGTAGGTGAAGGCGACCTCATAGGTGCCGGGTTTATCCAAGAGAATCGCAGTATAGAAGGGGAATACAGTGATGGTCTCGGCAGGGTTTCCGTTTACAGTTGCCTTCCAGGATGGGTGATAGGTTTGCCGGAGAATGACGACTGAGCGCGGACAGCTTGAGGTGATCTCGACGCGTGCGGCAAATTCCATATCACCGGTCGTTGTCTGTGAGAGAATCTTCGCGCTGCCATCCGTGCATCCGTCCGGCGCAAGATACGTGGGAATTTCTGCAAGAAGCGAGTGGGTAGTTCCTCCGGGAACCCGGTAGGTTGCCTCATCCGTCATGCGGAAGTTAGGAAGACCGACTTTTTTGGGGAATGTAGGGTCAAAAACGAGCTGGGGGTAGAGACCCCGCTTGTGGTAGTCGGACTGGATCCAGAGACGGATGACGTTTATGAATGTTTCTTTTGTTGTAGAGACGATTGCCGGCGAAACACCTGTGGTGATATATCCGTCCGTGTCAACGGAATAAAGAATCCAGGAGGACGTTTCTTTCATTTTTTTCCAGAAGGGTTGGGAGGGTTGGTCGGGCGGTGCAACTACATAGCGGATGTTGTAGAGAACGTAATCTCTCGGCTGATCTTCTGAAAAGTACTGCTCGATATCGGAATTGGGGCTCCATGTCTCAGGAAGCCAAAGGACGGTCGGAATGCCATATGTGGACAGATGCATATAGTAGGGTGTTTCTGCGACACGGAAATTGCGCCCCCAGGAGCCGCCGCGTCCCGCAAACACCCGGCCCGGGTTGGTTGATAGTTCCTGGTTAAGGGTGGATAGTAAGAGAGTAGTATCTTTTTCTGCGTTGGCAAAGTTTTCGTTTGCCTGGCGGATGAGTGTGTCGTTATGAGCCGCATAACGTACTGTTTGGGGATAGACGAAGGAAATGAGAATGACGAGTAGAGCTAATACAACAGAAAGGATGGAAAATTTTAACTTTAATGTTCGAGTTACATAAGACGTAACTCGGGACGCAAGCTGTTCTAATCCAAGCGGAAGAAGGAAAAGTCCGGCCATTTGTACACCCACGATGAAGCGGGATAGATGAAACTCGCGCATGCCGGGGATAAGGTCAATGAGTCCTCCCCAGGTTGTCCTGCCGAAATAGAAAAGGATCCAGAAGACGAAAAGGAGCGAAAATGGATAATAAGGTGTAGGAAGAGAAACGAGAGTTGCAAAAAGAATGATGTAGGTAAGAACAGGGAGTCTTCCGAAGTCGAAGAGCTCGCCATTAAGGAGCCGGATGATCGTATCTCTCGCGCCATAGGAGTCGAATTTCCACACCGGATCCCAGAAGGAGATATTGTGGTAGTCGCCGTGAAGAAGAATGGGGACGATCCAGTATGCGAGAATGAGTCCTGTGCAGCCAAACAGGAGCACAAGCCTCTTTCCGGTGGGAAGAAGGGGAGAAATAACCCCCTTCCAGTCAGCATCGAGTGCCGCGCGAAGCGAAGGGGCAAGAGCAAGCATCGCAATCGTCAGAAAGGCCATCATGCCGATGCCCAGATGGCCTGCGGTGGTGGCGGTGAGGAAAACAATAGCTCCGAAGACGGAGCCGGTCAATAGGGATCCTTCGGGGAGGGTGTTTTTTGATGGCGCTCGACCGAATGCTCCCAAATTCATCAGGTATCTATACGCATACGCAATGGCCAAAGGGAACCAGATCATGGCAAACAGCTGGCTAGAGAGGCCGTATCCCCGCCACAGAAAGGATGGGGGATCGATACCATAGAGTCCGTCTGTCGACAGGTGGGTCGCAAAAACGGCGCCCACGCCTGCAGGCATCCAGGAGAGCCCGATGACGCGAAGAGCAAGGAAAACGGAGAGGGGAAACAGGCTTAAGAGGAGATACGTGACGATATGATAGTACGAAAATAAGGTAAGCGCGGGAAGAAAAAGATGAAGTACACGCCAGGAGACGACAATAGCAACCTGCGGGATATGGGAATAATAATAGGGAAGATTGTATCCCTCGGCCCAGTTGGGAACCCAGTGGTCGACCAGATAAAATGCCATGCAAAACGGTTTGGTAATGCCTGAACATTTTTGTTGCGCAAAATCGAATATTTGATTCGTCCGGTCAACGAGAGCGAATTGAAAGGTATTATCATTCGGGTCTATCTTTGCGGACAACTCCAAGCGGTAGAGCCAGAGGTTAAAAACTACAGTCCCGATAAGCATCAAGAGCGCTATATATTTGTCTAACTGTTTCATATAGTTTTTCGCGGGTCCTGCCGCAAGCCAAATAACCGCTTTTATATTATGGCCATAACATCGTGTTTAGCCAATCTGCGTGGTCGTCTGTCTTTCCGTCGCCTGCATCAGTAACGATGAGTTCCAGCATGTTTACGCCTGAAATATCGACTTCGGCGTGGCGGGGGTACTCGAACCGCTTCACCAGCTCAGACTGGAAGAGGCGTTTCCCATCTCCCCATATCTCAAAAACAACAGTTGCCTGCGGGCCGCCGTTGGTGTCCACACCGAAGTCCGTGGTGAGGCGCCGGAATTGGCGGTTGATATGGTACACCTCCCGTGCCGGGGCGTGGGTGCCGATGCCCGTCTTATAAAACACATACTGTACCGAGAGAGGTGACCATTTGGAGAAACCAAACGACGCATTGACGGGCATGTTTACCTGCCGTCCGCCGTAGCCGGCAAGCGCGGTGATAGGAGTGATTTTCGTGATGGATACCGGCTGTTTGAAAAGCAGGGGTTTGTTTACGAGCGTGATGAGTAGAACAAACATGATAACGACAACGATTGCGGTTTTCTGAAGCGTTGCCGATCTTCGCAAAAGATACAACAGGAAGACGCCGAAGAGTGTGGTTTGGGCGAGAGAGGCCGCGATGGTAAGGAAGGGAGTGTTAAGCGCAGAGAGAAGCGGAATACCGTTGTTGGGATAATTGACGATAAGCGCGTTATGGAGGTTGAAGAAATATATGACCGTGTATATGCCATAGAGTGTCCAAAATTGGAGCATCCTTGTGCGTAGTTCTGCCGTTTTTGCGTTTGCGAGGTAAAACGGGAGCCACAAAAGCAAGAATATCGAAAGCGGGAATGCGTAACGATCATGGGACTGTGTCTGGAACAGGAAAAACGCGCCGTTGACGAGAATAAGGGATTCGAGAAAACCTTGAAGTAATTCGGCTGGCCGTTTGCTTGCCCGCAACTGTTTCAGTGTCGCAAACAAATAGAAAGAGCTGAAGGCAAAAAGTCCAACCGTTTTTGCGTTGGCAATGCCTACGGCCATGACTTTGTCTGACAGCCCCATGCCCCGGGCGCCTGAGAATATCCACCATGGGTTATACGCATTGAGGGATAGCCATGGGAAGTAGTCGTAATTGCCAATAATCGAGGCCATGATCCGCCACGAATTACCAGCCAGAATAAACTCGGCATTGAGTCCTACGAAGGAGGCAGTAGCGCCCAATAACGTCGTGATAAGTCCCGGTAGTCCGTATGCTTGCCATGCAAACAGGAAAAATATGGGCCCGTAAATCATATTTTGGAGTTTGGTCATCATGGCAACCATATAGATGACGCCGGCAAGAGCGAGTTTGCGCTCAAGTAGAAGAAGAAGGGCGATAAGAAACAGCAATACGCCGACACTGTCTATTTGCCCCCAGAGCGCGCCGTCAAATAACCCAAGCGGCGAGAGGAGATAAACCGAGGACAGGAGTTCCCAAAACGATAAACCCCAGAATGTCTGGGAAATAACGGGAAAACCGAGTCGTTTGGCATGTCTACCAACATAGAGAAACACGGCCGCGATCCCGAAGTCGGCCATGATCGGAAACGCTTTGGCAATGGCAAGGAATAGGAGATTCGTGTTTTTCCAGAATTCATTGAAGTTGTGCGGATCGGCAAACCAGGTATAGATCCAGACCATGAAGGCGAGAACATACGCAAAGGGAGTGGGGTAGTTGAAGTTGGTAAGGGGTAGGCCTTTTACTGCCCCCACATCCAGAACCGCGAGGCCCCAGGATTTCCAGAAGGAAACGTCGGCTTCAAAGCCGGGATTGGGGATAAGAACGAGGCGCGCGGCGAAGGCAAGGGCGAGAAGGGTATAAAAAAGTGGTCGTTTCATATCAATGCTTAAGCGGCAAATGCGCAGTTGTCTTCAAAAATTGTTTGCGCCGCTGCGTAAATTGGTCGCTCCCTCGTCTATTTATTCCAGCTCACTGAATCGACAATGGCGTCAAATATGTTTTTCGGAAGCGGACCGTTGGCCATGTGGATGACGTAGCGGCCGTCGGGGGAGGAGAGGAAGATATCTTCGTTCGGTGTCTGGCCGGAGGCGTTTATGAATTTCACGCGGTAGCCGGATAATCCTTTCTTATTCGTAAAGGCACCTATCGAAGAAATACCCTTAAGACCGCTGAATTGTTTCCACCAATTCTCGACATAGGCACGTTTGTTGGCTTTTATATACCCTTTGAGGCTTTCGGTGCGATTGAGATCGTCAACGCCAATCATGACGTTTTGTTCCGGCGGCTGGTTATTGATGGAAAGAGCGTAAATGTCATATGTGTCGTCGGGGAAGGTGACGAAGGTAAGGTCAGATGGCGCCTCAAATGCGTACGGGTACAAGCGGCCTTTTATGGTGACCATGTTGCCTTTCGCCGGCTCTTTGGCTACTGTCGGTGAACTTTCAGGTTTGGGTGTTGAGCCCAGGTACGTGCCTCCCGCCGGAAGAACGATCGTACCTGTTTTTTGGAATGCGAGATTATGCTGCAGTATGACAAGAAGGACGAGAAAAGAGCTTGCGATGACAGCGATGAGAAGTGTCCGTTTCATGGATTGGCTCATTGTAACATAGCCGTATTTTGGCTATACTACGGCCTATTCTGTAATCCATCCCACGCGCGGGATGACGATTATAGAATTTGTAGCACATTGAAACCGGGGGATACAAGGGCAGATAAGGTGGCAGAAAAGTCATTTCAGGGGAATGGCTTTTCCGCCGCCTTATCTTCAAGGTTCCCGAAACGGGAGAGTGTACACACGCCGTGTATATCTTGGCACATCAAATCCTGACGGAGGTGTTAGAATGAAGACCTTGGGAAGAATTCTCAAGCACCCGGTGACGCGGATTATCGGGGGCCTTATGTTCCTTGGCGGAGCTGGGAGTTGCGTGTTTGCCATGGAGGCAGTCACGAATGGAGGGTCAGTTGCGACGCCCTTTGTACTGTTTGTATTGGCGCTCATCGGAGGCATGGTCGCAATCGGTGACAATTCAAATAATACGTGAGAAGCACTGCGCTTCGCTCTATTTCCGAACCCACCGATCAACACCATCTCTCACCGCCCCCGCAAGGCTCTATTTCTGTAACTGGCGAGAGCCGGTGTTTATCTCCAAACACTTGTAGCCAGTTACGTCTTTTTCGTAGTAGACTAGACGGATGAGATTGACGAAAAACGGCATCGTTGGAATTCTCATTGTCTTCTTCGTTCTGTTTTCTTTCGCCCCCACACTCTACGAGTGGCATGTGCGCTTTAAGATTCATGATGACCGGTATTTCGAGCTCGTACATAATTTCCCGACGGACTACAATCTCTATCTTTCGCGCATCAGGGAAGGGAAAGAAGGCGCATGGCTGGCAACTGAAAAGTATACCTCAGAGCCGCACGCAGGAAGCCTCTCACAGATTCTTTATGTTCTTATTGGGCGGCTTGCGGATTTCTCTCATGTGCAGACGCCGTATGTGTGGTTTGCGTATCATGTGTCGCGGGCATTCTTCGCGGGACTCCTTCTTCTCATCATCTGGAAAGTCGTGGAATGGGCGCTTGCTAAGGCGCCGTTTCACTGGCAAATAATTACCTTTCTTCTGGCCGTTACTGCCTCTACCTGGCCGAAGTTTGAGATGGTAGACGGGATTCCCCGTTTTGGGGGCTACATGCCCTGGTATACGATGGCAGACAGTCTTCAGCGGACGACCTTCATGCCGCATATCACGCTTTCGCAGGGGCTCCTGGCGTTTATCGTTCTTGTCTTAAGCGGCGGATTCGTGACGAAGAAAATTCCCGGCAACTGGGTGTTTCTGGGCGTCATCGGGATCATTCTGGGAATCGTATTTCCGCCGGGACTGCTTTTTCTTTATGGAGTGCTGGGAATAGTAACAGTTGCTGAAATAGCGCTGAGGTCGGCACGGAAAATTCTCGCAGCAGCGAAAATTTCGTATCCTCCCCGCGCTGGCAGCGCTTTCGTCACTGATGAGTTTTTTGGCAGGGTGATATTTGGGATCATGACCATCCCAACCGTTGTGTACTGGCTTTTACTGTTTCAGGAGTATCCGTGGAAGCGGCTGGTGGAATTCGACGTTCTTCACCCCACGAAATTCTCATACAGCGAGTATTTCCTGGCAGTCGGGCCGGTGTTGCCATTGGGGGTGCTTGCGATCGTCATACTTTTTTTAACCAGGCAAAAAGAGGGAATAGCAAAACTCAAGTACTTCATCGCGTGGGTGGTAGCCTGGCTTGGGTTTATGGTGATCTTCAACCAGATTCCCCAGCAGTCGCCGACGCGGTTTACCCAGATGGCGCCGCATATACCGCTTGGCATTATCGCAGGCTGGACACTTGCGTATCTGTCCAAACGATTTGCTCATGCTGCGATCGTGCCGGTTGCCGTCATTATCCTCGCATTGGGGAGTATGGCATCTTCGTATATGTGGCTGAAGGATTTCGTGGATCATAAATTGCGGGCGACGATCCCGATCGTGCCAAGCGGTGCACAGGTGATGTATCCCATGCGCGAGATTATCGACGGCCTGACCTGGCTTCAGATCTATACGCCGAGAAGTGCCGTCGTTCTTACCGCCATGACGACCGGAAATTATGTACCCGTATATGCAGGGAATGTGGCATTCGTGGGACACGCGAACACAGTGAAGCTCGAGGAGAAACTCGTGGCAGGGGAGCTATTTTATCGCGGTGGCATGTCGCAAACGGATGCAATCCGGTGGCTCAAGGGAAACAATATCGCATATGTGTTTTATGGATTCGAGGAGCGGGAGTGGGGCGGGACGCTGGACTTGCGAACATTCTATCCAGAGCTGGAACAGGTGTATGAGACTGCCAATGTGAGGATATATAGAGTGAAACTCTAATCTGGGTCCTGCCGCTTGAAGTATGTTCCGTCAGTGCTCCTCGTCACCGGACCCACCTTTGTTTCATCACATCTCCTGACCCCACTCACTGCGTAAAAGTTGTATTTCTTGTCTTTCGTATCATTCGTTCCGAGTCCGCGCTGCCGGGCACCCTCTTCTCGCGTCACCCAGATTTATCGTTATTTTTGTAAAACACTCTCTGTTCGATCCAGAGGCGCAGAAGTTCGCGGATGGTCATAAGGATCATAAAGGGATTTGCGCCTTTGGCGCGGCCGGTGGTGCGGGGGTAGTAGGGAATGGCGACTTCTGAAAATTTATAACCCTTTTGCCATGCCTTGTAGATAACCTCCGGTTCGATAAGGGCGCTTCTTGGCATGGCAGTGATGTCGATACTGTCGAGGACTTTCTTCCGCCACAGGATGCTTGTGGAAATTTCCTTCAGGCGCACGCCAAACAGTGTACGGTAGACCGAGTGAAAGATAAACGAATTAAGTTTGCGCGACCAGGGTTCCGGATTGTTTTTCCGATATCCGACGACAACGTCCGCATGATCCAGCGTATCCAAAAAGAGCTTGCAGTCGGAAGCTTTTATCTGACCGTCGGCGGGAAGAAGAAAGATAAGATCTTTGGATGCCGATTTATAGCAGGATTTGATGGCGCCCGAAAACCCCTGGTTTACGCGGTGACGGATGAGCCGGATGTCTTTGTGTTTTTTTGCCAGGTTTTTGAGAATTTCGTGGGTGCCGTCGGTCGAGCCGTCGTCGACAATGAGAATTTCCCTGTCACGGGCGCTTCTTTTGGCGACTGCTAATGCTTCCAGAACGACTGATTCTACTGATCCAGCCTCGTTATACGCGGGAATGGCGATCGTGAGACTGTTCATATATTCGCTCGATTATAGCATGGAGACTTTTCGCGCTCGCGAGTACTTTCGTCGGACGGGCCGCGGCAAGGAGTTTCTTCGTCCGGAGTCCCGTGGCGATGCCAATACACGCGATACCAAGCGATTGGGCCGCCTCGATATCGACCAGGGTGTCGCCCACGACGACAAATGGTTTGGGGCGGATGGTAGACAGGGCGTATGATTTGCCCTTTTTCCGCGGGGTAAGAACGTGAGAGGAGGGAAACCATCGGGAAAGACCGAGTGAAGACAATTGGCGCATGAGGCGCGCGCGGTTTTGGCGCAGAGTCACGATATAGAGGGGAAAACGGTTGAAGAGGTGTTCGATTGCCGCTTCAGCTTGAGGAAAAACGGTGTCAAGCCTGAGATACCGCGTATCTTCAATGTGCCGGCGAAAACGGGAAACATACTGCTTCGTCTGTGTGTTTGGAATCGGCGTAGCGTTTCTGCGGTTGTTCCAGTAGGCATGGGAAGAAAGGGGGCGATAGCCAAGCCCGGTCATGATGTCGCGATAGACCTGTGCATAGCGTTTGTGCGCATCGAGAATGGTGCCATCCAGGTCGAAGACAACCGGAGGCATGAATTGTTCTTCCAGCCGGTCAGGGAAAAGAAATCGCGGGGTGAAGGAAAGTGTTTTCCTGGCTTTCGCAATCGAGTATACGAGATTATTTCTGGGGGCTCCTGGTTTTTCCCTGACAGGGACTGTCGGAGACACGAGCCGTGAAACGGACTTTGCAACACTGCGCAGGGTTACTGCATGCCCCGTTCCTATGCAAAACACTCCGGCAGAAAATTTCTCCACTGAGAGGAGTACCGCACGGGCGGCATCGTCAACGTGGAGGTAATCACGTTTGTTTTCTGCTCCAAAGATGACGATGGGGTTTCCGCTTTGAGCGGTGTGAATGAAATTGGGGATCGCGCGGGAAATCGTGTCGCCTGATCCGTAGATGACCGAGAAACGAAGGACCATCGCGTCGGGGAGGAGATGTTCGCAGGCGAGTTTGCTTTTGCCATACCAAGAAATTGGATTTGCAGGCGTTTTCTCCGATATTTTTTTGGTGCCGATTATTCCATATACCTCAATTGTGCTTGCGAAGATAATGTTTCGGGTTCCGAAGACTGATATGAGATTTCTGGTCATGCGGATGTTTCTGGTAAAGAGTTCTTTCGTGTCATCTTTTTTGGTCTTCGGCACTTCGGCGGCAAGATGAATGATGAGGTCGATGGGCGGAAGTGATTTCGCAAGGCGGGCGAGGGATGTTCGGTTGAGAAGATCATATTGCGGGCGGCGTATGGTAAATACGCGGTGACGGGTTTGCCGAAGCTGCGTGTAGACCCTGGATCCCAGAAATCCGGAGCTGCCGGTGAGAAGTATGTTCATACGTTTTCATAACCGGCTTGTGAACGAATTTGTAAAGACACGCTCAACTGATGGCTCTTTTGCCCTTATACGTTTCCCCGTTTTTCGCTAAGTGCGCGTTTGCACATAAGAGGAATTCCTCACATGAACCGAGCAAACGCGCAGTTGTCTTCAAAATTGTTCACTTGCCGTTTATCAACAACTGCTACTTTTTTAACTTTTTCATCGTCGTTAAAACAGGCAAAAAGTCCATGCCGCGGATCCAGACGAGACCGGTAGGCAGGGGATTAATGCGGCGCTTGGGGAGGGCAACTTTCTCGCCGAATGCGAGTTTGGTGTAGATGTACGGCATATTTAGGCCTGCCTGGGTAAAGAAGTGGTGCGTGGTAAAGAATCTCCCGATGTTGATCTCCGTCGGGTTTGGCTGGCCTTTCCGGTCATACGTTAAGTCCACGCCGTAGAGTCCGTGTGGTTTGGGGTCAATGGCGAGAATTGTTTCCTTTGCAATACGGTCGACATGCCGATCCCTGATCGTCAGTCCCGCACCCGTCACGCCCGTGATGCCGGAAGGGGAGACTTTCCCCATTTCCCAATAGAGCCGTTTTCTTCCTTGTGCGAGGATGAGATTGCCGTCCAGCCAAATAGACATCCAGGTGACGCTGTGGGGAGACAAATAGGATGCTGCAGTGAAGTGTCCCCAGCCGTCATGGAAATCGATCCATGAGGTTGCCTGTTTTACGCTCGTTGCCGGAAGTGATCCTTTGCCTGCTGCGCCGTGAATGTTGCGTAGCCAAAGAGGTGGCCCCAGCGTCGCAAACGCGTGCGCAAGGTCCGAGGGGGTGCTGATAAGCATCGTTTTGGGGACCGTTATTCCCGCCTTCTGCCACGCTACATACGAACGGTATTTGTCCTGACAGGTGACGACAACATCGTTCGGAGGGAGAAATAAGCGTACGGGAAGTTTACCCCGATTACGGCTGAACCAGAGGATTTCCTCATCATTCTGTACGTGAACGAAGTCGATTTTTTCTTTCTTAATAATGGTAAGAAGTTTCTTGCGAAAACTGCGGTCAGACGCTTTGGGCACCAAATAACGCGCGTCTGTCTCTGCACGGGCAAGGTAATACGGATCGGCGTCAGTGCCGACGAGATAGAATTTTTCCGGTGCACTTCGAAGCGAGCGGACGAAGTTGGTGGCGGGGGCGCCGCCCGCGCCCGCAACAAGGATACGTTTAGTCCTGTTCATAATTTCATAGTAGATGTTTTCCGTGCGAACGATATCAGCTTCGCACACGAATTTGCAAAGACACGCTCACCAGATGGTTCTCTCGATTAAATAAGTAACCCCATCGTTCGCTACGTGAGCGTTCGCATATACAGTCATATTGACGAATGAAGAGCGAACGCTCAGTTGTCTTTGCACACTGTGCGCTACGCGCCGGTTCGCAGGAATTTTTCCGTGCCACCCGTCTGGCAAAGCACTGCAAAATTATACTATTTCATCAATTGGGCAGTGAATGTGAGTATACGGTCGATGACAAAATCCTGCTCTTTGGGCGTAAGCCCCTTATAGATAGGAATGGTAAGCGTCTCTTTCGAGGCAAGCTCGGTGTGGGGGAGTTTGAGTTTCGGATAGAGCTTGCGGTAGGGGGCTTCCAAATGGGCAGAAGGGATGCCCCGGCGTGTGGCGATCCCAGCATCAAGGAGTTTCTGCATGAGCCGGTCGCGGATACGAGCGCCGCCTGAGAGTCTGATCATATATGACTGATAGGTGTGGAAATACCCTTCGGGAATAAACGGGGGAATGATAACAGGATGACCCGCAAATGCCATGTTGTAGCGTTTACCAACCTCCTGTCGCGCTTCCAGAATCGAGGCTAATTTCGTAAATTGCGAGAGCCCAAGTGCCGCGTGGATATCAGACATTCTCAGGTTGTACCCGATAAGAGGATAGGATTCAAATAATACTTTGCGACTGTTATCTCTCTTCTTCACATCTATCGACGCGCCGTGAGCCCGCAACATGGAAACGATTTTTGCGATGTTTGCATTTTTGGTCACCAGAAGACCGCCCTCCGCTGTCGTGATTGCTTTACGCGGGTGAAAGGAAAACGCGCCCCATGCCCCCCAATTTCCGACATGTTTGCCGTGTATCGTTGAGGCCAAACCACAAGCACAATCCTCAAAAAGGAGTACTTTTGCTGTTCGCGCGGTTTTCGCGAGTTTTGGCAGGTCGGCAGCCAACCCTACCTGGTGGACAGCGAGGATACCCCGTGTTTTTTTCGTAATTTTCCGTTCGACGTCAGCGGGATCCAGATTGTAGGTTGCGGGATCTATGTCGACAAACACAGGGGTTGCTCCCGCATGAACGATACAGTTGGCGCTTGCGATAAATGAGAATGAAGGGACCAGCACTTCATCGCCCGGGCCGATACCGCTTGCGAGAAGTCCCAGGTGCATGGCGGTGGTAGCGCTTGAAGTGGCGACGGAATAGGGACTCCCGATGTAGTCGCCGAGAAGTTTCTCCAATGCTTCTACTTTGGGGCCCTGAAGGACCCATCCGGAGCGTACGACCGAGGCAACGGCCTCTTCATCGTCTTTCGTAAAATATGGTTTGGCAACCGGAATTATTTTTTTCATTTGAGATATTTTTTACTCGACCCAACCACTTTTCCCGGGACGCCCATGACGAGCGAGTAGGGAGGGATGGTTGTCCCTTCCGGAACGACGCAACCTGCTCCGATGACGCTATGATGGCCGATCGTCGATCCCATAAGAATTACCGCATTGGAGCCGATAAAGCAATAGTCGCCGATGGTCACATCACCCGTGTCGATCTTGTCGTATGCGCGCTCACTGACGCAGCGGCGGACTGTGGAGTGGCTAATGACCTGGGCACCTGTTGCGATATTGCAGCCTTTTCCTATCGTCACGCTGGCGTGTTTGGCATCGATGAGCGTGAATGCGCCGATCCAGGTGCCTTCACCAATTACGGGATTCCCCAGAATCCAGGCGTGGGGATTGTAGGGGTTGGGCGGGAAGCCGTGACTCAGCGCGGACCCTGCCGGACTATTTGTATTCTTTTTCATTACCAATTAACATCAGGCACTTGTGATAACAGTTTTTTCGGATCCGGATACGTTTTTTTCACCCATGCGATATATTTTTTTATCCCTTCCCGAATGTCAATCTGCGGCGAGTAAGAAAGAAATTTTTTTGCTTTCCTGATATCCGCATAGTGACGCATGACGTCGCTGGGACGGGCCGGTTTCATAACAGGTTTATCAGGAAGACCTGTTTCGGCACAGATGTATGAGGCGATATCCCGGATCGTGACTTCCTCTCCGCGGGCAATGTTCACGGCATCACCCAGAAGTACATCTGACTGCCCGGCTTGTATGATGCCGGCCACCGTATCGGTAACGTAGGTAAAGTCGCGGGTTTGTTTGCCCGTACCAAAGATAAGGGGAGGCTTGCCGTTGAGTGCGCGAACGACGAAACGGGGGATAACTTCGCCGTAAACTCCCTCGAAATGGCTCCGGGGGCCGTAGGTATTAAACGGCCGGATGATGAGCGTGGGCAGTCCCTGGTGATCGTTGAAATGCCTGGTATAGAGCTCGCCCATGTATTTGCTCATGCCGTACACCGTTGTAGGGTTCATAGAATGCGTTTCTGGAATTTTGGGAGTGGTAGCACTGCCGTAGACTTCGGAGGAAGAGATATAAATAAATCTCTTCACTCCTGCCTTCTTCGCGGCCAAAAGAGCCGAGAGGGCACCCGTGGCGTTGACTTCATGAACATACCGTTCGTCTGACAGTGAGAGGCGGACGCACGCTGCGCTGAAATGGAAAACGACATCGATGCCGCGAAGAGAGGATGTGAGAAGTTTGGTGTTCAGAACATCACCCTTTATTACCCGTTTGACGCCGAAGGATAAGAGCTCCTTGGGGGTCACCACGGAAGAAGCGAATTTGTCATAGACCGTCACCCGCGCAGTCTTTGCCATCGTTTCGGCGAAATGCGAACCAATGAATCCGGCGCCCCCGGTGACGAGAATGGATGATCCGGCTAGTTTCATGCCCACGCATAATACCACACGCATGTACGGCAGTGTATTGTATGTGGCAGGAAATAGTGTTTGAATGAAAGAGTATGGCAAAAACCAAGAATGACACTTCTCTCCATATGGCACCAAGTGAAACCGTTCAATACGTCCTTGCTGTCCTGTTGGGCGCCCTCGTCCTTCTGGGAACCTGGAAATATACCATGCTCGTCGGCGAGGCCAAGGGATTAACGATTCTCAATAAAACCCTCTCGTCAGGAACGTTGTTTCTTCTCTCGTTTGTCCTTCTTATCGGCCCCATGAACAGGCTTTTTGGCGCAGTATGGCGGTCACTTTTCATTTTGCGGCGCGAGCTTGGAATGGCCGCGTTTCTTACGGGATTTACTCACGTGTATCTGTCCATGTTCCCACTAGCGCGCAGGGGACCGTTCGGGTTCTATGAAGCCCGTCCCTGGTCCGCGTATCCGGGACTCCTGGGCCTTGTTCTTATGGCGCTCCTGTTTGCGTTTTCATTCATGAAGCTGCAAAAGCTTCTTCCTGCTTCTTCCTGGTGGAAGCTTCAATACATAGGTGCGCGGGTGGCGCTTCTTGGGATTGTCGTTCACACGGTTGTTCTTCGTTGGAGCGGGTGGACAGCCTGGGCTGCAAACTGGTGGAAAGGCGCCGATGCGTATCCGCCGCTTGCGCTGCTTGGCACATTGTTTGCGCTCTATGTAGCAAAGGTGAAGCTCATCGAGCGGTTCCATGGAGGGAAAGCAAAAATCCATGTCACCGGGTTTACGTTCGCCTTCATTGTGTCGGTCGTATTCCTTTTCGTGTTTCCGGGGCTTCGGTAAGCGGACTATTTCGCGAAGAATTTCCTGATCTCACGGATAATGTAGGCAATTTCTTTTTGCGTTAATTCGGCGTAGATAGGAAGGGTAAGCATGGTTTTTGCGCGATCTTCGGATACCGGGAAGTCACCCTTCTTGTACCCTAAGAATTTGAGGGCCGGCGTCAGATGTAACGCAGTGGGGTAGTGGATGCCAGTGTGAATTCCTTTTTCTTCAAGATATTTGGCTAAGGCATCGCGGCGGGCAGTGCGGACGATGAAGAGGTGATAGTTCTGATACTCGTCTTTGCCGACTTCTGAAGGAAGGATAATATCGCCGACGCCCGCGAGCATTGCTATATATTGTTTGGCAACGGCGTTTCTTTTTTCGTTCCAGGCGTCAAGATGTTTGAGTTTCACTGACAGGACGGCGGCCTGGATCGTATCCAGACGGCTGTTCGTGCCCAGGCGGATGTGGTCGTATTTCTTCTTCTGGCCGATGTTTCTAATGATGCGGATGGTTTCGGCGTATCTGGCATTGTTTGTGGTAATGGCGCCAGCATCGCCAAACGCGCCCAGGTTCTTGCCGGGATAGAAGGAAAACGCAGCCATATCGCCGAATGATCCGGTTTTCTTCCTGCTAATGGATGCGCCGTGGGCTTGTGCGGCGTCCTCAAGAACGAGGAGTTTATGGGCGCGTGCGAGTGTTGTGAGTTTTTCCATCGGAGCAGGGCGGCCGTACAAATGAACGGGGAGAATCGCTTTTGTGCGCTTCGTGATTGCGCGTTTCACCCCCTCCACATCAATCATGCCGTCCTCGTCACAGTCGACGAAGACCGGTGTGGCACCCAGTTCGATAACCGGAAGCGCGCTTGCGATAAACGTGTTTGCCTGGAGGATAACCTCATCACCCTTGGTGATGCCAGCCGCCTGAAGCATAATCTTGATGGCGTCCGTGCCGCTTGCGACTCCCACGCAATGAGAAACGCCGATGTACCGGGCAAAGGCTTCTTCAAATTCGCCGACTGCGTCGCCGAGAATGAAATCAGCTTTTGCGCACACGCGGGCAATGGCAGCGTCCGCTTCGCGTTTGATGGATGCATACTGGCGGGCGAGATTGACGAGGGGGATATTCATTTCTTGATTATTTTGGCAGGGTTTCCGACCACCGTTGCGCCGTCGGGAACGTCTTTCGTGACGACTGCGCCGGCCCCGACGAGTGCGTTTTTCCCGATCGTCACTCCCGGAAGAATGGTCGCGCCCGCACCGATGGCGGCACCGTCTTTCACGACTGTCCGGTCCATCTGCCAGTCGCAGGCTTCCTTGCGTGTGCCGTCCTCGTTGGTCGCCCGGGGATAGCGGTCGTTGGTGAACGTGACGTTGGGCCCTACAAAGACGCCGTCGCCGATCGTGATACCCTCGGGAATGTAAACCATCGCCTGGAGCTTGCAATTTTTCCCAACGACTGCGCCTGCTTTTATCTCGACAAAGGAACCGATGGAGGTGCCTTCACCGATCGTGCAGCCGAAGAGGTTGACCTGATCCGGGTGGTGGATGACGACGTTTTTCCCGAGTTTGACATCGTTTTTAATCATATGCTGTTTTTTGTCATCCCGGCCTCCGAGCCGGGATCCAATGCCCTGAGAAGGATATGGATTCCGGGTCATGCCCGGAATGACAAAGAAATTGGCTTTCCTTCACGTCTTAATGACTTCGTTGCAGCCTCGATACAGCGTACCACCAACAATCCCTGATTGCCATCGGTAAGAGGGGGCTTGCCGGTATTTACTGACCGGACAAACTCAGAAACAACGCCGAAGAGCGCTTCGCCGACATCAAGCTTCGGGACGACCGCCGTGCCGCTTCGGTAACCGACTCTCAAGGCGTACGCCTGTTTGGGATCGGAGGTGACGGAGACACTTTTGTCGTAAATTTTGATTTTCTCTGATGGTTCCATATCATCATAGACTGCCATCTTTTTCGTCCCGACGAGAATCATTCGGCGTATCTTAATGGGGGACAACCAGCTGACGTGACTGTGGAGAAACAGCATGCTGTCGTATGTTGCCGCGATGTGGGCGACTGTTTCCTGGTGGAGATCTTCCTGGGCGATGCCGGTTGCGGAAATACGGGTCGGTGATTTCCCGAAGAGGTAATGCATGATGGAGAAGTCATGGACCGCAAGATCTGCAACGACGTTGCTGTCTTTCTGAAATAAACCCAGATTAGTGCGCACGCTGTCCACGTAAAAGACCCGTCCCAGCGCGCCGCGGGTGAGAATATCTTTTAGTTTCCTCACTGCGGGAGTAAAGAGAAATGTGTGGTCGACCATGAGCGTTTTTTTCGCGCGCTGCGCCTGGGAGAGCAGAGTTCGGGCGTCTTTTTCACTTGTCGTGAGCGGTTTTTCCACGAGAACGTGCTTGCCGGCGAGAATGGCTTTCCGAGCAAGGGAAAAGTGAGTACTTGGAGGTGTAACGATAATAACCGCATGCGTCTGGGGATCAGCAAAGACATCATCGATGCGTTTCGTGGTTTTCACGGTGGGGTATTGAAGAGGTATGGACGCAAGGACTTTGGGATTGACATCACAGACCCATGAAACGGACGCGCCCGGCAGAAGAGACAGATTCCGGACGATGTTCGGTCCCCAATACCCGTATCCGATAACGGCGATTTTCACCATTCTGGCCGGTACAATACATCATTTCTCCTTCTGTTACAATGGGAGGATGAAGCGATACGGGGAGCGTATTATCCAGGGGATTCTCTTGGCAACATTCGCGTTGCTTCTCTATTGGCGGTGGCAGGTATCGCAGACCAGGTTCTTTGACGTAGACGAGTTTAGCTATCTCCACTGGGCGGCCAATATCGCAAAAGGAGAGCGTCCTTATACTGATTTTTTCCTCATATTCACTCCCGGGTTTCTTTTCTTTTTCGCGCCGGTTGTGAAGCTTTTTTGGATGAGTGCGCAGGTTTTCACTGCGGCCAGGGCGCTTGCATTTGTGATTTTTCTGGGTATTCTTGCATCCTTGGGGGTGGCATTTGCATGGACACGAACGAGCCGATGGATGCTCCTGCCGCTTATCATTCTTGCATTTCTTCCCATGCCTTATGATAAATTTCTGGAAATCAGGCCGGACAATCTGGCAACGTTGTTGGCCTTCTCCAGTCTTCTGGTTCACATCCATGCGATCCGTTCGGGCAGGCGCGCCCAATGGTTTTCTGCGGGCGTGGGATACATGGTATCGCTTATCGTTTTTGTGAAAACGATACCGTTTCTTGCCGTCGGGACAGCCGTCACAATGCTTGCCTGGAAGATGGCTGAGATACGGCGCGAAGACGTGGCGGCGTTTATGTTTGGAGCTGCTGCACCACTCCTTATCCTTCTCATATATTTCATTTCTCTTGGCGATGTGGGGCATGCGCTCTATTCCGTCGGCAAACTCCCGTTTGAGACAACGCAGGTGGGGAAGATCGACATCATGGAATCGCATCTGTTTTTCTTCCCCAATGCGTCGTTTTATGGAGGATGGGGGATGACACCCGGACTTATCGCCAATCACGCATTGTGGATTATCGGACTGCTGGTTGGGGTACTAAGATTCTTCACCCCGTTTGTCACTGCGGAGGGCAACAGGAAAAAAACGCTCACGGAGCTTCTCATGGCCGGCACGTTTATCGTATCCGTCTATGGGTACGTGCAGTTTTTCCCCTTGAAACACAGTCAATACCTTATCCCCATTGCGATCTTCGTTTCATACTACGCTGCCGACGGATTGGTATGGCTTTTTGAGTTCGTCGAAAAAAGAAACACGGTATTGTTAGGGTTTCTTATTCTTGTCCTGGCGCTGTTTCTTGCCCAGACGACCGTATCCGTCAATACCCCAAAATTGGCGATGGGCAACGGGGTTCAGCTTGCGGAAACAAAGCGGCTCATCGCGTCGGTGCCACGCGAGAGTTCTGTCGTTGATCTTGAGGGGAAGATGCTTTTCTGGAAAGACGGGTACTATATCTGCTGTGTCGCATTTGGGAGTTTCACCAGGTTCATGACACGTCAGCCGCCCGAGTTTTCCCAAGCGCTTACCCAAGGGAATGTAGAATATATTTATCAGGGAGATAGCAACCGTTTGGGATTGTTGGCGCCTGAGGATCGTGCATACATTTCCCGGTATTATGCGCCTGTCGCCGGATGGGGAGACAGACTGTGGAAGAGGCGCTGACTGATGGCCCAGATATAGATACGAAGGTATCGGGGGAAACGCTGCCAGAACCGAAACTTCGAGTGCCCCTTCGTGCGGCCGAGCCACCGTGTCGGGATTTCCGTTATTTTCGCACCGTTGTAATAAGCCTGAAGAACGATCTCCATGGATGCTTCCACGCCGCTTCGCTTATCGATCGGAATCGCACGGATGACTGATGTCCGGTACATTTTATACGCATTGCTTATATCCCACGTAGGGATGCCGGTAATGAGGCGCATGGTCGTGCAGACAAAACGGGAAAAGAGTGACTGAAGAATCGGCCCGCCTGTTTTGCGGCCGCCGCTCATATACCGTGAAGCGCACACGATGTCCCACCCTTCTTCCATTTTCTTCACCATCCGGTCTATATCTTTCGGGTCATCGCAGAGATCCGCCATAACCGGAACCACAAGGGGAGTCTTCGTAGCGGCAATTCCCATGGCAAGGGCGGATGCAAATGAGCTTGTCTTGCCGGTTCGATGAAGAAGCGATACCTCAGGATGACGCCTGATGAATGGACGGACAGAGTCGGCAGTTTTGTCCAGTTCGTCCGTATCGTTGACGACAAGAATCCGGTGAGGAGTTTTTACGGACCTCAGGAGGGATTCAAGGACCGCAAGAATGGATTCTTCTTCGTGTTTGGCGGGGATGATGATGGTGAGTTGTGGTAGCATCGGCTATCTTTTATATATCCGTGAAAGGATTCGCGCAATCCACCAGAAATGGAAAAAGAAAAGGAAGGTTTGTGTGGTGATCATATGGCGGGCGAATTCCCATGCGCCCCCGAAGATGAGACTTGAGACGAGCTGATATCCCTCGATGAGAGCGATTGCGAAAAGAAATGAGTGAATGGGTGTTGGCCTTTTCAGAAATAACCATACGGAAAAAGGCGCAAGGAAAAGAAAGATGATTGTAGATTTCTGAATCGTGCGTACGATCCACTCGAAGGTATCAAATACTGCGCGTGCCAGACTCGGAGTAGCCGCACGGTACAAAACGCCGTACATTTCCGTATCCGAGAACGCTTTCGGCACATCTTCAATGACAGATGCGGCAAATGCGGGGAACTGATCCCGGATAACAAGCCGGTTGAATTCCTGAAGGCTATCGAGGCGTCCGTATATTTCATTGTTGTAATAGACGAAGAAATACCAGGGTATGCTGACATTTCCTCCCTTTTGGCGATACTCGGTTACCTGGGTAAAGAGCGGCTGGACCCGGGCGGCTGCATCGACGGGAATGTCAAATAAGAGGATTCTCCCGAAAACAGCGAAGTCCGTGTTGTAACTGATACCCCGGAATCCATGGAGCAGTCGGTTGCCGACAAGAAGGCCCGCCGGAACCGCGCTGTAGAGGATGAGGGATGCCGCCATAAGTATAAACACGCGTTTTGTCCGGTGTGCCCAGAAAACAATCGGTAATAGAAGAAACGGAATAAGAAGTCCTGCGGGACGGATGAGAAATTCATACCCGGCAAGGATGGTAAACAAAGCTGCGGTGGGTGCGGAAGGTCGCTGAAGAAGCTTTACAAAAAGCCAGAGAAGAACGGTAAAAAGCGAAATATACAATGATTCCGTAAGAAGCGCGCGGTCCCAGATAAACTGGTAAATGTTCAGTGCGGTGAATCCCGTGAAAGCGGCCGTATGGGAAGACGAAACACCCACGGTCATGAGCATATCGAAGAGAAATATGAGCGATACGATGCCAATAATTGTTTGTATGGGAATAAGAATGAAACTTCGTTCAATAAATTCCTGTGACTTGTAGGGCGGATACGTGTCGCCGGTTGCCCCCACAGCAAGAGACGTCAGGAGCGTATATCCGGGAGTTCTGTTGGGATTTATGAGATTGGTGAGGAAGTTTTTCCCGAAGAAGTTTTCCTCGACGTAATACCCCTGACTGTCAGGCTTCAGAACGATCGTGTTACCACTGTAGTGTATATACCACAGTCGTATGAAGGATGCCAAAACGAGAATGCCAAAAAGAATGAAACGGTGGGAATACGTGCGTGACTGGCGCGGCATAGGTACTAGTATATAATACCTCCACATGAAGACGATTCTTGTCACCGGCGGCGCAGGATTCATCGGATCACATGTCACGCGAGGATATATAAAAGCAGGGTATCGTGTTGTGGTTTTCGATGATTTGTCGACGGGAAGAAAAGACGCGATTCCCAAGAAAGCTCACTTCGCAAAAGGCGATGTGCGGGATAATAAAGCTTTGGCGCGGACATTTCTGACATATCAGCCAGATATCGTGTGTCACATCGCAGGGCGCGCCTCGAACATCGGTTCGTATATGGATCCGCGGGGTGATATCGAGGTCAATTACTTCGGATCGGTGAACGTCGTTTTGGCGAGTTTGAAATACAAGGTAAAGCGGTTTGTGTATGCTTCGAGCATGCTTGCTGCCGGACCGGACGGCCCTTCGTCGTATTACGGCGTATCCAAGTACGCGGCAGAGCGGTTTATCCATCTGACGGCAAGGCGTCCGGATATTGCTGCCCCATTTGATGTAACGTCGCTACGCATGTTTAATGTTTTCGGCCCCGGACAGAGTATAACCAATCCGTATCAGGGGGTGCTTGCGATATTTATAGGAAACGTACTGCGAGGTGAGGAAATTAAGATATTCGGTTCGGGTGACCAGTCGCGGGACTTCATATCTGTTCACGATGTCGTAGATGTATGGGTTCGCGTTGTCGATGCAAAGGAAACGTATGGAAAAGTGCTTGACGTAGGAAGTGGAAGGCCAACGTCGATTAACGTCCTGGCCCGAAGCGTCATACGAGCCGCGGGCGCTAACCCAAAAACATATCCCATCGTCCATCTGGCACCCCGGCCAGGGGATATACCGCGGTCTGCCGCGAGACTGACACAAACGAAGCGGCTTCTGCCGGGATGGAGGCAAACGAGCTTCACGAAGGCGTTAACAGAAACCATTGCATGGGCGCGGGAAGATTTACGAAGAAACGGCAAGGGAGCATAGCTCGTCAAGAATGCGGTTCGTGTCGTATGTCTGTTTCCAGAACGGATAATGGGAGCGGAATTTCTTCACGTTTGAGATGTACCAGATATGATCGCCCCGTCTTGGCGTTGCGTTGTAGGTAATTTTTGCTTTCTTCCCCAAGCGCGATTCGATGATAGGTATGGCTTCCAGAATTGAGACGTTGGAGAATCTGCCGCCGCCCATATTGTAGACTTCGCCCACACGCGGACGCCGGTAAAACTGCCAAAACGCCTGCACGAGATCATATGCATGGATATTGTCGCGGACCTGTTTCCCT
The DNA here is from genome assembly GCA_964445435.1 of uncultured Gammaproteobacteria bacterium. Taxonomy (GTDB): domain Bacteria; phylum Patescibacteriota; class Microgenomatia; order UBA10105; family UBA927; genus CAYUKU01. Next base: position 79,093 of record CAYUKU010000002.1, read on the forward strand.
TTGTATCCATGGATCGTGTAGGGGATGCCGCTTGCTATAGCGCGGACGAGGTATGCCAGAAATCCGTGTTGGGGCGCTCCTGCGTGCGCGGGCCCGGTGATGCACCCACAACGGAAGATGCCGGTTCTGAGTGCGAAGTACCGGCCGTATTCCTGCACGAGAATATCTGCCGATACCTTCGAGGCGCCAAACAGGCTATGAAGCGACGTATCGATACTCATCGATTCGTCGATGCCGCGATAGTGCGGATTGTTGCTGCGCAGTTCAAAGCGGGTTTTCTTCTCGATGAAGGGAAGCAGGTTGGGGCGATCGCCGTAGACTTTGTTGGTGGACGTAAACAGAAATACACCCTTGGGACAGTGGCGCCGGTACGACTCAAGAAGCGACAATGTGGCAGCTGCGTTTATAGAGAAATCCGTCATCGGATCAGAAGCCGCCCAATCATGGGATGGTTGGGCGGCGGTGTGGATGACCAGATCGAAGTGATGCTTGCTGAAGAGTTCCTCTACTTTTCTCGCGTTTCTGATGTCAAAGGAGAAATGTTGGTACGAGGGATGTATCCTGAGAAGGAGGCGCGCGTTGGCACGGGTGCTTGCCGTCGCCCCGAAGAATTGCGCGCGCATATCGTTGTCGATGCCGAATACCGCAAATCCGCGTTTGGCGAAAAAGTCTACCGCCTGACTGCCGACCAGTCCGCCGGAGCCGGTTACTAAGACCTTTTTCTTCATGACGGTATTCTAGTCAGTTGTCTTGCTGTTGGCAACCAACGTTCTGGTATACTCCACGTATGCGTTGCGTTGTGTGTGATCACGCCCGACTCACTACCTTGTTTCCCCACAAAGCGGGACATATGGCGCGGTGCGAATCGTGCGGACTCGTCCAACTTGTCCCCATGCCGACTGCAAAAGAGATCAGGAAACTCTACCACGAAGATTTCAGCCACTTCGCGCCGTATCTGGAACAGATTGAAGTACACCGCGCGTATTTCCGCCAAAAAATGTTGGAAATAGGGAGACGCGTAGGGAGAAAAACGAATAAAGGAATGAAGCTTCTGGATATAGGTTGCGCGATGGGTGTACTTCTTGAGGAAGCAAAGCTTATAGGAATTGAGGGAGTAGGCGTGGATATATCTCGTGATGCAGCCCGATATTGCAAGGCGAAAGGGCTTAACGTGCACGCAGGGACCATCGCTAGCTTCGCAAGGCCAGGCCTTGCGAAGCGGAAATTCGATGTGATTACCGCATTCCAGATAATCGAGCATGAACGCGATCCGATAGGATTTATGTATAGGATACATAAATTACTCAAAAAGGGCGGTTTGGTCGTCCTCGCAACCCCTGACTCTGGGGGATTCTGGCGGAAGATCATGGGACGACGGTGGTTTGGGTTTGCTCATCCGGAGCATGTGGTCCTTCTGTCTTCTGAAAGTATGCGGCGGCTTCTTGAGATATCCGGATTTCGGGATATAGAAATTAGAAGAGATACGCCGCGCCCCTTTCCTTTGTCTTTTGTCTTCACCAGAGGAGCAGATTACTTCCCGTCACTTGGCTGGATCCTCAAACCGATCGGAAAGCTTCTGGACCGGTTCAACATAAAGAATCCTGTAAATCCGTGGGATGACATGATAGTATTTGCACGCGTATGACACGCATCTGGTTGTCCGTCGTCATACCTGCCTACAATAGCTGGGAAACGGTAGAAAGACTTCTTGCCTCTCTTCAGAAGTCGTCGTTTCAGCGGTTTGAGGTGATCGTGGGCGATGATGCGTCCCATACGGAAAAACCCTTCCAGCTTCTTAAACTACTGAAGCAGAAGGTCGGTCAAAAACCGGTTCAACTTGTGAGATTGCCGGTGAACAGGGGGCCGGCGGCAGCAAGAAACGCAGCGGCGAAGAGGGCAAAAGCTCCGGTACTGCTTTTCCTGGATGCTGACGTGACGGTTTATCCGGATACGCTGGCCCGTGTCGCGAAGAAATTCCAGGATGACCCTGACTTAACGGCGCTTACCGGCGTGTGGGATAAAAAACAGCACACGAATGCGTTCTTCCCGCAGTTTAAGGCGCTTCGGGACTGGAGTTATTGGACGAACGAACGCGGAAGCGACGGATATTATTATCTCTTCAGCACAAGAGTCGCGGCAATCAAAAGGGATGTATTTACGAGATTGGGACGGTTTAACGAAAGCTTCCGTCAGATGGAAGACGTGGAGTTAACCTACAGAATCGCCAAGAGATATGCGATTATCTTCGCTCCGGACGTGCGGGTGCATCATGAATTCGAGTCCTTCGTGCCCGTGGCACGAAAGTACTTCTGGCGAAGTTTCTACTGGATGCGGCTCTATAACACGCGGCGCAAATTCGATCCCGTCGCAACGACAGTGTGGGAGAGCCTCGCTGCGCTGACTGCCGTAGGCGCGGTGAGCTTGTTTGCGACGGGCGCCATATTGTTTTTCCTGGTGCCGGTCCCGATGATCAAATCAATAAGCATCATAGGAGCTGGCGTACTTCTTGCGGTTCACCTCGTACTTCTGTGGAAATTCCTGCGGTTCGTATCGCGCGAGAAGGGACTCGTGTTTATGGGAAAATCACTTCTGACGGGAATTGCGCTGTACTGCGTCATCGCAGCCGGATCATTGTATTCTGTTATCGTTGCCTATATATCCACGCGAAAATCGCGTTCCCGCGCACAATGACGTTGTCCAGGGCGAACTGTTTCGGGAGAGTTTCTCTAAATTCCTTCTCCCTGATGTGGGAGGATTTGTTCACCAGGATAATCGTATCCGCCTCAGTCGCGCTATATACATACCGGTCGGCCGGGGTAAGGTAGTACCAGGAGAGGTGACCGCCGATGGGAGACCACAGCGTGATATCGCCGTATTTCCGGTGGAGATAGTCAACGGATTCCTTCACCGACAGGGCTTCGATATCCCGGTCAAATCGTTCGTTGGGGTTATTGGCAAACATGTTGAGATACCCGGTGGAGTAGGGAAAATAGAGCATGTTGACGACAAAAAGATGAAGAAAGATAGGCGCGACGACATACCAGCGTGTTACCATGCTGATATGTCGCACGCGTTCGAGCCGGGACAGAAGGAAACGAAGACCCAGGACGCTTGTGAGCAGTAATGGCGGGAGAATCTCCATGAAGTGACGCATACCGTCATAAAATGCGGCGTTGGGGAGGAAAGCCCGAAGAAGGGGAATAGCAATCCAGACAAACAAGAGAAACACTTTTTCCCATGAGGAGTGACGCGAAATGATCGTTCGCATTGCCGACCAGACGCCAGCTACTATCAGGACTAGAAGCAGCGGAGGGGTTCCGAGAAGTATATTTGCAAACGGATACCACCAGAGAATTTGACCGACTCCGACCTGATAGAGAGTTCCGTTCCAGAATAGGCGGTATCCCTGGCCCACAGTCGTGAAATACGCGATAACTTCACCAATCCGATTGACAGGATCAAACCAAAGATAAGGCCACAGCAACACTGTTGTGACAAGACCTATCACGAGAACAGTCAGCATCGGAAGTGTATACGATGCTAATTTCCCCCTTTTGGTTAGAAGAATCCAAACGATGTAGATAACCGGGATATAGACAGCGTTGAATTTGGAGGCAAGCCCAAGTCCCCAGATGAGAGCTCCGGCGATAAGGGCACTCCTATGTTTCAGAAGGGTAAATTTGGCGAGGAAATATAACGATAGGGTAAACAATGCAACCTGTGAGGTGTCTTTCAGGTTTGAAAGTCCGTGACCGAAGAGCGTGGGGTACGAAAATGTGAAAAGTGCTGCCAACGCGCTCTCCCAATACGAAAATCCAAGAAGTTTTCCAAACGGAAAGACTGTTGCAACAAGCAGGGCAAAAAAGAGCGCTGTCGCCAGGTGAAACGAGACGATAATATCCTTGCCCGTGGTGGTACGGTTGGGCAGCGCACTGAGTTTTGCGATGAGCGTGCCGATGTAGTTTGGGAACGGGGGATAGCGCGCAATGGCCGGCTCCTGGGTAAATATCCTGTCGCCGAACTCTGAGGCATCTGGATCGCGGCGGGTAAGAATCCTGGGATTCATGCCGTTTCCGAAAAACGTCGCGTACTGGCCGCCGGCGAAGATATTATCCGGCTCATCCCAGGCAGGCCCGATCCGGGGGGCGAGGAATAAGCCGATGACAAAAACGATGATAAAGATACATGGCGCCGTCAAGCGCTCATGGTGTAATTTCATAGTGATCCGACCGAACGGTCTTGGAAATTGTCCGCGTACCGCTTATGTATTCTATTCGCGTTACCCGTTGGCTACGCCTATCTGCTTGGATAATGTTCTCATTTACTGATTCGGTATATCAAGCGGCGGACTGAGAACCGGCGTCGGAGTAGGGGTGGCGGTTGGTGCAGGGAGTGATGGGTTTCTCAGGGCATCGAGTTCTTGGGCAACAATGCGCGCGTCGTCGCTTCCCGGTGTGACGAATTTCTGCGCCTGCTCAAGCGCTGAAAGCGCCTGTATATCATCGCCGTTTATGCGGTATGCGTTTCCGAGATTGTACCAGGCGTTCGCGTAGTTAGGTTTAAGCTTGGTGGCCCGGTCAAACTGGGCGATTGCTTTGGGATAGTCTTTCATCCGAAGATAGATACTTCCTAGCTCAAGAGGAAGGACAGGATTGACAGGATCGCGTTTGATGGCTTCACCAAGCGTCGTTATCGCCCACGAATCGGCGCCCTGGGCCACACCGATGAGTTGCTCGTAAATGCGTGCGAGATTTTCCCATGCAAGGATATTGAGGGGATTGAGGGAAACTGCGGCTTTGGCTTCACGAATGGACTGTGAGACAAGCTGGGTCACGAGATTCCGATCCTGTAAGATGGCCTCGCTTGAGGCTTCGTTTCGCTCGGCGAGACTCCCGGCAAGCGACGTGGCCAGGGCGAGATTCGTCTGGCTATAGATGATGCGGTACCGGCTGACTCCCGGATTGGTCTTTATGGCGGCTACCTGAAGGTTATATGTTTGGGTGCCGTTGTTGTCTTGCGCGGCTTTCAAAGAGCGGTAGAAAAGCCGCTCTGCCACGAGAGCCCGGCTGGTGCCATAGAATCCGGAAATAAGAATTACTCCTGCAAAAACAAGAAAAATTATGCGCGGTGCGTTTTTCATCGTATGACTATGGATAGGATGCGAAGCGGATTCGGAATAAATGAGAAGTCCCGCAAGGACGATGAGAACGGAGACATTCGGCGGGGTAATAAGAAGGGCAATTGCCCCCAAAACAAGGGCTAGGGATATACCCGGTTCTGAGGAGGCATGCCGGTGTTTCCCAAGTAGATTTTTCAGAAGCAGTCCCATTCCCAGAAGTCCGGGGAGCCCCCAGACGGTAATGAAGTGGAAGACCCATGATGAGCTTAATGTGAAACGGACGCTCCAGAGCGGGGTCACATTAAAGCTTGCCGGTCGTGCCGCAGAAAACGCAGCGAGGAAGTTTTCCGTTCCCACCCCAACCATAGCCTGTTTGGGACTTTTGAGAATATCAAGCATCATTGCCCAGCCCTGCGAAAGGGGCAGAAGCGTTCCCGTGATTCTTGGAACAAGCTGCCACAAGGTGACAGCGAGTCCCGCCAATACGACGATGCTCATCAGGCTAAACACGACGAGCCGGGATTCATGTTTGTGCTTCCAGGCCGCTTTCGCCTGCAGGATAAAGAGAGGAAGCGTCATGCCTAAAAGCGTGGCCGTCGCAACGGTCGATCCTGTGGGTGTCCAAAGAGAGTCGGTAAGAAACGGTACCGAGGGAAACATCACGCGCCCCATCCCTAAAAATTGATACACGGCAAGAATTCCGAGGAACGATACGCCGCCGCCCAGAATCCACAGAAATGATTTGCGCGCGCCCTCATGCCAATACGTCGGCGCGATAAACGAAAGAATCGCAAGGGCGGCAAACGTCACCGGGCCCAGGGGGTGGGTGAGTGCTTCTATTTTATTGGGAGACGCCGTAAAAAGACTGATAAACCCCGCCAGGGAGAGGACGGCAAGCGTTATCGCTGACGGCGAGAGGGAAGTTGAGGCCCGGGGTGATTTGCAAATCGTCATCCAAGCCCATCCGGCAACCGTGATAAGACAGACATATACAAGAAGAAACCATTTGGCGGAATCGTAGAAATCCGAGATGACGGGAGCAAAAAAGATAGGCGCAAGCGCGAAAAAGAGAACAGGGATCATACCGTCCATCATACGGTATACGACCCCTTTACTGCAATTGATTGAGGCGCTCGGAAGCCTCGGGATTGCCCGGATCTAACTCCTGGAATTTGAGGTACGCGGCTTTTGCATCGCCCTTCCGTCCCATCATAAGATAGAGATCGCCAAGCGTTGCGTAGGCATGGGGGCGCATTTCCTCGTCAAGAGCGGCAAGCTTGAGGAATATTTCCGATTCTTCATACCGTTTCGTCGTCATGTAGAGACTGCCGAGGGCAAACTGCGCCTGGGCTTTGAAGGGTGTAGCAAGGGCGCGTTTGAAGGTTTCTTCGGCCTCTGCAATTTTTCCCTGATTTTGGTATACGCTTCCCAGACCGATATATCCATTTCCGTGGGGGTTCATCTCAATCACTTTTTGAAAGAGTGGAATTGCTTCCGTCAGGTTTCCTACCTGGTAATAATAAAATCCGAGACCTTGATACCGGTCGGCTTTGGGATTTACTTCTATGCTTTTTTTCAGAAGCGCTTCCGCTTCCTTTTGTCTTCCGGTTTGCATGTAGAGCTCAGACAGTCCGATGTAAAGGTCGCTTCCCGGGTTCACCTCGCGGGCCTTGGTATACATCGCTTCCGCCTCCTCGTACCGTCGCGTCCGAAGGTACACGTCTCCTAAAGCCACATACAACCCGTCATAGGTCGGATCAATCGCAATTGCCTTCTTGAGCGTTTCTTCGGCTTTGTCAAACTCCCGGTACTGCATATAAAGATAGGAGAGCCCAAACATCATGCCGATGTCTTTGGGGTTTATGGCAAGCGCCCGGGAAAATGCCCGTTCAGAGTCATCGTGTCTCCTTGTGATCCGGTAGAGTTTGCCCAGGTCAAAGTATGCTGCCGTATCATCCGGATGATGACGGATAGCCCTGAGAAACAGCTGTTCGGCTCTGGAGTATTCACCTTTTGTATATGCGATACGGCCGGACCCCACGAAATATGAGGCGTTGGTGGGATCGAAAGCTGCAATCCTGGCAAACTCATTTTCTGCTTCATCAAGTCTGTCCTGCTTAATAAGCGCGTTGCCGAGTCCGGCAAGCAGGGTCGCGTTCTTCGGCGCGGATTCAAGTCCCTTGCGGTAGGCCTTTTCTGAATCGGAAAAGCGCTGGAGCTGGAAATACTTGTCACCCAACACGGTAAATCTGCTTTCGGAGGAGGCGCGCTTAAAGAGCGTAACGGTGAAGTATTCTGTTGTGATGATTGTCCGAAGGGGTATGTAGGGCAGGCGTTCCATGAGATAGGGAATGCAGTCATCGAATGCGACCGTGCTTGCTGTCTCTGATGGGCCGACACACCTCAAGAATAGATATTCCGTATCATGGGGGGTTATGGGAATGCCGCGATGCGGATATGTGCCAACGATTTTGCGTCCGGTTTTTTCCTCGATGAGATGGTAGAAAAGATAGTCGTCATTGAGGTTGTAGACAATGTTCCCGGCTTCTTTCCCTGCTTTTATCTGGAAAAACGATACATCCTGCGGGAGTTCATTCGCTATCACGTTGGTTGCTTTTTGCGCAGTTTGATAAAGAAGCGGGACGCGATATCGGAAATTGTGTGAAAACGACTGGACAAAAAATAAGGAAACACCTACGCCAACGATGGCCAGATATCGGTTCACAAAGACGGTTTTGGCAAGAATGACGGCAAGATACAGAAGACTAAATAGTCCAGCAATGTGAAGGTAATGTTCAACCGGCGGTACGCCCAAAAGTGGCAGAACGAAGACGGGAAAACAGGAAAGCAGAAGCAATGCCAGTGCCCATGGCTTCTGCACGCTGCTCTCTTTCCCGGCAAAAAACCAGACGCTCAGGACGAAGACTATGGTGAGTAGCCAGGGTACATTCGTAGAGAAGAGTATGGAAAAAAAGAGGCTGAGATACGGCTCCAGTCTGCTGGCGTAGCCGTCAAGAGCGGGAGCGAACGCAGCATAGATTTGCGTCCGGGTGACTGTTGACTGGGATACCATTGAATAGGCAACACTGCCAAATGCCACGATTACCGAGATAACGAAGGTGATGCCGAGCCGAAACGCCAGGCGAAAGCGGCGCGCGATACGCCTGGCTACAAACCAAACGGCCAGAAGATAGGCGGGCGCATAGAGAAGGGGGGAGAGTTGGAACGATAGGGATAGAATATAGACAATAATGCTGGCATAAATCAGACGGGCGTTTTTCGTACGGTAACTCTGAAAAAGCAGATACGCGCTTAGAAGAAAAAACGGGAGCATCAGATACGGTTGGAAGAAGAATCGGGAAGCACGCATGCCCCAGGCACTCAGACTGAGAAACACGACGGCAAGAAGTCCCGCCCGGGATCCGAAGAGAGCCCGTGTCATTTTCCATGCAATAAAAGCCATGCCGGTTTGGAGCAGTATGTTTACTGCGTTGAGTGTGAAGATACTCCTAAAGAAAAGAAGAAAGAAAGAGAGGAAGTAATAATACAAGGGGCTATTGATCGAGAGCGTTCCCTGTGCCGCGGTTGTCCCGACCAGGGGGAATTCTCGGTACTTCATGATGTGTGAGCTCACCAGATATTCAAGTGAGGGATCAAGGGAATTCAAGTCGGGATAGTTAAAGAGATACAGGACAAGCCGCAGGATGAGCGTGCCAGTGAGTATAAGAATTATGGGAAGTTTCATTGACAGTCCGCAGAACGGATGACAGTATGATAATACATTATGCGCAGGTTGCCTATTTGGGACATTCTTGCAATCATCATCATCGTGATCGGTATCGGTATCCGCCTGAGCCGTCTTGATATTCCCTTTGACCCTGAAGATGTCCACCTGGATTATCTGGCTGCCCATCATATGGTCCGGTATGGCGAGATTCCATGGAGCGGATCGGGGAATCCGATCCTCATTGACAGCCCGCTGTACTACTACATCGTCGCGTTTTTCGTACGAATCTACGATTCACTGTTTTTCCTGGCAGTTGCCAATATCACGGTTATTCAGGGTATAACGTTTGCGCTTATGTACCGCATCGCAAGTGTTCTTTTTAACCGCAGGTCAGGCGTACTGACGCTTCTTTTTGCGGTCTTCAGCCACGAATACATCGCACAGGGAGCATACTTCTTCCAGACGCACGTGATGCAGGTGTTTGCAAACGGGGCACTGTTATTTCTCCTTCTTTTTCATGAACGGAAACATATCCGGTTTGCGTATGCAAGCATTCTCTCGTTTGTCGCGGCTTTGACGATTCATCATTCACTCCTCGCGCTTGCGCCGCTATATGCAGTGTTTCTGTTTGCAGGCATCAGGAGTAAGAACAAAGGGCGTACTGCGGCGGCTCTTATAGGTGTGGCGCTTGGGGTGTTCGTGTTTTTCCATATACCTATTGCCATGCTCATCTGGAAGGATCCTTCAGTCGGAGAGCGTATCGCGGGAACATTTGCCGCCGGATTCGTCGGATCGTTCGCCGAGTTTGGGGAGAAACTTGCACGAAACGCGGCACAGTTTGTGTACGCATTTTCTCTTCGTTGGGTGAAGGAAGCAGCTACGGTAAACGGGATTCTCGCAGGAACTCTTGTGGGAAGCTTCGTATTGTTTCTCCGGCACAATAAGCATGATAAGCGGATGATGCGGCTGGTTGCGGCTGTCTTTGCACTCATCATTCAACTTGTCGTGATTGCATCACTTCTTCGCACGGGTGTATGGAATTTTACCTTCTCGTCACTCTTTGGCCTCTATCTCGCGGTCGTTTCGGCCGCAATCGTCCGGTGGCTTGAGGGATCGAGAACCGAACGGGCGATAGGATGGGGCATAGTGCTTCTCACTTTGTATGCGTTTTCCAACGGATTTTCCTTCATGATCCCTTCTCAGTATCCCCCGTTCTACCGGTGGAATATCACGAAGGATTCGTTGGCCGCAGTGGCCCGGACGGTACAGGAAGTGAGGGTGGCGGAAAAAAGAAGCGATGTTTCGTTTTTCCGGATCGAGCGGGTACACAAAAAGCCGGAAGGCGGGTTCTATGTCGATGTCTATTCAAAAAACCGCATTCAGGTGATAGAAGATATCCTGTATTGGCCCCAGTTGGAGAATATGTTCGCCACCCGTTTCGTCCGCATGGAGAAGGACGGCACGTTCCCCACGATTCTCAACGGGGATGATTTCGTCTTCGTCATCTGCGACTCGACGCGCGCCCCATTTGCCGGTGTGAACGACTGTATAACACGGTATCTGACTGAAAAACCGCAGTATTCGTACGAACGGATTATTTATGAACGGTATCCGATAACGATTTTCCTCGTGCGGCGCAACGGGAAAGATTTAGCGGCCGTAAAAATTTGAGGTCAGCTGTTCAACCGGCGCGTGGTCATCCGTGAGAATAGATGCTCTCTCAAGCGGTCCCGTATATCGGTTTGAGAGATAGGCGCCCAGTTCTCTGTCATCGGTTGACCAGTCCGGACGAACAGTCGATTTGAGCGCCACCAGAATGACGTTCTGAATCTTTTCCGGTTGATCAGGGAATGAAACGGGAAAGACATACACCTGGGGGAATACGCGGGCAAGCGTTTCCGCCTCTGCCGCAAGAAACCTGCTGTGTGGACCGGTGACAGACGAGATGATATTTATAAGGACGCTACCGTCATAATTCAGCCGGTCATAGGCTGCCCGCGCCATTTCGATGGTCGTCAGATGAAATGGGATGGTGTACTGGGGATCAAACGCGTCGATAAATATGACGTCATACCGCGAGGTGTTTGATGTGAGGAAAAGGCGGGCGTCTTCATCTATGATTCTAAGTGTCGGGTAGTCGTTAAGACGAAAATAGGTATTGGCGATATCGGTAAGCTCTGAATCTATCTCTACGACGTCAATCTGCTTGTCGGGGTTTCTGCGCACAAAATCCTTGGGAAATGAATATCCGCCGCCGCCGATCATAAGCGTGCGGTTTGCCGCCGGGGTGAAATATAAAGCAAGGCGGAAAAATTTGAGGTACGTTGCCACAAGATCATCATCGCGGTCCAGAAACATGCTTGACTGTGATCCGTACGGACTTGAGCGCAGGTACCGGGTCGGCCGTCCTGAAAGCCTGTCTGTCGAATCCACAATCCAGTAACGGCCATACACTGTGTCCCAGTCGCCGACACTTCCCGGCCAGGAAAGGATGGATGTGCCTTGGGTGAGAGTGAGTGCGAAGGCGGCAGTCAGAAACAACGCGAGCATCTGAAAGAAGTTGCTTTTTTCCCACGGAATCCAAAACGCTGCAAGTGCACTAAGCGTGCCTGAGAGAAGAAGGAGAGTTCTGGCATTCCCAAAGGCAGAAATGAGGTAAAATCCCGAGAGGAATGTCCCTACAATACTCCCGATGGTTGAAATAGCATAAATGCGGGCTACCGTTCTACCTGCGTGGGTAAGCGTTTTCATCGCCCGGCCGGTGCAGTAGGGGAGAATTGTCCCCAAGGCCACCGTTGTCGGCCCGAAGAGAATAAGGGTCGCCAATATAGACCGCAGCCTCAAATCAGGCACGGAAAAAAGTGCCGCAAGAACCTGATGGGTGATAGCCACCGTCAAGCCGAGAAACAGGCCAGCCGCAAGAAGGAGCCACCCGAGGACGTTGGCTCTTGCCCCATCGGCGAGCCTGCCGCCTATGATATAGCCCAGCGAGAGCATGGCCATAATGCAGCCGATGATGCCTGTCCAGGCCACGAGGGAGGTGCCTATCGCAGGAGCAAGAACGCGGCTGGCAGTCAGCTCCAGGATCATAACCACCGCGCCGCTTATGCCTGCAGTGATCTCAAGTTTCAACGCGGGCGAGACCTTCATACGCGTATCATAGCACGGAGAAAGCGCGTTCTGAGGCGAAATAAGCCTATAGCATTTGACTTTGGCGTGTATGTTAGCGTACAATGGGCTGGTCGTTTTAGCACATTAACTTGTTGCACGACAGGCGCAGTGCCCACGCGCAAAGGTCCCCCGTGAAGCACGGGGGTTTCTTTTGCCGTGACGGCATGTGTGCCTATCGGTTATTACGAAGAACAGATATCGGTGAGTGGCTTCGAGTTTCTTTTCGGAGACTGGGAGCCACTCATCGTGAGGGTGGTCATCACACGTAAGGAGCAATGGGGGAAAGGAATTGAATCGGTTAAGAGTAACAACAAGCGGGACAAACGTCCCGGGAAGGAAGAAGACACAATGGCTACAACAACCAAGAAAAGCCACCCGAATGCGCTGTTTATCGTCCAACGGTTCGCGCTGTTTGCTGTCGCGGTGTTAGCGGTCGGTTCAATCTTTCTGGCTACCGTGCAGGCACAGGTTCCCAACCTCCCGCCCGCCGGTCCGGTGAGTGAGACCACGGCAACGCCCAGCGCGACGCCAACCGAGACGGTGACGCCAACGTTCACACCAACCGTCACGCGCACGCCCGCGCCCACGCTCATCCCGTGTCCGCCCGTAGGACAGCCGACCAGCTTTGGAGAAATCCAGGTGGTCTTCCATGAGGCTGTCCCCTCAAAGGCTTGCCACTACGTCTTGCTCTATGCCGAGCTGACGAGCGACGAGTTTGCCGAGATGGGAATTGCGACCGGACCGGTTGAAATCGCCGTTTTCGCGACGGTCGATGCCATCACGGAGTACGTCTACGAGACAGCCCGTCTCGCAGGCTGCAATCCTGATGACAAAGAGATCATCCGGTCTCAATGGATTCGCGGAGGCGCAATGGTCACCAAGGGTGCCGTGTTCCTGCGTGAGGGCAAAGTTGAAGCGTCATTTGACATCGCGAGCCACATCGCGGGCGAAGTCACTCAGGCGACCATGATCAACATTCTTGGCTCTTGCCAGCTCAAGTGGCAGGTGCCGGATTGGTACGCGCATGGATTGTCGGAGTACCACATGGAGGTCTTCACCAACGAGTGGGGATTGAAACCCTGGGAGGAGGATCTCTATAAGTGTCGCTATCGCCTTGAGCAGCTCAAGCCAGGAGAAGAATGTATCTATATGGAGGCTCAGATGGCTTTCCATCTCCTGAGAGAGTTGTCAGGCGCTGATCGCGGCATGGACGTGATTATTCAAATGAGCAAAGGAAAAAGTTTCAACACGGCGTTTTACGACGTGTACGGCTTATCCGTTTCGGACTTTTCCAATGCTTTTGATGAATACCGCGCCCACGGGTACAGACTGGCGCCTACGTCCACACCATCGACGCCACCGTCGGGAGACGGAGGTTAACATTCGTGATGACCGATATGTAACCCGGGGAGCGAGGTCGCTCCACTTCACTCCCTGGGTTCGTATCATCTTTTGAAGATGTGATACCATATCTTTATGGACGTGCAACAGTCTCAAGCGATACCATCCACTCCCGTTCAACCCGTGGCTGCCCAGCCGACCTCGGTTTCTGTTCAGGCACAGCCTCTGAATCCCTCCCAACCTGTCCAACCGACAACTACCGTTCAGCCTCCGAAGCGCAAAAAGGGTCCGTGGTGGATCTTCGTTCTGGCAATTTTCATCCTCGCGGGAGTCGGAGGGTATTTCTTATTGCCAAGTAGCAGTATCGTCATCCCGAGTCAGCCTGCCGGAAGTACATCGATCCATGTGACGAAGCTCGATCTTGCCAAGCCGGGGTGGCTTCTTATTTCCCGCGTGTCTGTCACCGAAGGAGTTGAGGAAATTGCTGTATCTGCGTACCTTGAGCCGGAGGAGTATACGGAATTTGACCTACCCCTCATGGATGACTCAGAACCGCTCCAAACTGGATATTTCCTCTACGGGACGCTGTATGAAGATACCGACGGAGGCGAGTATTTCGATAGCAAAGTGGATCAGCCGATGAAGGATTGGCTCGGCCGGAAGATTCGGACGACATTCCGCGTACTGTGATACTTCAATAAATGGTAGCCTCGGGGAGCATCTCTTTTAGTGTCGCGTAATAAGATGGTTCTATGGGATTCCCACCCAGGAAAAGAAATTGGAGTTTCGTGAGGTTGCGTAGTGTATCCGGCAGTCGGGAAATTTTATTGTTGCGAAGATCCAGAGATGTGAGGTTGGTGAGATTGCCTATGGATGGAGGAATTTCAGTCAGCATATTATTGCTGAGCGTAAGCTTCGTAAGCGCAGTGAGATTTCCCATTTCGTCAGGCAAGATGGCAATAGCATTATTTGATGCATCCAAAAGTTCGAGATCCCGAAGATTAGCTATCGAAGGGGGAAGTGTCGTTATGGGCGTTCCGCGGATGGTAACGGAGGTAAGTGCCGTAAGTTGACCGATTTCTTCAGGGAGCATCGAGAGTTGTGTTCCGTCGATAGTCAATTTCCTGAGGTTGGTAAGTGTCGCTATTTCGGGAGGGAGTGTCGCAAGGTTATCTTCTTGGGAGATAAACAGATCCGTCAGAGACGGGTTGCTTGTAACAAACGCCACAAAATCATCTGCGGCTTTCGTCGGGGGTGCATGTTTCGCGATAGCCACAGGAGCGCCTGAATTCGTCCGTGTCATAGCAAGCAGGTGAGGAATAAGCTGTACCACGCTTAGGGCAGCAACAAGGACAGAGAGCACGAGAAAGGCAGTAAGAATGAGGCGTTGCTGTGTCATTTGACGTATCTAGTATAGCATGTCACACTGGAAGGGAAATTCGTATGTGGATTGCCATCATGGCCGCATGGTTTGTTACATTAGCCTCACAGGGCGGGAGGTGGTACCTGGAGCATAATTCCATTGCAGTGCATGATCAGTTGATTGGCGAATCAGTCGAGATAGACACGATCCGTGTTCCGGGGCCTGCGCTCCTGGTCATTTCAGGATCAGTGTACGGAAAGCCGCTTCTCTCCCAGCATTTGGGAACAGTGGAGTTTTTCAAAGGCGGGACCTACCGGGCGGTTCGGGTTCCTATTTCCACGAGCTCGATGGCAAAAGAACAAGCGAAACTTGAAGGCAGTATTTCACAGGGCAATCTTGTCTATGCTGTGCTATATAGGAAAAATGCACGAAATGAAGAAAAAGAGAAACGAGATATATTCGGAAAACTTATCGCAAAGCCGTTTCGCCTCAATTAACTAAAAATACACTTCAGTTTGCGGAAGCATGGTTCGGATGCGCGACTGTTCTTCCGGGGAAATTTGGTTTGCACCCAGATACACTTTTTTGAGCGTCCCAGCGAGTCTGGTCATCGTCGAAGGAAGGCTCTTGAGACTATTTTTGCGCGCGTCGAGGACGGTGAGCGAGGAGAGATTGCCAATTGTTTCTGGAAGCGCAGTCAGACGGTTATCGTAGATATGCAGTGTCGTGAGAGCAGTAAGGTTGCCGATCGCATCAGGAAGCCGTGTTATATCGTTGCCCCCTAATTTCAGAATCTGCAAATGCACCAGATTTCCGATGCTCTCAGGAACGGAGGTTAAGCGCTGGTCCTGTACCTGAAATCTCGTAAGCGAGGTTAATTTTCCTACATCTTCGGGAATATCTGTTACGTTTCCATGAATAACGCCAACGCGCGTGATGCGGGGGAACGACAAGAGGGCGTCGACCGGAAGATTATTTATGTTACAAACCGACGAGTAATCGATTGTGGTGACAAGGGGGAGTTTTTGGGCAACTGATCGCGTTGATCTGTCCACATTACGATCAAATTTGCCTCCGTCTTCACAGTATTGTGTCGGATCAAATGCCATCTGCCGTGCGACCGGCTGGGAAAGGAGCGCTCTTCCCAGAAGTATCCCGGACAGGATAGATATGCCATAGATAAAAAGCCGGTATTTGAGGCTGGAGGCTCTTGTATGTGGACGCATAAGTACCTGCTATGATTATAGCAGTGAACAGGATTGCACAGTATCAATGGACGAGGCTGGAAACGATGGGAATATTTCTGATCCCGCTCATAATCGTGGGAATAGTATGGTTTATCAGATACATGGATAAGCCGTCCCAACGAATATTTGGCTACGGCGGTTTCCGGCCCGAATTAAACCATGTGACGAAGCGTTGGGAGGTGCCTGTTGGTCAAGTGGGGAATCCAGGCATACCGGCAGGAGTGATACGCTTCATGGAGATAAACGGATTTCTTGTTATGGATGCGCAATTTTCGAAAACGATATCTTCCGCGCCGCTTGCCGTATGGGTGCATGAAGGGACGTGTAAGATGCAAGGTAAGCTCCGTTATACTCTGGCTTCTGTCGTGCCTGGTTCTTCGGTCTGGTGGACGAGTTTATATGAGTTTCCCTGGTCACGGCTGATTGCGCAGCAACCCCTCGCGCTAACATTCCGGGAAGCGCAGCAGCCGGAGCGTATACTCTATTGTGGTGATGTACAGATGAATGAGGACTCCGAGTAGATTATGAAAATGTGGATACTTGCATCCATGCTGTTTTTGGCGAGTGCCATACTGTCTTCGTATATAACGATACGACGGTCTCAATTCGAGTTAGTGGTCAACGATCAACCCGTCGGCACAACGATTTTTATACAGAGACTTGTGCTTTCGCGCGCAGGGTATATCGTAATCACCCCTCAGACCGGCAGACCGGATCGCGACGTACCATCAGTGTCTGACTACATGCCCGCAGGTGTCTACACGGATTTCAACGCAGATATTTACTGGGGCGATGAGCTTGATGTGCCTGCTTCTACACTGGTCACCGTCCGGATTCACTCGGATAACGGAGATGTATACTATGATCCTGCATTTGATCTGCCGGTTCGCGATAAATTCGGACGTATATATGAAAAAACGATTACACTTCAGTAACGTACTGGCCCTTTTTTTGTGCGCTGTGGGAGCAGGATTTGTCTTCAGGTTGGTGTTGCATCACCAGGCAGCGTCAAGTACAGGAAGCGCCGTGCGGAGTTTGTTTGCCTTATGCGCGCGGGCAGAGGTACCGTTTGACTACGATTGCCTGCGTCGGGGAATGCTTCCGTTAGTCACGGAAGATACGCTCATGGATGTGTTGGGAGTCCTTCAGGATGTGTTTGCCCAACCCAACGTTTCCCTCAAGACGCACGGCGCGCTGACGTGTCATCCATCCGGTCACGTTGCAGGGGAGATTGCGGTTGAGAAGGGGATTGAGTTCTCACGCGTGTCCACGCTGTGCGGTGCCATCTGCGACTACGGATGTGTGCATGGAGCGCTTGTAGCGACGCTACGGCATGACCATGAGTTTTTGGCGAAGGTCGGATCGTTGTGTGATGCGTTTCGGGCATCAGAAACCGTGCGGCAGATGTCAGCCTGTGGTCACGCCGTCGGCCATGGTCTTGCTGAGGTATTCGCTTCTGATTTTCCAAACGCCCTTGCGTACTGCGACAAATTTCAGAACGAATCTGTCCGCTCTGCATGCGGACAGGGGAGCATGATGGAGCACTTGATCGGGTTGCCGGACAGGCCAAAAAATATGAACCTCCTGTTGGATGACATACTGTCCTTTTGTGGCGGGCTTGCCGGCCGGTACAAAGAAGAATGCTTCGATAACGTCGGAACATATGCCGGACACGTGACTCAGGATGTTTTTGAAGCAAAAAACATATGCACACGAGTTCCGTCCTCCTCACGTATGAAATGCGTTCAGTCGTTGGGCGGTGTCGTTTATTACCAATTTCAGCATTCACCGCTGGCATTGAGCGCCTACTGCACATCGATGGGAGATGCAGCAAGTCTTGCATGTATACTCGGGGCCATAGATACGAGCGTCGGCGAGTCCCGCAGCATGGAGTATGGGCGTATCCTCTGCGAGCAAATGAGGGGTACAACGCAAAAGCGTTGTTTTGCGTATTACGGCACTCAAGTTGCTTCATCATGGGGAAGCGCAGTGCAAAAAGAAAAGTGCAGCCAGCTCAATAATGAGAATGCCAGTGCGTGCAATTCCGGAAAGGATTCGTTATGAGGAAGCGGCTGTTGCTTTTGGTTGCGCTTGTCGGAATCATGGGTTTTTCCGCATTAGAAATGGAACGGCGCAACGAGCATAAGCCGATCATTATGACGAATCGGGACGCAAAACGTGTCCGGGTGCAGATAGACAGAATTATGCGAAACAAAGGTCCAAAGGATGCGTACACATATGCGAAAACTCTTTTTCCGTATGACAGATCCTTCGTGTCTCAACATCTGGTGCTCCACATATTTTCGGAACTTGCATATGCCAGATACGGGAGACACGGCTTGAATTTTTGCGATAACGATTTCGCGTATGGCTGTCTTCATGGGTTTCTTGCGCAGATTATTGTGCACGAAGGGCTGGATAATGCAAAAGAGCTCTTCGCAGAATGTCGCAACCAGGCAAATGAGATTGCCTGTCAGCATGGAATCGGCCATGGAATCATGCAGTATCTGGGTGGGCGAAACATCCGCAGTGGACTTGATACCTGCGTGCGGATCGGTGCTGAAATTTCGGCAAAGGGGTGTTTCGGAGGGGCGTATATGGAGTATCATTTTCCGACGCTCACAACTGGGGGGGTGGAATCGGCTGTTCCGTTCGATCCGGATAATCCGTATGATATTTGCCCAGGACTCCCGGATTCCTATAAACCGTCCTGCTATTTCCGACTTGCCGAGTGGTGGGAAGAGATTCTCAGGAAAGATTACAAAAAGATGGGGAATTTATGTTCAAAGATCGGGAACACGGAGTATATGGCACAGTGTCTCCGTGCCATAGGTGCAACAGCTACGACAACGAGTGGGCATGACAAGAGTTTGGTCGCGTACATATGCAGCCAGGCGACACAATCACCAAACTATCGAGATATATGCCTTGAGGGATTCGATATGGAGGATCCGGGGAAGTGAATTACGACTTCCAGATGTTGTGGACAAGGACGCCCTCAACGAAATAGTTGTGTTCTGCTCCAGGGAGGCTCAGGTTGTAAACCGGCGGATTTTCGTCGACCGCGACTACAGATTCTACTGTCACTGCGTTTCCGTCCGGTCCCAGAAGCGTATCGCCCGCTCTAACTGCGTCTGCACGAAGCCACAGGCCGCGGTTTGCGACCCAGAGGTTATGGCCTTTCGTGACTCTCAGTGTACCGTTAATAACCAAGTATCCTGCTTCCTGCGACTCAGGATCTGCAGATGGACTCGGGTGGGCAAGAAGTGCTGTCACTGTGTTGGGAACCAATTTGCCCGTAGAAAGATTGTAGGATAAAACGACGTCTCCCGGACGGATATCCTGAATTTCCTTCATCGTGCCGTCGGCCATGAGCACCCTAGAACCGGCGAGGAAGCATCCGCCGTAGCTGCCATATGATGCCTGGCCGTAGCCGTAATAGCCAGCCTGACCGTAACCGTAGCTGTATGAGTAGTAGGCGCTTTGCGCGTAGCCGTAATATGCAGCCTGACCGTAGGCGTAGCTATACGCATAATAATTGCTTTGGCTGTAGGTGTAATAATTGGCCTGACCGTAGGCGTAGTATGTGGACTGAGCGTAGGAGTAGCAGTTGTTGGTCAGTGTTCCATCACTCGGATCACAATCAGCCGTCGTTGTTTTCATGAGTCCCATGCGTCGGTAGCCGGATGCAGTGGATGAGCGTCGTGGGTAGTTCGTATCGTCCGTCCAGTCGTTGACCCAGCCGTCTGCGTCGTTATCATAGATCCAAATGCCGCCGCCGGGGAGAAGCTGTCCGCTTCCGATGGCGATTCCGCCGGAACCGTTGATGATAAATTGTCCAGCGACGATCTTCTGACCGGACGAAAGTGTCAGATTATAATTACCTAGCGTGATGGAGCCGGTGTTTGACGTACCCGTTTCAGAGTTTTGCGGATTATCGACACCATCCACGGTATAGGCAAACGTGCATGATGCGGTAAGCGTGATATTACCATATGTCGTTGTCGGGCGGGCACAGTCAGCCAAAACACGCTCCTGTGGCATAAGCACGAAAAGGAAAAGAAGAGCGAGAAACGAGCCGATCGTTGAGAGACCTTTTTTCATATTATCTGAACGCGAATCCCCCGTTATATGTGGCGTCCTGCCCGACGAGCGTAAAGTCAAGGTAATACGTCTCCTCATGGGTGTCATCCGCAGTCAGGGTTGCCTGCCAGGTTCCATTCGTATCCGTTCCCGCCGTGCGGGTGAAGGTAAGCGGTGTTTTTTTCGTATCGGTATCGAGCCTTGCTGTTACGGAGGTTATGGGAGTAGTGTAGGTTGCCTTAACCGTAATGGTTTGTTTGGCTCCGACTTTCACATCCAAAGGATCGAGTGCGAATTCATAGATTTTCGGTCCCACTGCCTTGGGTCCGGGGGCGAAGGTAAACGTTTCCTTCCCAGGATTGAGCTTGCGGGGTTTCGGTTTCGGAGTAGGGGTGCCTGATGCCATGGCGATTTCTTTTTCCTCTTTCGGCGTCCCCATGAACCAATTAGTTCCCTTCTGGGAGACGATATACCATCCGAGCAAAACGACGACAACGATTCCGACAAGGAGAGCAGTATTAGAAGATTGCTTCGTGGACTTGGACTTTTTCACAATATAAAACCAAAAAGATAGCTTATCCTCATCCTAGAAAGACGGTACATGTTTGTCAATAGGCAATGTAATGTAGGTTACATTCATTTCTGCGTGGATATAGGAATAAAAAAAATGTAAGATGGTGAGGACATGAAGTGGAAACGAATGTATTCCGTAGCACTCGTTATTTCTCTCCTGCTTATCGGTATTGCAAGGTACGCTCTTTTTCCTCGTGATTCCTATCCCGAAGTGCGGGAGCTTGCCGGAAAATCCCTCGATTTCGGAGAGCTAAGCGTTTTTTTCACCCGTCTTGCACAGGCGAAGGGCGCTTCATACGCATTTGAGGTTCTCCGTATTGCGACACTCCCGCCCAATACGGACATGCATCTTCTGGGGCACGTGGTGGGCGATGAGCTCTATAAACAGCAGGGGATAAACGGCATGAGCGCCTGTACGCAGGATTTCCGCAACGCGTGCTCCCATTCCATCGTTGTCGGATATTTTCTTGCAAAGGGTGAAGAGGGGTTAGGAGATATTGCCAACGCCTGCAGACGCGCGCCGGGAGGCGCAGGCGCCTACACGATGTGTTTCCACGGTCTTGGTCACGGGATACTGGCGGCGGTAGACTATGACCTGCCGCGGGCCGTGTCTCTTTGCCAAAAGACCGGGACGATTCAATACGGATACCGTGAGTCGTCCGAATGCACGAGCGGTACCGTCATGGAAATTATCTCCGGCGGGTTTCATAACAAGACGCTCTGGGAGAAACAGTCCGCGAAATATCTATCCCTAAGCGAGCCGCTTCTGCCGTGCACTGCCAGTTACGTGCCAGCAGGATCCAAGCCCCAATGTTTCGAGTATTTGACGCCGCATCTGGTGAAGGCGGCAGGCGGATCGCTGGATGACGGCGTGCCGGCAGATGAAATCCTTAAAAAGGCATTTGCATATTGCGAACTGCTCGATATCGATATCCAGCGCGCATTCTGCTACCAGGGATTCGGCAAGGAGTTCATCGTTCTGGTTCATAATCGCGATACGCGGACGCTCGCCAACATGGATGAACGGGAAATGAAAGAAACGTTTCGCCTGTGCGCGCTTGCGGGGCGTGCGCAGGGGGAGCGGGAGTGTCTGCTTCATGCGATGGATTCGCTTTTCTGGGGAGGAGAGAATGACCCGACAGGCGCAGTCCGGTTTTGCGCGCTTATGGAATCAGAGACGCTTGCCAAGGCATGTTACGAGCATCTTGTGGGGGCGACCAGATTTTTCCTGAAAGATCCTCACGCCCGCGATCCCGTGTGTAAGATAATCCCAGGTGCGTACCAAAGAGACTGTTATGAATAGAAAAGCCTTCATAAGTATAGTCATGGCAGTGTTGGTTTCGGCGGCGTGGGTGTTTTTGTTCAAGGGTATGGTGATGGGCGCAAGACGCGTCATCGAATTGAGGAAAAACGGATATTACCCCAAGAGTCTCACGATTCGGGTCGGGGAGACCGTGACGTTTGTCTCGCAGACCGGAAAACCGTTCTGGCCCGCCTCAAACGTGCACCCGAGCCATGGATTGTACCCCCAATTCGATCCGCTCAAACCCGTTTCTCCCGATACGCCCTGGCAGTTTACCTTCGACCGGCCGGGCAAGTGGCGGTTCCATGACCATATTGCGCCTGAGTTTACGGGGACGATTTTCGTTCTGCCCCAGGGGAAAACGACAATTGATGCGCTTCCGTGTCAGGAGAAAAATATTGACCTTACCGTCAAGGAGCAGTGCTGGGAGGATGAGCTTGGCGATGCGCTGGAAACGAAAGGGATAAAAGCGGCCTTCACTGAATTCGTCCGTCTGTATCAGACAGATGCGGATTTCGTAACCACGGGATGTCACGTCCACGCGCACAGAATAGGCGACAAATTTTATGAGACCTACGCGTCGGGGTTACAAACGCTTGCCGGTATCGAGCTTCCGCCTGAGACGATGTCGTGCGGGTACGGATTTTTCCATGGATTGTTTGAACACTTCTTCCGAAAACACCCCAATATCGCGCTTGCCCGGTCCGTTTGCGAAGATTTGGATAAACGCTACAGCAAAACGATCCCTCTTATCCGCATCAACTGTTTCCATGGAGCCGGTCATGGATTGATCGCCGATCCGCCCGACCCTGCATCATGGGGCAAGCCGCAGGATCTCGTGGGGAAGCCATTGTCGCTGTGTGAGAGCATATCTCCTGTTGAGTCTGAAGCATACGCCTGTATGGACGGCGTATTTAACGTCGTTTCAAGCTGGATGGGAGATGCGAAGTACGGTATGTCCATCGACATGAAAAATCCGTTTTGGCTTTGCAAGACGCTCAAGTCCACGCAGCAGGAGTCCTGCTATTATGAGCAGATTATGGTGATGAGCGAGTTTGATAACCGCAACATGACGACGATTACGAACAAATACATCACACCCATCGTCAACAAGGATATAGCCAATCGGGTGATGTTTTCTCTGGCCGCCTCCCTCATGCAGAAGGACGTTGTCCTGCCGGATCAGACGCACATGATCCGTGCATGCCGCAGTGTGCCAGGGTATCTACAAAAGAGTTGCCTGGAGGGAGTGGTCAACGGATTTAAGGGTCACGGTGAACCGGGGAAAGAATACGTGAAAATGCTTGCGTTTTGCCAGAATTCGCTTCTCACCCGCGTCGAGCGTGATACGTGTTACCTCTCGCTTATTGATGCGATATGGGATTTGAATCCACAGCAGGAAGCGCTTGGGGTCTGCCAAAAGATACCGGATCAGTATAGAGCGCAGTGCGAGCAATGGGAGAAACGGTGATTATGGAAAAAAACGTGTTTCCGTTTAAGACAATCAGCATTTTCATTATCGGGGTTATCGTTCTTGTGGAAGTCGGACTGATCGTCTCTGAAAGGCTTGCGAAATCACCCTGCGCGGGGAAAGAAGGAACGGAGCTGAAAAACTGCTGGGAGACTGTTGTAACCGGTCACCTCAAAAAAGGAGACATATCCGGGGCATTCGAGTCGCTTGCAACTCTTTATGAAACGACGCCGGCTTTGGGTGAAACATGCCATAGTCTGACCCATGAAATCGGACGGTCGGCGTATGAACTTTTCTCACGCGGGGTCGAATTTGATATTACCGCCAAAACTGCATACTGTTCTTACGGCTTCTACCATGGGTTCATGGAGGAGCTTGTCATACGACGTGCGGACATGAAGCTTGCGCGGGAGTTTTGCGCGTACGTCGACAAGCAACTGGCAAACGTAAGTCCTGACGTGACGCTTCAGTGTTATCACGGTATCGGGCACGGGACGGTCAATAATCACGATCCGCGAACATGGGGGGAGCCGCAGCGTCTCATCGATCCCGCGTTGGCTCTGTGTGAACAGGTGGCAACCAATCAGGAGGAGCTCTCCCGGTGTGCGACCGGTGTGTACAACGGGTTGTCTATTTTTTATGCAACAGGGGAGTATGGACTTCTCCTCGATACGAAGGATCCGGTGGGTGTGTGCAGGCGGCAGAAGGTAGAGTATCAGGATGCCTGTTATGTGAGCATGAATACGCTTCTTTTACAGGTTGCCAATTATGATCTACGCAAAGCAGTCTCGTATATCGAGAACATACCGGATGACGCCATCGCCCAGCATACGATGATAAATCTCGCGTCCCCCATAGGGACGAGAAATCTGGGTACATTGGATCACAGCGAGACCATCGGAGTCTGCAGGGCACTGCCAAGCCGCCTGAAACTGGCGTGCATCCAGGGGTATGCGTTCGGGTTTCTCGAACATGGGGAACCGGAGAAAGAATACAGAAAACCTCTCGCATTCTGCGGATCCCAACAGCTTGTCAAAGAAGAGCAAAAAGCATGTTTTGAGTATATTTTGTCGTATCTGCCAAGATGGTACGCCAAAGAGAAAGTTTCGGGGATTTGCCAAACGGTTTCATCAGAGTGGCGTGATTATTGTGAAAAACAAATACAAAATTAGCGGGATCGTCGGTATAATTCTGTTTCTTTTGGGAATCGGGGGATTAAGCATCCGACATGCGTATACCAAAACCATTACGCTTGATGATACCGGGTTCCATCCGAAAGTCGCTCTCGTTGTCAGGGGTGAAAGCATCACATTTCGAACTTCGCGGGGGAAATACTTCTGGCCAGCGAGCGACCCGCATCCGATTCATGCGACATATCCTGAATTTGACCCAAAAGAGGCCCTGAAAAAAGACGCCGTATGGACGTTTACATTCGACCGTGTCGGGATATGGAGCTATCATGACCACTTGGCTCCGCAGTTTGGCGGACGGATTATCAGTCTGGGATGGGACGCCAGGGAGTTCGCGCAACTGGTGCAGTCGGCCCGGAAAAAAATCTCCGGTTTCATCCCGCTGACTGTCACAGAGATGGAGGCGTATTTCGGACAGTGCGGGGGACTCAATAAGGATTGCTGGGATCCCGTCTTTACTTCCATCGTAGAAACCAAAGGAACCAAACAAGCCCTGGAGACGGTTTCATACTTGAGACAGAAATATCCGGAGTTTGCCAATTACTGCCATCAGTATACTGACTTCATCGGTGAGATATCGTATTGGAATATCCTCCCCAAAAAGCGACTCCCGCAGTTTAACGCTGCTCTTGCAGGTCAATGCAGCAGCGGGTATATGCACGGATATATGGGTGAATTTGTTTCGCACGGGAGCATCGGACAGGGGATTGCGTTTTGTGATGCGTTATTCAGACTCGCCCCTGACCACGAAGTGACTGCCGAGTGTTATCGCGGGGTCGGAAACGGCCTTGCCTTCCGGTTCGGACTCACGTCATGGAACGACGAGGATGCGATTATCAACGAGGCGCTTGGGGTGTGTGAATCGGTACGGGAGAAAAAACTTTGCGAACAGGGAGTCATCATCGGTCTTGATCATATGTACTTCGGCGTGCACGGGTTTCAATTGCGGATGGATCCCAAAGACCCGTTTGCAGTATGCCGTCGGGTAAAAACGGAACTTACTGATGATTGTTACGAGCAGTTGTCCGACGGATTTTTCGCGTTTGTGGAATCTGATTTGGATAAAGCGATGCCGTATGTAAAAAAACTTCCACCCAAACAGGCAGCAATCGTCATCGCAAAGATCATACAAATTCCGTATGAACTTGAGTCGTTTGGCGCGAATGGATACGCGAGGATTGTCGCATGGTGTCGCAGCGTGCCGTATGGTCTTGGCCAGACGTGTTTACGAGGGTTTATCGGAAAATTGAAAACAATCGATGTGGATTATAATGGGCATACGACAATAGCAGAGAATTTTTGCCGCATGCCGATACTTACCGCGGAAGAAGAGTGGTTTTGCCGTAGGGTCGTCTATGAACAAATATAATTCGTATCGCAGCATTTTCTGGTGGCTTGTTTTTGCCATAGGCATTGCGCTTGCCGTTCTCTATCGGATGAATTGGTACGTGCCTACGCCCGGAAGATCTCCGACAGGGGAGGCTGAGAACGTACTGGAGCAGTGCAAAGGAGCGCAATATCGCCCTGCCTGTTACGAAGCAGAGATTCCGAAGCTCATGGCATATATGTCTATGGAGGATGCGTTCGCCGTAACAAAACTGGTGAGCGACAAGGATCCGCAGTTTGCCAACTGTCATGTGGTGGCACACAAATTGACCAGTCTTGAGACGCGGAAAGACCCGTCGCGCTGGAAAGATGTGCTTCTTCGGTGCCCTTCTTCCGTGTGTAATTACGGATGTCTCCATGGGTCAATGATTGAGCGGTTCCGAAGTGAAACGCTTACCGATGAGCAAGTGGAGAAAGTGTTGCCCGATATAATGGATTTGTGTGAGCCACGGGAGGGCTTCGTTCCATCAGCAATCGACAAAACCATGTGTTATCACGGCATCGGGCATCTTGCTATGTATATGACCGGCGGCGATCCGGCGCGCGCTATACCCGTGTGCGAGAAAACAGCGGTGCGCAGTGATGGGGCAAACTATCTTTCAACATGCATTGAAGGCGTATTTATGACGGTATTTCAGAGCGTGGATTCTGAGGATTTTGCACTTGTGCGGTGGATACGGCCGGAGAAAGGGGACGTGCGGAGTTTCTGCTCCCGATACGGGCAATATTGGCAAATGTGCCGTCGCGAGTCGTTTCCGCTTTTTGACGATGAGTCGATGAAAAAGGCCAGCGGACTTGAGAAATTCTGTTCCTATGCCACGACCCCGCAGGATATGAGAAGCTGTTATTGGGGCGGGATCAATGTCATCAGCACCCGGTTTTTCGAGTTGGGCGGCGGCATTTCTGATGTCGATTCGTACTGCAAAGGTTTTAGGGTTGAGACACAGGGATTATGCTATGGAGGTGTCGCAATGCGCCTTGTCCAGATAGATCCGATAAGAAATGTACAAATTGCAGACACCATTTGTGCTCTGGCAAGAGATGCTGCCCGATTGGAGTGTTACAACAACTTGTTGTATTACGCGACGTTTAGCTTCAACACAGGAAGCCAGGAGTTTCGGACGTATTGTGCACAGTTATCGGGTGACTGGAAAGAAGCATGCCTAAACCAATGAAATCAACAAAAATATTCGTTACGCTCGGCTTGTTTGGCGTGGTTGCCGTCGGACTTGGGATATTTTTTTTCGTTTCGAAGGAAAAGGCGCCGAGCCCATCGCAGCTTTCGTCGTGGGGGAAAAAGTGCGAGGGTACATCTGATACCGGAAAGGTGGCGTGCTGGGAGGATCTGACACGGGAGGTCGTCAAAAAAGAGGGAATTGCCCCAGCGTTTGATCTTATTTCCTATTTATATGAGAAGAATCCTGAGTTTGCCGAACCATGTCATGCGATGGTTCATATCATCGGTCAGGTGGCCTACAGTCAGTTTCGCGCAACCGGGAATGTCGATTTATCCGAGAAAAACGCGTTTTGTGCATTCGGGTTCTACCACGGGTTTATGGAAATGCTTGTCGCCAGAAAAGGAACAATTGCCGAGGCCCGGGAGTTTTGCCGGTACGTCGATACCAAACTGGGGGATATAACGCCGGGGGCGAAGTTGGGCTGTTACCATGGGATCGGGCACGGATCGACAGATATCCACAATCCGCAATATTTCGGCAATGAACGCGCAGTCATTGCGCCTGCGCTTGCCAACTGCGAGGCGTTTGCGACGGATGATGAGATGCGCAAGCTCTGCGTGACGGGGATATTTGACTCAGTCGCGCTTGCGTACTACAACAACGGGGAAAACGGATTCGTTATGAAAAAAGATGACCCGCTCTGGCTTTGCCGTGAACAGCCCGAGAGGTACAAGGAGTCGTGCTACTTGGATATGATGCCTGCGATGATCTGGCTGGGAGACCATGACCTGACCCGAGCGGGGCCGATGGTACTGGCGCATGCAGAGCGCAGCTATCGAAAGATTGCGCTTCGGGCGCTTGCCGAAAACAGCGTGCGGTTTGTCATCCACAAAAGGCCGGTCGAAGACTATCTGCCTTATTGCAGATCGCTTGAGGCAGGGGAGAGTCTGGCCTGTGTCAGCGGTCTAGGGGTGGGGATTATGCAGTTTGGGCGGCCGGGTGAGGAATATAAAGATGCCATTGCGTTTTGTGTGTCGGATAGGCTTAATACTAATGAGCAGGACAGCTGTATGAAAGATGTACTTCAGTACGTCAGTCAGCGCTATGACCGAAAGAAATCCGCATCCATTTGTCGTACGGTTGATGCACAATTTGAGGGATATTGCCGTGAATAGGACGAAACTTTTGGTCGGAATTATTCTCGTTATCCTTTTGGAGATAGGAGTCCTTTTCGTGCGCAGTCTGGGCGGTTTTATGAGGCCGCAACAGGTCGCTTCCGCGGTATCGCGTGTTCTTGCCGCGTGCGACAAGGAGGAATATCACCCTGCCTGTTATGATCGGGAAATCCCAAAACTCATGGACCGTTTCTCCATGGAAGAAACGTTTGCCATTACCAAAGAGATCCAACTGAAAGATCCGACCTATACCTATTGTCATGTATTGGGTCACGCGCTTTCCTCGCAAGAGACGAAGAAGGATTCATCCAAATGGCAGGATGTGATAACCCGTTGCCCGAGCGGCGTATGTTCAAACGGGTGTGTCCATGGGGCATTCCAGGAGCGGTTCAGAACCGACGTGTTATCCCAAGAGCAGATTGCCGAGATCAAGCCGCAGCTTCTCACCGTATGCAAGCCGCGCGGATTGTGGAATCCGACCGGCATGGAGCAGGCAACCTGTTACCACGCGATGGGACATCTTCTTATGTATATAACGGGTGCAGAGATAAACCAGTCGCTTGCGCTGTGCGATGAGCTTGCGAAACCCAAAGAGGAAAACGGGTATGATTTCCACCCTATCTGCTACGACGGCGTTTTCATGCAGATGTTTCAGCCGCTTGAGCCGGAAGATATTGCACTGGTACAGGGCAAACAACCGACGCGAGCGACGGTCCGTACCTTTTGCGACCGGTTTTCCGGGCAGGCAAAAGTATCCTGCGTGACGGAATCCTGGCCGCTTTTCATTGCCGAACTTGAGAATCCAGAGTTTCTCACGTCCTTCTGCGGTCAACTTGCGCCGGATATGAGACACAGGTGTTTTACGGGCATGTTTTATATCCTCGTCGTGCAGAATCGCTTCGATCTCACAAGAATGCGCAATTATTGTGATCAATTACCGGAAAATACAGCAGCATTATGCTATGCAAGCACTGCATCACGGCTTGTAGAGACAGATTGGAACAACATCACGAAGGCGGCTAACTGGTGCACCGAAACCGGGAGCGAGTCGGGAAAAAAGGCGTGTTTCGAGGAGCTTGTTTACTACGCTTCATATAACTTCCACAGAAAATCGTCTGAATTTTTTGCCTTATGTAACGCGCTTCCCGACCCATGGAAGCAGTCTTGTCTCGATGGTGAGTAAGCCAATGCCTATGAAAACATCTTTACGAAAAATTCTTCTTTTAGGCGCGGCGGTGATCATTGTGGCCGCTATCATGACCCGTATGAGCAGTAAGCCAGAACCCCTGGAGACCGATCCGCACAAGGCAGTGACGCAACTGTCGGGAATCATGAAAAAGCAAGGGATTCTCGCAGCGCAGAAGTTTTTCCTGTCAAATTTCTTTTCCTATTCGGATAATAACCGGCATTATCTGGGGCATTTCATCGGGGAGCATATCTATAAGTCGTTCGGGCTTGCGGGTCTCAAAAACTGCTATTCCCATATAGAATTTGGGTGTATCCACGGTTTTCTCTTAAGCGGGTATCTCAAAGAGGGGAAACAGTTTCTCTGGGATGTCGTGGAGGAGTGTAAGAAGGATCTGCCCGAAGGGTGTATGCACGGACTGGGGCACGCGTTTCTTCTCACGCGCGGATACGATGTGCCAAGTTTGCGCTCCAGCCTGTCTGATTGCAGCAGTCTGGATGTGCCGGAAGGCATGAAAGAGCAGTGCATCCAGGGGGTGTATATGGAATATAATGACCGGTTTCTCATCGACGGATCATCGTCTGTCAATTCCTTCGTCCCGCGCGATTTCAACCCCAAAAAACCTCTCGCCCCATGTGATACGGAACCGATCGACCTGCAACCGATCTGCTACCGCGAACTGGTACTGTATTGGGCAAACGTTTCCGGAATAACGAGAGGTCAGATGACCGACTACTGTCGCAGCATACCCAATCCGAAAGGGAAGTACGAATGTTTCTGGAGTTTCGGCGGGTATGTGGCGGGAGACGACAGCATCGTGGAGCCCTCAGTTGCCGTATGTCAGGAGCTTGCCGCAGACAATCTCAGTCCGTGTGTTCGCGGCGCGCTTATGTCGGCTGCGTTCCAGAGCCAGAAATCCAGGCAGGCATTTTGCAGTCAGATCCCGCAATCCCTACAAAAGGAGTGTGAGACATGGTAAAGCATGCGCATTTGGGAGCGCTCGTCATCGTTGGCTTGGTCGCCGCAGTTTGGCTCGCGGCCCCGCAGGTTGACCGACTCAAGGCGTCACTTGTGAGTACGCCGTTTCAGCTGAGTCTTGCGCGAAAAGAAATAGACGCCTCCATAAAAATTCATGGAGCCCAAAAAACGTATGACCGGATAAAGGAGATCTTACAAGAGAAAGACAGCATACGGCAGCATACCGTGGCTCATATATTTGGGGAACTTCTGTACCGCGAAAATGGGCTGAGCGGGATCACCGTGTGTGATAGCAGTTTCGGCTTCGGCTGTTACCATAGCTTCTTCGGGAAAGCGGTAAGCGAGGGAGGGGAGGGGATCGTCCCTGAGCTTGACCGTCTGTGCGTCGCGTCATTTGGCGTTATGGGATTGGGCTGCGCCCACGGCATCGGACACGGGCTTGGTGAATACTTCGGCCCGTCCCGGGTGGACGAACAGCTTCGCCTGTGTGAGGGGCTTTCATGGAAAGGGAAGTATATGGGGTGCCAAAGCGGTGTATTTATGGAATACAACACACCGGTTTCCACTGACGGTGAAACGGCAATGAGCAAGCCCAGACCCTGGGATGAGCGCGCTCCCTATGGGAGTTGCTTGAGCGTTGCTGAAAAATTCCGCCCTTCGTGTTTCCTGGAAATTGCCGGTTGGTGGGAGCAGGTTATCCCACGCCAATACCCGAAGATGGGGGATTTGTGCGCGAGGCTCAGAAGCGTATCTGATCGGGAGAGTTGTTTTCTGGGGATTGGGTACAATGTCGTGCAGTCCCATGAGTACGATACCGCGAGCGTAAAGGAAATTTGCGCAACGTTTCCTTCAGATGGCGAGCTTTTGTGCCGGGCCGGCGCATCATGGAGCTTCTTTGCGAATCCGGATTACCGCCAAGCCGCGTCCGAGTTTTGCCGCATGGATACCCAGGAGAAAACAGCGTTGTGTCAAAAGAAATCCGATTTACTCGGAAACGGATCGTTATGAAGAGAAAACAGCGTCTCATGAGTGTCTTCCTTGTGCTTCTGGGGTGTGCGGGAGCGCTTTTTTGGGCCCTCTGGTGGCCAAAAACGTACACGATAACGGTGCGCACAAACGGATTTACCCCAGATGCCCTGACCATCCCGGCAGGCAGTACGGTCCGGTTTGCGGGGAAAGGGGATCGGGCATTCTGGCCGGCCTCAAACTTCCACCCGTCTCACAAACTGTATCCCGAGTTCGATGCGCGGACGCCTATCGCTGCGACCGCAAGCTGGAGTTTCACCTTCGATACGCCCGGCATATGGCGATTCCACGACCATCTCAACAGCCGTAGCGTCGGGACTATCACCGTGCGTCAAACGCCATTCGTGAAAACGAAAAACCTCTGCCAGGGCGACATTGCGTTACTTCCGGTGAAAGTGCAGGAAGGCTGCTGGATACAGGAGATTGAGTCGATTCTTGCCGCACAAGGGCTTGACCGGGCGTTTGAACGGTTTGGGCAGCTGTATGAAACGAAGCCGGCGTTCTCCTCGGACTGTCACGACGTGACGCACCTTCTGGGAGAAGCTGCATACCGCGCATACGTACAAGACGGCGCCATCGTGACGTCTCAAAAAACGTCGTTTTGCGGGTATGGATTCTATCACGGGTTTATCGAGGCGCTCCTGTTTACAACCGGGAATTTCAATCAGGCCAAATCGTATTGCCGGGACGTCCAAAAGGAGCTTGCAAAAACCATCGTTTCTCCTAATGCAATTTATGCGTGTTACCACGGATTGGGACACGGAACGTTTGATACCCAAAATTTTTCCCAGTGGGGGAATGATGAAAAAATGCTTACCGGTGCGATCAACGTATGTGAAGAGGTAACCCGAGGGGAGGAAGAAGAGCTTGTGAAACAATGCGCAAGTGGTGTTTTCAATGCTCTTGCCAACGCGTACGGGAACAAGTCGTATAACCTTTCGTATGACGATCGGCGGCCGTTTCGGTCCTGCGAAATACAGACGAATATCCGCTATAAGGAAGCCTGTTATCGCGAGGTGGCCTCAGCGTACATACGCACGACATTCCCTCGCAGGGAAGAAGCGCTTCTGACCATCTCTCATATACCCGATGCCGTAGGTGCCGATGCCACGATGTTTGCATATATGTCTGATGAGGCCCGCCTTGGTATAGATACCATGACATCGGAAAAATTTGCGGATGTCTGTCGGCGCTTGCCGTCTGACCATTTGCGACGGTCATGCGTGGAAGGTGTCGTTGCCGGGTTGTTTCTCTGGGGGAAGCCGGGCGCCGAGGAGGAAAAGGCAATCGCTTTTTGTCGGCAGCCTGCAATCTCCAGGCTCCACAAAGAGGCGTGTTACAGCTATGTCCTGCCCCGGCTGCGAACGATTTATCCCTCAGGCAGGGTATCTGCCATTTGTGATACGGTAGAGCCTGTGTATCAACACTACTGTCTATGAAACGTTTTTTTGTGCCTATGCTTTTTTTCGTCCTCTCGGCCGTCTTCGCGCCTATTGTGTGGGCCCAAGAGGGTGCTCCCGCGGAATTTGTGGTGACGCTTACGAATGACGGATTCGTCCCAAAGACGCTTGCCGTTCCAGTCGGGACGACCGTGACATTCAAAACGACGATTGGGCGGTATTTCTGGCCTGCTTCAAATGAGCATCCGGCACATGACAGGTACCCGGAGTTCGACCCCAAAAAGCCGGTTGCTCCTGACTCAACGTGGACGTTCCGCTTTGAGAAACCCGGAGTTTGGGAATTTCACGATCACATATCGCCGTTTTATAACGGGACAGTGACAGTAACCCGCGCCGGCAATACCTCCGATGTTCCTGAAAGAAAAGGATTCGCATCCACATTGCAATCCATAACATCGTATGTGAATAATTTATTTGTCCAGAATCTTATCTCCTTTAATTATAAGAAGTGCATGAATCCCACACTTGGCAGAAGCGAGCGGATTCAGTGTTGGGAGCGCATCGTGGGAACCATCGTGCAGAAAAAGGGCCTTCATGTCGCGCTTCAGTTCGTCAACCGCATGAAGAACAAAAACACCGCATTTGCCGCCGACTGCCACGTATATGTTCACAGGGTCGGAGAGCAGTATTACTGGAAGTTTATCAACAACAAGAAGATTGAAGTATCGGATAAGCTCGATCTGTGCGAACAGGGATTTTTCCACGGATTTATGCAGGAGTTTACCAGTCACGGGCAGAATATCGTCGAAGCCAAACGCTATTGCGACGCCCTCATTGACCGAATTTCAGATACCAAAGCGGGCGAAAAGCTACGTCTCCAGTGCTACCATGGCATCGGACATGGGCTTACGTTTTTGTATGCGCCGATCTACTGGGGCCAGAATGATGAAATTATGCGCCGGGGTGTCGCTGACTGCCGGACCATGTTCCCTGACAGTCCGCGGTTTTGCATAAGCGGCGTATATGGGGGTATGGCTGCGATGTTCTGGGGGCTTCACGGATTTACGCTGCCGTTTGACCCGGAAAATCCGTTCGGGGTGTGTGCAAATCAGAAGCCGCCGGATGCCACTGATTGTTATGATCAGTTCGTGCCTGTTGTTCATGGCGAGCTGGGACTTGAGAAGACGGGCAGGATTATCGAAGCGATACCGGACGAAAAGTTGGCTCTTTTCCTTATGGAGCACTTGGGGAGCATGCCTTCCTATACAATAGTTCCCAAAACAAACAATTACACGACGATCATCGAGACATGCCGTGGTTTCCGGCCCGAGCTTGCCGCCAGGTGTCTTCGCGGATTTGCCGGAGCGCTTGTCAGGATCGGATCGAAGAAAGAAGCGGAAAATCGCGGCGTTGAGTTTTGCCAGTCACCGGTCATGACGCAGGAAGAACAAATGACATGTTATGATGGCTTGGTGCAATGGTTGTCAGAGCGATATAAACAAGCTGAGATTGACCGTTTTTGCAAAGGGATACCGGTACAGCTTCAGGAAGAGGTATGTCAAAACAGAGAAAGATAAATCGGGTCTGGCTTATCAGTCTGGGAGTACTCCTTGTCGGCGGGGGGATTTTTGCTCTGCGGGGCTCGATTGTGCCCAAGCGCAGTCTTGCGCAGTATGCGGATTCCGTCTATGAGACGTGCGCGAGCTCTGCCCATGCGCCGAGTTGCTATGACAAGGAAATCCCCAAGCTTATGGATGAGATATCCATGGAGGAAGCCTTTGAGGTGGCGCGGCTTATCCAGAAGCGTGACTCACGATATCTTTACTGTCACGTGCTTGGGCACAATATTTCGTTTCGCGAAACCAGTAAAGATCTCTCCAAATGGAAAGATGTGGTAGCACGGTGCCCGACGACGTTTTGCAATAACGGGTGCCAGCATGGCGCACTCATGCGCCGGTTTAATGCAGAGAGCCTGACGGATGCACAAATTGAAGCGGTCAAGCCTGATCTGAAGGATGTCTGCGAGCCCCGCGGGAGCTGGAATCCGAGAGAAATTGAGCGGTCAATGTGCTATCACGCGCTTGGACACCTTCATATGTTTATCACTCAGGCTGATGTGAAGAAATCCGTTTCCCTATGTGAGGAGGTCGGGAAGAAGGACGACGGCCGTAATTACGTCCAGACATGCACGCAGGGGGTGCTTATGTCTGTGTACCAACCGCTCGAGCCTGAGGATTTCGCCCTGGTGAAAGGATTAACACCAACGAAGGAGACGGTGAATGCGTTCTGCAATCAATTCACCGGTGAGGCGTGGTTTGCCTGTCACAGTGAATCCTGGCCGTTGTTTTTACAGGATATCAAGGAACCCGCTGGTCTTCTCTCTTTTTGCAGCTATACGAATAATCCTGATAAGAAACAGAACTGTATCGCTACAGGCATGAGTATTCTAACTGTTCTTATGGTGGTGGAGCGCGGAGGTCAGATTGATGCACTTACGATCTATTGCGATAAGTTACCGGTTACCCAGAAGAGCCAATGTTTCGCAAATGCGGCATTCCGACTTGTCCAGATAGATCCCCGGTATACCCCGCTTGCGAAATCAGTCTGTGAGGCCGCACAGACGTCGGGAGTCGGGGACGCCTGTTTCTCATATGTGCTTCAGCATGTCGATCAGAGTTTCGCCAAGGGATCCAAAGAAGCGGATGAATTTTGCGCGACATTTGCCGAACCCTGGTATACCAAATGCATGACCCGCACATTTTGATATTCAAAACGTTTATATAGAGATAGTTAATACCTCTTTTTCATAAAATGATATCTATTGATATATAGACTTCTTAGCTTAGGTGCTTAATATATAAGAAAAGGTCAAAAATGATCTAAGGGAGTAAAAAGGTACTATCGGTGTAAAAACGCGAGCCGGAGCGCTTCGCCCAAATACGACAGAAACATCTGAAGAAGTCTGGATTTGCTTGTCCCTGCGATGCGGGGAGCATAGACCACCGGAACTTCCCGTATCCGTAGTTTTTTTTCGCGCGCTGCCCAGACCAGACGAAGATGGTAGTCTCCATATCCGTAGTAGATGGCCTGGGGGTGAAGACGGCTGAGAACTGATTTGCGGATGGCGTAGTAACCACTCGTGTTGTCCGTAACCGGAAATCCGAGAAATGCGTTGATGAACCGGTTAAACCAGAGACTTGCCACGAATCGGCGCTGATCAGGCATCCCGCCGCCCGGTACAAATCGGGATGCAACAACCATATCATGTCCCTCAAGAGCTTGGAGTATGTCCGGCACAATTGCCGGATCATGATTGCCGTCTGCATCCATGCCCAGAATGACGCTGCCCCGTGCCTGGCGGATGCCATATCCTATCGAGCGTCCCAGGCCTCGGCTGCCCGGATGAAGAAATGTACGAAGCCAGGGAGATTTCCCAAACTTTCGGGAAAGAAGCGCTATTGTCTGGTCAGGACTGTGATCATCGACAATAATGACCTCGTGAGATATGTTTTTAGATACTTTATGAATAGTGGCAACGAGTTTGATAATAGACTCGGCTTCGTTATAGGTGGGAATAATGATTGACACAAACGGTCGCCTCATAGTGAATTTTTTTGGCGGATTGGCTTCTTAGCTACGAGAAGAAGGGAAGATCCCCACGTTCTGGGGATCCATCTGGGGATTGACGCCTCCCATTGAAGAAGCGCTATAAGGAGCCGATTTACCCGAGACGTGCGGGCAAGAGTGGGGCCTTCGGGAGCAAAAAGACGGACGAGGATCATCATCGGAAATATGGACGTATATATATAATGACAGTATTGTACGGTAAATCCGGCTTCCGTTATGAGACTGATTAATTGACTTCTCGTATAGCGGTATTTACCTTCATTGATAATATCATGATGACTCCAGAGCCAGGGGAGGGCGCAGTCGGTGACAAGGATGGAGCCGCCTGGTTTCAGGAGTCGGTACGCTTCGCGGAGAGCTTTGTGTTCTTTTACATTTTTATGATACAGAACATCACAAAAAGTGATGAGATCGAATGTATTTGATGGGAGAGGGATCTGGTGCGCACTAGCCTGGATGATCCGAACCTTGCGGGTGCGGGCGAGTTTTATAGCCAGCGGATTTCGCTCTACTCCCACCGTCCGGCCGAATTGGGAAAGATAGGCCGTGGTTCCGCCGGTGCCGCTTCCGACATCGAGGATCGTCTCGTGGGGGATGTCTTTAAGAGCTGACGCGAGAAATGATCGCTTGCCGATATACCAGAAGTGGTAATTCTCCAGGGCGTACATCTGGGTGTATACGTACGCCTTCATCACGCTAAATGCAAATGGGAGCAGTGTAGACGGTGGTCCCGTCCTTGGGAATGAAACAGGCAGACACGATAGTGACAGGCGGGACAATCGCTCCGGGCGGTGGGGTTGCGCCCGGGGGTGGCGGGAGGACTATCGGACTTTGGACTGTTACTCCGAGCAGATTGCCGGAAGCATCTGATTTCATGGCTGCACATGCGGTGACGGGATCGGGTTTGGCGTTTTTGTCGACAGAACAGGTAAGATTGTTGCGATCGGAAAGAAATGACTCGCGGAATGTTTGCGAAAGAAGGATGTTTGCTTTCTGAGGGGTGAGTTCTTCGGGTACTGGCATGACCCAGATGCGTTGATAGTTGATGGCTTTGTTGTTTGACGTGAGTCCCACGAGGAAAGAGAAGTAGACTCCGTTCTGATTCCAGTTGCCCAGGTAAACGTCGCCCCGATTGCCTGAGGCTTTTTCCGAGAGAAACAGACCGAGTTCTTTGGGCAGCAGTGTTTCTTTGGTGGTGAGCTTGAGAAAGTCGATTGCCTGTTGGGTGATGTGGGAGGGGAGCGGCGTTTTGACGGTCAAAGTGCCATATGTAAAGGTGTTGGCTTTGGGCTTCGCGTTCGGAGAGAAACGGGTCGAGATGGTCGGCCAGAGAATATAACCTCCCAGTATAAGTGCAATAATCGTAACTACAATGAGGGGACGATTTGATGTCATTGGCTCCATTCTATCTTTGGGCCAATATCTGTCAAGATGGTTGTCATACATGTTGCATTTTTGCCGGGCGCTTGCCATACTCAATGCTATATGACGCGCCCCAAATCCGGCTTCACCCTCGCCGAGATTCTTATCGTCGTCACGATTATCATCATTCTTCTCCTTTTGGTCCTTTTGTCGATGCGAAAACAGATTCTGCGCGCCCGGGACGCCAGAAGAAAAGCCGATCTCAATAAGATTCAAAAAAGTTACGAAGAGTATTTCAACGACAAACAATGCTATCCATACGCGCAGGCACTCACGAATTGTGATAGTACGGATTTGGCGCCGTATCTGAAGCGTATTCCCTGCGATCCGAAAACCGATGAGCCGTATCTCTATGTTACCGGGTCACCGTCTTTGTGTATCGGATACCGCGTTTGTGCGAAATTGGAAGATACCACTGACCCGGATATTGTACGAATCGGTTGTCATCCGACAGACGGGTGCGGCTGGTCGCCGGGGTATAATTATTGTGTCTCGGTGGGGATGGCTGCTGCCGCACCGGGTGCGGCAAGCGGAAGCGGCGGGGGAGGAGAAGAACAGACTGATACACCGACACCCTCCTCCACACCTGAACCCGGAGATTGGGCATGTACGCCGGGCGGTGCGTGCAATATCTACTCGGACCCGGTCGGAGCGGGATGCCCGGTGACGTATGCGACGGTATGCACATATAACGGTATATGGCAATGTAGCGATCCCGCCAACCGGTGCACGCAGTACTAAGGTGTGGTACAAATAGACCATATGGCAAAAAAGAAGTCATCCGGCTTTACCCTCATAGAGCTACTCGTGGTTATTATCATTCTGGGCATCCTTATTGCTGTCGCGATGGGCGGTTTTATGTCTTCGCAGAAAAAATCCCGTGATGTGAAGCGGAAAAACGATTTACGGCAGGTGGCAATAGCTTTGGAGGCTTATTTCAATGATAAAGGCCGATATCCCGAAAGCGATCTGACCGGTGCGATTGTGGCGTGCAAGCCTGATGGTGCAACCGCTTGTGACTGGGGTGGAGCTTTTGAAGATGAGAACGGAACCGTGTACATGGTAAATTTACCCGCTGAGTCAAACAGTGACCGGCGGTATTACTATATAACGAACGCAAATGGCACGGCTTATCAGTTATACGCTCGCCTAGAGAACACTCTGGATGTTGATATTCCCCAAAATGCTCAGGGTCAGGGTCGGGTATTTGCCGATCTTACCTGCGATAGCGGCGGGGCAACAGTGTACTGTAATTACGGTGTCGCAAGTCCCAATATAAAGGTGGATGAAGGGAGGACGGTATCGTATGAATAACAAAAACGACGGATTCACCCTCATAGAATTGCTAGTCGTTATTGCGATTATCGCGGTGCTCGTGGCTTTCGTGGT
Source organism: uncultured Gammaproteobacteria bacterium (assembly GCA_964445435.1). GTDB lineage: Bacteria > Patescibacteriota > Microgenomatia > UBA10105 > UBA927 > CAYUKU01. The sequence goes on from CAYUKU010000002.1 coordinate 118,448, forward strand.
GGTCAATTTCGTCGGTGCCCGATCCCGCGCCAAGGATCTCAAGAAGAAAACCGAGCTCTCGCAGCTTAAGAACGCGCTTCGGCTGTATTATAACGACTTTAACGTCTATCCCGGCCCCGCAGCAGCAGTAGACAACGATATAGAAGGCTGTGGCAATGGAACGCCCGCGTCTTCAAGCTGTGTGACTGCATGCAACGGTCAGTTTGCTGCCGGCCCAACCCAGTGCGATAACGTATACATGAAGCTTCTGCCGACCGCCACTGACTATACGTGGACATACCAGCAGATGAATAGCGGTGATGATTTTTGTCTCTGGACCACCCTTGAGAACGCGTCTGACGCAGATATCACACGATCACAAACGAAATGCTCTTCCGTGTGTGGCGCTGCAGTTCCTGCCACTGATTACGTCTTGTGTGCTGATTAGTTGACGATCCACCAGTTGAACTCCACATCTTGAGGTAATACTGTATCTACGGCTACAGAGAAACCTTCGCCCGGTACGCGATCCAGAACATAGAGCGCCTGATTGCCGGTTGAGGATAGAGGCGTGAGGTAGATGAGCGTGTCGTGGGTGACGCGTGTGTTAGCAATGAATAGCGCCCGATTGCCAGCAGTCAATGTTGCTCGACCAACAGAAGCCCCAAGGATTGCAGAATCCGTGGCAACTTCGCTAAAGTGAAGTTCACCTAACGTGAGCGATCCGCTGACCGTGGCAGTTTCGGCAAGAAGATTGCCTGATATGGAGGCTTCTTTGGCCGCAAGCAGTCCTGAGAACGTCGCGTTGCCCGCCTGGTCGAAGCTTGTGACGATGTTCCCGAAGGAGTCTTTTATGGTGAAATTTCCGGCAAGATCCAGATCGCCCGTGATCATGATATCCCCGAGATTTGTTACGACAATGGTCCCGCCCATGATGTCGAGGGCCGCCAGGCGGTTTTTCTGGATATAGAGCGTGTCTGAGGTGGTTTCGATGGTGCCTCTTGCAATTCGAATGATCCCGTCAACAGATAGGCCGCCCGCGATGGTTGTTTGTCCGAGAATGGCCTGGCCGAATGCCGCAAATGACTCAGTGATTGTTATATCTTTCGCAATCTCAACGTGAGAATCTGTCACGGTTGCACCGAGGGCAATAAGGGCTGAGGCGGAAGCATCTGCCGTGGTAGTTGGCGTTGGTTGGTCGTTGAGACGGGCCGCTAGCGATGCATTCACCGCTTCAAATTGTTCTTCCAGATCACCGAAGCGTGTGGCAATGCGGTCGGCATAGAGGGTGCCCGATATTGTCGCTTCCTCTGTGGTGACGGTATTCGTGCGGACGGATTGGGCTGCTACCTCGCCGCTGAAGGTTGCATTGCCGACCGAATCAAAGGTCGCTGCCGGAGTCCCAAGATTGTTTTCGACAGAAAATGTTTGTGGTTCTTTTAGTCGAACTGCGATGCCCGCAGAATCCGTGGCAAGCGGAGAGAGGCTGTCGGTTTTCAGCTGAGCGATCTCGGAAATAGGGCTCACCTGTCCTGTTGTCGGGCTGGAATTGATGACCTCGAGAATATAATCGCGAAGCGTCTGTCCGCCAATCGTAATAGAATCGGCGACCAGTTCCCGCGTCGTTACGGCGCCGGCGGTAAGCGAGCCCACGATTGCGCGGGAGTATGCCGCTATTTCGTTTATCATTTCGCCCACCGTTGTTTGTACCTGATAGGCGATAGCGCCTCCTGACGTCGTTGTCTCTACGATCGTAAGATTGGAGATATCCTGTCCTTCTTCGCCGATAATATCGCCTTCTTCTGATGATAGAGCTAATTGTTCACCGTCGTTGAGGATAAAGCCGGAGGAGAGTGAGTTTTCGCCGCGGCGATTAGAAAATTGACTCGCATCAAATCGCGGGGCAGTGAGACGGTAGGATACCGCCGTGGGCTTGGATGCGTAAATGGTTAACGTAAGCGTCTCAGGATCGAGCGTGTACCACGTGCGCGCATTGGAGGATGGCGAGAGAAGCACAACCAGGTCGCCAATATGGCGATACAGGTCGGTTACTTTCGAGAATAACCAGAGATCCGAACCTACTTCCTGCGCGCGGAAATCAATGACTTTCTTGTACCCAATACCCGGGACAGGCGTGGTGACAGCGACGCTTCCGGCAGTTTCTTCCTTTACGCCGATCATGCTGGCCATGTACGTGGCATACTTTTCTCCATTGATGGTGTATGGAGGATCTACAGTGCCGACGTCAATTTTCCCGGTTCCGCCGCCCACCGTAAGCATGGTTTCTCCAGTAACGCCGTTAATGGTAACATTTCCGCCTGCGGTGATGGAGAATTTTTCTGATACGCCCGCGTCGCCGCCGGGGGAGAAGCGGATGCCAAAGGCTTCACCGTTGAGGATATCGATCTTCGGATCAGTCGCACCGTACATCGTCAGCGTTGATGCCGTGGAGGCAACGCCGGCGATATGAAGGGAAAGCGATCCGGCTGGGTCCAGAAGATATTGCGTGTCTGAGATATCTTTAATTTTTTGTGCCTGGACTTCTCCGTTTGAATCAATGATAAGCCGTTTGGCCATCGTGCCGCCCGACAGCGTGGTGAAGAACATCTCCGAATTGGTGCTGGCGTCTAAGAACATGGCGGACATCGAGGCGATGCTCGTCATGGTTCCGGAGGTATTTTCGGCGCGGAACTTGATGCCGCCGCCGGTGCCGCTTGCGCCGTTGCCGCTCGTGACCGCTTTGTCGATGGTGAGAATGTCGATCGTCTGATCGGTCACCGAGTCGTCGGCGGAGATATGGGCTTTCGACACCGGAGATGAGGCTCCGATCCCGACATTGCCGGAAGCATCGATGATAAACGGTGTCGTATCCGTATCCGTGCCGTCATCGTTCACTCTGAGCGACGTTGAGGTGGAGCTGCCTCCATTGGTCACCAGAAGCGTCGTGTTGGCGTTGAGTGCTCCAGAGTTTGTGATTCTCATAACGGATCCGACATTCGAAGCGCTGCTGCCGGATAGTGTGATGTCGATCATGTTACCGCTTGTGAATGCGGTGGATGAGCTGGAGAGCGATAGCGCACTTCCGGTCGTGAGCCCATTGAACGTACCGGTAATGCCGTTGCCGCTGGTCATGGAATTGGCCGTAAGGTTGAGAAGCTCACCGCCGGTTGTGATCGTGCTGGTGGAATTAAGATCGAGGATGTTGCCGGTCGTCAGTGAGTTTGCTGTGAAATCCGCAAGTGAACCGGTAGTAATGGCTGAAGCAGAAATATCAAGCGTGGTCCCAGACGTGTGGATGGCGTCGTTTATCGACATGGCACTGCCAGACGTTTGGGGATTAAGATAATTGTAATTGAGCACGCCCGTGCTGTCGACGCGGAAAGCCGGGGTGTAAATTTTTTCTCCGGTCGTGCCGTCATCATCTCTGTTTTCCGTGTTGTACACTTGGAAAATATTCGTAACGTTGACCGTGTTTTTGTTCAGCGTCGATGAACCCAGGAGCGAAAGGGCAGATTGAAGCGAAATAGTTGCCGTCTCCATCCACACGCGGGTCGCCGTGTCATTAGTGCCCGCGATGGCAAGGGTAGAGGCATTATTACAAGTTGTAGAGCCGGCATTGTATCCGATACAGGGATTGCCGGAAAGCGAGATAGCAACGACATCATTTGCGTTAAACTGCGTTCCGATGTCGTCATCTTTGTCGGTATTGGCTGTGCCGTCAAAGAGGTCGATTGCCGTGTCTCCCTCCTCCGCAATGACGGTGACGCCGCCGGTGTTCCCGCCTGCGTCATTGAGGCCGACGTAGATGTATCGGTTCAGATCATCCACGGCGATGCTCGTGGCGTTGCTTGAGGTTGCCGTACCACCCGATGCATTTCCCATGAGGCGTTGATAGTTGTTAGCGTCCGTGACTCCCGTAATGCGGTTGGCGGTATGGTTTTGGCTGGCGTGAAAGCCCGTGTCGAAATATCTCCTGATAAGGTCCGGGCTCATGTCTTCCCGGTTGACGAAAACTTCGTCGATGGTTCCTCGGAAAAAATTGGCGGCAGAATTGGCCGTTCCTGAGAGATCGGCGCCGACGGTAAAGGCGACGGTGTTATTTGGCAAATCATAACTCGCCGCGTCTGAATCGACCCGGACGCCATCGACATAGAGGTACTGCCTGTTGCTGTCGTTATCAAAGACGCCGACGATGTGATGCCACAGGTTCGTGTCGGTGATGGCAGAGCCTACGCTCGTTGTGGTGGTTGAAACACCGTCCGTTGTTTCAAACGTCGGAATATTGCCTGATGAGAGATACAACCGAAATTCCTGATCCGCGATAGCATTGCCCCAGTCGGCTGCGATAACATCGGCGTCCGTTCCGGTGGCGGTTCGTTTGATCCAGGCGCTCACGGCGAGGTTGTTTGTGGTGGTGTCGAAATCGCTGTCGTCATCACATGAGCCGTTGGCGGTGCCGGTTTCCGTACACAGATAATCGCTTGTCGCTTGGGCAAATGTCATCGCAGTGCCGCGCACCCCGGTTGCGCCGAAGGTGACGGAGCCCTGGTTTGTCAATTTATTGGCATTGTTGGAAAGATCAAGAATTGCTCCGTTGCCGCCTGCAGATTCCGTCATCGGCAAGGCAAGTCTCGCATCGCCATAGAGTTCCTCTGAAATATAGTCTTTGGTATAGAATTTTGCGCTGCCGTTGGTCGTAGTCGACCTGTTGTGTTGAATTCGTGTTGCTCCGTCGGCGTGGGCTATGTAGACCGTGTCTGACCTATCGTCAGACATGGAGGTTCCGTCAATGACGACGATCGCCTTTGGTCCGGTCGTGATATTTTGTGCGGTTGCCTTCTGGAAGAGGGGAGGATCCGTCGTTTCATCCCATACTTTATCCGCCGTTCCAGCCAGCTCGCTTGCGGTATCAGAAATGACATTGTTCCAGACTTCTGCCTGCTGCTGGGTTTCGTTGAGCGCATAGAGATCGCCGAAGCGGCTGATATAGACGCTGTTGTAATCATCGCCCGCGACATCAGAGTAGCTGTATATCGTCCTTGCAGTTTCATTGATGACAGATACGCCGGTATCGGTTCCTACTGCGACGAATCGCTCGCCTGATCGGGAATAGGTAGCCATAACGCTATTGATACTGTTATCCACGATAGCTTGACTGCTAAATCCGATGATGGAACCGGTGTTGTAGGTGTTTTGCGAGTTACGGCTGGCGATAGCGTTTGTGCCGACGTAGTCGTCCGTCGATGTGTATTTGAAACCGCGATCTTGCCGAAAGTCGACGACGTATAATCCGCCGACAGTTCCGGTATTACCAAAGTAGAGTCGTCCGTCAAGCATCCATACGGTAGACCCCGTTGAGTTGGTGGTTTGTCCGACCATATTTTCCGTGGTGTTTGCACCTTTGTCCAGCCGCATCCAGAGCGTGTTGTCGTTCGCATCATATATATAGACAGCACCGGTCGTGCCTGATGTGGCGACGATGATGGCTTTTTCCGGAAAGTCACGTCTGCCACAGCGATCATCGTCTCCATCGTCGGATCCGTCCCCTGCAATGCCGTCGCCGCTTATATGGTCGCAGTAGCGGGCGTCAGCCTGGTCGATGGTTTCGTTATACCAGCTTGACGATTTTGCCTGATCTCCGGATCGCCACGCGCCGCCGTCTATATCTCTCGCAGTATCGTAGACGAAGACGTCGACGACGTTATTGATTTGCCGAAGGTCGGTTCGTATGTTTGTGCCGAGGATGGTGTCGGCTCCGAGAATATTGCCGGTGTCACCATTCAGGAAGATAAGCGCGCTTGCTGTTGATGTTTGGCTTGGATTGTCAGAAGGGGAGAACGTGTCGCTGCCCAATGCCAAACTTCTGTTGACAACAGGGTAGGGATAGATGAGGTTGCTCGTTTGGGTCAGAACCGGTTCGCCGCCACCGCCCATGGAGCCTGTCGCGCCGGTTGCGCCGCTTGGACCCGTCACTCCCGTTGCGCCTGTTGAACCTGTTGATCCAGTGGTGCCGGTAGATCCGCTTGGACCCGTCACTCCCGTCGGTCCCGTCGATCCCGTTGGGCCCAGATCACCCGTCGGTCCCGTCGATCCCGTTGGGCCGTTTACCCCGGTTGCGCCGGTCGATCCGGTCGACCCCGTCGATCCTGTGGGTCCGCTAAATCCGGTCGGGCCAGTTGCTCCCGTCGATCCCGTCGATCCGGTCGGACCTGAAGCTCCCGTGACTCCCGTCGCACCCGTCGACCCCGTCGACCCCGTCGATCCGGTCGGACCTGAAGCTCCCGTGACTCCCGTCGCACCCGTCGCGCCGGTAGTGCCCGTCGAACCAGTCGGACCCAAATCTCCTGTTGTTCCCGTAGATCCTGTCGGTCCAGTATTACCAGTTGCTCCAGTCGGCCCGTTCATTCCGGCTCCTCCGGTCGGTCCAGTTGCTCCCGTCGATCCTGTCGATCCGGTCGGACCTGAAGCTCCCGTCACACCCGTCGCGCCGGTCGATCCTGTGGATCCGGTCGAACCACTTGGTCCGGTTACACCTGTACCTCCGGTTGCTCCCGTTGTTCCTGTTGATCCCGTTGGTCCAAGATCTCCTGTTGGTCCAGTGGAGCCGGTTGGTCCACTAACTCCTGTCGGTCCAGTGGAGCCGGTTGGTCCACTAACTCCCGTTGATCCCGTTGTTCCGGTGGATCCGGTCGAACCACTTGGTCCGGTTACACCCGTACCTCCGGTTGCTCCCGTGCTTCCCGTTGACCCA
>CAYUKU010000002.1:125277-126383 GCA_964445435.1 uncultured Gammaproteobacteria bacterium
ACTTGGTCCGGTTACACCCGTACCTCCGGTTGCTCCCGTGCTTCCCGTTGACCCACTTGGTCCGGTTACACCCGTACCTCCGGTTGCTCCCGTGCTTCCCGTTGACCCAGTCGGTCCGGTTATACCCGTACCTCCGGTTGCTCCCGTTGACCCAGTCGGTCCGGTTACACCGGTCGATCCAGTAGAACCGGTTGGCCCAAGATCGCCGGTCGGTCCAGTAGACCCTGTGGGACCGCTTACTCCAGTGGCTCCCGTCGACCCCGTCGATCCTGTCGATCCTGTCGGCCCGGTCACTCCCGTACCTCCGGTTGCTCCCGTGGTTCCCGTTGACCCAGTCGCACCGCTTGGACCTGTCACGCCAGTCGAACCTGTCGATCCCGTGGGTCCAAAATCACCCGTCGGTCCGGTTGAACCGGTTGGACCACTGACTCCCGTTGCACCTGTTGATCCGGTGGAGCCGCTCGGTCCGGTCACACCAGTCCCTCCGGTCGAACCGGTCGTCCCAGTTGACCCAGTGGGTCCGGCAACTCCAGTCGATCCAGTCGATCCCGTCGACCCGCTTGGTCCGGTCACTCCCGTCGCGCCGGTTGACCCTGTGGTTCCCGTCGCGCCGGTTGGACCCGTTATACCAGTGACCCCAGTCGCTCCCGTTGTTCCCGTCGCTCCCGTTGGGCCAAGATCGCCTGTCGGTCCAGTGGAGCCGGTTGGTCCACTGACTCCCGTCGCGCCAGTGGAGCCGGTTGGTCCACTGACTCCCGTCGCGCCAGTCGCTCCCGTCGCGCCAGTCGCTCCCGTTGGGCCCGTCATTCCCGTTCCACCGGTGCTCCCTGTCGTTCCGGTAGGCCCAGTGACACCTGTTCCTCCAGTTGGTCCTGTTACTCCAGTTGACCCGGTACTGCCTGTCGGTCCCGTCACGCCGGTTCCTCCCGTCGCTCCCGTTGTTCCCGTCGCTCCCGTTGGGCCAAGATCGCCTGTCGGTCCAGTGGAGCCTGTAGGCCCAGTGATGCCAGTGCCACCTGTGGGCCCATTGACGCCGGTAGGACCGGTTGATCCTGTAGGACCAGTCACACCCGTTGCTCCCGTGGAACCTGTGCTTCCTGAGGGTC
>CAYUKU010000002.1:126483-147622 GCA_964445435.1 uncultured Gammaproteobacteria bacterium
CCGTGACCCCAGTTGCACCCGTAGAACCTGTCGTTCCCGTGGCTCCTGTGGGCCCAGTGACACCAGTTCCTCCAGTCGATCCCGTCGGTCCAAGATCACCCGTTGCTCCCGTTGACCCTGTGGGGCCGCTTACTCCCGTTGCACCGGTGCTGCCCGTTGTTCCCGTGGCTCCAGTTGGTCCCGTGACCCCAGTTGCACCCGTAGAACCTGTCGTTCCCGTGGCTCCTGTGGGCCCTGTGACTCCCGTTGCACCGGTGCTGCCCGTTGTTCCCGTGGCTCCGGTCGGTCCAAGATCACCCGTTGGTCCAGTCGAACCCGTTGGGCCGGTAAGGCCGGTTGCTCCGGTCGGACCAATAGCGCCTGTACCTCCTGTTGCTCCCGTAGGTCCGCTAAAGCCCGTCGCGCCCGTTGTTCCGGTTGTTCCCGTTGCTCCTGTAGGTCCGGTAAATCCAGTCGATCCCGTCGACCCGGTTGGACCACTAACACCGGTGGCGCCGGTTGAACCAGTAGAGCCAGTTGATCCGGTCGGCCCGGTCACACCCGTGCCGCCCGTCGCGCCCGTTGTTCCGGTCGCCCCGGTCGGGCCCGTCACACCGGTCGCACCGGTCGTTCCCGTCGACCCCGTCGATCCAGTTGGTCCAGTTACTCCAGTTGGGCCAGTCGATCCCGTTGCCCCGGTCGGGCCCGTCACTCCTGTTCCACCAGTGGCACCAGTTGTTCCGGTTGATCCGGTGGGACCGAGGTCTCCAGTGGGACCGGTTGACCCGGTTGGGCCGGTAAAACCAGTTGCACCGGTAGGACCTGTTACACCAGTCGGCCCCGTCGACCCAGTCGGCCCCGTCACACCCGTCGCGCCCGTTGTTCCGGTCGCCCCTGTGGGGCCGAACGTACCAGTTCCTCCCGTTGGTCCTGCTTCTCCTGTCGCACCCGTCGCACCCGTCGTTCCCGTTGATCCGGTGGGGCCGAACGTACCAGTTCCTCCCGTTGGTCCTGCTTCTCCCGTCGCACCCGTCGCGCCCGTTGTGCCGGTTGACCCGGTAGGCCCTCCGGTTCCCGTCGCGCCAGTGGGACCTGCGCTCCCAGTGGGACCAGTTGACCCTGTTGGACCACTAACACCCGTTGCACCCGTAGATCCGGTAGAACCGGATGGTCCAGTGACACCCGTCGCGCCGGTTGTTCCCGTCGGGCCAGTCACGCCCGTTGATCCCGTGGGACCGGTGATACCGGTTGATCCTGTTGGTCCAAGATCTCCTGTTGCACCGGTCGGCCCAGCTGTTCCCGTGGCTCCGGTAGACCCGGTCGGTCCGGAAGCGCCGGCTGTTCCCGTGGCTCCCGCTGTTCCCGTCGCGCCGGTCATTCCTGTTGCGCCGGATGGTCCGTTTTCACCGCTTGCCCCGGTCGGACCAGAAACACCTGCTGATCCGGTAGATCCGGTTGGTCCATTAGCACCTTCAGTTCCCGTCGGACCGGTTGGTCCATAATCACCGCGCTGACCGGTTGTACCCGTTGGTCCGATTTCGCCTGTCGGGCCTGCATCACCCAGTTCGCCGATGAATCCGGAAGGACCTGTCGGGCCGGTTTCACCCTGAGGTCCCGTGGATCCCGTGGCCCCAGATGGGCCGCTGATTCCGGTCGCACCGAGGATCAAGGTCTGGTTATTGAGTGGTCCCTGATTATTGCCCAAAGGATTAGTAAGGGGAGTTGGCGCAGCTTTCGGACCCGCAGTGTTTTGATTGCGGATTCCTATAATCTGATAAATAAGCGATCCGCTTCCCAAAAGCGCCAAAAGCAACAGAAGGCCGATTCCAAGAGGAGAAAGGAATCTGTTTCCACCACTTATTGGAGGAGCAGCACCTGCGGGAATAACGATCGTTTGTGGTGCATCGCTTGGCGAGATGTCTGTGGGTGCAGGCGCTTTTATGACTGGTTGCGGTGCTGACACCGGCACGGCGGGTGTCGGGGCTGAAGCCAAGGTGGAAGCTGGAATAGTAGGTGCGGGAATAGGAGTGGGAACCACGGGAACGGGCTGAGCCGCGGTTGCGACTTTTGGGGCACCAAGAGCTTTGGGCGATTGCAGCAGGTGTGCTGCCGAAAGGAATCCAATGACGCGTTTTTTTGACTTGCCGGATTCGCTCGTGAGTTCCTTTGGGAGGTTGGTGAGGTATTTTGACGGATCATCGATAATCCACCCCTGGACCGATGCACAGCGGAAAAACATGCGGAGAGCGGATAAGCGTCGGTTGATCGTTGAAACCGGTGTGTGAGCTATCTGCTGAGCCCGCTTGTATGAGTCCAGCCAATCGACGGTTATTTGCTTAAGCACACTTTCTTCCTGGGAGACATTTCCGGGGAGATCCTTTGCTTCATATGCCGTAAAGAGCCAGGAAAGAAAGTTTTTTAGATCGGCACGGTAATTTTTTTGTGTTATCTCCGAGGCGCCCTGTTCACGAAGAAATCCGACGAAGATCCTTTCTACAAAGGCTTGATAATTCAAGAAATTAGACCACATTAGACCATCCACTATTCCAGTAAATCTTATATATAATAAGCGTGTCAAGAGGGGAGTTGATGCAGTTGAGTCGTGTTAGATGGGGTATTTTTTCTCCGCAAAAAACGCCTTTCCTGATAGAAAATGTGTGTTTCACGAATTACCGCATATTTGAAAAGATTGTCAAAATAATTTAAATAGTAATATTAATCAATAATTATTGATGAATAGATTAACTATTCACGCGTTTTTATTCACGCAATAAATTTCTTTGACTATTTCGGTGAGAAAGTGTGAAAAGCCGGTAGATCAACATAAACAAATAGGTAAACCTGTAGTATTTGTGACATTTAACTTATAGTAAATTTTCTTTTTTTAACCGTGAAAATTCGCCGTTCACTTTATATTTTCCCTATTGAACATGTTATGTTGCTAGCAATTACGTAGCTTGAGTGCTATATATACAATGGACTGTCAGTACAATGAAAGTCACTATTTGGTCAGATAGCGTAGACAATAGCAGCGGGAAGTAGGAGATGAAAAAAGGGGAAATGAGTTGGAATTTTCACATAGCAGCATAAAGTGGTAGGGCAGTTTTATATGTGCAACTCATATATCATTTTATACCGCCAATTAGATTCGAATCGGGCTTTTGCCTATCTTAAAAGCGGTGTGTAAAACAGGAAAATAATTCATCTATTTGCTCCAAACCAGCGGGATGATTATTGCTTTTGTTTTTCATATGCCCTATAACTAGCCTCATTCTATGCGTTGAAAGGGGGCGTGAAAACTTCTATAATTGAAGTATGATGAGTGAGGACAAATTTATCCACGCAGACGTAGAATCTCGGTGGCAATCCGCTTGGGAGCGGGTAAAGCTAGATGTTGTGAATGTCGACTCAGTGAAGCGGCCTTTCTTCAATCTTATGATGTTTCCGTATCCTTCGGCAGAGGGTCTGCATGTCGGGAATATGTATGCGTTTACCGGTAGTGATGTCTACGGTAGATTTAAGCGATTGCAAGGCTATGACGTGCTGGAACCAATCGGGCTCGATGGGTTTGGCATTCACAGCGAAAATTACGCGTTAAAGGTCGGACGTCATCCCATGGATCATGCTGCAATTACGGAAAAGAACTTCTATAAGCAATTGCATAAGATCGGCGCGATGTACGATTGGACGCGCTCCGTGGAAACATATGATCCGGATTATTATAGATGGACACAGTGGTTGTTCGTGCAGATGTTCAAACACGGTTTAGCCTATCGTGGTAAGGCAGAAGTGAATTGGTGCCCTTCGTGTAAGACGGTTTTGGCGGACGAACAGGTTATCGATGGGAAATGTGAAAGATGCGGTAATATAGTCGAAAAAAGGCTATTAGAGCAATGGTTTTTTAGAATTACCGCATATGCGGAAAAACTGCTGCAAAATAGTTTTAGCCTCGACTGGTCGGAAAAAGTAAAAATCGCGCAAAAAAATTGGATCGGGAAAAAAGAGGGGATAAATATCACCTATTCCGTGGTTGATGAGGCCGGAAAACCGGTAGGCGAGCTTACATGCTTCACCACAAGACCTGACACTAACTTCGGCGCCACATTCGTGGTCATCTCTCCAGAGCATCCTTTTATCAATCAGATTGCGAAAGTGATAAATAAGAAACAGGCCGACAGAGTAAGCCATTATTGTGAGAAGGCTCGGGAGACATCAGGAGAGGAGCGTAAGCTGGCAGGTAGAAAAAAGACCGGCGTCAATACTGGACTTTTTTGCGTGAATCAACTCAACGGCGCCAGGATGCCGCTGTATGTGTCCGATTTCGTTCTCATGGGATTTGGGACGGGCGCGGTTGTGGGGGTTCCCGGGCATGATTTAAGAGATTTCGAGTTTGCCACGGCGATGAAGTTGCCGATCATCCGCGTCGTAAAGGGACCTGACGGCGATGTATCCGCCATCACGAACGCGGAGCAGGTTCAGGAAGAGGAAGGTATCATGATGAACTCCGGATTCTTGGATGGCATGGAGATACGGAAGGCAATCGGTGCCATGATGGATCACTTGGAGAAAAAAGGTTGGGGCAAACGGGTGACAACCTATCACCTGCGCGATTGGCTCATAAGTAGGCAGCGTTACTGGGGTCCGCCCATTCCCATGATCCATTGTGAAGCGTGTTTATCAAAGGGAAAGGGAGAGCGCCAGGATATGCCCGGCTGGTATTGTGTGCCTGAACGCGATTTGCCGGTTACCCTGCCGCGCATCGACGATTACCGACCCGGCGATGATGGGGTTGCGCCGTTGGCAAAGCATAAGGAATTTTACGAAACGAAATGTCCCGGATGCGGCGGAAAAGCTGTACGGGAAACTGATGTATCTGATACATTTCTTGATAGTTCGTGGTATTTCCTAAGGTACCCTTCAGTTGGTGCGAAAACCCAGAAAACGGCTCCATTTGACAAAGAAATTACGAAAAAATGGCTTCCGGTACACATGTACACCGGCGGCGCGGAACACAGCGTTCTTCATCTCATGTACAGCCGGTTTATCACCATGGCTCTCAAGGATTGGGGATTTATCGATTTTGACGAGCCGTTTGCCAAGTTTTACGCACACGGATTGGTGATCAAGGATGGTGCCAAGATGAGTAAAAGCAAGGGAAATGTCGTGAACCCTGATGAGTATATCGCGTTATATGGGGCTGATGCGCTTCGGATGTACCTCATGTTCATGGGACCGTTTGATCTCGGAGGCGACTTCCGTGACTCGGCAATGGAAGGGATGAGTCGATGGGTTGGGCGCATTTGGCGATTGGCAGGCAAGAGCGCTACGGGGAAAGCGCGGAGTTCAAAAACTATCCACACGGCTTTGCAAAAGCTTATAAAAAAAGTCACGGATGATCTGGAGCGCCGTCATTACAATACAGCGATTGCAAGCATGATGGAATTTACCAATCTTATAGCAAATGAAGGGGGATCAGTCGCTCTGGACGACTTCAAGACGTTCCTTATTCTCCTGGCACCTTTGGCCCCACATCTGACAGAAGAGCTTTGGCAACGCGCAGAAGGGAGAACTGATAAGGATTTTCGGGCAGAGTATTCCGTGCACAGGCAAAGGTGGCCAGTTTATGATCCAACTGCATGGGAAAACGAGGTGGCAACTGTTGTCGTTCAGGTCAACGGTAAAGTTCGAGATTCGTTGGCCCTTCTCCCATCCGAGGCTATCACACAGAAGACAGTTGAGGTAAAAGCGAAAACGCAGCCAAACGTCGCGCGCCACCTTGAGGGCAAGACGGTGAAGAAAGTGATCTTCGTCCCCGGGAAACTCATCAATTTCGTAGCGCCGTAGGCTCTTCTTCAGCTTCCACAAAACGGGAAAGATAGTGGGTGAGCCGTGAAGCGGCCCACACAGTCAGATCCCGCATAGCGCGATCTTTGTCCTCGTACTGTGTGAGTCCGATGAGTCCGTGTATCGTGCTGCCGATGCGCAGCTTGGAGCGCATGGTGTGTGTAAAGAGTGGTGCCACCGCCGGATGAGACCGAATTTCCGGGGGAATGAGATCGAAGATGGTCTGGATAGGAATATCCGTGTCCATCCCGTCGCCCATAAGCCAGAGCGATTGATCATATTCAAGCCTCCAGGAGAGAAGGTTGAGCTGAAGTTCCTGCCACCGTGCGTTAGGCGGATCGCTGGTTTGTTCCATGGCAACGCTATGCAAGATTGCCGCAAACTGCCTGTTTTTGTAGACGGCAACGGCAGCCACAACGCTGAGTTCCCGCATGAGGTGCGCAAGACGGCTGTAGATTGCCGCGCGTTCCATTTCATTCAATTGTTTGTCTACGAACCGGTCCACGAATGTGAAATCTGCCGGGGTGTCTGTTCGTATGGCCCGTATCCGATCGACGAAGGCGGCAAGCGCGGCCACGGTGTCCGCCACATCGTCATGAGCGATGACAAGCGAGGCATTTTTGACTTCCTCCTGCGGGAGCGCCGTTAAGACACGGGTTGCCTTGATATCATTTCCGTGGGAGCCGCCCACAATTGCGGTATGCATCCTGGTACGGGTTTCCGGTCGAAGGTGTGGATTGTTATACAGGGCGGCCAGATCAGGTAAAATTCCATGCGTAAAACCGATATAGAGCGATGACGGATTCGTCTCAAGTTCATGATGAATAAGCGCGTTTATGGCCATGTGGTGGGGGAGCGATGCACCGCCATATATGACACGGCGGACATCGACATCCGGCGCTGTGGAGATATGGCTATCTGCACGCATCGTCAGTTCGTTATCCATAAGAATGACAGAAGTCGCCCAAAACTGTTGTTCGAGAAGCGAGTATTCGGGCACGGGAAATGTCCCTTCATGAGTTTTTGCGGGTTGGAGAACCATCCATAACGGCGTTATGGATGGTGGCAGGTCGGCACTCGGCTGGAGATGTGTCTCTGCGGGTGCAGCCATAAAGCGTGGCAGGAAGAACGATTTTGTTGTAAACGAGCTAGAGGGTCTGTGTCAAGAGGTCAAACAGATAGATTTTTTACAAATGCTGTGGTGTAATAAAATCACATGCAGGAATTATCTGCCGATGATGCTTCGCATGGGCATGCGCGGCACGTTTTTTGGCAAACCTACAAGGTTCCGATTCTTCTGGGGGCAGGGAGCATTTTTCTGGCGGTTATATCAGCAGTTTTGCTCGTCAAATCAACTCAAACCGCGCAGCCGATTCAGTTTTCCACGGACGCGACCGCTTCTTCAGTTTTGGGTGTGACGGTGGACGTGGCGGGCGCCGTGGCGTCTCCCGGCGTTTATGAGCTTGTAGCGGGTGCAAGGGTAGAGGACGCGATTGCCGCCGCCGGAGGATTTTCTCAAGACGCTGACATCCCGTGGATAGAAAAGAATCTCAACCGTGCGATGAAAATCAACGACGGCGTCAAACTTTTTATTCCAAAGAAGGGTGAGGTTGAGACGTCGTACAAGGAAGGTTGTGCTGCATTTACGGGTGACGTCGCACAATCTTGTATCACTTTTGGAGCTGGGGGGTCGTCATCGCAAAACTCCACAACCATTTCTATAAACATGGCCTCCCAATCCGAACTTGAATTGCTTCCGGGCGTCGGTCCGGTCACGGCACAAAAAATTCTAACCAACCGGCCATATGCAAACCTCAATGAACTCGTCACGAAAAAGGCAATGAGCCAGTCGCTTTTTGATAAAGTAAAAAATCAGCTTGCGCTCTAGATAGCCTCAGATTTGAGGCGCTGTATTGCCCTAGAACGGCAAGAAAAAGTTTGAAACGGTCAACACATCGTCGGTGTGTCGGCGGTTTTTGAACATTGATGTTTCCGATGACCGTTTCCGATGTCGCCACCATTATCAATCAAGTCCTTCCGGAACCGCAATCCGGTTTGCTCGCGGGTATGATTTTCGGTACCAAATCACATATCGGTAGCACATTATATGATGCACTTGTTACAACCGGCACACTTCACATCGTTGCTCTCTCCGGCGCGAATATCTCTATTTTGATTGCGTGTGTAAACACGCTTTTCTTGTTGTTACTGCGTAGGCCTATAGCAAATATTCTTTCGTGCGGGATTATTATAGGTTTTGTATGGTTTGTGGGACCGTCGCCAAGCGTTATCCGGGCCGCCATTATGGGATTATTGGCACTGCTTGCCGTCAGTCTCGGCCGGCAGTACGGTGTGTTGTTATCGTGGATGCTTGCCGTTTCTTTGATGCTTGTGGTCAACCCTGCATGGCTGGCAGATCTCTCGTTTCAGCTGTCCGTAATGGCGACGCTTGGAATTATTCTTTTTGGGAGTGAGCCTGAGAAAGGGTTTCGCCGCCGGTCGTTTTTTGAGTCCGGGAAGGATGCGCTCATTGCTGATCTTCGCGTCACTCTCGCCGCCCAAGTGTTTACGGTTCCCATCATTCTGTTTGCGTTCGGTCGCATATCGTTGGTCTCTCCCCTTACGAACCTCCTTATCGGCTGGCTGATTGCCCCGATTATGGCGCTGGGGCTTCTTTTAGTAGCTCTTGGACTCATATGGATGCCGTTGGCGCACCCGGTGGCGTGGGTCGTCTGGGCTCCGTTGACGGTATTGGTAAAAACAATTGAACTGACGGCGAGGATTCCGTTTGCATCCGTCAGATTTTAGTAAGAACCTATGAAACTGCGCGTTGGCTATCTCATAAGCGGCACTATCACTGGAGTTATTCTCCTTTTGAGCTTCATTTGGAGCCTGCCGGATGGGCGGCTCCACATCGTCTTTTGCGATGTGGGCCAGGGTGACGCGGCGTACGTCCGCTTCCCGGACGGTCGGGATATGGTTGTGGACGGCGGTCCCAATGACCGGATCATCGACTGTCTTGGCCGGCACATGCCGTTTTGGGACCGGACAATCGACATGGTGGTGATGACGCATCCGCAAAAAGATCACATGCAGGGACTCATTGCTGTTTTGGAACGGTTCCGCGTCGGACATTTCGTCAGAAGCGACATTGCCAACACCACACAAGGGTACGTTGCGCTGATGGATGCCATCAGGGTAAAAGGCATTGACCAAAAGTTTATGACCGCTGGAATGTCCATAACCATCGGGTCCACTTCCCTCTCGTTTCTCTGGCCTTCAGAAGCACAACTGACGAAAGGCGTCCGCGCCAGCGTCGCGGTGTCAGATAGAAGTGACGTCTTAGGGACCACGACGGGAGACCTCAATGATTACAGTTTGGTATTTGCCTTGCGCTATGGGAATTTCGACGCGGTCTTCACCGGTGATGCCGATACCCGGGTTGAGGCAAACTATCGGGATTTGCGGTTAGCAGACGGAAGCATAGAAGTGCTAAAAGTGCCGCACCACGGGTCGAAAACCGGGATGAGCCAAAGTTTTGCCGATGTGCTGCGGCCCAAACTTTCCGTCATTTCAGTAGGGAAAAACAGTTATGGTCATCCGTCAAAAGAGATTATCGGTATGCTCCAAAGTAGAGGATCGATGATACTGCGAACCGATAAACGCGGAGATATTGCGGTTATTTCTGACGGACAAAAATGGTGGATTGAAGACTAGCAATCATATATATCGAATTGCTAGTATAAAGTTTGGGTCCCCAGGGAGAAAGAGTATTGATGTTGCTATTCGATCTCTCCGGAGACTCCAGGTGAACCGCGCGAAACTAACTTCCTGCGTGAACAATCCGCCAGACGAAAATGGCATCCGCCAGCCAGAGGGCAACAACGAGCGTTTGGAATTGAATCCATGGCATCGGTGCTGCCATTTCTTTGAGGACGCTTTCCTCGGCTGGGTCGTCATCCAATTTATGCTGGAATTTGTCTCCAGCTGTGTACCCTAAAAAAAGCACAAGGGGTACGGATGGATAGACGATCCATGCGGGTGGAAGCGGCGCAAGATTTGCGCCAAGCGCGGAGACAGCGAGAAAAAGAGCGGAAAGAATCGGTGAATACATACTGTACCATTCCATGTCTTTCCCGATGTCGAAAATCGAACCGATACGATCGTTTAACCATAACAAAATCCACATGTGGGCCCACCTCCGAGGGGCTGGTCGTGGTTTATTCACTTAGAAGGAATCTTCAAGTGAGACACAGCAATGCAGCCGGCTCTGCACTCCTCTGTCTCACTTGTTTCGCGCTGTTAATGTACAAATCTCTTCTTTTGCACTTCGCTAAAGAAGGGAAGAAAGAGATGTAACCTATAGTATACAGTAATTTAGCTTACGGATCAACCTTTATGGGCTATAATTGCACCTTTTGATTGACTGCCGTAGACTGAATACATGGCCCACGAGTCTCTTCTTCTCTCCGACGATACAGCCATCGTCCTTGCCCAAGCGCTCACCGGCCTTGGACATCTCAGAGTCACCCACGCCCTCTATCATGGACTGCCGGAAGGCGCCCACGCGACACTCCTCTCTTCCCAGGACGAGACGGTCAATTACATGCATAAGATAACGAGCATACACCCTGCGCTTCGCAGTATTATGGAGTTTACGCAAAAAGGATGGGCGGAGGATGTTTTCACCTGGTTTGCCCGGCGATATTTCCGTGGGGATACAACCATCCTCTCCCGGCAGTTGCAGACGATTCTCGATCAGCGTATCGTCCACCCCAAGCGGGTTCTTCTGGTTGCTACCCATACCAATCTCGCCCACCAGCTCGCTGCGATGAAAGATGTTTTTGCCAAAAAGAACGGGATTGAGATGAAGCTCGTCGTCGTAGTGACGGATGATTCGCCCCAGCACCTTTGGGCGGTTGGCGGGGCTGATATGATTGTGGTCCCCAGCGGGCGTACCAAGCGTGCGCTTGAGGCCTACCACCGGACTCAGAAGGATATGCCGGACAGTCGGTATCTTGTTTTGCCCTACATGGTTTCCCCGCGCCTGTCGACAAAAACTACTACGAATCAATTTAGTCGACGATTGCGTGAAATGGAAACTATGGAGTCAGTTGCGCTTCACGTTTCTGTCCCAATTTCCGGTGCGGCGGTGCAACTTTTGTATTTCGAGAAGCTGATTTCCTACCTACACGCCACCTCCGAGCGGTATAATTTTCACATCGTTTCACATCAGTCGTCCTCTACAGCCCGGTTTATTTCACGAATAAGCGGAAAGAAAGGGATCACGCTTTCGGTTTCCCAGTCGCACCGCGACGTTGTGGAGCTTTACGAGGAGCTATATGAGAATGAAATAATCGCTTTTGAGATTACCAAGCCCTCCGAGCAGTCGTTTAAAAGTTTGCTCATTCCGAAGATGCGTGGCGGGGCTATACTCCTGTTTTCCAATCCGGTTGGACGGCAGGAATACGATAATCTGGATTTTCTTTTGCGCCACGGGTTGATCCCGACGCGAAAGGAACAGGAAGAGCTCTGGCGGCAGGCTTCCATAGGAAAGAGCGTGAACGAAGAGCTGATGAAGAAATCTTCCTCCTGGCGGGGACTGCTTCTTCCGCTCCACTCGCTTGCCAGCGCCAAATTCATCTCCTGGTGCCTTACTCAAGGACTCCTTCGCCGGATGATGGATTTCAAAGGATTTGAAAACAGTCCCGAGCTAGCGCCAGATGGCGTCGAACGATTTTGGAAAGAAATGGAGAAGATGTTTTAGGCTGGATATTTTTCTTAAAAAGAAAAGCGCCGCGCGGCTGTTTGATTGTGCCGGTACGGTGTTTTTCTTCTCGAACACATCACGGAACGAATTTTAGCGGGAGCGGTTGGGTCGGTTTCATGCCATTGTACGTGGACTGCGGGACATAGGTGATTCCGCCCATGAGTGCGACGAACTCTTCGTAGGTTTTGCCGTAGTGGCGTGCCACTTTGGCAATGCCGAAGGTGTTCGCGTCGTACATCTGCGCCTCAAACGGGTGCGAAGGTCCGAACCGGCTGGTGTAGCAGGTCCCAACGACGCCTGCGTTCATGAGGAATTCATCCTGTCCGGTGACGTGGATGATTCCGTCAATGACGACCCCTGCCTCAGAGCGGGCATCATCAATGATGAACGAATAGCACGTTCCTCCACCATCTTCTTTCACAATGCGCAGGAACGCCGCGCGGTCCAGCTGGACAAACCGGGATGTGTGATTGGTGATCGACACATCCGTTCCGGCTACCGTGAGCGTCTGTCCCGGCATGATGACAGGTTGTGGGCTGAATTGGTAATACGACAGAACGCCGATTACCAGAAGCATCAGTCCGACGCCGAGTGGGATGAGAGATTTTCTTTTCATGTGCTTAAACTCCTAGCGTAGGTCGCTACCCGAATACAAAGTTGAATAGACACTGCGAAACGCCACAGGGTGACGTTTTTCATGGTCTATTCAACAATTGCTATTCCGTGATGGTAAGGTGCGAGAAGAAATGGGTCTCGTTGATGCCCGGTAGGTTGCCGGCTTATCGGCAAAAAAGAGCGCTTCAACGAGCATTTATTATACCCCATAGTCTGAAGAATTGCATTATGCCGGTTCACATCCTCGTAACTGAATGGGGTATTGACAAACTATTTTTTCCGCTATATACTAATTCCCTAAATTAAATAGCCGGTGAAATTCCAGGCAAGGCGATGAAGGATTCGAAATCCTGAGCCCGTTTCGAAGAAAGTCCGTCAGGACAAGTAGAAACAAGAAATGAGTCAGCTGCAATCGCTGTCAAGGCATCCTACAGCGGTATTTTTAGTCCTAATGGCTAATCAGTTGAGAAAAAAGGTGGCACCACGGGTAACCGTCCTTTTGCGCCTCCATCCCTCTTTAGGGATCGAGGCTCAAGCGGACGGTTTTTTTGATGGAAACTATGAAACTCTGGCAAAAACACTGGCAGTTGGACAAAGCGATTGAGGCCTTCGAGACGAAGGACGATCTTCTGTTGGATGGCCACTTGGTGCGCGCGGACGTTATCGGCAGCCTCGCACAGGCGCATGGGCTTGTCAAAATAGGCCTTCTTACGAAAGACGAGTTTGCGAGTTTGAAAAGCGGTCTGAATGAGATTCTTCGTCTTTGGGAGCAGGGTGAGTTCGCGCTGGAAGCAGGGGATGAAGATGTGCACACGAAGATAGAAAATTGGCTCACGGAACATGTCGGAGAGGCAGGCAAGAAAATCCATACGGGCCGCTCCAGGAATGATCAAGTGGCCACGGCGATCCGTATATATACCAAAGAGCAGCTTCATGACATCATTTCATCCGTGCTCATGTTGGCCCATGAATTTCTTGCGTTTGCCCGCAGGTACGAGTGGGTTCCTATGCCTGGGTACACCCACATGCAAAAGGCGATGCCTTCGTCTGTGGGTATGTGGGCAGGGTCGTTTGCGGAAGGCTTTCTTGATAGCCTACGCACACTGGAAGCCGCGTATGGACTCAATGACCAGTCGCCGCTTGGTTCGGCAGCAGGCTACGGTGTGCCGATTCCGCATGATAGAGTCTATACCGCTGGGATCATGGGGTTTTCCCGGGTGCAGAACAATTCGTTGTACTGTCAAAACGCCCGCGGCGTTATTGAGGCCGCCGTTGTTGGTGCATGTATAAGTATCCTTCAGCAGCTTTCCAAGTTTGCAAGTGATGTACTTCTTTTTACTACGAAAGAGTTTGATATATTTCATGTTGCCGATGAACTGTGCAGCGGCAGCAGTATCATGCCCCAGAAACGGAACGTCGATGTCGCCGAGCTTGTAAGAAGCAAGGTTCATGTGGTTTTAGGCCACTACAACGGGCTCGTTGGGATATCTGCCAATCTTATATCCGGCTACAACCGTGACCTTCAGGATACGAAAAAGCCGCTCTTTGAGAGCCTCTGGATAACCCATGATACGGTTAGGGCGTCCCATCAGCTTCTTCGCGGTCTGGCACCCAACCCTCTAAGACTGCGTGAAATGATGAGCGGGGAATTGTATTTCACACACAATGCGTTGACTCAGGTTATGGACGGAATTGCATTCCGCGATGCCTATAAGAAGGTGGGGTCAGGGAGGGAGGGGTACACCTCAGCAGTTGAGACGGATCGGATCACAGACACTCTTCACCAGTCGACCCATATGGGTGGTACGGCAAACTTGGGACTTTCGCAGGTAGGGTATGTTCTCGGAGGGAAGATAAGACAGTGGGAGAAGAGGGTGGCGACATACGACAAATGTGTTGCACTGCTTCTGACGGGCGATATGGTATGATTGACTCGATATGAAAGAAAAAGTACAAATTTTGCTTGCGGAAATTTTTGTCGAGATGGGAATTCCTGATGCGGGAATTCTGGTGGAACACCCGCAAAATTCGGCACATGGTGATTACACTACAAATGCCGCGATGCTTCTTTCGGGTCGTCTGAAAGCTCCGCCGATGAAAATCGCCGAAGAAATTGCCGATAGGATCAGACAGCATCAAAAAGATGCACGCGGGAAAAGTTTAACGTGGCTATTGAAGGTGGAAGTCATGCCGCCGGGATTTCTCAATATATGGCTCTCTGATGGTGAGATTGGCAATCAAATTGCAAGAGTGCTAAAAGAAAAAGAGCGTTTCGGCGCGACTTCCGCAAGAATAAATGTGACCTCGGATGGGTTGCAGGAGAGCCCAAAACAGAAGAAAGATTCGGGTGGACACTCCGTCGCGAAGAACGTACGGAGAAATAATCCCGTACGTACGCAAAAAACGGCAATCAAGGCTCGCAGCAATCCCGAATTGACGCAAAATGCGGGGAAAATAGAAGCTTTGGCCTCATTCGGGAATCCTCAGAAAATTATGGTTGAGTTTGCCCATCCGAATACCCATAAAGCATTCCACATCGGCCACTTGAGAAATATTACGACGGGAGAAGCGATCGTTCGGATATTAGCAAGCCAAGGGAATCGTCTTACCCGTTTCAATTATCAGGGTGATGTCGGCATGCATATCGCCAAGGCCTTGTATGCACTTTTGGAGCTCGAACCATACAAAAGCGAGGTCCGCACGGTCAAGGGCGTAAAACCCCGCGTAGTGTTTCTCGGGAAGGCCTATGCTGCGGGAAGTAAGGCGTTTGAAGAAGATGAGAAAGCACAAGGGGTTATCAAGGATCTCAACGCCCTTATTTACGCCTCGGCCCAAAGGTACGCCAAGGAAGTCGGAAGAAACCCCGGTACGACTGATTATGAAGCTTTGGTGAAAAATCATGTCCATCCGCTCGATCACGTGTATGAACTTTGGAAAGAGACGCGCCAATGGAGCCTGGATTACTTTGAGACGATCTACACGCGCGTCGGCAGTCACTTCGACCGCCTGTATTTTGAAAGTGAATGTCTTTCCGGGATTGATCTGGCAAAAGATGCAGTCGCCAAAGGGGTTTTGAAGGAAAGCGATGGAGCCATTGTGTTTGACGGCAAACCTCATGGTATAGATACCCGTGTCTTTGTCAATAGCCTCGGTTTACCCACATATGAAGGCAAGGAGTTGGCGCTTTCACGGATGGAGACGACTGAATTCGGCACGCCGGATCGTATCATCCATGTCGTTGGACCGGAGCAGGCAAGCTTTTTTACTGTCACGTTTAAGGCTGAGGAGCTTTTGGGATATGTGAAGCCGGGCGTGCAGCATCATCTCATCTACGGCTGGGTCAAACTCAAACACGGCAAGATGAGCTCGCGCACGGGGAATGTCGTTTTGGGCGAATGGCTCCTGGACGAAGCCAAGAAAGAAATCTATAACATACTGAACAAAAATAAATCAAAATATACCAAAGAAGAGGAAGAAACAATCGCCGAAGCGTGTGCTATTGCCGCCGTTAAGTATGCATTTCTGAAGGTGGGCACTAGGCAGGAAATCGCCTTTGACCTGAAAGAGTCGGTGAGCTTTGAAGGGGATTCCGGGCCGTATCTTCAGTACACATACGCACGATGTGTCAGCGTCTTGCGCAAAGTTTCGCAGAGTCCTGCCGAAATTCAAAACGGCGCTTTGGGTGCAGGACTGAATTCCGAAGAGCGTGCCGTGGGGCGCAGAATCATTCAGTTTCCCGAGATCGTTGCTGATGCAGCCAACCGTTTCGCGCCAAATATTCTCTGTACATATCTTTTTCAGCTTGCCAGTGAGTTTAACCTCTTTTACGCCAAACATCCCATCCTTGAAAGTAAGAATGCCGCCCGCCTCGCGCTAACCGCGGCCACGGCCCAAACGCTCAAAAACGGCTTATATCTTCTGGGGATTCCGGTGATCGAGCGGATGTAAAAAGAAGGACGTTACCGCACCGGGTCGAAATGATCGACCATCGCAAGGACTCTGTCCCGTATGTCCATTTCTTCTGCCGCAACGGGATCTGCCACAAACACCACGCCCTCGGTGGCTAACTGCCTGAGTCCGATCTCCAGGCGCTTCGTAATCGCGTCAAGCTGACGATCGGAAACCGTGCGGGCATCGATCCGCGTTCCTGGGATTTGCCAGACGCCGTGTCCTTGTGCTGCTTCGTGCATGTCGCTCATAGAAAAGTGGGCAGGATGAGCCAACTATACGCTCCCAAAAATGAGAAATATGTATGTTGGCGTACCAGTTTCAACCGGTTCGGCCCTATGTTATACTCCCTCCCGATATGGAAGAAGCAGAACCGATGGACTACGGAGAGCGGGCTGCGGTGGCGCTCGAAACCGGGTTTCCCCGTCATTTTACGTACATGCCGGGAGGAGGCGAAGCGGTATCCAGCAGATCCGGTTTCCATGTTGTCGTTGTCTCCACGATGTGCGTGGGCACATTTCCTCAATCGGTAGAACCAATCGCGGATCATGGCCTTGTGAGTGAGTGTGCAGAATGTCATCAGTTGTTCGTATGGACTGACCGGACACAGAGTTGGACTGCCACTTAGTCCGAGAAGACGGGTAATGCGCGCACCACGAACCGTTTGCTGTCGAGAAATCCCGTACAGGTGTAGAGTGTGAGCGTCTCGCCGGTGGTAGGGGACAGAAGGTCAGTACGGGACGGAGAGACCGTGAAGGTTTGGAAAATCCGGTATTGATGAAGTTTCCCGTCAGCGGTGGTAACGGATACGTAATCTCCCGGCTTTTTCTCAATGAGCCTCCCGAAAATTTTCCTGGTGTTGTGCCCATAGATAATGATGTTTCCTGCATCTCCGGGAAGTGCGGACTGAGCCACATGATTGGCTGCATCGTCAGCGATGGTCCACACGCCGTTTATCTTTCTCCCTTCGTCAACCGGGAGCCTCCCTATGCCGTCGATATCGATGAAAACGGGGAGTCTTCGAGCTGTTTCTTGTCCCTGATATTGGGAGAGGACGCTGTCGGGGAGCGCGAGCGATCGTCGATAGAAAAACCTATGTGCACCCCAGATTCCCATCATGAGCACTCCTGTGACCACGAGGAGGAGGGGGAGAGATCGGGTGAAGCGTTTTAGTCTCGACTGAGTTTTTTGTGCTGTTTTCCGTCTGCGTATTTTTGGTGATGTTTTGTGTTTGGGCATAGATTCAGTGTAGCGCATCGGCTACAAAAAAGCCTCTCTCTGAGAGGCTTTTTTGTTTATATGTTCGTTTCTTGTCTTAGTGTGATCGCTTTTTGGCAATCATCGCGATTCCTAGAGCTGTCGAGAGCCCGCCCATCGCGCCAATTGCGTTGACGAGCGTGTCGACTGCCGTGCCGGTTGCGGCATAGTCAGTTGTTGCGCCCAGAACCTGTCCTGCAGGAGGCGCCGTACATTCCGGACAACTGGAGCGTCCATCGCTTCGGCCGTCTGATCGCCCGTCCCCGGGAAGTCCAAATCCGTCTCCGCCGGTGGGCGGTTGAGTTGGAGTTGGCGTCACAGATTCGCTCGGAGTTGGCGTGGGTGACGGCGTAGCAGTTGGCTCACAATCATGCCTGCACGGTTTGGGCGTAGGCGTTGGTGTAGCAGTTGGGCTTGCCGTTGGCGTCGGAGTGCCTGAGGGACAGTCGACTTCTCCCTCAAAGAGAATATCATCTTCGTGTCCCGCTTTTGGTGTACCGTTGTTTTCAAAGTGTCCACCCTAAGATTTGCTTGAAACGACGATACGCGTGTATGGATTCTGTTCGCTTTCCGTTGCGTGACAGATGGTCCACTTCTCATCATGGTCGTCGTCTTTTTTGGAAAATACCGGGTTTGGCATGATAAGCGAAACAGCCAAACCGATTGCCGTAAGTGCGCCGAGCAGGCGATATGTTTGTTTCATAAAAAAAACCTCCCTGGCAGGTAGGCTTAAATACGTTGCGGGAGTATATCATAAAGAATAATTATATGTCAATATATATTGTAAACAATCAAATCGGGGGGATCTTTAGCCTTTTCGTCCGAGGATGAAGAGCGTGTCACGCAGGCTTGGGAAAGCTATCATAAGCGCATAGTTTGCCCATTTGCCGAGTTTTAGAATTATCCCGTCGGGACGGGTTCTTCTTCGCATTGGAGTATAGCTGACGAAGTACGATGCGGCCGCAATTTGCCAGCCTGCGAATTCCGTGAGACGGATAAGCTCTTTGAGCGTATACTCGCGGTTGTGCCGGTGATAGATGATGCTGCCGCGGCCGTCGTCTTCCAGAAGTTGCGAGAGCGGATAGGTCACGCTCTTGCCAAGAAGCAGCTTAAGACGGTTGATGGATCTGGCGATGTTCGGGGTTGTAACGAGCAGGTTGCCGCCTTTTTTTGTTACACGGAGCATTTCTTTGAGCGCATGAACCGGGGATTGCGGAAGGTGTTCCATGACTTCCGTGCAAATGATGAGATCAAAGGTATTGTTCGTGAACGGAAATCGGTCTTTTTCGATATTGCAGACCTTCACCTTGGGACTGTGGACCGGCTCGTGAGACGATGAGATGCCATATACATCATGACCCATAGCCTCAAGCGCAGCTCCCAGATGGTACGGATAGCACCCAACGTCGAGAATACGAAGTTGGCTTTTTTGTTGGATGGGTAATTTGTCAATTTGTTGAAGTATGCGCGCGTAGCGGGCTTCGTGAATGAGGAAATAGTCGCGCTCCTGTTCGGTCGAAATAGCATGTTCTACCGACTGCAAGAGATCCTCAATACTCATTTTCCAAGTATATCACGCATGAAATTCGGATGCTTCTTGACTTCTTGTTTTGTACTGCATACTCTGGAAACAGTAGGGAATTTCCATATTCCTATGGTTGACAGTACTGATACCAATCAGGTGCAAGATTCTGCCGCTTCAGCTGGGGCATCTCCTACGCCTTCGAGTTCACTGCTTCGTCCCGGTGCCGATGCACCGAAGGACGACAAACCCGCAGATCCGATGCCGGCGACACCCGGTCCCGTGCCAGTCGAGCCTCCGCCTGTTGCACCTGCCGATGCGCCAGCTTCGGAGCCCGCCGTAGGAGATTTGCTTTCCGCTCCATCCGTATCTGATGTTCCGCCGGTTGTTCCACCTGCGGTTGAGGCGCCGCGGGTAGAGACGCCTCCTCCTGAGCCTCCGCCTGTCATGCCGACGGAGTCGGTTTCCAAGCCTGAAGAAACGCTCGCTCCTGCGCTTGCAGCAGCGGCTGCCGCCGGGGTTGTATCGCCGGAGAGCGGGAACGGAAATCTTCCTCCCGGGCGTAGTGAAGAGCCGCTCAAACCGACGAAGAAAAAAGGGAAAGCCAAAACAGTTCTCCTTGGTCTCATTGCCCTTTTCTTCCTCGTTTCCACAGGACTTATTTTCGTTGTCGTCAGCCAGCGTCAGCAGATAGCGGATTTGCGCGGGAAGGCCACATATACAGGATTCCAGTGTCGACTTGACGATCCGAATGCTTGCAACGGTCATCCGGAGGATTGTCATTGCCAGAATGGAGATCTATGTACTGGCACATTGTGCGAGGCGGATATCCGGCAATCCTGTATCAACCAAGGACGTGCGTGGTGTGACAACTGGCAGGGATTTGCCAAAACGTGCTGTGTCGCGGGGTATGTGTGTAATCCGAGTGGTGACGGGTGTGTTCCTGCTGGTGGAGGAGGTGGTGGTGGTGGTGGGGAGACGCCCACGCCTACTCGCCCGCCAGGTTCGACGAATACACCAACACACACACCAACAAACACGCCTACCAAGACGCCGACGCCGACTGGTCCGACCAATACGCCCACAGATACGCCGACCGAGACTCCCACGCCCACCAAGCCTCCAGGGGCCACGGACACGCCGACCGAGACTCCCACGCCCACGCAGATTGTGTATGCCACCTGCAATCAGGCCTGTACGGTCAATGCAGACTGCGGGCAGGGGTTAGTCTGTCTTGACTCCGTGTGCCGCAATCCGAGTTGCAGTGAGTCAGCCACGTGTCAGTGTCAAGTTGTCGCACAGCCTACGCCCAAGATTCCCGTGGCCGGAACCGGCCCCACCGTCCTGGGAGCCACGATCATCGGCAGTGGGGTGCTTCTGCTTCTGCTTGGTTTGTTGTTTTAAGCCTAAGTTTTCAGAATTTCCCCCTTGCATAGCCCTAAAATGATCGTATAATGAGAAAGTAATATTGTACGATAACGTACAGTGCATCACGAGCAGCGTTTGAGAACGCGCCGGGGTTACAGGCGGTGAGCGCTTACAGGCCAGAATACGACCTGTTTTTTTGTTTTTTGGAGTGGTTTTTCATGACAATCGTTATGGAAACTGTCGAGGATCTTCGGTACGCGGGGGTTGCTCCCGATGGTAGTACGGGGTTTCACATACCTGAACGTCATGTGCCGACCGGAGATGAAATTATTCTTTTCCGACACAACACGCTCGAAGCGTCGCGGTATCTTTCCTCGAATTTCGGCCTCTATATTCACCCGGAAACCATGCCACATCAGCAGGTGGAAGATGTTCAGCATCTCAAAGAATATATGGAGGAATTCCGGGTGCTTGCTGTAGGGGAGCAGCGAATCCGCAATCTTCACGCCCAAGACCGTGCCAGAGATCGCGCCGGCGATCCTGGAGGTTATAAAGCGCAACTAGATAGCATTCTGCGTAAGATTACATCGCTCTCAATTGTTTCTGATAGGACGCTCCAGGCGCAGTATAATGGGCGGGTAACCCTTGATATTCATGCGCAGGAAGATCGGAATTTCGCGTCGGTGTTATTCCTATTGTCGTACCGGAAAGCCAATTACGCGGTTGCGCGCGCGCTTACCGAGGCAAGTGGCAGGTTGTTGTTGCCCCAACGGCTTAGCTGGGGCCAGTGGGATGAGCTAGCAGGGAAGTTTGACGCCTTTTACGGCAGGTTGACC
>CAYUKU010000003.1:0-90881 GCA_964445435.1 uncultured Gammaproteobacteria bacterium
GAATATGGAGTCTGTCGCGTGTTCCCTGCGTTTCATATATTTCGCCGCATCATTGAGCCCGAAATATACGACATTCCCAGGTGCGCTTCTTCCCATGTTTGCCACTCCGGGGTCATCGCTATTGAGAACGAGTGCCGTATCACCCGAAAGTTTCCGCATGGCCGAGACCCATTTCTCCACGATGACGTCAACTTCCCCGTAGCGGTCCAGCTGATCGCGGAAGAGGTTTAGGCCAACAATGATTTTGGGTTTTATGTACGTAAGAACAATGGGAAGGGAGTTTTCATCAACCTCAAATACTCCCCAATCTGCCCGAACGTTCCCCGTCCAGTCAGCCTCGACGATAAACGAAGAAACGATACCGTTAAGGAGATTTGCTCCGCTTGCGTTATGGATGACCCGCTTTCCGCCGCTTCTGAGAATTCGCGCGATCATAAGCGACGTCGTTGTCTTGCCATTAGTGCCGACGACGAGAATAATTCCCTTGCGTACCGAACTCGAAAGAGAACGAAGCATCCGGGGTTTCAGCATGAGGACAATCTCTCCGGGCCATGTGGCGCCTGCTCCCAGCCCGAACACCGTTATGAGACGCGACAGAAATCGACCTGTCGCGACAAGAAGTCTCTCGGAAAATGACATATCCCGATTATACTCGTCTTCAGTTGGGGAGTGCGAATTTGACTCTAGCGTCTTTGAAATCCACGGTCATATGGCTGCCGGGCAGAACCTTTTTCTCGATCATTTGAAGCGCAAGCTCATCGAGAATCGTATCCTGGATAACACGCTTAAGTGGTCTTGCTCCGTAGACGGGATCGTATCCTGCTTCCCTCAGGTGTTTTCTGACAGCCGGGGTGAAATCCAGTCGTATGTTTTGAGTTTCCAGCCGCTGCTTTACAATTTCAAGCTCCTTATCGACAATTTTTTCCATAAGCGCAGGCGTGAGCCGGTGAAAGATAATCAGTTGGTCCAGTCGGTTGAGAAACTCGGGTCGAAATGCCCGATTGACCACTTCCAGAACCTTGCGGCGCATATCTTCTTCACTTTTTCCGCTTGTTTCTGAAATAAGGTCGCTCCCCAGGTTTGAAGTCATGATGATAACGACGTTTTTGAAACTCACGACGCGCCCTCGGCCGTCGGTGAGGCGCCCGTCATCAAGCATCTGAAGAAATACGTTGAATACCTGCGGGTGCGCTTTCTCAATTTCATCAAACAGGACGACACTGTACGGCTTCCTTCGCACTGCCTCAGTCAGCTGACCTCCTTCTTCGTATCCGACGTATCCCGGCGGAGCACCGATCAACCGTGCGACGTTATGCGCCTCCTGGTATTCACTCATGTCAATACGGATAAGAGCACGCTCGTCGTTGAACAAATACTCGGCAAGCGCTTTGGCAGTTTCCGTTTTCCCGACGCCGGTCGGCCCAAGAAAAAGAAAGCTTCCGATGGGTTTCGCCTCTTCGGCTATGCCCGCCCTATTTCGGCGGATTGCCGCAGACACCTTCCGGATCGCTTCGTCCTGCCCGATGACACGCTTGTTTAACTCTGTTTCAAGATGAATAAGCTTATCTGACTCACTGGAGAGGAGTCGTGTCACGGGAATCCCGGTCCAACGGGCTACCACGCGCGCGATATCATCATCACGTACCTCCTCGCGAAGCAACCGTTCCTCTGAGGGAATCTTACCAATCTCCTTTTCCAGTTGGGCGATTCTTTTCTCCGCTTCGGGAATTTTGCCGTACTTGACCTCAGCTGCCCTCTCCAGAAGTGCATCGCGCTCAGCTCTGTCCAACTCAAGACGGAGTTGATCAAGCACAACCCGCTGTTTTTGAAGCTCGCTTATAATATGTTTTTCTTTCTCCCACCGGTCAGACAGCGACTCCTCTTTCTTTTTGAGTGTGGCAATGTCTTTTTCGACATTCTTCATCCTCTCTCCGGCGTCTTTCTCGCGTTTGAGGGCCGCCTTCTGAATTTCCAACTGCGTTAAGTGGCGCTTGAGTTCGTCAAGTTCCAGAGGCATACTCTCCGTATCAATTTTGAGCGTCGAAGCGGCCTCATCGACAAGATCAATTGCCTTGTCCGGCAAAAACCGATCCGCGATGTACCGTGAAGAAAGTGTCGCCGCGGCGACAAGGGCATCATCCGTTATGCGTATACCGTGATGCACTTCGTATTTCTCTTTGATGCCCCGCAAAATTGCAATCGTGTCTTCAACGGACGGTTCGTCCAGATACACAGGCTGGAATCTGCGCTCAAGTGCAGCGTCTTTCTCGATAAATTGACGATACTCCCGTACCGTTGTGGCGCCAATGGCATGAAGCTCGCCCCGCGCAAGAGCGGGCTTAAGAATGTTTGCCGCGTCCATGGAGCCTCCCACAGCGCCAGCGCCCACGAGCGTATGGAGCTCATCCATGAAAAGAATATACTTGCCTGCCGCCTTCTCTACTTCTTTCAGAAGCTTTTTCAGACGGTCTTCAAATTCTCCGCGGAAGGCACTTCCTGCCACCAATGACGCCACGTCGAGAACGAGAATTTCCTTGTCTTTCAACGTTGAGGGAACATCTCCAGCCACGATACGCGAGGCGAGTCCCTCTGCAATCGCCGTTTTCCCGACGCCGGGGTCCCCAAGAAGCACGGGATTGTTCTTCGTGCGGCGTGCAAGAATCTGCATCACACGACGAATCTCCTCATTCCGTCCAATGACAGGATCAAGCTTCCCCAAGCGCGCGCGCTCTGTGAGGTTTACCGTAAATTTTTCAAGCGGATTTCCTTCATCCTGCGATGGTTGATATTGAATATCCATAAAGATATTCTAATCGCATTAGCACTCATCTGTCAAGAGTGCTAAGTAAGTCCAATTTCCAACGACACATCGATCGGCTCAAACCCCTGACTCTTATAAAACGCGATTGCACGAACGTTCTTCACATACGCATTCACATACAGGGTTTGGTATCCCAAATCGGAAGCTCGTCTTTTCAGCTCTGAGATGAGTTTAGCTCCTATCCCCTGGGAGCGATATCTCGAAGAAACACCCATATCGTTGATTTCAAGAGTTTTCACTGTGCGATATGTGATATTCTTCTTGCTACCAACAATATACCCTACCGGGATGCCGTTATCCACCGCCAGAAAGCATAAATATTCAGGACGTGACGTAACTTCCTTATAATATTTTTCTCCTGCAGGTGTTTGCGCAAATTTTGGGTTGAGAAATGCATCATATGGAAGATTTGAGACTATCACCTCATGGTTCAGTTGACGTATAACTTTCCAATCTTCCGGCACAGCGGCTCGAAATTCGATAGCCATATCACATTGACCGAAGAATCTTTATCCGCTCCTTAATCGGCGGATGGGTGTTAAACAAGTTCGCAAACCAGGCGCCGAACTCCTTCCCCTTAAACGGGTTGGTGATGTACAAATGCGCTGTTGCGTTCGTCGCCGCCTCAAGAACTTCTCTATCACCTGAAAGCTTCTCAAGGGCACGCGCCAAACCCTCTGGATATCTTGTCAGGCTGGCACCCGAGGCGTCGGCCAGATACTCCCGCCGCCTTGAGATAGCAAGTTGAATAAGCGAGGCGACAATCGGAGATATGATGGCAAGAACGATACCCACAAGCAGCAGAATTTGTCCCATCCCGCGGTCATCATCCCGGCTTCTTCGATGGCCGCCCCACCAGAGACTGCGCATGAACATGTCGGCCAGGAATGCAACGGTTCCTGCCAGAACCGCCACCACAGCCATGAGTCGCGTGTCGTAATTTTTGATATGTGAGAGCTCGTGGGCAATAACGCCCTCAAGTTCCCGCCGCTCCAACCGATCGAGAAGCCCAGTCGTTGCACATACGACTGCATGAGCAGGGTCGCGGCCCGTCGCAAATGCGTTCATTGCCGTGTCATCAATGACGTACAATCTGGGCTTGGGAACTCCTGCGGCAATTGCGAGATTCTCAGAAACGGTGAAAAAGTCAAAATCGCGCTTCCGGTCTGCGGGTCTTGCTCCCGACATCGCAAGCACCATCGAGTCGCCGAAATAATAACTGACGAAGCTTGAGATTATGGAAAAGACAACTGCGACAAACATCCAGGAGTTTCCATACCCCAGGGCGTTGCCCATTACATAGGCAGCAAAAACGACAAATACCACAAACCCTGCCATGAAGGCATATGATTTTGCGATATTTGCGCGAATCTGTGAGTGGATGCTCATGAGCTGAAGCTCACCTTGACCCCTTTGCGCTCGGATTCCTCGGCACGGAAGAATTCCTTTTCCTTAAATCCCATCATGCCCGCCAGAAGCACGTTCGGAAATGTTTTTACCTTCAGGTTATACTCCATAAGCTGCGTGTTATAAAACTGCCGCGCGTAGGCCACCTTATCTTCGGTGTCTGAAAGTTCCTTTTGAAGATGCGTGAAATTCTCATTTGCTTTCAGCTGCGGATAATTCTCAGCAACAGCAAACAAACTTTTCAGGGCTCCCGTGAGCATATCATTGGCTTTTGCCATGCTCTGCGGGTTGTCCGCCTTCATAAGGGCGCTTCGCGCTTTCGTCACCTCTGAAAAAACCGTCTTCTCATGCTTGGCATAGCCTTTTACGGTTTCGACGAGATTCGGAATAAGGTCAGCTCTGCGCTTGAGCTGGACATCAATCTGGCCCCACGCTTCATCAATCTGGGTCGACTCAGTTACAAGCCCGTTGTAGAGGCCCCATACGTAAAGAACAAGAAGGCCGAGAATACCAATAACGATCCATGTTGGCGTCATATGATCCTCCTTACTTAACTAACCAACGTCTAAACACATTATACTCCATAGTGTTTACTACGTCATGTTTGGTCGCCCATCCGCGGCGCGCAACCGATACGCCATAGCGCATCAGGTCCATATGTTCAACCGCGTGCGCGTCAGTATCGATCGTGAACCGGAGTCCGCGTCTCACTGCATCATACACAAGCGTGTCTGGCAGGTCGAGCCGATCAGGATAAGCATTTATCTCAAGGGCGATATCGTGCTTCTTGGCCACCGCAAAAATTTCCGGCCAATTGGCGTCCACCCCTTCGCGGCTCCCCAGAAGTCTTCCCGTGGGATGTCCGAAAATACGTACCTTCGGGTGGTAACCAAGCGCTTTGGCGATCCGCTCTGTGACGGTTTTCCTTTCCTGGGTGAAACTCGAATGAATCGACACAACAACAGCGTCGACAAACTCAAATGCACTATCTGGAAGAGCCAGTTGACCGGTGGGCATGATATCCACCTCACACATCACAAACACGTGAACCGGTTTTTTGTGCTTGGCATTCCATGTGTCTTCCTCTTTCCGGTAAAACTCCAAACGTTTCTTCATAATACCGGTAATATCCGCTTCCGAATGATTAGACAACCGCGGATTATGGTCGCTGATGCCGATGTACTCATACCCCAGGCTTGCGGCTTTATCCATATGCGCCGAAAGCGGATTGGCGCCAAGATCATGGGATGATTTGAGATCATACGACGTATGCATATGAAGGTCGCCCTTGATATCCGAAAGTTCGAGAAGTTTAGGAAGTTTGCCTCTCTTGGCTGCTTCTATTTCCCCTTTGTCTTCCCGAATTTCGGGTGGAATGTACGGGAGGCCTACAATCTTATAGAATTCTTCCTCTGACGCCACTTCTCGCACTTTACCCGTTTTCGTATTTTTTATTCCGTGTTCATTGAGGGAAAGTCCTTTGGTGAGGGCCAGTTCACGCAGCTTGATGTTATGATTCTTGCTTCCCGTAAAATATTGAAGCATCGCGCCGAAAGCCTGCGGCTTTTGCACCCGCATATCGACCTGCCGCCCGCTATGAAGCAGTAACGTCGCCCCGCTCGGGCCTTTCTCAACAAGTTTCTGATGAGGATACGTGAGGAAATGGTCTATTGCTTCCTTGGGTTTCGTAGTCGCAACCGCAATATCAACGTCACCTATTGTGGATACCTGACGTCTGAGACTTCCTAACACGTCAATGCGCGAGACTCCGGAAACCCGCTTCATGTGCGCGATAACTTCTTGCGCTATCGCATCCGCGATGGGAAGCGGCATGCGAACTTCTTTTATTTGTCCTGCCCTGTATACGGCAATGGCTCCCAAAATATCCTCTTCGGATTTCTCCCCGAAACTTTCAATTTCAGCAATTTTATGCGCCTTTGCCATTTTTTCCAGGTCAGAAACGACAGTTTTGGGGTCTTTGAGCTTCAGGTGGGTGACGAGTTTGTAGGCTTTTTTGGGCCCGATCCCCGGGACAAGAAGAAGCGGGAACATGGACGCAGGAACTTTTTTCATGACGTCCTTGAAATGGCCTACCGTTCCCTTTCGGAACAACTCATCGAGGTAATGAGCGATGCCTTGACCGACCCCGGGAATTTCGTTGAGCTTTCCGTCATCCCAGAGATCCTTCACGTCGCTCGTCAGATGTTCGATACTATCGGCAGCGCGATCGTACGCGATTATCTTAAACCGATTCTCGCCTAACACCTGGTAAGCAGCGGAGACTTGCCGAAGGAGGGCAGCAAGCTCGAGATTCGTCGCGGCTCTCATACGGTCTATCGTATCAAAACGCGCGCATTATGTCGAAGATTTCCCGTTCTTCCTTGCTTTTTTATCGTTCATTTTCTCGGCTGACCTCCGTATCATCTCCATCAGATCGGAGGGTTGCACACCTAAAATATCATTTACGTATCCTTTAAATGATGCCCTGCTTCTGCCGTCTCCACGCGAAAGAAAGGGCAGATCCACATAGATCCGGGGCAGGACATAATCTCCCCCTTGCCTCTGAACCGTGAGAATTGTGTCCATCGTTAACTCCTCCGGGTCCACACCTGCTTCGACAAGGGACTCGGCAATCCGATTTGCCACAATTCTCGGCTGTGCATTCTCAATGTACATCCGATACGAACGATCATAGGATGGATCTATTTTTCGTGCTGCCGCCGATAAAACCAAAGTGGGCGAAGTTCCGGACGCTCTGCACGCGGTTTCAAACGCGCTTTGAGGGATGCCAAAAACGATATCAAAACGCGGTTGAAGAATCGTTGGCACTGCGCCTGCCTCGTGAATCCGGTGAAGTTTCAGACGACTGACTGCAAGTTCAACAAGGCGTACCTCAGTTGCCCCTGCATACCCGTTCGTTTTGTAACGTGAACGAATTTGGGCGTAGATGTCATACGTCATCGTGCGTCCCCTCTGACTCGGCGAAAGAAGTGTCGTACCAAATCGAATCGCGGACGCCACTCTTTGGATTTTTTGCACGAATTCATCGATTTGGATCAATTCTTCTCTATTCCGGACATATACCACATCAGATTCTATCCCGGCGCCTCCGTGTACATACTCCACCATTTCTGCATTAAGAGCCGTTACCATGGCGCTAATTCGTTTCTCAATCCCCTGACGCACAAACCCAAGAAGCTCACTCCCCCGCGTTGAAAGTTCGAGGTTCGGAGGTTTGAGATAGGTAAGCTGTTGGGGAGTTTTCTTAAGAACGTGGATCACCCGGATAAGATCGAGAAAATACGCAAGCGTGATTCGCTCTTCGCCGTCGTTATCCTCAAGAAAAGTATTGGCAAGTGACGTAACGGTGTATTCCATACTTTTTATCGCAAAATCCTCCAAAAACCGCGCCGCTAGCATACGCTGGAGCTCTTCCCGCGACAGGGATTCTTCATTCCCCGATTCGGATTCGGATATAACATTCTCAATATAGGCCTGCAATGATCTGGGAACGAGTACAGTATCAAGCGGCTTCCTTTTTCCGATGGCCACCTCCTCGTTATACATAAGCCGCGCAAGTTCCTGAATCTGCTGGGCTTCCAGACGGAAATACGGCAAAAGCCACCACCGAAAACCGGCGATTTGCTCAAAGGATTTTTTGTTCGGCTCAAGCTTAATTTTCCCGTCCCGACGGGCGAACTCTGCTGCGAGAATCGGCTCTCCTCCCGAAGCCAGATATTCCCGATACTTGGGAATCACGAGTGCTGCGATTTGACTGAGCTCTTTGATGTTCACGAGCCTCCGGTTTCGTTTTTCCCTAACCGCGGTGATTATGAAATGATACGGCGTTCTGTATGACCGCTCCGATCC
The DNA here is from genome assembly GCA_964445435.1 of uncultured Gammaproteobacteria bacterium. Lineage (GTDB taxonomy): Bacteria > Patescibacteriota > Microgenomatia > UBA10105 > UBA927 > CAYUKU01. The sequence goes on from CAYUKU010000003.1 coordinate 8,099, forward strand.
CTTCGTAGGTCCGAAAGAGAAGGTAATATTTTGATAATCGGCAACATGGCGTTCGTATTGTTTGCGGGATCGGAATGCTACCCTTGCGTCGCCCATCGACACTCCCATAATCTGAAGAGCAGACTTATATCCCTTGACATCAGCGTCCTCAAACGGCCAAATCTCAATCACCAGGCACGGATTGCCGTTTTCATTCCGACGCATCACCCGTCCCATATCCTGAAACGGCCGGTATTCAGAACGTTTCCACGGTTTGAGAATAATCACTTCAAACGTCGGAATATCCAGCCCCTCGCCGATCATGTCAACGCCGATGATCGTTGTCGTCTTGCCTTCCAGGGCGCGCTGGACGATATCTTCGTTTTTTCGACTCGATTGCTCCGAGTGCATAAACTCAACCTGGTCTGCTATAGCCTTCCCGTACTCTCGCTCCAGAATAAGCTTAATTTGCTCCAGAAGAACCCGGCCTTCCTCTATGGAATCAGCCTCGATGAACGTGGGCCGGATGGTAACCGTTTCTCCATCAACAAAAACGGATTCCTCCAGGAAATTTTCGATTTTTGCACGGATCGAGAGTTCAAGCTCAACTTCAAGCGCGTTTGGCTTGTCTTCCTTCTTCGATTTGCCCACCTCTGCCAGTTTCTCTCTGAGTTTCAGTACAGTTCTTTTCACCGCGATGGGTGGCGTCACACCTGTCTCAATGGTGTACGCGAGCGGAACTGAAAGAATTTCCTTAAATCCCAAGTCCGTAAGCGTATGGCCGAGCCCCGGCGTTGCGGTGAAGGCAATCTGCGTCGCTTTGGCAAGGGCCGTGTGACGGGAAAGAATACTTCTGTCCCAAAGGAGATTGTGTCCCTCGTCCCAAATCACAAGGGGAATTTCTCGCTTCGACTCTTTAAGCATGCGAAACAGCCGACGCGCAGACTGAAACGTCGTCATGATAACCCGTCCGCTTACGTTCTTCTCCTGTCCGTCAAACCGTGAAATCTCTCCCTCGTCAAACACCCTACCAAACGCACGCAACGTCTGGTTCATGAGTATCGTTCGTGAGGTGATGAAAAGAACATTTTGTGCCCCCAGGTCAAGTGCTTCCTTCATAAGACGCGCCTCAACGTCCGTTTTCCCTGACCCTGTGGGAGAAGCCACCCATCCGCGGAATGCCTCGCTCTTGCTCTTCCCGTTATGCGCATATAACTCCATCCCGACCGCAGTCTGAATGGCAGGTTGATGGCTCCAACGATATTGGCCGGCATCAATTCTGTCCATATACTCTTTGCCGTACGTTAGAAACAACTTCTTCCCCAACCTCCCTACGAACGTTTCCGGTTCGTGATTCTGGATTCGCTCGAACGTTTCGTGGATGCGATGCGGGTCCATGAGGTAATCCGGAGCCTGCAGATTGAATGCGACGGAACCATCAGGCCTTCTATCCACAATTGGCTTGACATCAGAAGCTGCCGCGCCCGTGAATGATCCGTCAGTCCTAAGAGAGGTTATACCGACAAGCTCTCGGATGTTTTTCCCCTCATCAAATCCGGACAACCATTCAAACAGCGACGAGAGGGGAATATCTTGACCCGTTTTAGGATCCTTATATCCCTGAACGTAATTGACTCTGCCGACGCGATATATTTCCACAGGAAACACGCCATACCGCTCTCCTTCAATAAATGCTGTCGGAGTAGTCTGCATGCCCTGCGCCCCCTCATCCAGAGGAACGGCAATATCTATATGCGCCGTCAGCGGATCAAGAGAATTTAACTGGGAAAGCGTGAGGTTGCCAAAAGAGTAACGGGTGTGCCACACCGTTTCCGGCTGGTCCACCACCATGACCTCTTCTTCGAGCTCCGTTGAAGCGACCATAATAAACCTATAGTATACATCGGCGAAACCTCTGAATCAACCGTTCGGGGCATCAGAAAACGAAAGTTTTCATTTCCTTGTAACAAGTTCTGCCTGCTTCGCGCTTCAGGAAGCTATTTCTCTCACAAGGTCATACGGAATCGGCTTAGCCAGATCAAAGCTGATTGTCTCTTTTCCCCGCACGAAAGGGGCGATTTTTCTTCGAAACGTAGCGGGACCCTTGGGAGTAGGATAAAGGGAAACATGATGGGCAAAGCCGGCAAAATAGAGAACGTTTCTGTGAGTACGGAACGCGGGAATGTTGTAGCTGATACGCTGCGTAGCGATAGAATGACGCTATATATCGTTATGCACAGGTTTCCCCGACATCGTCAGCATCCCTAGGAAAGCTCGCAATAGACTCTTTCACAGAATGATCCGTCAGTAAATACGAAGTCATGATTCTCCTATGCGATGAATCCAACTGAAAACTTTTTTTAACAAACCAACTTGTCCACTTTCGGGAGATGTATGCGTGAAGAAAAAAAACTGTGGGGATGACCTGTCTAACTGTTCAGGCACTGAAGCTTCGAATTGTATCAGCGCGTTCCTTGCTTGGCTTTCTCTGTGTTGTTCTCCCGCTTTTATGGCAGAGGCTCCGACTATCTTCATGAGAACTGTGCGGGTGGCGTCCCGCAATTGCTGCTGAAGCACTTCCCGCTGCTTTGCCACCGCCATCTCATCGGCGTTATGTAGATCAACAAGTTGAAGCGTAGCATTTATTTCCTCTTCGGTCGCTCCAAATTCTAATCTAACACGCTTAAATTCGGCTTTTTGTTCGGCAGATATTCTGTGCGACCGTAGTTGGGTCGCAAGAGGGATGTCCGACGATAGTGTAGGAAATCCGGGTTCTATTATTTCAACATGCATAATCTGTGGATAAAATGCGCTTATAAATAAATTTATTCAGCACCTGCAACTACGATCTTGGGTAGACATACACACCCATTGCACCCTTGGGACCGCTCTGCGCCACCCCCACAAGTCGGAATTGGGAGCGGGATAAGGGAATCGAACCCTCTTCTCATCCTTGGGAAGGATGCATACTACCGGTGTACTAATCCCGCCTATTCACGGAACAGAAACTACGTTTCTTTCCCGACGATTCTTCCTACCAGAGTGTTGCGACGGGTTCACACCCGAACGCACACCGTCGCAACAGATTGATAACTCTTCGACTTCCTTTCTTTATAAGCCTTATTAATATATTTTACACGGTTCGGTACCAAAAGCGCCAGTGAAAGCTTCCACCGGCGCGTTTTTTGTACATTGCAATAAACAAAACTACGGCAACTCCAAAATGTTGCCTGCATGAATAAGATCCGGGTTAGCTAACGTATTGAGTCTCGCTATTTCGCTCCATCGATACCCGTTGTCGTACTGTGCCACGGCGATTTTCCAGAGACTATCTCCTGCCTTCACCGTATATTGTCGCTTCTCTGTCGTTGCCGACGAGACGACTCCTGTGGGTAGCGCAATTGGTTTCACATCGGGAATGGTTAACACGGCCCCTGCCATAATCCGGTCAGGATTGGAGAGGTTGTTTGCCCTCGCGATATCGACCCAATTGTACCCGCTTTTGAAGTATGTCTGTGCGATCGCCCAGAGCGTTTCGCCCTGTTTTACGGTGTGTTTAGTCGGAAGCGCCGTTTGCACGATTTGGTCTTTCTGCTGCTCTGCTGTCTGTCCCGCTGGAGCTGTCTTTGCTTTGAAGTAATTGAACGTAATCATGCCAATTACTAAAACTACGGCAAATCCAAGCGCGAGCGATACATAGGAATCCGGCGTGCTAAGGCTCTTTTTCAAAGCTTTAAGCATTTCGTTTCCTCCTTTCCAGGCAGTTTTGGAATATATTGGCGGGACCGGGGGGACTCGAACCCCTGACCTCCTCCTTGACAGGGAGGCGCTCTAACCAGGCTGAGCTACGATCCCATTATGGAGAGACAACTAGACTCCCTCCAACTCTCTTTCCTACCAACGTGTCGCAGCTATTTCCCTCCGAACGGCACGCTGCGACGATTCATATCCTAACCATAGACTTAATCACGCTCTCGCAGAATCAAATCGGGAAATAGCTTATAGATGATATCATGCGGTCGAAGAAGTGGTCAATCGTATACCGGCCGTTATCCCAAGCTTTTCCGAAGCACCGCAGCCTGCACAAGCAGATCGCTCGTCAGATTGTTGCGGTCGAAACGGGTAACGATAAGGTCGACAAGTTCCTTATGCTCCAGTTCTTCATTCGATTGAGGTGACAATTCAGCCCCCAGATATTCCTCTATGGCCGCCACATCTGCCTCAACTCCCGCAAGCTGTGCATGTGTGCGAGAGAGCTTCTTGAGTGATTTTCTGTTCAGAAACCTCCCTGCCCGCCGCATATCATCTTTGAGATTGATATACGTCTTCTCAAGAAGCGGCAGAATTCCTTTTTTCTTGGCTTCCTGAAGGCCTCTTCCGGTGCCAATGAGCTCCGGCGGAATTCCGAGTGAATACATCGCCCCGGTAAATCCGATCGCACGGGGAAGCGTCACTTTCCCCACACCACGGGAATATCCAAACAGTCCGACATGCTGCACGCGCTCCCGGCGCTTCGGCAACAAACTCGCCACATCGTTTATCACCGGCGCCAACTGTTCCACGGTCATGCGATAGGGCTCCTCAAAGGAGGTGAACACATCTCGAAGCGCCTCTTCCTGGTCTTGTCCTATCTGCTTCGCTGTCCCTCGAGGAAGAGAGGCGTGAAGTGTTTTGACTCCTTTCACCACATCGATGAACGGAAAATCATACCGAAACGCGCTTTGGATAAGTGCGGTTCTGACTCCTTGGTATTCGTTTGCGAATTGTTCAACAGTTGCGGGCGTCAGGCCTCCGCGAAACGGAAGCGAAGCACTGCCAATAATGGGAAAAAGTTCAATCCCCGTTTGCTTGGTGAACTCACGGTACCGCGAAAGCGCAAGTTTGATCGCAACAACCGTGGGAACGATCCCGCTGTTGAGCGCCGGATCGCTTCGGGCGACGTACGGTCGTATATACTCAGGGACAAAGCCAAAGGATTTTTCATGAAGCGATACGTACTCCCGAAGAATCTCATCAGACCGGGAAATCGTCTCAACGTTCTCGAAAAGCGGAATAATCTCGATGTGCTTAATCGTATCGGTGGAGAAGTTATAAAGCGTATGTTTGAGAGACGCGATCTCCCGGAACGCTTCCTGAATCGCAATCATTTCCGAAGCAGTCTGTGTCATGGGAAGAATAACCTCAAAAAGCGGTGTGCTGTGAAGACCTACCTGCTTGGCGAGACTCGCCGCGGCCAAAATCCCCATGAATGCACGACCCAAACGAAACTCTGTCTCTACCTTCGGATTGGGGAGCCGAAAGGTGATGAATTTCTCCTTCCCGAGCTGATGTTGGGCGAAGTAATCGAAATGTTCTCCCAACAGTTTCTCGACCACCGATTCATCTACGAATTTCCCTTCCCAGTCCCACTTGTATTCATCTATCCCAAGATCGCTGAACGTAAGAAAACACTCTTTCACTTCCTGCCTCGTGCTAACAAACTCCTTCGAGTGCCAATACGGTTTGCCCGCATGATCAGGGTGTTGCGAGGCCATTGTCGTGGGGATAATCCGCTTCATAAGAAATACAATGTCGTCATTGTATCACCTGAGGCTGTTTTCTGGTAAAATAGAATCCGACGAATCCGAACTACACAGATTATAAACCGGTGATAAAGTAGTTACGAATCGTCGCAAGGGTGTGAAAGCGGATGCGAACCCCTTGCGACACATCGTAGGGAAAAGCGTTGGAGAAAAACCGTAGGTTTTGCTCCAGAACGCCTCTATAGCTCAATGGCAGAGCAGCGGTATCGTAAACCGTAGACGTCAGTTCGATTCTGACTAGAGGCTCCATAACTTGCTATGCTCATCTATAATAGGTGGTATGTTACGAAGCGGAAGAATCGAAGAACGAAAAGCCCGCAGAAAGATCACCCTTGCCGTCGTGGGGAGTATCGCAGTTTTGGCATTTTTCGCCCTGTTTGGCCTGAAAATTCTTGTCGGATTTAGCCTCCTTATCGATCGGATCCGCGGAAATACACCCACTACCCAATCTCAGGAAGCACTCATCCTCCCGCCGATTCTCGACCCGATACCGAGCGCCACCAATAGCAGCTCTCTTGTGGTGAACGGATCGGGACAGGCTGACCTCACGCTTCTTGTGTATGTCGATGGCGAAGAATCCGAAACAACAACCGTCTCGAAAAACGGTACCTTTACGATTACCCTCACCGATCTTTCCGAAGGCACCAAGCACATAAGCGCCAAACAAAGGGACGACAAAGGGAATATCAGTGTTCTTTCAAACGTGCTTAGCGTACTTATCAAGAAAAAGGGCCCGCTTCTAGAGCTCACCGCTCCTGAGGACCGATCGACGATCACCGGAGAAGATAACAAAGCAACCATCTCCGGCAAAACGGAAGAGGAAGCATCAATAACGGTAAACGGTCGGGTGGTCGTCGTCTCCGGAGACTCGTCGTTTACGTATAAATACCCGCTCAACGAGGGAGAAAACAAACTGACAGTCGTCGCCACCGACCAGGCAGGAAATACCACGACCGTCGAACGCATCGTTACGTACCGGAAGTAGACGACCGTTCAGATGCTCCCACATACAACCACACGAAAAGAAGCACCCACGGATAAACAAGGCTGTTGACGAATACACTGTGAACCAGAAGCGCCGAAACAAGGACGACTAACCCTTCGGACATGCGGGCCATGCGACAGAGCAACCATGCATAGAGTAAGAAACCTACAACTCCGGTCGTGATAAGTAGGAAAAGGACACTGCTGTCCACGCCTGCGGCAGCTTTCGATACGACGCCGGGCATGATGGGGGGCGCGTCAAAAATTGGCCGGAACCGAAGCGTATTAAACCCATGACCGAAAACAGGCGCCTCACTGAAACGGATCATGCTCGCCTGCCAGTTCTCCACTCTGGATACTGTGGAAGCCAGGCGCGTTAATTTCAGCGTGTCTCCTCCGGGCGTGGGAAGAAGAAGCACCAATCCGAAGAACACAAGTCCGATGAGAAATTTCCATTCTTTTTTGAGGATAATCCATACTACAACTCCCGTTGCAAATGCCAGATAGCTGCTTCTTGAATAAGTAAGATACAAAGCCAGAAGATTCACGAACTGGGTAAACCACAAAACCCGACGCGGAAACAGTTTCGCATCTGTAAGACCGACGAAAAGCGTGAGAACGATACCCACACCCGCGAAATTCGGATCCAGGAACGTAGAAAACAGCCGGTAATAATGTGGGTCCCATCCCAGATACCACAGATTACGTAAGCTCGGATACAGCGCGAGTTGAATAAGTCCCAGAAGCGACACTATCGACCCTGCGACATACAGCCCGCGTTTCAGGGCGTTTGCCATCGTCTTCTGCTGCAGCGCTGCCACATAGACACCGGCATAGAGAATCCACCGTAAAAGATACAATGCCGCTTCACCCAACTGCGCCGGGGAATACTTTCCGGCATTCGCAACGAGGGATATGACTGCGGCGGCGGCAAATAGCCGGATGGGCATGATCAGCCTCGGCGTCACAAATCGTCCCTGACGTACCGCATTCCACCCGGTCGAAACAAGAAGCATGAAAGCGAAGATGTCATGCAGGTAAATAACAACACCGGGCTTAAGAGAAATTCCTCCGAGTTGCCCGGCTACGAGACTCCCCAATAAGAAGAAAAAGAGCCACTGCATACTATTTCAGCAGGTAAAGTTTGCTACGCGTAAGAAACGAATGGAAACTCATCATAAACGCGACGAGTGCCCCTGGTACACCGTCTAAGAACCCCAGACGAAGGAAGTAGTTGAAGAAAAACTTCGCCAGAGGGTAGCCGATAATCTGGACAATTGAACTTCGTACACCCTGCGCATGAAGAAGCCGCGCATTCAGACTAGAATACCGGTCAATTTCCTTGATAAATTGTGCGACGTCTTGATGGGGGAAATGTACAAGTGGCTGTGCGAGTGTTTTTGTCGGACCCTTCACGTCCCATATCTCGTGTACCGGACGAATCCATACCCCTGCTTTTCTCTTGGCGAGGCGCAAGAGCCGGATATGAGCAGTCTCTCCGTAACGCAATTCCCTCCCCCACAGGGCGTCTCGGCGTGAAAGATAATACCCAAGTATTTCGCGGTTATCGGGATTCTCAATTGCTCTTCGAATCTCCTCGGCAAGAGCATCACTGACAACTTCATCAGAATCAACGAAAAGAACCCATTCCCCTTTTGCCTTGGAGAGGGCGAAATTGCGCTGCGCGGCGAAATCGTCACCCAGTGCATGATTATATACCGCCGCACCTCCTTTTTTGGCAACCTGCGGCGTCTGGTCTGTTGATTCGTCGTCTATAACAATGATTTCATCGCACCACGCGACGCTTGCGAGCGCTTTTGGCAGCGTGTTTTGGTCATTGTGCGAGAGAATGACTGCGGATATCATTGGAATTGATTGTACACCTAAAACGGGGTTTCTATACACTGGGCCGGATGTCACTGAGGAACATTCTTCCTTTCATTTTATTCGTATATTTGACGGGCTTTCTTGCCCATGCTGCTATCGTTGGGAAAACGGTCTACGGAGACGGCGCGTATTACTACTCCTGGTTACGATCAATCGCGATTGACCACGACCTGGATTTCCGAAATGACTATCGCCTCTTTGAAATCACACAGAAAACGACGCAGGTCGGACTCATCGGCAATATCTATCCCATAGGGCCTGCACTATTCTGGTGGCCGCTTTTCACGGCGATAGATGTGGTTGTCCGCGGACGGGGCATAAGCATGCCGTATCAGATCGGCATCGGCATCGGTGGCGTATGGTATGCCCTCTTTGGGCTACTTCTTCTTTTTGGGATTCTGCGGAAATTTGCCTCAGAGAAAATCTCCCTTACTTCGCTTCTTGCCGTTGCCTTCGCGACAAACCTGTGGTTTTACGGGTCACTTGATACTGTCAATTCTCACGCGCTCTCGTTTGCACTCGCGACGGTGTTTTTATCTCTCTGGGTATCGTCCAAGCGGAATCATCTCGTGACCGGAGCTGTCTTGGGGTGCATGGCACTGGTGCGCCCGCAGGACGCACTCTACGGATTACTTCTTGTTCCCGGCGCTACCTTCCGGTCTCTTGCGCTCAACGGGCTCGGATTTTTGGGCACATTCTCGCTTCAGATGATTGCCTGGCAACTGGTGTACGGAAAATTCTGGGCGAACCCGTATCTTGACCGCGGATACGGGTTTGATTTCCTGCATCCGAAGATTCTTCAGACACTTTTCTCGCCCAACAACGGACTGTTTCTCTGGACCCCGGTAACACTCCTTGGATTCATCGGACTTTTCTTGCGGGATTTTCCCAAACCTCAGTACCGGCCGTTTCTTATCGCGATCGTTATCCTTCAGATCTATCTCGTTGCCAGTTGGACGACATGGTGGCAGGGCGCAAGCTACTCCGGACGCATGTTTGTGAGCATTCTCCCTGTTCTTGCGATCGGTTTGACTCATTTCTTCCGTCAAACGAAACGTCTGAACGTCGTCGTGCCACTTTCCATCGTAAATGGTATTCTTATCCTCGTGTATTTATTGCAACACTAACCATGCAAACGCACGGACACACCACACTCGAAAGCATGAGTCAGGCGCTCTGGTATAACCGGTGGACGATGAACAAATTCTCATCATTTCTCACCGGCGATATCCTCGAAGTGGGTTGCGGTATCGGAAATTTCACTCCCGCCCTCGCGCGCTTCGGGCGAGTATGGGCAATAGATATTGACCGCGATGCACTCGCGCGTACCAAAAAACAAATCACAGACGGAGTAAAAGTGGGTTTCGGTGATATCGAGAAAGGGAAATATTTCTTCTCCAAACGGAAATTCGATACGCTCATCTGCCTCAATGTATTGGAACATATACAAAACGACGGGGACGCAATTCAAAACATGCACACTCTCCTTCACACCGGCGGACACCTTATTCTACTCGTGCCGATCTACCAGGCGCTCTACGGAACGATCGACAGTGCAATTGGCCACTATAGGCGATATGCGCCGACGGAAATTTTGAGGCTTCTGACGAATTCCGGCTATCTCATCGTCTCGTCGCGGAAATTGAATTTCCTGGGAGCCATCGGATGGTGGCTCAGCGGCAGGATGCTCAGACGATCTACGGTAAGCAAGCGCAGAATTTGGCTCTTCAACCGTGTCGCCCCCTGGGTGCTGCCAGTGGAAGACCTCATCGAGCCACCGTTCGGAACTTCGATCCTCATCGTGGCAAAGAGAAGTTAACTATTCTTTCAATATTTTTTGGTATAGCACTGCAATTTTCTTCGCCCCGATGGTTATATCGTGAACCGACACTGCCCTTCGACGGGCTTTGAGCATATATTTCTTTCGCAACTGCGGACTGGTGATGAAAGATTTAATTGCCCGAGTCAGTTCCCCGATGTTTCCTGGTGATACAATAATCCCGGCGTCGCCAATGTTTTCCGGAATGCCGCCTGTATCTGTCGTCACTATCGGTAATCCGGCTGCCTGCGCCTCAAGCAGCGCGGTACAGTACTGCTCTTGCCATGTAAGAGTAGGTTTGCTGGGAGCCACGAAAATATCACCCTTCTCGTACATGTGTGGCATTTCTTCGTACGAGGCCGAGGCGAATTGAATCCGATTTTCTAAATTCCACCGGCGAATCATGTCCTTCATTACTTTCTTTTGACTACCCTCTCCAACGAAAAGAAATGTAAGTGTGTATTCTTCAAGCTCTTCATCAGTAACGAGAAGTCTCGCCGCCTCCAGAATATCCAAGACTCCCTTGTATTCCTCCAGCCGTCCGACGAAAAGCACGGTGAGCGTTTTTATTTTTGATGAACGGCGCATCTGCGTTGTCCTGGCCGGCTGGAACCGCTTCGTGTCCACGAAATGCGGAATGACGGTAATTTTCTCCTCGTCCGCGCCTTCAACGAGTAGTGCCTCTTTCGTTTTCTGCGTTAAGGCAATGATGTGATCAAGCTCCTCCCTAGCCCGCCTTTTAAATCGTTTCCTGCCCCAGATTCCTTCATTGTTATGGGGAATATTTTCTAGAACAGTCGCTATCACCTTTTTCACATATCCCTTCTTTTTCGCATCCAGACACTGTTGCGTATAACGGAAATACGTTTCCGCCGTGTGGACGAGATCGAATCCCCTCAAAGCTTCCTCCAGGCCATGGAGGTAGTGCGCATCCACGAACACTCTATTGAGAACGGGCATCTTATAGGGAAAGTCGGGCGAGTCCATGGGGCTGGGAAGTTTCACGACCGGGAATGCGAATGATTCATGGTATGGTTTCTCCGATCCGAACGCCGTGATGTCGAAGTCCTTCACCAGAGGTTCGAAGAATTGCATTTCGTAGCGGTTCAGAAATTTCCCGCGGACAATCGCGACTTTTGGTCTACTCATACCGCTTGATGATTTCATAGACTTTTTCGGCGAACTTGCGCCAGGAATAGCGTTTCGATCGAGCTAAGCCTTTCTTGATATACTCTCGCCGTGCTTTTTCATTGTTCGCCATTGTCGCCAGTGCTTCAGTCAACCCTTGTACATCTTGAGGATCGACGAGTATCCCGCTATCGCCTACTACTTCCGGAAATGCACCCGTCGTGCTACCGATCACGGGACATCCACTCGCCATTGCTTCAACGGCGGGAAGGCAAAACCCCTCATAAAACGAGGGTGAAACAAACGCAACCGCTCCACGATAATACGCTGCCAGGTCGGAAACAGGCACGTGCCCAGGCTGTTTTACTCTTTCTCCTAGATTGAGTTCTTTTATCAAGATATCTATTTGTGGATCTTTCCAATAATCTCCTCCAACAAGATATAAGTCGAATATTTTCTTCTGCGTCTTAATGAACTCAGAAAAGCTTCGAAGAATAAGGGGAACATTTTTGCCAGGTTTCAAGGCACCGACAAAGAGGAAATAAGGATATTTTCCTTTATACTCAAAACCTTTACCCGCAAAGGTATCATTGGTACCAGGATGTGCAACGGTAATTTTTTCCGTTGAAAGTCCATATGATGTCGAAACTTTCTTTTTTACCGAATCCGATACACAAACAATATTTGAGGCTTTGTGAACTGCCCTCTCAGTTAGTCTAGCCAATTTTGCACTTGTACCTGGATAATTAAAGGGATTAAAAAGGAAATTATTATCATGAAGAATAACAATACTATGTGGAGAACCGAAGGGAATTGCCTGTGAAGGACCGATAAATAAGTCTACTTTATGCAACAATAATTCGAGTGGCAATCTTATCTCGAACCAGCCTTTTTTCGGCTTAAGCACTCTATTATGCATGCGCTTACCTAGATTATCCAGTACGCTCAAGTCAATTTTTTCAAAGCTATATAACTCGTAGGAATTGTTCCCATCAAGCCTACTTAATTCCTTTAAAAGATTTAAAGTTACCCAATAAACGCCCAATTCTAAGCGTTTATCGTTTATTCCTAAAGCTCCCGCGTCAACTCCGATTTTCATAAAGATGTTTCAAGTATTTAAGTATTCCGTCAAATACTCCTCGGAACGGAGTCACTAGAGAATTTATACTTACTTCTCTACCGAATCCGAACATACATCTTAGAATCCAATTCACTCTGGTGATGACAAAAAATGGAAAAAGGAATAAGTTTCTATTCTTTAGAAAAAAGTAGGTTTCGTTACTAAAGAAGTGGAAATACCAAAAAAGTCTATTGTCTACTTTCCGCGCTCCTCCGTGCGGTTCTCTTAGGTGATAAACCAAGGCTTTTGGTTCGAAAATAATTTTGTATCCCTTTGCTTTAGCGCGAAGGGATAAGTCTGATTCTTCTCTCATTGCATTGCCGGTAAATTTTTCGTCGAATCCGCCAATCTCCTCAAATAACGTACGGCGCCAACTAGCGTTGCACCCAATAACCGTATCGATTTCCTGTTTAACAGTGGACGAATAGCCATCTGAAAAAATCGCCAATTTAGAAATTCTTCCAACTTTATCATTCGTATGTTGAATATTTTGTCCATATGCTATTGATCGCCCGCAGACTGCTGCAACGTTATCATCGGCATAAGATAACTCGTGGTTCTGAACTAGGTTGGGCATGGCTACGACGTCGTCGTCTAAAAAAAGCAGATATTTTCCAGTGGCGACATTTGCGCCGACATTTTTCGCATGCGACGTGCTTGCCTCAGAAAGATATATATATTTAAGTTTTAGATCTTTTTGCTTTGCAATTGTGGCTATAATTTGTTTGTTGTTAACTTCTTGCTCTACTACGACTATCTCCCTAATAAACTCTTTTTCTGTTACTAAAGAGTTAAGCAATCGAACTAAACTTTTTCTTCTCCTATATGTGGGAACTACAATAGAAAAATTAGCCCTCATATAAATTAAATAATCGCATGAATCCGATACGTTTTTTGTTAATATTGAATCTTGAAATTATGAAGCGCCTAGCCCTATCACCAATTTCTCTTCTTTTCGCGGAATCATTCAGAATCATTTCCACCGCCTTTAGATATTCTCTTAGAGATCCACTATGAATAAGTATTCCGTTCTTACCATCTTCAATAAGTTCCCTGTTCCCTCCAATATCCGACGCAACCACGGGTAGTCCCATTGATAATGACTCTAGAAGGGCTATAGACAATCCCTCTTGATGGTTCGAAGGGAAAATAACGATATCGCTTATTCCCAAAAAGTCTCGCACTTTGTCCGTGTATCCAACCACTGTAACTCTTTCTTCCAGGTTTACACTTTTGATTTTACCTCTCAAATAGTTTATTAATGGTCCACTCCCTACTATTAAAAAATGCAAACTTAAATCCTTTCGTGTCTGTATTAATTTAGTTGCTACTTGGAAAAATGTATGAATTCCTTTTTCTTTTGTGATACTACCAATAAAAGTAATTATGATGTCATTTGCTTCAAAATTCATAGTTTTTCTAAGATTGTTTTTCTTCTCAGGTTTGAAAGGTTCGAAATGCTCAACATCTATTCCTATGGGAATATATAAGATTTTATCTGGCGATACTCCGCCGTTGATTAAATCTTTTTTAGTTCCCTCGGATACTGCAAGTATCTTTCTTGAAAATCTGCTTACAATCGAATACAGAAGCTTTATAACTTTTGACCTAGGAGTTATGAAAAGTGGCCCATGTTCTATCCATATGACTTTATAACCGGCTAATTTAAGTATCGGGGTCAGTAGTATTTTTTCCGTCATCGACTGAAGGCATATTAAATTGATTCGTTTACCTCCCATTAATTTCCTTAAATTTATGTAATAGAGGAATAGATATAGTGGAAATGTAAATAGTAACTTCACTAATTGACTGTGTGTGCCTATTTCCATACTCAGTTGGGGCACAGTTATGGTTTTCACTCCTAGGTCTGAGGCTTCCTTTGAAAATTTTTCAAAATTAGTAAGTAGATAGAATCTATATTTGGCGCTGCGAAGTTTATCGAACAACAAATAGTTATATTTTTCTGCGCCACTAACACTAGAGCAAATCCTAATTACTAAAATATTCATAATTTGCGAGCCACAAGAGTAAATGCTTCACCTCTAAAAAAAGGTGAGAACCTTGAAAAGCCTTTCACAAGAAGAACATCGAACGCTATTATAAAGTGCCATAGAAATCGAAATTCCTGCCACTTTTGGAGTCTCAGTTTAATCATAATTCGGTTAAATAGATGAAAAGCCTTAGAAGTGAAGAATGTTATATCCTCTATTACAAAACCTTTACTTCTTAAACTCTCAATTATTTCTAGTGGCTTAATACCTTCTTCTATCGGACTTTCCCCCTGGCCCCTTTTTAAGGCCTCATAAGTAGGCTCTCTCAGTAGAAGATAGCCTCCGCGGGACAGGATAGCGCACCAGTTACTAAGAGCATGTTCTTTGCTGATTGTGTGGTGCAGTGCTCCTAAGGATATAATACAATTCGCTGACCCCTTAGGAAATCTGATTGTTTCAATATCACCAACTTTAAAAGTACCTGATGGCATGTTTTTTTTTGCAATCTGGAGCATATTTTTCGAAATATCCACACCTATATAGCGAATATTGTTTAGTAAGTCGTTACTCAGTATCCTTTTGATTGAAATCGCTGGTCCACACCCCATATCAATAACAACATCCGATTTGCGAATATATTTTGCTTTTAGCAAAAACATTTGTTCTGGAACCTCCCAAATAAAATCATTCTCTCTTCTAAAAGAATATTTTTTTGCCGTTTTATCGTGATGAACTCGCTCAAGTTCAAGAAAGTTGTTCATACATCGAAGATTAATTTGTATTCTTTCGTACCATGATATCTTCTTTGAAGGAAAGTAACATATATAGCGGAAACGATAAATTCCGTTATCACGGTTGTCACACTTGCCCCCAGAAACCCGTAATTCGGAATAACAAACATATTCAGAAGAATATTCAAAAAAAGTGAAATAGATAGTACCTTAATTATTGTTTTGATTTCGCCGAAAGTTAGTAACACATGGTAATAAACGTTATTTAATAAAAAGAAAGGAACTGCTAACAAGAGTATTTTAAGCGAACTTACGCTTAGAGAAAACTCGGCTCCTCCCAGAAGACCTATAAGGGGTTCCGCGAAAATTAAACCTCCAGTGACGATAAATATCGATAAAACAACTAATGCGAAATATGTCTTACGCAACAGGTCACTATATCTATCAAAATTTGATTTTAGATAATATTTGGAAAGAAGTGGAAAGACGCTTGCCATATAAAATCCCCAAAAAGTAAGAAGATTTTCGAGAACCTTGTAAGACAAACCATAAATTCCCACTTCTGATGTAGATTTAAATGCGGCAAGCAACAATGTGTCAATTTTAAAATAGAGAAGCGAAATGAAGGTTGTAAGTCCTATGGGAAAACTATTCATCAAAATATTTCTAATAACCCGTTTGTCTATTGACAGATTGAAAAATAGGACATCTCTGATTGGTATAGCGGAAACAAATAACCCGACCAAATTTCCAAGAAATACTGCAAAAACCAACCCAACAATATTAAACTTCAAGTAGACGAACAAAAAGGTGAAACCTATAGTAATAAATTTTACTACTAACTCTATCCCTGCGACTAAATCGAGTCTGACTCTCGATTGCAATATCGAAGTATTGTAAGAAGCCAGATTACCGATTCCGACTCCAAGTATTCCGACAAGAATTGCTTTTTTTACGGTTAATGAATACGGGGAGAAAAATAATCCAATTAAAGATAGAAGCACCGAAACGAAAACTAGAAACAATTTTGTATTTATATACGAGGCCAGTACTATCCTTGCTACACTAAGTTTTCCTGCCAAATTTCTTACTAATGCGGTATTAAAGCCTAAATCAGAAAAAGCAATGAAAAAGGATATATATGCAAACACCAAAGAATAGTCACCATAACCACTAGTGCCCAAGTATCTTGTTAGTATTATCACGCTCGCTAAACTAATTAACAAAGATATCGTCCTAGAAATAAATTGAGCAATGGTGTTGACAAGGATTTTTCTATCTTCTAGCTCCTCCTCAACAGCTGGTTTGTTGTAGTTCGTCATAAAACGACTAACAGATTTTAGCCAAGGAAATAATCCTAAACCCTTGACATAGCCTAATATTATACTTAATCTGAGATAAAGAGGCAGGTCTAAATACATGTGCTTAAAAGTCTAAGATTATTGTTCTTTTGCTCAACATGGTTATTACTTGCTCGAATTTTTCCAGTTCGAGCTGAAACCATCTTCTTAGATACCTTTTCTGGAGGCCATAACAGCTCTCTATGGACTATAGAAGAGAACAGATCTATTCCGATACCCTCCCCATTTGGAATTGGCGATACAAACACAGGGAACTTCTACGTTCTGGTATCTACAACACAACCATTGCCTGCTAATAATATTGTATCCTTCGATATGAAAATCCATAGCGACCCTTCAGCGATGTGGTTTTCATGCAACGATGCAAACAATTCCGCTAACGAACGGAGAGTTGCTCTACGAAATAATGGAACGTTTACCTTTGAAGTATTCTTAAACGGAGGCGGGTTAGGCAGTAATTTTATGAATTGGGATAATTCACCTGGAATCCATCATTTTGAATTTGACTGTTTTGGTAGCTTATTAATTCTTAAAGAAGATGATGTTACCCTTGGAAGCTGGGATCATACATCTACTTTTGTCCCAGATAAAGTCCGTTTTTTTTATAAGGACGGAGATACGGAATTCGCTAATTACCAATTATGCGATACCAATGGCTGCGATCCGCTGCCAAGCTCGACGCCCTCACCCACTCCCTCTCCATCCCCCACACCCACGCCAACACCAACGCCTACACCAACTCCGATTCCGGTGACAAAAGTGGTAGTTGTCCCGGGCATACTGTCTTCCATAAGCGACGCTCTCATTAACTGTGAACCAGGCGATGGATCTGAAACGTGGAATCTCATCGAATACGCGAAGACAACATACGAGCCTCTCTATCAGGGAATGCAAAATGCGGGATTTTCTGTGTACCCATTCTATTACGATTGGAGAAGAACGCCAAACCAGAACGCCGCTAATCTCGACGGCTTCATTGATAGTATCGTGTCTCCGGACGAAAAAATCTATGTACTAGGACATAGCTTGGGCGGATTGGTAGCGCGAGCCTATTTGGAGCAGGTGCAGCAGGACTCGCGCATCGATAGTCTGTTAACGGTGGGATCTCCCCACGCAGGCGCACTCGATTCATATGTAGTATGGGAAGGAGCACAATTGCCGGAGTGGCTGCAAGACAATATTCCGGCGCGTTTTCTTCATTTTTACATCTCCGCCTGGTGCCCACTTGTAAAGGGAAGACAATCTCCTATTGAGGGTGTTCGTAACTATATGCCCGTTTTTACGAATCTTCTGCCCGTCTTTGACTATCTCAGAGATCAAAAAACCGATACGCTAAAGCCCACCCTGGGACTCATCCACCAGAACACTTGGCTACCAAATAATTCCTTTTATTTCCCCTTCTTCGGAACAAGGGTGGGAACACTGCGAGGGACCAATCAAAAAACGTTGCGTGAATATGTAGTTAAACCACGCAGTCCTCTTGAGGCAAAACAAGGACTTTGGGATGACGGAAAGCCAATCTCGTACGTATGGTCCCAAGAGGGAGATAATAGGGTGCTGTTTACGAGTTCTTTCATCCCCGGAGGCGACAACAGTCGGGTTTTGCCGCTTGAACATAATGCGCTCGTATCATCTTCAGGTGGCATTACCCAAATTCTCGATTTTTTTGGCATGGGGACTGTACTCCCGAATTTACAGGCGCTTACCTCTATGGAGCCAACCTCTGCTCTCATAGTTCTCTCAAATGAGGCAACACTCTTCATGGAGACACCCGACGGAAAAAAACAGTCGGATCAAAACGGCATGACCACAATTCTTAACCCGCAGGCAGGCACCTACAAGCTCACAATATCACCAGACAAACCATTCGCCCGCTTCGTGATCTTGCAGCTGCTTCCAAATGGAAAAACACTATGGAAAGAATATCACGCTACTGGCAAAAGCATAGAAAAAAGAACACTCAATTTTTCTCAAAAGTATCCATCCGAAAACATTTTGCAATAATCCGTGAGCAAACTACTTATTGGCTTCGCTTCGATTTTTGTACATTCATATTTGCTTTTTGTATACTTTGTTATTTTTCCAATTCATAATTTTTTCGATCAACAGGTGCGGTACCTTTTCCCGACCAAAATCGCTAACAGTTATTATTATTATCGAAACGTTTTGGGCACTATACTGTATTGCGATACTGAAGGACCTCTATATCGTTTAAATTGTCGCCCGCTTCCGGAAGCAGACAAAGCAACATTTCAGGTTTTAGCTGTGCAGAACACCGGAAATAAAAAGATAAGCTCCGATTATGCGAAAGACGAAAATACGGTTTATTACCGGGAAAAAATTATTCCAGGGACTAATGCGTCTTCTTTTCATGCGTTAACGTTTGAGTTCGCCACCGACGGGCGAATTTATTTTCTCGATGGCGTACCGCTCCACGAATTCATCAAGAACCGCTTCGGATCATCATATTCATTTAATCCCGATTCGATTGAGGTTCTTTCCTATAATTCAACAAAATACTATCTCATTCTGAAACACAAAACTGAATATTTCTATGTTCCGGCATCGCGAGATCCGGATTCCAGGGAAAATATTAAGCGAATATCCACAGAGGACGTCGATTCATTTCTTTCCACCGGAGCTCCGTTTCGGTAAGCAATTCTTCAGACACGCGTATCGCGATTTACAGGACGTGTTTTCTTAAGTGGTATATATAAAGCGCGCTCGTGAAGCAAAGAATGGACATAATATAAAAGAGCACCTGAATGGCCAGTAGGTGCCAAATATTGTTGGCGAACATGTACAGGAAATACCCTGTTCCCATCATGACATACCCCAATGCGACAATCCGTTCCGGTCGCGCTACCTTATCAGCCCGTCCTGCGGAAAGAAGCACGGTCAGCCCAGCAACCAACGCAAAAACGCTGCCCGCAAGGCTGGCATCCAGAAGGTCACCACCAACCTACTCGACAAAAGTGCATAAATCGGACCAAGCATGAATCCTGCAAGAAGTATCATGCCGTTCGTCATTAGGAGTATACGAAGCGCCCGGTTGAGGAAAAACCGTTTAACGTGAAGCAGGGATGATAAGACCTCCATATTGGCAGTATAAATTCTTTCTGGTGGGCGGTATAGGAGTCGAACCTATGACCTTTTCAATGTCAATGAAACGCTCTAGCCAACTGAGCTAACCGCCCGATTTACCCTCATTATATCGTCTTTTCCCGTCCTTGACCACCCAGTTCGGGTGCATTACACTTAATACTGGATATGGAAGGCGTCAAACGTGCCATTGCCGCTTTTTTTGACTTCCTTCAGGGGATTGTGGTTGTCCTGGCAATCCTTGTCATGGTCTACCTCTTCCTCGTATCACCACAGGAAATCAACGGCGCCTCCATGGAGCCAAGCTTCTTTAACGGCGAGTATATTCTGACGAATAAAATTCAGTACAAAATGCGTGAACCGAAGCGGGGCGATGTGGTTATCTTCAAATCGCCAAAAAACAAGGAAGTCGACTACATTAAGCGTGTCATCGGATTACCAGGTGATACTGTCGCTCTGCGGGACAATTCGTTTTTCGTTAACGGGCAGAAAATCGACGAACCGTACCTGCGGCCTGATGTGGTCATTTTCGGCGGTTCGTATCTTCAGGAAGATCAGGAGATTACAGTGCCGGACGGAACGCTGTTTGTAGCCGGAGACAATCGGCCGCACAGCTCAGACTCCCGCGAGTTCGGACCCATTCCGTTTGAGGATATCATCGGCGTTGCGTTTCTCCGGTACTGGCCGTTTGATAAATTCGGCACACTTCCGCATGTGACATACCCCAACGTACCGTAAAGAGCTTTCTTGGAAAATCTTACTTTCCGAGTTTTTCGTGGATGGTCTTGAGGGTTTTGCTTGTAGATTCCAAATTTCCACGGATGACGAAAACGAGCCGCGCTTCTACCTTGGATTGCGTGATTTTGACGAGTCCGTTGACTGCCTGAGCCAGATCCTTGGCCATGGTATCAAGTTCTTCGCTGTGAATGCGCTCGACCCTGAGAGTCGGTTTCTTGTCATACTGGGCTTTCAGCCGTCGTGCGAGATCCTCTGCCCTTCGCACTGATGCGCTCTCGGCGAGGATCGTTTTGTAGGCCTCCACCATGAGCTTGACCTCTCCGAGGCCCGCAATGGCCCGTGCATGGCCCTCGGTGATGGCGCCGGAGATCAAGCCGTCTTTTATCGCATCAGGAAGAGCCAGAAGACGCATGGTGTTGGAGACATATGACTCGCTCTTTCCCACTCTCTTGGCGATTTCAGAAACCGGCAGGCCGAATTCCTCGATAAGTCGTTGAAATGCCTGTGCCCGCTCGATGGGATTGAGATCTTCGCGTTGTACGTTCTCAACGATGGCCATCTCGAGCATCCCTTTGGCCGTCGTTTCTTTCACGATCACCGGGACAGTCGTAAGTCCTGCCAGCTTCGACGCGCGAAGCCGTCTCTCGCCTGCGATAAGCTGATATCCTGCCGGGGTCTTGGCAACCACCAATGGCTCGATGACGCCATGTTCTTTTATGGAATTGGATAATTCCGACAAACTTTCTGGTGCGATAAGACCGCGAGGCTGAAGCGGATTCGTCTGGATAACGTCAATATCAAGATGAAGAACCTGCTGTGTGTCGGCCATGCGTTATTGAGTTGTGGGCAGGATAGAAACGTACTGTTTTCCCCGGATCGTAGAGAACGCGACTTTCCCTTTCGAAACTGCGAAAATCGTATAATCCCGCCCCATACTTACACCCTGGCCGGGATAAATCTTCGTTCCTTTTTGTCGTACGATGATGTTTCCGGGGATTGCGTTCTGGCCGCCATACATTTTCACACCAAGACGCTTGGATACGGAATCTTTGTTTCCTGCTGCTGTGCCGCCTGCTTTTACGTGAGCCATAGGATCAAGTTAATGCTTTTCTAAAATATAAAACATCCTCTTCACAACCGCCTGTGGACGGCTGTATTCTATCGGTCCAACCACGATAGTATATCCGAGGTTTTCACACATGTCAACAACTTTTTTCACGAAAAGGAGCCGTCCCGAGACAGCATATCCTGGCAGCGCAATAACGACTCGCCCGCCCGAAACAAGCAGTGACCGCCAGTCCCGAAGACATCCTATATAAAGTTTCTCTAAGCCTTTTATGGTATTCTTCACCTTTTGGATATCCACGAGTTTCTGGGTCGCAATCGCCGTATCGCCCATGTACGGCTCAGTTACGATCGCATCGATCGATTCGTCTTCAAGTTTTTCAGACATGTGTACTGCGTCATGAACAAACAGTGAGGATACCTCACCTCCGGTTTGCGGCGCCGACCTGACAAGCCACGCGAGGTTTTCTTTGGCCTTCCGAACCGCACTTTCGGAAATATCACTCCCGACGACCTGCCACCCGCGCATGTAACCTTCCGCAAGCACGGTGCCCATGCCGCAGAAAGGGTCAAGAAGCGTTTTTCGCTTTTTTGCTTTCGCCAGGGGGTCCATGTCCACGATATTGACGAGCATCCGGGCAACCTTGGGCGGAAGCATGCCGGATTTGGCATCGGCAAACGGACGCCCATAGTCTCTGTATCCCCATCCTTCATAATCCTGCACGGCAACCGTTTTGCCTATCACGAAGCCTTTGTCCGTTTTTGCGACGATAAGCTCCTCGATATGGCCCTTGTCTACCGAAACACTGGAAACCGTCTGACCGTGGCGCCAGGGAACGAATCGCGCGTGAACTCCGGCCGTCTCGAGCGCCTGTTTCATGGCAGTGAGAAGATTTCCCGGCAATACGACGCCATATGCGCTCACGCCGAAATACAACTTTTTCTCCGGCGAAAGAAGCCCCACGAGAGCATCGGCAGTTATCTCGGACACAAGCGCTACTTCAGTTGCAATTTTTACAGTACCTCCAAGCATTGCGAGGACGGTTTGCGGATTGGTAAGCTCCCCTACTGATACCCGCGCGATGTCATCTGAAATTCGCTCAGCGTCGGGAAACATGTTGCGTGCCTCTATGAATGCGAGATCAGCAGTGCGTCCAAAAACAAGAAGATAAGAAGAACCCCTCATGTGTCAGCCCACGGCGACAACTTCGAGTTTCGTCAGCTGGGGCCGAAATCCGATGGCTTTGCGATAGCGTACTTTTGATTTAAATCTGCGAACGTCGACCTTCTCCCCCTGCATTTGCGTGACGATCTTCGCCTTTACCTTGGCCCCAGACACAGTGGGAGTGCCCACTTTGATTCCCTTTTGGTCACCCGTCAGAAGAACGTGGTCGAAGGTGACACTATCCCCTTCTTTTCCCTCAATACGGTCGACTTCTATGACGTCGCCCGCCTTCACGGTGTATTGTTTTCCGGCAATCGTAACGATGGCAAACATTGCGATATTGTATCAAGATAGAGGCCCAATTGCAATGGCGCTCTGTTTAAGTTTTTCCCGTTGGAGCGACCACAAAATCCCAAATGCTATCGCAAGAGACAGAAGAGAGCTCCCCCCGTACGATACAAACGGAAGCGTAATGCCGGTTATGGGGATAATGCCCATGTTCATGGCCGCGTTCACGAAAATCTGAACCACGAGCATCGCAAAAAGGCCAATCGAGTAAATAAACAGTCCCGGATCGCGCGCTTTACTGTCCACCAGGGGAGCAATAATACGGGTAAGCAGTGCGCCATAGAGAAATAAAAGCAGAATCCCTCCCACAAACCCCAATTCCTCGATAAGCGACGCGAAGATGAAATCCGTATGATGCTCCGGCAGAAACCGCAGATGACTCTGGGTCCCCCTGCCAAGCCCGCGCCCGAAGAATTGGCCGCTTCCGACGGCGATCATGGCCTGGAGCGCATTATATCCGGCCCCCTTGGGGTCCAAGGCAGGATTAAGAAACGTGAGAATCCGATCTTTCTGATACGGCAGAAGTGCGTGCCACAACGCGGGGAAAGAGATGGCTCCCAGCCCGGCAACCGCAACGACAATGGCAACCGAGAGTCCGCCCGCAAGCATCATCGAAACCCAAAACGATCCGTAAATAATACTGCTTCCTAAATCGGGTTGCTTAAATACCAGCAAAAACGGGATGAGAAATAGAAGGACATGAAGCGGAATGTTTCTTAGATTCCTCGGACTGTATCTGGTCATGAAATACGCAAACGCGAGGATGAAAAACGGCTTCGATAACTCGGAGGGTTGCAGTTGTACCCCTCCAATCATGATCCATCGTGTCGCTCCCCGGATGTTCGGGCCCAGATACGACAGAAGAAGAAATATATTCCCTATCACATATCCGTATGGGGCAAACCACCAAAACACCGCGTAATCCACCCGCGAGAAAAGATACAGAAGAACCATCGCAAGCGCGAGAAACAATAACTGCTGCCAGAACGCTCCGACGCTGAGAGTAAGGAGTAAGAATAGTCCAAACGCGCAAAGGCACAACAGAAGAAGAAGCGTTATCCAGTCGAAATGGTAAGCTCGTCTCCCCATACCACTGATTCTACCAAAGTCTTGGTTTGTATTACCGAGAGGAGCTCCTTGGGTAGGCTTTGGTACTTCCTGGGCAGAACAAGTGTAATTTTACGGTCAACCGGCAACCCCTGCTGTTTTCGCACTGCCTGGATCTCCCGCACAAGTTTTCGCGCGTCACCTTCCAGTTTAAGCTCTTCCGTCAGCTCGGTGGTGAGGGCAACCGTGATGTCTCCGGCGCCTTTCACAACAAGAATCTCCCGGATGTTTACTTCTTCCCGTACGACCTCAAGTATTTCTTCGGACACAGTGTCAGAAACGTTTGACACAACGGCTTTGGAGAGTGGCTGTCTGATGGGAATTCCTGAGGCCTTGCGTGCCGCGTGAATCTTCTCCACAACGCGTCGGGCCAGATCCATCTGTGACTCAAGGGCTCTGTCCTTCTTTGTTTTTCCTTCTTCCGGCCACATGGCGACATGAACGGATCCTGCTGATGCGACCAAATTCTGGTATATGCGTTCGGTGACAAACGGCGCCACGGGCGCAAGGACGAGAACAAGCTGTTTTATCGCCCACCCGAAGACGTGTTGTGCGGCTTTGTCCTCCCGCAAACGGTCACGGCTTCGCCTGAGGTACCAGGTCGAAAATTCCGAAATGTGCTGCTCAAGATATCTGCATGCCAAAACCGTATCATACGCATCAAACGCTTGCGTCACGGATGAGACGAGATGCGCGGTCTTACTTACCAACCAGCGATCAAGAACATGGACCGGCTTGAGCGGTTCATCTGATAAATCTCCTTCAGCATAGAGTTTGTAGAAACTGAAAATGTTCCACAGCGTCGAAACGATTTTCTGATACACTTCCTTCACCCCGTCTTCAGAGAAATTGAGATTCTCCGCTTTCATCACGACCGATCCCATGAGATAAAACCGAAGCGCATCCACGCCGTATTTCTCAAACAGAAGCGAAGGGTCAGGGTAGTTTTTCTTAGACTTGCTCATCTTGGAACCGTCTTCAGCCAGGATGGTTCCCGTGGTTACCGCGTTCTCGAAGGTGTGTTTGTCAAAGAGACCGACGGACATAACGTGCAGGGTATAAAACCACGCACGAGTCTGGGCGATATACTCCGCGATGAATTGGGCCGGATGTGACTCCTCAAACAATTTCTTGTTCTCGAACGGATAATGGATGGAGGCATATGGCATGCTTCCTGATTCTATCCAGCAGTCGAATACCTCGGGGATACGCTTCCCCTTCACGGTCTTGTCATCATCCACCCATACTTCCACATCATCCAGAAATTCGCGGTGAATATCCGTCAGATTTGCCACGCGTTTCGGATCGACGGCCCATTTCTTCAGCTCTTCAAGCGATCCCACGAGCCGCATCTTCCCGTCCCCTTTCCAGACCGGCATGGGCGTCCCCCAATAGCGGGATCGGGAGATATTCCAATCCGGCGCCGTCTCAAGGCCTTTTCCGAACCGTCCGTGTTTGAGATGGTCCGGATACCAGTTGATGTTCTCGTTTTGGGAGAGAAGCGTGGGCTTGAGCTTCTGGACATCGATAAACCATGCGGGAACCGGCGCGTGATAGAGTCTCGTCTCGCAGCGGTAACAAACCGGCACACTGTGGATACGCTCTTCATCGCGATAGATAAGATTCCGCTTGGATAAATCTTCGTTTACCAGGGGATTTACCTTCAGCATAAACATTCCCGCCCACGGCGTCACCTCAGGATTGAGTTTTCCCTCTTCATCCACGTGATATACCAGCTGCACGTTATGTTTCGTCATCACGCGGAAGTCGTCTTCTCCGTACACCGCAAGCGTAACGACTCCCGTCCCCTCTTCTGCCGTCACATAGGAATCGGCGATCACAACTCCTGCTTTCTCTCCATTTTTCCGGTCGGGGTAGAAGTCGTAATGCAGTTCGAAGGAGAACTGTTCGAGATCTTTTCCTTTGTATGTTTCAACAATTTTATATGAGGGTTCTTTATTGAGAATCTCCAGCGTACTTTTGGCGAGAATGTAGAATTCATCGCCCTGTTTCACCTTCACATATTCAAGATCAGGGTTCACGGCGAGCGCAGGGGTCGCGAGCTTATTCCATGGCGTCGTAGACCAGGCCAGAAGGTACGTCGCATCCATATCTTTTAACTTATATTTATAGACCGTGCTTGGACCGGGCATGTCCTTATAGCTGTTGTCCATCGCGATTTCGAAATTCGACAACGGAGTGGCACAGCGCGGGCAGTAGAGAATGACGCGCTTACCCTCGTACACCAGTCCCTTTTCGTGGAGACGCTTGAACGCCCACCAGACGGATTCCATAAACGAGGTGTCCATGGTCTTGTAGGAATGTTTGAAATCCACCCACCGGCCGATTCTTCGCACGACCTTCTCCCACTCTTTATCAAACCGCAGAATGGCAGCCCGGCAGGCCGCGTTAAACTTATCGATGCCGAGCGCCTCTATGCCCTTCTTTCCGCCTTTGAGCTCAAGCTCTTTTTCAATCATGTTTTCGATCGGGATCCCGTGGCAATCCCACCCCCATACGCGCTCGACTCTATAGCCCTTCATGGTCCAGTACCGGGGAATGACGTCCTTTATGGTCGAGGCGAGGATATGACCATAGTGAGGAAGGCCCGTGGCAAACGGCGGGCCGTCATAGAAAACATACCGCTTGTCTTCCGGGCGTGATGTGACGGACGTCTCAAACGCCTGGGTCTCGTCCCAATACTCCAAAACATCGTGCTCGCTTTTGGGAATATCGAGTTTTTCCTGAAAGTTCTTGATTTTTAAGTCCTGCATACTGTTAGTAATCCCTACGGAGATATGTGGCTTCTAAACTTGTGAATACGAATTCACTCGTTAAGCAGCCATCAAAAATCCGCTCTCCTTATACAATACCGTATATAAGGACGAGCGGCTACTCGTGGTACCACCTTATTCTCCATGAACCGCGCTTGCTCTGGTTCATGGCTCGATTCCTGCTGTAACGGGCTTACCCGGAAGGGTCTACTTGCCTTTCGGTGTTCTTCCTCCAGCTCGTCCGGTGATGTCGGACTTGGACGCTGTTAAGTGAAGTATAACAAGATTGAAACGTTATCTCAACTCCTCTGTCTTAAAAACGCAGCGTCACCGCCTCCATATTTGTTTACGAAGGTAGGGGCTACCTTCTTCTGGTAGTAACGGATACCGTTTTTCTGAGATAGTGTATATCCTTCTCCGTTAAGACCGATGTGATGCTTTGAAGAATCGTATGCCATATTAGACTTCAGTTAGTACGAACGCTCCGGTTCCGGAGTTAATAGTTACGTGGTATCTTTTCGTTCCATCTGAGGAATACATGTAGAACCCATCTGAGCCAAACGAGCCTTCGAGATTCCTGATATTTACCTTTCGAGAACCCGTTCCCGTGTGCGCATGGAGACCGATCTTCTGAATTTCCGTAAACAGAGAAGGAGCAAGATGTTGCAGCTCGATCTGACCAGGGCCGATTTGATCTCCTGTAACGGGAGCTTTGGCTGATGACTTAAAAGTTGAGTATCCTATATTCCCCCCCTAAACAGCCTCAATTGAAGATGAGGGAGGATAGAAAGTGAATTAGATTATCGGGGATGTGGTATGATCCCTATCAAGTCTATGAATAATAGCCCGTTGTGGGATTTGGCTATTTTGACCGTTATTATTGGATATATAGTATATAGATTCTTTTTTACGGATAACTTGCCTAATAGCTGTCGTCCTAACGATCAAGCATGTCTTGATTATGTAGCTGAACAGGTAGATTATAGGAGATAATTATGCTCTGTATTGGAGGAGAGATAAGCGGTTTATGCGTAGAAGGTTTTCACCCGATTCTTGATTTTGGTTTTTTTGCCGCTCTTCTTATTCTTCTAGCAAGTCTTTTCACCTTGTTCATTCCAAATGAGAGTAGAATTCGGAGGATTTTAGCGAGCGTATTTGTTCTATACAGTCTTTTGATTGTTATCTTCAAACTATTCATTGTATCCCTACCAACCAAAGACATATTCTACTATCTCTTCAAAATTTTCTATCCCTTTTATCCACTTAATTAGGCGTAGAATCTCCCAGCAAAAGGCTTCGATAATTTATCAATTATGCCTTGAATAAAGGGGTCTATAAACTTCTGAATGACCCCCTGCCTTGGTGCAGGGGTAGGAGTGGTCTGTGGAGTTCCTACAGTAAAGCTGCCAACTCTAGTTCTTGTCGGAGCTGAGGATGCTGGAGATTGCGTAGGAACTGATGCTTTAATCGTTGTACCTATTGCTGGACCGGACGGTTTCGTTGCCCCTAGCACACTTCCGCCTGACGAAGCATTAGCTACCGAACGAGCTGATGGGACTGCTGGCGCAGATGGTCGTGATGGAGCAGCAGGACTTCCAGCGGGAGGAGGGGACAAACCAGTCGCTTTTGCTAACTCGGTACAAATTCCATTGGGAAGATATCCATGATTCGGCTTTGCAGAAACCCGTAGCTGAGCCTCAATAAGAAGCGTTTTTGACAAACGAACATATGGTGCAGTTCTATTATATTTTCCTTTCATAGCGTTTTTTTCTTTCTCGCAACCTTTCGCTACATTTTGGACATACGGTTACCTTTTCAGACCGGAATTCATCCGGACACAGCGTACATATTCTCCGTGTTGCTCGGTGATAACCAAAAGATTTAGACATACCCGTTTTCTAAATAAAGCCTTAAACAAAAATGGCACACCCACAATCCTAACCATTCCCGGTTATGTTTCAGTTCAACTGGCGATACTTCATATCTGCACTCATTACAAACGTAGATCATATGACTTCCCCTTCGTGTCTAGATTCTAAAGATGCGAATGCTCCATACAAGTCTTCTTCAATATCCTTCATACGGTGTTCGTGCTGTTTCGTGGTTATGAGATTTAACACCTTCATTCCTCCGGCAAGGCTTGACTGTAAAAATGCTATTCGTATTTTCAAAATCAACCATTTCTTATTCATAGTTTTCGTTAAAAATCTATAAATGCTTCTACTGGTTTCACTTCTCCGAGTCCTATCGCCCGCTCATACAAAACCATAGGACGATCGGGAAACATAAACACCTTCTCCATCCGCTTTCCTTCCTTCTTCCATGCTTCCGGGCTGTAACCTCTTGAGCGTTCGGACATTCAACGATGAGCGTTTTCTTCTGCTTCATAGCGTCGTTTAAGATTCGTTCCTGAATAGCACACACCGTTCCGTAGATAGGCTTCTGAAACTTCATGTGCCAGAACTTACTTTCAACTGTTTGTACTTGTCCGTTATAGAGTTGCATATGTTTCTCTTACGTCCCCCTCCCCCACAGCATTCTGCAGCCTTTTAGCTATTCCCCTTGTTTGCAGAGCCGTTTCCTAGAGATGAACCTTGCCCCACCTAAGTTCGGTCAGGTCAGTGCGTATCTCTGAGGTGTCCGTGTTCTGTTTTCAAGTCCGGCTAGTCCGTTTTTATTCGCAAACATTTAGGTAAACGGCGGCTACCGTGTCTGCTACCCATTCTTGTTTCCGTCACCCATGTGGAAGGGGTGTGGGTAACGGAAATAAGCCTTCCACAGCTATTCCAAGAATGCTTTCAATGCAATTGCAAACCCCCTTCGACTCGTATATTCGGCGTCGTTGCAGACGGTAATTTTTGTTTTCTTTTTATTTCCGGCGAACCATGAACCGTAAGAGACTCGAAGATATACAGAAGGGTGTTTCTCCCATTTAATCGTGCGTACGTGGTTGAGAAATCGGCGAATGGACCCCGTTTCACATCTCTCACCTTTTACTACGACTGTATAGTTCGTTTCATAGTCGCTAATCCAACTATTTGTTATGATCTTGCGGTCAGTGGTGTTGGCTTTTCACCACCAACCGTCAGAGCATACCTGAAACTCCTAACTGCCTTTTGGAGGCTTGTAGGTACACCAACCTTGACTGGGTGGCAATCTTTGGTCCGGCAGAACCATCCCCACTGGCCCTTCGTAAGAGGTTTATTGTGCTTTGGGCACATGGGGACCTCTGCTTGCACATCGTATTCAGTGTGGGCAGTATTTCCTTCATCATCGGGGAAAGCACTTTTCTGTGGGAGTTTTGCTTTATATTTTTCTATAAGCGGAGCGAACTCCTCCTCGTTATCGGTTCGGATAACAATCTGCTCTGAGCGATCTGGACATTTTGGACCACTGAAATTTCTTATCTTCCATGTTCCTCCTTTGGATAGATGTACCCGTATTTATGGGCATCACGTTTTATGACTCGGAAGACATTGGGCTGGAGAACTCGTTTGTGATATCGCTTGCGGAAGACGTCGGGGATAGCGTACGTTGAGAAATCATCCTCAAAATACAGCTTGCAGATTATTCTGTTGTAGTCTATTTTTGCTTTAGACATAGGTTTGGCGTATAATAACGCTCTAAACTAAAAAACCTGACCTGCGTCAGGCCTAGTATCAACCTACGTCTCTCTTAACTTCTCTGTCTTAGGAATGCGGGGATATCGAATTCGTCTTCCTCAGGAGGAAGCTCGTCATCAGGAACGGGAGGCGTATAAACCGGGGTTGGCGCGGGACGCGGGGTAGCAGCTTGCTGGACCGGTTGTGCTTGAGCTGCATATGGCTGCGGCGCAGGAGCGGGCGTTGCCCCAAACGCGGGGCGGCCGGTAATTTCCCTCAGCCTTCGTTTCGTTTCATCAAATCCAGTTGCTATGACTGTAATCTTCACCTGATCCACCAGGTGCTCATCGATGGTTGCCCCGAAAATGATGTTTGCATCCGGATCCACGGCCGAGGCGATTTGTTTGGCCGCCTCATCGACTTCTGCCATCGTAAGATCCGACCCCCCGGTAATGTTAAACAGCACTCCTTTGGCTCCCTCAATGGACACTTCCAGAAGCGGCGAGGCAATCGCGGTACGCGCTGCTGTTGCGGCCCTGTTCTCCCCAACCCCCGTGCCGATGCCCATGAGCGATGATCCTGCGTTCGTCATGATGGTGCGAACGTCAGCAAAATCGACATTGATAAGTCCGGGCATGGTGATAAGGTCAGCTATTCCCTGAACACCCTGACCTAACACGGAATCCGTGACGCGAAACGCTTCCAGAAGCGTCATTTTCTTGTCGATAACCTCCAAAAGCCGCTGATTGGGTATGACGATAAGTGTATCCACTTTATCTTTCAGATTAGAAATGCCCTCTTCTGCTGCAAGCATCCTTCTGGTTCCCTCAAAATGAAACGGTTTGGTGACGACGGCCACAGTAAGGGCTCCCATTTCCTTGGCGACTTGGGCGACGACGGGAGTGGCACCCGTCCCCGTGCCGCCTCCCTCCCCGCAGGTGAGGAAGATCATGTCGGTATCCCGAAGATAGTCCTTAATTTTGTCTTTCGATTCTTCTGCAGCTTCTTTGCCGATTTCCGGCTTGCCACCCGCACCCAATCCGCGGGTCACCATATCTCCTATTTGGATTTTCGTAGGTGCCTGGCAGGTGAGAAGCGCCTGGGCGTCGGTATTTACGCCAATGAAATCGACTCCCGCGATCTGATTGACGGAAATCATTGAGTTAATGGCATTGCAGCCGCCGCCGCCGATGCCGATGACCTTAATTTTGGCGAAACGGGCTATATCTGGTTTGATAAGCATATCTCGTATTCTCAGGGGCAGAGAATTAGTTCATTCTGAGGAAACTTCTTGTTCAGGGCATAAAGGACTTTACCAAATCTATGACCTTCCCTGCAATACCTTTGATCTGGACTTTTTGTCCGATACGGCCGAAGTTCTGTAAAAACGACGGATTATCTCCCTTATCCGTCCTTCCGCCGAACAGAAGCAGTCCGACGCTCGTTGTGTATGCCGGTGTCATAATTTCGTCGACCAGTCCGCTGACCTTTGAAGGCGATCCTATGTGAACTGGCATCGCAAGGTTGCGTCTGGCGCACTCAACTGCGCCAACCGTTTCCGAGCCGCCACCGGTAATGACGACACCGGACGGCGTCATGCCACCAAATCCGCTTCTTTTCAGTTCGAGTGCCACCATCGTAAATATCTCATTGAGTCTCGGCTTGATAATGCCCTCCACGAGTGTCCGTTTGGAAAGAGTTTTCAATTCCTCCGGCAGAGATAAGCCGGAAACATCCAGTTCATCTGCTTTCTCGGTTTTCGTTTTTGCTTTCTCCTCTTCATCGAATACTGCGGGCTGTTTCTGCGGACGGCTCAAAAGCAGCTTCACTCGTTCCGCACTCTCAAGGGAAATTCGCAGTCCCGCCGCCAAATCTTTCGTGATATTGATAGCCCCGATCGGGATAACGGATGAATATGACAGCGCCCCTTCCACGAAAATGGCAACATCAGTTGTGCCGCCTCCGATATCGACAAGTACGACTCCCAATTCTTTTTCCGTGTCTGAGAGTGTTGCTTCTGCCGATGCGAATCCTCCAAATACCATCCCGCTTACCTCAACGCCAAGCTCTTCCACGCATTTGCGTAAATTCCGTAGCGCCGTTGCTCCGCCTGTTACCAAATGCGTATCGACTTCAAGTCGCACGCCGGTCATGCCGATGGGATCGACAATCCCCTCCTGACTATCCACGACATACCCCCGTGGAAGCACGTGAAGAATTTCGCGCGAAGATGGAAGTGATATGGCCTTGGCCGCTTCGATGACGCGCGCCACATCGTGCTGGGTGATCTCCCGGTCCGGCTCCGCTACTGCAACGACACCGTGCGAATTTTGGGAAGCGATATGATTGCCGCCGACTGAGATATATGCTCGGGCGACTGATGTTCCGGCCATCCGTTCCGCCGCTTCAAGCGATTGGGAAATTGCAGCGGTTGCTTCCTCAATATTGACGACCTGGCCTTTTCGTAGGCCCCGGCTTGGTACCGTCGAAACGCCCGAAACGACAGCTTCTCCTTCTTCGGATAGTGTGGCGATGAGCGTGGTAATTTTACTTGTTCCGACGTCGATCCCGGAAATGACGTGGTCGCGTGCCATAGGTTAGAATTTTACAATCGGTTTGTCGAAACGAAGATCAACAACCGTGGGCAGTGTACCTTTTATTCTAAACCCCGTTAACAATGTTTGTAAAGTAGCCAGTGTCTCTTTCGCATCCTTATCCTGAGGAATAAAAATGTTTAATTCCGGTGATTTGGCAAGAAAGTATGACCCTTCCTGATCGGTCATACTTTCTACCGGAATATCGCCGGGAAATGATTCAATCACTGCAATGGCAAGAAGCGCACGCGGGTCGACAATTTTCTCCCCTACCCGAATGTTTTCAAGAACAATCTCGACAAGCGGAAGCCTCAGCCCTGAATCGCCGTCCGCAAGAACTACTCCTTCCTTATCCACCAGAACCATGCGCGTACCCGATCGCAGGCGAACAATGGGTTTTCTAAGAATCGGAACGACTCTCAATGTGTTGGGAAACTTCTTCTGAAACTGGATATCCGATAGAAGCGGATTATCCGAAAGAATCTCTGTCCGCATGTTTTCTGACGGAAAGAAAATGAGATTGCGTGAAATTCGCTGCTCGTCAATCACCAGCCGCACCGAATCCCCCACAACCTCGATAGACTGTATGGTAAACAACCACTGCCCAGCCCGGTAGAGGAAATATCCGGTGCCCAGTGTTATGATTATGCTAAGAATAATTCGGCCGAATTTTCGCCGGACGATGCCAGTCTGCATACTATGAAAGTATAGCAGCAATCTGCTCTGAGAGGCGCTTGGCGCCATCGCGGGGAATCTGCGCCAAAGAAGAAGAATCAATTTTCATTTTTTGGGCGGCCGAGAGTTTGTCTATCATCGCGGCAAGTGTGTCGACCGTCGCGGAGTCCTGCGGAAGAATTTCCGCTAGCCCCAATGATTTCAACCAGAGGGCGTTTTTCATCTGTTCACCCCCGCTTGACCACGGAAGCGGGACGAGAATGGCGCGCTTCTTAAGCACCGCAAGTTCCATCACCGTATTTGCACCCGATCTTCCGATGACAAGTTTCGCATGATGCATGAGCCACCCTGCGTGTGCGCTATCGAAATAATCCTGGACCACATACTTGTCTTTCAGATTATCCGGAAGCTCTTCCCGCAGCCGTATAGCCTGAGGATATGATATCTTGCCGGTCTGATGGACAACCACAAAACCGGAAAGCAGCCGACGGATTGACTGGAAAATAATCGCATTGAGCGATACAGCGCCCGTGGCACCGCCGGTTACATACAGAATATTCTCGCCGTTTTTTATGCCTTGGGGTTTGTCTTTCGTCACGGTGAGAAACTCCTTACGAAGCGGCAGCCCGGTTACGACGGTCTTTCGTATCGGGAAAACATGCGCGGTTTGTTCAAATGACACACAGATGATACGGGCAAATTTCGCGATGATTCTGTTGGTCAGGCCCGGCGAAAGTGTTTGTTCGTGCGTAACAATCGGAACCCAGAGCATATAGGCTGCAAGTGCAACGGGAAACGCGATATACCCCCCGAATGAGACGACGAGATCCGGTTTTTCCAAAAGAAGGTATTTCAGACCCAAAAGAAACCCAACGGGAATCTTGAGTAAGGAGATAAACGAGTGAATGCTGAAGACGCGCGTCAATCGGCCGGCAGTGATCGGGAGAAATCTAACCCCCCGTTTCTTGACAAGCACCTTTTCCGGTGATGCATGGGGTGACCCCTCGATTGCAGTGACTCTTCCGATATACACGAGGTCCCACTCCGGATGGGACAACTGAAGCTCTTCTATAAGTGCCAGTGCCGGCGTTACGTGCCCACCAGTGATAAGTATTTTTTTCATGTTAGTGACGATACCGACTTATATTAAGCACAATTCCGATGGCTAACAAGAGAATGATAAGACTGGATCCGCCGTAGGAAATAAACGGAAGCGGCACTCCCGTAAGGGGAATGAGCGCGACCATCGCACTTATATTCATAAGCGTTTGTATGCCGACCCATGAAAGAATACCTAATGCAAGAAGTCGTCCGAAAGAATCAGGTGCATGAGCGGCAATACGAAACCCGCGCCCGATGATGAACAGGAATCCCAAAACGACAAGCGATGCCCCTACGAATCCGATTTCCTCTCCGATGATGGCGAAAATAGAATCCGTATTTGCCTCGGGAAGATATTCGTATTTCTGGCGCGATTTTCCGATACCCACGCCCCACCATCCGCCCGAACCCAGGCCGATAAGCACCTGACGGATCTGATACGAACTGCCCAGGGGATCTTGACTAGGGTTAAGAAATGTCGTCAAACGTTCCATTCTATACGGCGCTGCTATTGCAAGTAGAAGAATTGCCCCCACGGCAACCGGCACCAGTCCCAGAACGTGTCCGATCGGTGCGCCGGAGAAAAAGTATAAAGCCACGGCGATGCCTGAGAGGATGATACTGGTCCCCAGATCCGGTTCCAGAACCACAAGTCCGGCAATCATTCCCACAAGAAGAAGAAACGAGAAAAATCTATTTTTCTCGCCCTTCGAAAACCAGGCTGATAAGTACACGACAAGCGTCAGTTTCGCCAGTTCGGCCGGCTGCAAAACGAAAAATCCGAAATTAATCCAGCGCCGGGCCCCTAAAGCACTAATGCCCACACCGGGCAGAAACACGATAAGAAGAAGCGCCATGGTAACCAGAAGCATGGGAACTGCGACGGTGTACCAGAACCTATACGGTACCCTGCTCGTAATCCCAAGTGCCACGAGGCCGACAACCAGCCACTTCAGCTGCTCTTTCACGAAGTAATATTGATCCTGAAAATCGCGAATGGCGATCGCGACGGAAGAGTCGTATACCATAAGCACTCCGAAGAGAGACAGTAAAACGACTCCCAACACTAACTAGTGATCCGCCTTTCCCCCATGCGACTCTCCCCGCTGAAAAAGTTTCTTCGACGCGTTCTGTCTTATGAGTAATTTCTGAATTATATTCTTCATGCGGCAGTGGATCCGAGCTCCCGTATATATTTTTGAAATAATTCGCCCTTTTCTTCGAAATTCTTCCAGATGCTATAGCTGGGCGACGCAGTCGAAAGTAAACAAATACGCCCGGGTTTTGTGTGTTGATACGCAAATGCCACGGCTTCTTTCATGTCGCGGGTCGTAATGATGCGAAATTTCCGCTTCGCATACTTGGCAAGAATCTCCCCTATGCGCACCCCCGAATCCGGAAAGAGAACGACATTTTCTATACTGCTTCTGTCTATCATGCGCACCAGCTCGTCAAACACATACCCGCGGTCCTGACCGCCCAAAAAAATCGTCTGCACGCCATCGAGCGCTTCTATCGCAGATATAGTAGACTCCGGAGTCGTGGAAATTCCGTCGTCATAGAACAGGATTTCCTTGTACGTTCCTACGTGCTCCAACCTGTGTGGAAGCGGCCGAAACGCCATGATACTCTCGCGCATAATTGCAGGGGGCACACGGAAAAGATTTCCCACGGTTACCGCAGCCCGGACATTATCGCGATTGTGTTTCCCTTTCAGCGGAATCTCCTCATCACGGCAAGGCAGTTTGTCTGTGTACGCAAGGGCATGCGCAGGCGTCTCTGAAGCGAGGATCCGCAGACGTTCAAATGAGGGATTATAGACAAGGTAATCTTCATTCATAAGAAATGAGGCTATTCTTTTTTTGGCTTGCCAGTAGGCTTCAACTGATCCGTGATGATCCATGTGTTCCGGGAAGAAGCTCACGAAAACTGCAATATGGGGAGAATACTCGATATCTTCCAACTGGTAACTGGATAACTCATAGACATATATATCGTCCTTGTCCTTCTCCTGCAACAATTCGGTAAGCGCCGGGTTTCCGATGTTTCCGACAAGATGTGCACGCAGTCCCGCGTTTTTCAGTATTTCGTAAATGAGTGTCGTTGTTGTGCTTTTTCCCTTGGTGCCCGTGATACCGACAACCGTCCCTTTGGTATTTGCGAAAAACATGTTGGTCGCAGTCGTATACGGGATCCGGACGAGGTCACGCCTGACACTGGGTGATCTTACGGCAATGTCATACCTATCCTGATTCGCCAGATAATTCTCGCCGTTTACTTTATCGGCTATGTCGATAACCGCATCGGGATAATAGTGACGAAGATAGTTCAGGGTCGCTTTTCCCTCGATCCCCATGCCGATGAGGAGAATCTTCTTGTTGGCGAATTGCTGTATGTTCATACCGATCGTATTATTTCATCAAATTCCGGAGGAACGAAATGGTGAGGCGTGTAAGAATCAGCAGGGAGAGGTTTTAGCGAAACAGCTAAGCTGGCAACCACCGCATCTTGCGCAAACTCGCCGCGTTTCATAACCGCCATGAATGCAGACGTTGCCTCCTGGGGTGTCCCGACACACTCAAATGGCTTAAACCCTTCAAGGCCCAGCAGTTCCCGGTAGACCGGAAGAAGTGCGGTATCGTCAAGGAGATTCTTCCCGAAAATATCTACAACGGTCTCTCTCGGCAGGTATTCCGACAGAAGTAAAAATACAAACGCACACTTGGGACATGTGCCGCACCACTGTCCACGCCGCGGGTCTCCCGTAATTTTGAAATTCGTATTACAGCTTGTAAATGAATGGAAATACTGCGGATAGGAAGAAAATGTTCCCGTGATTTCCCGTTCGGTGAAAGGCCGAAGAAGGGAAAATAGGCCAAGATCCGGACTTATGTGTCTGTGCGCATGCGATGCAAACATGCTTTCGAATTCCAGCGACTTACTCCATTGGT
This sequence comes from uncultured Gammaproteobacteria bacterium, assembly GCA_964445435.1. Taxonomy (GTDB): domain Bacteria; phylum Patescibacteriota; class Microgenomatia; order UBA10105; family UBA927; genus CAYUKU01. The sequence continues at coordinate 45,903 of CAYUKU010000003.1, forward strand.
GGTTCATTTCCTCGCCCAGGTATTCTACGTTTCCATAATTTGCGCTTTCTTCGTTTGAGGCGATGACATATTGGAAATCATACAAGGCAGCCGCCAGCATACCTGTACACATGAATATGGACGTAATCGGTACATGACCGTTGTACGTACCCGGTTGGGCATTAAGATCCATAAGTTTCGGGTCGATAGTCCGTTTCATAGTCAGGAGGGTAACACCCATTTGAGAAGCAACCGCCTCATGAATGGGCGTCGGATTGAGTGTAAAAAGAGCGAAATTTTTCCTGTGTTTCTTAAGGAGCTCTCCGGTCACGATAGAGTCCTTCCCCGCCCCCAAAAGAACCAGACTCCGGGATGAAAATTTGACCCTGCCGGGTGACAAGGGAGACGTTTCTCCGTCTGAAGGGAATGAAACAAGCCCGCGAAAGTCAATCGTATTGCGATAGAAAAACTCCCCCAATCCCTTCGTATACAGTATCCGGAAAAACTCCGCCTCGGAAGAGGCAAGAGAATAAGAAACGGTGATGTCCCGCGGGCAAAAAGTTTTCCAGTAGCTTATGCCCAACAGAAGATGCAACTGTCGCGCGATCCGCTCGGCAAGAAGCTCGCGCTCCTGTCCGATAGAACCATCAGGAGGACGAAACGCGATCCGTTCAGTAAAAAGAATCTGTTTGTCACCATGCGTTAGTTCATATGAACATGAAAGCGATCCTCCCTGAATATCCAGTCCGTACGAAGAAAAAACGAAGCGCGTTTGTTTGGTCATACTTTCAGAATCGAAAGCCATAACCCAAAAATCGCAAACACCACGCTCAGTATCCAGAAACGCATGACGATTTTTGGCTCTGGCCATCCCTTATGTTGGAGCCATAGATGAAGAGGCGCTGCCGAGAAAAGTTTCCGCCCGAAGTATTGCTTCCAGAAAAGCTGCAAAAACGACGAGGCGACCTCAATGACAAAAATCCCCCCTATAATGACCAATGCTGGTGCTTTCCCAAGGATAAGCGCTACTACGGCAAGGGTCGCGCCAAATGAAAGCGCTCCTACATCGCCCAAGAAAATGCGTGCGGGGAAGACGTTGAAGTACATAAATGCAAGTAGTCCCCCAAGCCAGAGGGCGATAAATACAGAAAGCGGAGAATCAAGAATTGAAGCAGAAATCACCCAAAACGCGACAAGAGAAACCAAAAGCACCCCGGATGCCAGTCCGTCCAACCCGTCTGTGATGTTATAGGCGTTCGCAAACGCGATAATGACCAGGATTGCCATGAGCACGTAGACCCATCCCATATGGATGATCCCAACAAACGGGATGTAAAAAATATCTATTTTAAGATCATGTACGAGCCAGAACCCGATAATGGAGGCAAGCATAATCTCGAATATGAGCTTATGCCGGAGCCGCAACCCGAAAAAACCGGAACTGGCAAGCATGAATGTCTTCTTCGCATCGTCGAGAAGCCCCAGGATGCCAAATGACAGAAACGTGAATAACAATATCTTTATTTCGCTCATCATGGGATACACGGAGGTAATCGGTATCCAAAAATATTTCATGATAAGCATGGTGAGCGGAAACAGGAGCGTGACAAGAACGATAATCAAAAGTCCTCCACCCACCGGGGTTCCTGCCTTTTTCTGATGGAATCGGTCAAATATGGGCGTCCTCTTATCAAACGCGTCTAATGTTTTTTGTTTCAGACGCTGGAAGCGCCACCGATACAGAAGCTGGATAAAGGGTACGTAGAGAAGACTTGTGAAAAACCAGGAAAATAATAGTAAACCGAGTAAAAATCCCATATGAAAACTTACCAGCCCATCTCAACCACGAGGTAGGGTCCGAAAATGAAAAAAGCAACAAGAACCGCGCCAAAGGCGACGGTGAGCATCATTCCGGCCGAGACGTCTTTGGCAATTTTTGCCTGCGTTTTCCACTCAGTGGTAATCAGATCTGTCATGGATTCAAGGGCCGTATTTATCATCTCGCCTGCAAGTCCCAGGAGAATGGTAAATACGATGATCGCTTTCTCAACTGATGTGATGTCGAAATAATAGCTCAAATAGAGAGCAAAAACTGACAATACGAGGTGAACACGAAAATTCGGTTGCGTGCGTACGGCCCAGAGAATTCCTGCAAAAGCGTTTTTGAAGGAAATATGATGCTGGCGCAGCGTCTTCATCATACGTGGTACTGTAAGTATAGGTGAATGGCCCCAAAAACTCAAACAACTAGTAGCCGCGCCGAAGGGTGCGCAGGGACTCAACCACGTACGGAATGCCATACCAGAGCGTCAATGGGAGGTCGTGGGCGTGAACATAGTTGACTTCACGGCCTCCGAAGCCCGTTTTGAACAACGTTATTCCCCTCCACGGATGATTTGGCTTGTCTTCAGGCGCTATTCCATAAAAATTGTACACTTTCATTCCTCTATTTTTTGCTTCCTGAATTGCTTCCCACTGAACCAGATGCGACACGGGGACGCGACTTGCAATTGAAGCTCCGTGGTGATAAATCGCCTCATTTGAGAGAAAAAGAACGATCGCTCCGGCTACGAGTTTCTTCCCGTCATACCCAAGAAGAAGCACTGACTTTCCTGCTTTTGAAAATATCTCAAACTCCTCCGCAATGGATATGTGCCCTACAAATCCGTGGCGCTTTGAGGTTTCTTCATAGAGACGGAAAAAATGTTTGAGCGCATCCGGATCGGTCGTTTTTCGCACCTCGACTCCTGCCTTCTGGGCAACTCTGATTTCATACCGAGTAGTCTTTCGCATGCCCATAAGGAGCTCTTCATCTGATTTTTCCAGATCCAATACCCAACAGCGCTCAGCGTCCACCTCATGAATCGGCGCCCTTACGAGTTTCAGTTTCCGTAGTAATTCCATATTCTCCTTCGTATTGGCAAGAAGGGGGCTCACCCGGACAAACCATGCCAGCTCACGGCGCGCGATAGGCGCTAACAGCTCGAGAAATTCCCGCCAATGGGCAACTCCATTGTGTTTCCACACCGGCCCGTGCCGGACATGAAGAAACGCCCCCCGCCGTGCCCGAACGACAAATATCTGTGCTACACCCACGACGTCTCTGCCCTCTGAAATAAGATATCTCAGTACCCGTTGACCGGATTTCTTCTGAACTTCGCCCCACAACCAACTTTGGAATAGAGCTTGAGGACAGTACGTTTCCAAAAACTTCTCCCAGACGTGCTCGTCATTCGCGTTTTCAAGGGTAAGACTCATGGATGTATTGTATGGTATTCTTTTTCGTTTTTCACTGTTGTCGGCTCGCCATGCCCGGGATAGATAACAGTATCATCGGGTAGATGCAATATGTCTGAAAGTGACTCGGATAGCTTCTTCGAATCGGAATACGAAAAATCCGCCCTCCCTAAGGCACCCCCCGCAAACACCGTATCGCCGCTTATAAGTGCGTGGGCCTCTTTGATATAAAAACACACGCTTCCCGGGGTGTGCCCGGGCGTCTCCATGACATGAACGTGAATTTTTCCGAGCATACGTGCATCGTTTTTTGCCAAAAATCCTCCTATGGCCGGCGGTCTCTCCACTATCGTCCTTCCCAAAAAGTGCGAGGCAGTTTCACTCATCCGTGCCACGAGAAATCGGTCTTTTTCGTGGATGAAAAACGGGATTCCAAGCGTGAGACTCAACTCGTGGGCAGCCATAATATGATCGAAATGTCCATGTGTCGCCCAGAGCGCCATGGGCTTCCCTCCGTCTCGCAGCGCATGATCGGCGACATACGAAGCGTCTTCTCCCGGATCGACAATGATGACCGATCCCGTTCGAATGTCCCGGAGAAGGTAACAGTTTGCGGCCATCTGACCTACGGTTAGCGTTTCGATTGAAATATCGCTCATGCGGAAACTTCCCGAATAATCCGTTCTGCGTCGCGTTTCGATATTCGGGTCGGTAAATTGACGATGCGAGGAGAGATATCTTCAGCATTTGGACATGTTCCCTTCTTGTAAAAAATGCTTGAGAAAACAACCCCCTTCGGGTCGATAACATTGTAGTACCAATTTCCCAGAATCAGCCCCTGATGTTTCGCTCGGGACAGTACTCTTGCCGGCACATCTACAAGTATCGGAAACCGAAGATACGAAGCGCCGGGTCTGGATGCAAGAAGCGTCACGCCCTTGGCACCCTTCAGTTTTTGGCGGTACAAATCGGCAATTTCCTTCCGGACTGCCGTATACCGATCAAGTTTTTTCAGTTGATTTATAAGAAGTGCTGCAAGCCCGTTGGGGTATTTCCGAGGAAAAACGGAGGGTCGCTGCGCGCGTTTCTCCTCCGGATACACCGGAAATCCCAACCAGCCGATACGCTGGAAAATCCACAGCATCAGCTTGCCTACGCCAAGCTGATACCATGGGAGGATAAACGAAAACGCGATGGGATGGAACATCTGTTGTGCGATCCAAAATCCCGTGGGATACGGAATGCTGCCATGAAGCTCTTTCAGTCTTCGAAAGACCGCGGGGTGGGTCTCTGAAACAGCGGCCAAACCACCAAAGACACTTGACACCACCTTATCGCGCCCGAAACTGAAAATGGCCCCGTCACTCAAAGTTCCGACTTTCCTGCCTTCATAGGTCGCTCCAAGGCTGTGTGCACAATCCTCGATCACGACAAGGTTGTTTTTCCGGGCAAATGCCGATATCCTATTCATGTCCGCCGGTACACCAAACGTGTGCTGCACGATGATCGCTTTTGTCTTCCGAGAAACTTTCTTTGGGAGATCAGAAGGATCGAGATTCAGCGTCTCGTCTATGTCGACATATACCGGCTTGGCTCCGGCCCAGATGACGCTATTGGCCACTGCCACACATGTAAACGCCTGAATAAGCACCTCGTCGCCGACGCCAATGCCAAATGCGCGAAGCAACAGAAAGAGCGCGGATCGCCCGCTGTTGAATGTCAGCACTTGGCTGTTACCAAGATATTTGGCGAACCACCGTTCGGCTGTTAAGCGCGCAGGGCCCATAACCCATCGCCTGGGAGAAAAAAACATGCGAAGGGCTACCCAGACATCATCACGTTCGCTATTGGGTGAAAGCGACCCAGAGACTACATTCGGCGATATCATACGAGTAATTGTAGCACGGCGGCGGCCTGTTTCCCTTTGAAGAGAACGGTATCTCCTTTTCGTACCGTTTTGCGGATATGCTCTGCGGCTGCCTTTGGAGAAAGGACTAAAACGCCCATTTTGCCTGAGTATGCCTCAAAAACTTCCCTATAACTGTCATTGGTAAGAATAATCTCTGAAATTGTCTGTGACGCAAGTCTCGCAACATCCTCGTGACTGCTTTGAGCGTACTGTCCGAGCTCTATCATCGGTTGGAATACCATGATTCTTCTGCCTCGACGTGTTCCCAGATACAGAAGGGCAGCTTTTGCTGCGTCGGGATTGTTATTGAACGTATCATCGATAAATTGTGCCTGGTTGACACCCGGAACCGGAACCATGGTGCGCGTCACAGGAGTAATATGCCGGCACGCCTGGATAATTTCATCCAGGGTCATCCCGCATGCACGCGCAGCGGCAATAGTCGCCAGAGTATTGGAGACATGGTGTGTCCCCACGAGTGGAATTGAAACGGTTGCGGTCTCGTTCTTGGTTTTCAGTGTAAACGTGAGCGCATTGCCTTTCAAGACCGGCGAGACCCCGACATAAAGACATTCTTTCGCGAAAGACGTATTCGTGGTGTAGCCTATGACTTTTGTCCCCGACCCCTCCGCTTTTTGAGCCATCCGACGGACGAATTCATTATCGTAATTCATGATAGCAATGCCGTCATCGGTAAGTCCTTCGACTAATTCGTACTTCGCCTGAATCGTATTTTCCAGACTTCCGAACAAATCCTGATGCTGTGCGTTTACGGCGGTAACAATCCCGATCGTTGGCCGAACCATCTTTGCCATGTATGCGATTTCACCTTTCTTATAGGCGCCCATTTCTACAATAAAGACTTCACAGTCAGGGGAAAGTTGCGCTAACACCACCTCTGCGATCGCAATGGGGGAATTTTTGCTGGCCTTCGTCGTAAGGACGCGATACTTCCGGGAAAGCACGGTACCAAGCATTTCTTTGGTAGAAGTTTTCCCGTAACTGCCGGTTATTCCGATGACGATCATCGGTCTGTGCGCCCGAAGTTTTGTCACAGCCATGCGTATAAGGATCGCATGATATATCGCAGTGGGGAGTTTGAGCGCAGTAACCAAAACTGACACGACCGGAAACGTCAACGCATCAACCGCAAGAAGTCTAACGAAGAGCGATCCGGGAATACTCATCCCCAGGAAAACAAGGAAAGCAACACTGAAAACTCCAAGCACTATCGTCTTCGGCGTAATCGAAGGCCGTCGTAAGGGCGGAAACAAAATCGACCCACCCTGCGGGCTTCGCAGGTGGATAAGCATCCTGTCCCACCGGTATTCTTTCAAATACCAGAGACTTATGTATGCCAGAATGTTGAGAAAAATCCGTATCGCCCAAAAGGCGCCAAGAATGATAGAAAAAATATTCATATCTTTTTCAAAAAGGGTTCAATATGAGATATGAATGTCGCCGGATCCTTAAACGGCACTCCATGATCGCGGTCTGCTATCACGACAAGCTGCGACCCTCGGATGCGCTCGTGCATTTTTCGTGCAATCCACACAGGAGTAATTTGATCCAGACTCCCCCACACCAAGAGACACGGGACAGCAACACGTGCCATGGTCGGCGTGAGATCCTCCTGTACGATAAGTTTAAACGTTTCACGCATTACCCCTTCGGCACGATAAAATTCGCGCGCACCGACAAGCCAGTAATACCAAAGCCGGATTTTCTCTTGAAGGAGGCTAAACGGCCACAAGGAAAAGAAAAACTTCCCCACCTTTGCCAAAAGTATGAACACCATCAGTTTCTTCCTCGGCACGGGTGTAAACCCGGGCGTACCGGTTAGCACTAACGCCCTGAGCTCTTTCGGAGTGTCCATGCAGTATTTGAGCGATACTCTGCCTCCGAATGAATGACCGATGAGAACCACGTCATTGAGTTTGTTCTTGCGGATATACATTTTCAGAAACTCAACATAGTGAGAAAGCGAATACGGTATAGGCGGAGCTGAGGCCTCTCCAAACCCGGGAAAGTCAGGGACAAACACGTTGTATCCTTTTTTTCGCAGTGCAGCTCCAAGTACTTCGAAACGCTTGGACGACAATCCCCATCCGTGCAAGATAACGATAGCAGGACGCAATTTTTTCATAGTTAGAGAATTTTACGGAATTCGTCCCGGGAAGAAGCGGCTGTCTTCGTGTTGGAGACTGCTGTATATGAACCCCTGGCAAGCGAAACGAAGCTACCCTCAGGGATATCCCGATCCAGGGTGACGCCCGCGCCGACGAAGGAACCCCTCCCGATTTTGATACCCGGCATGATGCTTGCGTTGACGCCTATCCGAACGCCCTCCCCGATCATGCTTCCCAATTTCGTTCGCCCGGTCGGTACCTTCTGGTCCTTAACAACGGAAAAAATTTCTCCATCGTCCAGTCGCAGATTTGCCAGGACCGCACCGGAACCCATACTCACGTTTCCCTCAAGGACACTGTCCCCGATGTAATTACTGTGAAACCAGGAGTTGTCTCCAATATAGCTTCGGGTGATATCGGTATTGAATCCCGTCACACAATGCTTCCCGAGATAACTCTGACGGATGATGTTATTGTTTCCGATGATAGTATTATCCCCGATGTACGCAGGGCCGACTATTTTCGTATTTTCAAAAATACGCACGTTATCACCCAGATACACCGTGCCTTCTATCGTGACGCTGGGTTTGATTTGCACTCCCTTTCCTCTATGAGCCCTGAAATTATTTTCCCAAAGAGCCGAAAGTACATCCAGTACGTTCCAGGGATATTTGAGTGAGGCAAATGACCCTTCATAGGGCATAACGAGAACTTTTTCCCGAAGCGCGAGCATTGTCATGGCCCGTTCATACGCGTCGTCGCTTCCCGGAGGGGTTTGACCAAGCTCTTCCAGGAATGCGGAACTGTCGCTTATATACTGTCCTGAAACCGCAACATACGGACCCGGTAATTCGTTTGGATGGGGCTTTTCTATGATTCCCAATACCCGGTTTCCGTCGGTTTTGAGGTACCCACCAGGAAAGTATTCTTTCGGTTTCCAACCCGCGATCACGGCAAATGCGTTTTCATGCTTTGCGAAACCAACGACGCGCTCATACAAATCTGTGGGCACCACATCGTCAGCGATGACGATAAGAAGCCGACTGTTTTCGAGTTCTTCCCGTGCACAGAGAAGTGCGTCCGCCATGCCGAGCGGTTGCGCCTGAAGGACAGTCAGCGTGGGTTTGGGAAATTTGAGTTTCGAAATCATGTCACGATTATGGGTGTTGGATACGACCACTACACGGTCAACTTCTGCCGGAAGCCCGGAAAGGGTATTCAACTCAAATAGGGTGCTTCCAAGAAAGGGAAAAAATGTTTTGTTGGTGTGAAACGGCCAGAATCGGCTGGCCGCGCCGGCTGCCAAGACAACTGCAACGAGCGGCTTGTTCATACTGATTCCCCCTTCATTCGTCGAATATTTGCGCCTAATCCTGTCAAACGGTCCTCAATCTTCTCATATCCGCGGTCGACCTGTTCTGCTCCGTGAATATAACTTTCTCCACTGGCAGCCAGGGCCGCCAAAATAAGCGTCGCACCGGCCCGAAGATCGTGAATGTCGACAACCGCGTTATGAAGTTTCACAGGACCGGTAATCCGTATCGCCTGATGGTACCCTTCGACTCTGTCAGCCCAATTGAAGTTATAAAACTCGTCCGGATCCGAAACAGGAGGGTCGAAAAATTCCACGTGGGCACCCATCTTCTTAAGTTCACTCACATAGCTGAATCTGCTTTCAAATACCGTTTCATGGATGGTTGATACACCACTTGCCTGTGTCATAAACACTGCCCACGGAGCCTGCCAGTCGGTCATAAATCCGGGATGGGGCAGCGTTACCACGTCCGTAGGCTTCGGAGTATCATTCATAAAATATGCGGTTGTGTTTTCATCAATCTCATCGTACTGCCCCCCGGCTGCTTTATATTTCTCCAAAAAATCCTTAAGAACCGTTCTTCTGGAACCATGCACGGTAATCCGTCCCCGTGTCATAGCGGCGGCAAGAGCAAACGTCACCTCTTCGTTTCTGTCCGGCAATATTGCATACGAAGCACCATGCAGACGTTCAACCCCGACAATGGTTATTTCACGCGGTGCGGTACGTCTGATATCTGCCCCCATACGCGTCAGAAGCGTGATAAGTTCATCAACCTCCACTTCTTCCGCCGCGTTTTTTAGAACAGTTGTCCCTTTCGCTAACACGGCAGCCAGAAGAAGGGTTTCGGTACCCGTATGCGTGTTCTTGGGAAACGTGATTGTCGCTCCTACCAGCTCATCCGATTTGGCGTAGAAATAACCATCCTGTGAGTTGTACTCGATGGACGCGCCCATATCTCGAAGCGCAGCTACATGCCGATCGATTGGACGGGCGCCCAATCTGCAGCCACCAGGGTTGGGTATTTTCGCCTTCTTATACCGGGCAAGAAGCGGACCTAGAACCATCGACGAGGTGCGAAGGCGCGCACCCACCTCAAGTGGAACAGTCGAATTTCGAAGGTGTCCGTTCTGGATGGTCACCGTATGACCGACAATTTCATATGTAAGGCCCAGGCTCTTGAGGACCTCCAGAAGCGAAAACACGTCTGCAAGAAGCGGCAGATTTTCGATGATCAGCTTATCATCTGTGAGAAGCGATGCAATGAGGACTTTCAGTGCGACATTCTTAGCCCCTCCCAGAGTAATCTGTCCACGCAGCGGCTTGCCACCGGTAATCACAAACGTATCCATACCAGGTTGTGAAATTTCGACTGTTGCCTTTTATGGCTTTCGAGTCTAAATGTCCCTTTCGTTATTAAGAACCCAACATTGCTCATAAAATATCCCTGATACTCGGGCAACGCGAGAAAGCCATGTCGAAATTCTACTACCTAGCATAGTTAGAATTCTCCCGCCCGTTCAATTTCTTCTTGAAGCGTGACGCCAAATTGGCTTTTAACTTGATCTCTGGCCTTAGTTATTAATTGTACCACATCAGAAGCAGTCGCTTTTCCGAGGTTAATGATGAAATTTGCATGTACCGGCGATATTTGTGCATCGCCAATAGTAAGACCTTTCAGTCCGGCGTGATCGACGAGAAATCCTGCACTTGTGGCTTTTTCGGGAAGTCCGCGCGCCATCACTTCGCTTATCGGCACGTTGCGAAACGTACAGCCCGCGCTTTTGATCCCCTGGGGCTGTGTCTGCCTCCGATAACTGATACTTTCATTTGCGATAGACCAGAGACGGTCCTTGTCGTCGCGCGAAAATGCAAACACCACGGACAGGACAATATCGCGGGAGGTCTGTATCACGCTGGTGTCATATGCAAATTGGAAATATTTCTGTGGCACCACTTTGCGTTGCCCATCCGGCGTGAGAATCTCCGCCTGATACACGACATCGCCGACATATCCGGGAGGGTTCGTCCATTTTGAATTCATATAGACGGCGCCGCCCACCGACCCGGGAAGCCCCAAGTGCATTTCCAGACCACGAAGACCCTCCTGTGCCGTAAAGCGAACCAGTTGATTTATGACGACGCCGCTTTCCGCCTGGACATAGACTTTGTGCGTTTCCAAGTGCGCGGAAAGCTGACCCTTCATACCGACGACCCGAATTTTATTGGTACTGTTTTTTATCACCAGCCCGCGAATTCCCTTGTCTCCTATAAGGAGATTTGTTCCGCCACCGAGGATAAATACCGGTATATTCAATTTGCGAGCTTCAGTAACGGCAATCACAAGTTCATCGACAGTCGTCACGTTTATAAAGTAGTCAGCTGGACCACCGATTTTGAAAGTCGTATACGGGGCAAGGGGTTCATCTTGCCTGAGTTTATCGCCGAATACCTTTTTAAGATGAATTGCTGTGGCTTCCATAGTTATATGCGTGACCGCAGCCTATCTATCGTATCTTTTTCCCAACTGTATATGCTTCCTGCTCCCATAAAAACGACGACACTGTGTTTCTCCTGGACGTTTTGTAAAAATGAAATCACATCTTCTTTCCCCGGTGTGAAAAACACGTGCTGGTGATTTTTTCGGATTTCCTCACAGAGCATTCCTCCGGTTATCTCGTGTGTATCTCTTTCGCGAGCAGAAGCGTAAATGTCAGTGCACAGCACTATATCCGCATTCTCGAACGCCCGGCCAAACTGTGAAAAAAGCGCTTTCGTCCTAGAGTACGTATGTGCTTGGAAAACCGCGATAATCGTCTCTTTGGGATACCACAATCTGGCAGCAGTCAGTGTGGCAATAATTTCTCTCGGGTGATGCGCATAATCATCATAGAACGTCATGGTGTCGGTCTGTCCTAATTTTTCGAAGCGTCGCTTAGCCCCGCCAAATGCTGCAAGTGCACGTTTACTTATCTCCCACGGCACACCCAGTGAAAATGCAGCGACGCACGCCGCCGCAGCGTTTGCCATATTGTGCGCTCCGGGAACCTGCAGCTTAATGGAGATGGGGTCTTTTTCATTGTGCATCAGTGTAAAAGTGCTTGCCCCCGCGGAAAACTGTTCGTCTGTTATGCGAAAATCAGCCCGCTGATTGCGTCCATACGTTATAACGATTCGCGAGGAGTTCTTTGTGAGAATTTCGCTTGCAGGATCGTCGGCGTTTACCACCGTTATTCCCTTGGGAGGTTGGTTCATCTGAAGCTTGAGAAACGCTTTTTTGACAGCGGCAAGCGTCGGATATACGTCCGGATGATCAAAGTCGATATTGGTTACCACAAGAATCTCCGGCGTTTGCCAAAGAAAACGGGGTGTCGCGTCGTGGGCCGGATCAGTGACATATTCGTCGGCCTCCGCAACGAAAAAATCCCCCTCCCCGAAGTGTCCGGGAAACCCGAGTCCGCCAATCACGCCGGATCCAATGGCATACGAGGGATCACCTCCAGCTTCCCGCAAAATGGCAGCAATCATCGCGCTTGTCGTTGTCTTCCCGTGGCTTCCGGCAACAGAAATCTGTCTTTTGCCAGCCATCGCGTATCCCAGGGCCTTCCCATGGGGAAATGCCGGTATGCCCAAACGCCGAGCCTCAATAACTTCTGGGTTGTCCCGTCCGTGGTGAGCTCCCGTGTAGATAACGATATCCGGCTTCGCTTGTGCGATATGGGACGCATCGAAACCCACAAACGGCACGATATTCACTTCCCTGAGAATCGGATCGCTCGGAAACTCCTCTTCGACATCGGATCCCGTTACGGCAATACCCCTCTCCTTCGCCCAAACCGAAAGCGCCGCCATGGCAATTCCCTTGATACCGACGAAATGAATACGTTTGACTGAATGGAAATTCATGTCCATAGATTATTGTACTGCCATAACGGCAAGGATTTCTCCGAACGTGCTTTCACTATCTTTTCGAAACGAAAAAAATCGATCGTTCTGGCAGGAAGTACACACGGGCGGACTATCAATCTGGCTTGCGGTAATGCCAGACCCAAGAAGTTCCAGACGATTGACGTATCCTATATCAAGATGCCAGCCGTCATCCATTTTCGATGCGACCCGTTCATCCTTTTGGTATTCGTTCAAGAAGAGCTTTGCGCGATCCTCTGAAACACTATAGCAACACATTCCGATATGCGGCCCTATGGAAACCCGGATGTTGGCGGCATTACTTCCCAGATCTATCATAGTCTGGAGCGTTTTTTTTGCGATTCCGGCAATCGTACCTTTCCACCCTGCATGAGCTACTGCAAATATGTGTTTTTTCGTGTCCAAAAGAAGAAGCGGCACACAATCCGCAACGATTACTCCTATTGATACTCCCTCCCGTCGGTCAACCACCAGTGCGTCAGCTTCTGATACTCTATTGGCGTGCGCGTCATCAATTACCTCTACGCGTGACCCGTGTACCTGATTTGCCATAACGAGCCGATCGGGATCCAAATGGAGACGCTTAAGAAACGCCCTGCGCGCGTCAAAACGACGCATATCTCCCGCATTCCGAAGCGAATATGCGTGCATCAGTGCACTCTCGCGGGCAAGAAGACTTGATTGTATATACGCGTGATCGTTTGATATGAACATGATTACGAGCGCAACTTCCCCAAAAGTCTAATTGCCTCTTTGCGATCGTTCCAGGGGTATTCCGTCGTTCCGCGGCACAGACTCTGTTCATGGCCTTTTCCGGTGATGATAACCAAATCGCCCGGTTTGGCAACCGAAAATGCGTATTTAATGGCATCCTTTCTGTTTGGGTATCTGTGCATTTCAACGTCGGAATCGATACCTCGCGCTATGTCATCCATTATCTTCTCCACGCTCTCGGTACGATAATCTTCTTCGGTCAGGACGATGATATCGTCATAGGCGCTTGCCGCCTTTCCCATGAGAGGACGCTTGCTGTGATCTCTCAGCCCCGCGCTTCCGAAAACGTGAATCAGGCGCTTCTTAGTCATCTTGCGAGCCGTGCGAAGCGCCCGATCAAGTGCGTTGGGCGTGTGGGCGAAATCAACAATGACGGTAAACGGAGACGTCGTAACCACGTCCATCCGCCCGGTCACTCCCGAAAAATCCAAAAGCGCCTCTCTGATGGTTTTTGGGGGTATCTCAAGCGCGCTGGCAACTGCGATGGCAGCAAGACAATTGTATCGGTTAAACTCTCCGGGAAGTTTAGTTTTGAAGGGGAATGTTTTGGGAGTCACCTTCGCCTCACGGCGAATGCCATATGTTATGATCCTTTTCCCCCGATGAAGAACCCTCATCGCTTCACTGTACAGCTGTGCCTCATCGCGATTGAGAACGACGATGTCGCTTCGTGTAAGGAGGGATAATTTCGTTTTCAGGTACCTGGCAAACGTCTTATGCCAGTCGAGATGCTCGTGTGTTACGTTCGTGATAACGCCCACGGCAAAAGGGATTCCGAAAACCCGATGCTGCGCAAGACCATGTGACGTCACCTCAAGCACCATGTGCGTATCACCGCGGTCTACCGCATCTCGAAGATATTTCTGCACCCAGTATGCATTGGGCGTTGTCACATGGAACCCTGTGTCATACGATTTCCCACCGATGACCGCATGAACGGAAGAAATCATCGACACCTTTCGGCCGGAGGCCTTAAGAATTTCGTAAATAAGCGTCGTGGTCGTGGTTTTCCCATCGGTTCCCGTGACTCCTATTACCGTCAACTTCCGTCCCGGGAAACCAAAACGCACGACGGCAAAGCAGGCGATGAGAAGATGGTACAGGCTTTTCAACAAGCCGATCATGAAGAATATTATACCATTTAGGACTTAGGTGCGATCCCTTTGTAGATAAGCACATCCCGAGCGATTGAGAAAAAAAGCGGTGCTGCGGTCTCCGAACCCCAGGGAGAACTGGTAGGCTCTCTCAATGTTATCAGCATTACAAAACTCGGGTCATCCGCAGGCGCAAATCCCACAAACGAAGCTATCGTTTTCTTCTCGTCATAGTGTCCGGCCACTGGTATCTGCGCAGTTCCCGTCTTACCGGCGATACGATATCCCTTGGGTTTCGCCCACTTGGCCTCACCGTTATCAACCGCATTGACCATCATTTCCGTCATAACACTTGCCGCCTGAGCTCCGAGGACGCGTTTCACTTTCTTGGGTTTGATTTCCACGATCTTCCCCCGCGTATCCTGAATTTTCGAAACCACGTGCGGCTCCATGAGCCAGCCACCGTTGGCAATAGCTGAAACCGCGCGAACCATCTGAAGCGGAGTCACCGCAATTCCCTGCCCGAAGGATGCAGTTGCAAGATCGATTTCCCGCCATTCGTCCTCGTGGCGAAGCTCAGCGGCTGCTTCATCCTCCAAATCGACGTTTGTGATACTGCCGAACCCAAAATCACGAATGTACCGAAGAAACAGATCCTTTCCCAACCGTCGCGCCACAAAGACCATGCCGACATTCGATGAGTGTTGGATGACCTCCGTCATCGTTTGTTTCCCGTGATACTCGTTATTCCATGTGCGAATAGAGTATTCTCCAACGCGAACGGGACCGTCTTCGTCAACGACAGTTTCGGCCGTCAGTTTCCGCTCATTGAGAGCTGCCGCCATCACGAGTACCTTAAATGTGCTGCCAGGCTCATAGGTCGAGCCAACAATGGGATTTTTATAGAGATTTTTGTCAAATTGCGCGTAGAGTCCCGGATCGTAGGTGGGAAATGAAGCCATCGCCAGAATCTCTCCCGTTTTCGGATTCATCATAACCGCGGAGCCTTCCTTGGCGCCGTATTTTCTTACTCCCTCAAGGAGTCGCTTCTCCACGATGTGCTGTATTGTCCGATCAACTGAGAGAATAAGCGAACGACCGTCTTCCGCCTCGATACGCTTAGATTCACCAACTAAAATCGGAGCCCCCCTGACGTCCTTTTCGATCTCTATCCGACCATCTTTCCCCCGCAATTCCCGGTCGTAAAATCCTTCAAGCCCGAAATACCCCTTGTCAGCACCATTCTGGTCGCTTCCGACAAACCCGATCAGATGCGCCGCAAGCGACGCTTCCGGATAATAACGTTTGGATTCACGCTCAAATTCCACTCCCGCGAGGCCAAGCGCATCGATCCGAGAAGTGAGCTCTTTGTCTGCTTTTCTTTTAAGCGGCACCCAATATCGACCTTCCTGAGAAATTTGACTCAATATGTCTTCTGGCGTCGTAGCAAGGGGTTCAGAAATAAGGCGGGCAAACTGTTCAAGATTCTCGATCTCCTTGGGGCGCGCGACCACTAAATACGCCGGAACACTTAACACAAGGGGATTTCCGTCGGCTGAGACGATGCTTCCGCGAACAGCGGGAAGGGAAAACGTAAGATTGTATTGGGCGGCAGCTTCTGCCCGCAACACATCACCCCGTATGATTTGCCAATAAAACAAGCGAACGAGTGCAAAAAGGAATGCTCCTACGGTAACGAAAAATGCAATTTTTACCCGCCACATAATTACCGGTTGCTATGAAGGGCAACGGGGAGCTCTGATGAACCCACTGCAACAAACTGAGATTTGGAAGGTTCGACAAAACCAAGCTCCTGTGCGCGGACACTAATGGTCGCAAGTGAAGAAGCTGAAGCTACTTTCTGTGCCAGAAGATCGTTTTCCTGCCTCAGGCGGTCTATGGCCATATCCAACTGCCGAACGCGGTGACCGGACGGGGCAAGTCGGTTCGTAAGCACGATTTCCACCACAACCAGCGCGATGGCGAAAACTGGCATGATGCCGAGTATGCGTTTCATACGTTTTAGATTTTCTGCGCTATACGTAATTTCGCGCTTCGGGCGCGGACATTGCGTACAATCTCTTCTTCACTGGCAATAATCGGCTTTCGCGAGATTTCTTTCCACGTCTCACGCTTCAGCGCTTGTTTTACAATGCGATCTTCCCGCGAATGGAAACTGATAACCGCCAATCTCCCACCGGTCGCTAATATCTCGTAAGCGCCTGACAAACCCTCTTTCAGAGCCTCCAATTCTTCATTGATCGCCATTCTGAGCGCCTGAAAAACCCGCGACAGCACTTGGAATTCAATTTTTTTAGGCAATTCGAGCGTGTCGATAACACGTACGAGATCGCCTGTTGTTTGAATCGGCGCTATCTGACGGGCGCGGACAATAAGAGCACTAATTGTCCGAGCACGCTCTTCTTCACCAAGCGTTGCAAGAATTTCATACAGCTCTCCCTCGCTTATCCGGTTTACTAATTGGGCTGCTGTCTCTCCCTGACCCTGATTAAGCCTTAAGTCCAGGGGTGCCTCGGCAAACCGATAGCTAAATCCACGCTTTGGCGTATCCAGTTGGTAACTGGATACCCCAAGGTCAAACAAAATCCCGTCTACATCCAAAAATCCGTTCTCTCGTGCGATTCGCTCTACATCCCTGAAATTCCCCTGCGCGAGCTTCCAACTCTTTTGGAAAACCGTGTTCGAGAGGCGTGCCCGGGCAAAGTCTATAGCCTCCCGATCCGTGTCTATTCCCAAGAGTATTCCACCGCGTTCTACGATCTCTTGTGCGTGTCCCCCTCCACCCAGCGTTGCATCAATGTAGTGTTTCCCCGCTGTTACCGCTAATCCGGCAACAACTTCTTCTTTGAGGACCGGTTCGTGGTATGTGGCTATCATGGCGAGGCGAGGCGACGTTTATATTCCATCCACTTCGTTTTATCCCAAATCTCGAAATGATCTCCCGCGCCTACAACCACGACATTTGCCGTAATACCCGCATATTCCTTGAGCAGGGCAGGCAAAAGAATACGACCAAGTTTATCCGCTTCAACCTTCTCGGCTCCTGCAAACATGTACCTTCTTACTTGTCGTGCCTTTTCGTCGGTTACCGGTGCCTCAAGCTGTTTGGATGCTTCCCTCTCCCAGCTTTCTTTGTCAAATCCGAAAATACATGCGTCAAAGCCTCTGGATACGATCACCTCATCTGTTGCTAACTCTTGCCGAATCTTTCTTGGGATCGTCAGACGGCCCCGATCATCAAGTGCATGGTCATATTCCCCAAGGAATAACTTCATGAACCGATCCTACCACTTCTTCCCACTAATATCCATAGTTACCCATTTTTCACGGTGTGTCAAGAGGTATTTCACGAGAATTTCCCACGAAGCATGGTAAAAACGAGAGCACGATACCCAATGAGATGATGGAGGAGAGCTGAGGTTAGAGTTCGAATTCGCCTGTAAATTGGCTCTTCTTCCCGTCTGTATCTGTGAAGATAATCACGGCTGAAATCTTTGTGACGCCGGGATGCGGCTTACACACGTTTCGCGAACACGTCCCGAGGTAGATATCGTCACGCACAAATTCGTCTTTCCCGCTGATATCCAATGGTGCACTAGTGACCCCCTGAACGATCCCCTGTGTTTCATAACTCAATTCGTAGGAAAGTTTCGTATATTTGGAATCCAGGGCCGAAACGGAAAGGACTACGGTATTGTCTTTCACTTTGCTCTTGGTGATATCCACCATAATAGAAGCATCGGCAGGCGGAAGACTTATGACCTCTTCCTCCTGGTCAACCGGTTGAACTTGCGGTTTGGAACCAAAAGCTGCCTTATAGGCGACAATCCCAGTAATCAAAAGAAGAACTCCCAATATGGCGGCAAGAACGGGTGTTTTTACTTTCATAGTCCTCCTATTGTACTATGTTGAGCTCAATTTTTCCTGAAAATATTGTATCAAATTTGCTTTGGCAATTCGGTCCTGCTTCGTGGTGTCCCGATCACGCACGGTAACTGTGCCATCTTCCAGCGTCGTGTAGTCCACGGTTATACACCAGGGCGTCCCAACCTCGTCTTGAGAAAGATATCGCTTTCCTATATTCCCCCGGTCATCCCATGATACGGTCATATGCTTGCGAAGCGCTTCATGGATTTTGCGCGCTTCATTCACCAGGTCGGGTTTATTTGCAACCAGCGGAAAAACGGCTACTTTCTTAGGGGCCAGTCTAGGATCCAGTTTAAGGACAATCCGCTTTTCCTCTCTCACAAACGCATCCGTCAGCACCATAAGAAAGAGACGGTTTATCCCGACTGCCGGCTCAATAACGTGCGGGATAAATTTCCGACCGGTTTGAGGATCCTGATAGGACAAATCGACGCCGGAGTGCTTGGACTGAACGGATAAATCATAATCGGTCCGGTAGGCTATGCCCCACAACTCTTTCCATCCGAACGGAAACTGGTATTCCAAATCATACGTATCACGGCTGTAATGACTGCGTTCACGATCGGTATGCTGACGCCACCTGAGGTTTTCTTCCCGGATAGAAAGCTTCCGTACAACAAATTCCCACATGGCCTCTTTCCACGCCGACATAAGTGTCTCCCATTCTGAATCTTGCGGATCGAAGAAGTATTCAATCTCCCCCTGTTCAAACTCAAGAGTACGGAATACAAACTGACCTGTCGTAATCTCATTTCGGAAGGATTTTCCGATCTGTCCTACGCCAAACGGGAGGGAAATACGTGTAGAATCCAGAATATTCTTGAAATTCGTGAAGATTCCCTGGGCCGTTTCTCCCCGCATGTATACTTCTGCCTTCGCTCCTTCCACGACACCGAGTTTGGTCTCAAAGAGAAGATTAAACTTCTTCGGGGGAAGCAGTGCGTTTCCTTCGGGACTTGAGATGTTATGTTCTTTCACGAACGATGCCATATCGTCTATCGTCATATCCTCCACAACAGCGGACACATCGGTGTGATCTTTCAGCCAGCTTTCGATGATATGATCGGCCCGGTAGCGTTTCTTCGTTACCGCATCTTCCACAAGCGGATCGTTAAACGCGGAAACGTGCCCCGAGGCAACCCATGTTTCAGGATGGAGGAGAATCTGGGAATCTATACCGACCATGTCGATACGATCCTGAATAAACGTCTTCCACCACAGGGATTTGATATTTCGAAGAAGCTCAACACCCGCCGGTCCGTAATCATACGAACTGGTAAGTCCGCCGTAAATTTCGCTCGTTGGGTACACAAAGCCCCTGCGTTTGGAAAGACTGACAATGTCATCAAGTGTTGTCATAGAACTCCTACAAAAAACCCTACCACAAACATATGTGATAGGGATCCTTCGATATACTCAGGACGGTTCCACCCTACTTTCCCGCCAGTTGCGGGACTACTTCATTTTCTTGTACTCCCCCATGCCCTTGGGATCAGTGCACGTCTTCATTTAGTCTACGGGACTCTCCTAAGACTGTCAAGAGAGGCCACGTTTTCAATTTGCGCTCCGTAATATTTTCTATATATGGCCGCAGCAAGTCAGCCGCGATGTGTCGCGCATTTGGAAGAAACCCAAGATTCCAAAGCATTTTATGGACGAATTCACTCATAATCTCCTGCCACTCTTGTGATGTGTTTTTTTGCATGAGTGTCTCAAGCGACAGCGTGAGATCTTCGTAAATATCACTATGTTCCTGATGATCAGCCAGGAGTTGATCCACAAGTTCGCAAATACAGTACGCATAGGCCACCTTCCCGGGGTCACGACTGACAAATGACCCGCCATCGACAATCTGTGCCTCTGAAACTATATCCATCGACCCATGACTGTGAAGTGTTAAGACTACCCGGCTAAACACCTCCAGGTGGCCAGCCCGCCTGCTTCGTATCTTTCGTATACCCTTGGCAAGCACGCGGATTTTCCCGAATTGTTTGGAGAAAACTGTGAGGATTCGATCAGCTTCACCGCTCACCTTGCGTTTGAGAACCACTGCCTCAACGGTATAGATGCGGGACTTCATGACTACAGCACAACTTCCGTATCTGTCAAAAGTTCTATCTTCTTTCGGTCCTTCCCTCCGAGGCGAAGAAGCATTTCTGAGCCCTCGGTTCCCGGCTGTTTCTGAATAAGGAGCCGGTATTTTCCGTCACGTGATTTCACCGGAGACGTGTAGGTAACTTCCAACTTCGCCGTTCCCAGCGGATTGACGATGAGAAAGCCCTCAAAAACCGTCTTCCCCAGGCTCTCATATACATCCATGGCAACCGGTTTATTGTCTTTGGGAGACTGTACGCCTTTGCTTTCGACGAGCTTGCTTCCTGCGGGCACATACACCCGAACCCAATTGCGAAGTGGCGCATTGAGACACAAGCCGCCTGACTCCAGACCGCAATCGCTACCCGGGTAAGGATTTTTGTAATCGACGGTCAACTTCGTCGTTATTGTGCCGTCTGAGTTCACGGTAGTATCTTTTGTCATTTTCTCGCTGACAAACATATTTGATTTCGCTCCGCCCATATTGCTGTTGTTCACGTGAAGGTAGTCCCACCCCTCGCCCTCCTGATACTTGAGGACCGCTGACGTCTGCCCTTTCATCATAATCCGGCCCGCCATATTGAAGCTTTCTGCGGCCTTCTGTGTTTCCGCATCATGGAAATAGGCCATCACGTGTTTTTCATTTATCTCTGCGATAAGCATCTGGAAGAGCTGTCCCCAGTACTGAGAGGGTGATACACCAAGAGCTTTCTGCAGAAGGTCCCGCAATAACACTCCGATGATGTCTTTTCGCGCCTCGCGGATATAATTCACCGGCCTTGTGGAGTAATCCTCCAGCTCATACACTGCCCGCGGACAGTCACACCGCTTGTCGGTGACCGCACTAAACTCCCGCCCGTATACGTTCATCGGTCCCAAAATCTTGAGAGCTTCCACGAGCACATGCGTGTCAACGAGCCATATGCCGTCGATTTTCTCCTTGCCGCCGACATGTGCGTACATTTCCTCAAACTGCTTCATGGATGTGACCAAATCAGGAGACAGGTTGCTGTCACGGATGTTGAGGTTGTACACACCTTTGTGAAACTTCAGAATCTCTGGTGGTGCGGGGAATTTCTTGGAAAGTGCGTTATCCATGGCGTAAATGTCGTCTGCCTTCTCAAGGATTGCTTTCCCCCGCACGAATCGGAATTGCGCATATGCCGTAATAAATCCGCCGGTAGCACGCAGTTCTTTGTCGTTTTGAAACAAAACGAGATACCGCTGTTCGCTGGGCTCACCCAGCATTTTTGGAAAATTCATCAGAAGCGGCTGTGCATTGACGAACAAATTTGCAGCGTTATCGATAGTCTCCTTGGCAGATACCAGTTGTGAGCGCACCGCTGTTTTTCCGATCTTTTCCGGATACCGAGCGGGATCGATGGCATCAATCTCTTTTCGCAGCGTATCGATGCTTGCGGCCATTTCGTTTATCTTCGGCGTGAGAGCGCTCATCGTTTTTACCGCCGTCTGGATACGATCATCTGCCGTTCCGGACACGAAAGTGCTTTTCCCCTTCAGGCCCAAGAGATCAGCATTCGGCTCGAGCGCTTCCACCGCTTTATCGCCGGCAGTCAGGCCGGCTGCTGCTGCGGCAAGCGCGTGTTCACCGTCTGCGACATACCACCCGACAACGGGGACGAATTTGAGTGGAAGCAGCTTCTTGTACTCACCCTGCAGCTTGGTTAACTCGCTTCGTGTTTGCGTAAGGCCCTCTTTTGCCTTGGCGAGATCCTGGCTTTTGACTGCCCCCGACAGTTCTCTCCCCCGCTGTGCAACGACGTTTGCCTGTGCCATAACACCCTTCAGGGGAAGAAGCATGATGGAAATACTCACAAGAAGCACCAAAAGTATTCCAAGAGGAATAAATACGACTTTCCATGGGAATGCACGTTTCGCTTTTGGCGCGGAATTCGTGGGAGTAGTCGCCAGTTCGATCTTTTTCAAGTCGTCATCCATATATGTATTGTTCCTGCAAATCGGGAAAAAGTCAATGTCAGACAGCACCCTTTCCGGAGATCATCGCCCACGGACTCTTAAGAAGTATCGCTATATCAAGCCACAGTGAGCGCTTATTGACATAATCCGCATCCATTTTTATTCTCTTGTCGAAATTCACTTCACTTCTTCCGGACACCTGCCAATGCCCCGTGATGCCTGGTTTTGCCGAAAGCACAATCTTCACCAAATCGCGTGTATGAGGGTATTTCCGTTGTTGTTCGACAAGTTCGTCCGGATAGTACGGTCGCGGTCCCACCAGACTCATCTCGCCTCGCAGAACATTAAGAATTTGGGGGATTTCGTCGATCGAATGCTTTCTGATAAACCGCCCCACGCGGGTGACCCGGGGATCTTCTTTCAGTTTATAGCTGTTTCTTTTGTATTCCCCGTACAACTTCGCGAGACGCGGGTCTCGTCTCAACTTCTCGTGTGCATTCACAATCATGGATCGAAATTTGTAGAGCTTGAACAGTTTCCCGTCCTTCCCGACGCGTTGGGGCGTATCGGCAAGAATCGGCCCGGGGCTATCAAGCTTGATGGCAACAGCCGTGACAAGCCAAACCGGAAAAAAGAGAAACGCAAGCACAATGCTGCCCACGACATCAATGAAACGCTTCACTAAGGTGTACGTCATACCTACGTAAGATGATCGTTTTCTGTACCCGAAAGGCTTTCAACGAGTTTTTTGATCTTCGCTACCGAACTTTTCCGGGACACGAGTACAACATCAGGCGTTACGACAACCAGCATATCGTTTAAATCTATCGTCGTCACAAGCTGATCAGTGTAATTATATACGAGAGAATCCGTCGAATCGGTAAGAAGCACCTTCCCCTGCGTCACGTTTTTATCCTTGGCCTCCTCCAAAGCCTCTTTGAGAGCCTCCCAAGCACCAATATCACTCCATTGGATGTCTTCTGACACCACAAGCGCATCCTTGGGATCGAGTTTCTCCAGTATGGCATTGTCGAAATGAATTTTTTCGACCGTCGGGTATATTGCTTTCAGTTTTTCCGCGAATTTTGGGGTTTTCCACTCATTTACAATCTCTAATAACGACGCATAAAGCTTGGGTGCGAATGTTTTGTATTGTTTCCAAAGAAATGAAGGGGTAGTTACGAAATATCCGACATTCCATGCATGTTTACCGCTTTTATAGAATTTACGGGCCACATCGCCCTTGGGTTTATATTGAAAATGAACAAATGAATAGAAAGAAATATTGTCCTGAGTCCGAATCTTCTTCCCGAACTCGATCCACCCGAGATTTTCGCTGGCAAATCGGGCCTTCTGGGATACGAATACGATTTTGTCGGGATCTTGGGAAATAAGAGATCCGGCCGCTGTTAAAATTGACCGAAACAGTTTCTCATTTCGTACAAGATGATCGCTCCACAGTATCACCATAGGTTCAAGGGGGGCTTCCCTATTGAGAATACCCGCCATAAGTCCGACGGCGGGCCCAACATCCCGCATGTCGGGTTCACCAATCACGTGAGTCCGGGGGAGATCCGGAAGCTGGTCATGCACGGTCGCCGTGTGAATCTCTCCTGTGGAAATAAAAATATCCTGCCACCCGAAATCCGGTTGGATGCGCGATACCGCAAGCTGCAATGTGGATTTATCACCTACGATCTTCTCAAATTGCTTCGGAGATTTTTTCCTCGAAAGCGGCCACAAGCGCGTACCTACACCCCCAGCGAAGATTACTGCTTTCATAGCGTCCTTATTATATCGTATTAGAGAGCTCGGTGACGATTCCTTTCATTTCACGCATAAATCTTTCCTCAGAAAATCTCTGCGCCTGAATTCTGCACAACGAACTATCATACCACCGCTTCTTTACTCTTTTCAACGCATCGATGACACTTAAGGTGGATTGTTGGTCAAACAGTTCGCCCGTCTTCCCTTCCGAAACCACCTCTGCGACGCCACTGCCCCGATAGGCCACCACGGGCTTACCCGAAGCCAGTGCTTCAGCTGGCGCAATGCCGAAATCTTCATCCGCTGCATAAACGAAGGCCTGGCTGTACTGATACCATGATGCAAGCTCTTCGTTTGATATGCCATGGAAAAACATGATGTTGGATCTCGCCATCTTTCGCAGGCGGCGCCCGTCCCGCCCATCGCCGATGATGACGAGCGGCCAGCCTAACTCATTAAAGGCATCGATTATGATATCCACTCGCTTGTATCCGACCAGCCTACTTACCGTAAGGAAATATTCACCCCGATATGAAGGAGCCTTCGCCTTTTTGATGAAAAATCGGGTATCGACAGGCGGGTAAATTACTTTCACCGGATTCTTAGCGTAGTATTTCTGTATCCGCTCACTCACGCGATCTGAGATGGCTACGTAATAATCCGGCCTATTGGCCGCCACGAGATCCCAACTTTGTAAAATCGGTGTAAGCTGTCTATGAGCGAATCGGGCTATCGGACTCACCAATCCTAATCCTGGATTTGTCTGATACTCCTGATATCCACTCCAGAGATATCTTGTAGGAGTGAGGCAGTAACAAATATGAAGCGTTTGGGGCTTTGTTACGACGTATTTTGCCTCTGCTGAGGTAACTGACAGAACCACATCGTACTCATCCAATGAAAACGATTCAAACGCCATCGGGGTCGCCCAGGGGAGAAGTTCATGGATGTTTTTGGCAAACGGAATTTTCTGAAGGAAGGAAGGGTGAACCTCAAATACATCTGCCCACCGGGCACCCGCTCGATCGTATACGGCAGTATAGAGTGGGGCCCGCGGCCAGAGCCGATGAAGAGCAAGCAGTACTCGCTCTGCCCCACCCCACTTGGTCACGCGGTCATACACGATTGCAAGCTTCATAGAATGCGAGTGTCTCTTTAGCCATTCGTTTCCAACTGTACTGTTTTACTAACGCAGAGGCCTTCTCGCGAAATTCTTTCGAGCGACGAGGTGGATTCATGAGACAGTGTATGAGAGCTTCTTCACTCCTCGGATCGAAATACATGACGGCGTCTCCCAGGATTTCATGAAAAACAGGAATATCGCTGGCAATGACAGGACAGCCAACCCTCAAAGCCTCTATTGCAGGCAGACCGAATCCCTCCATAAGAGAGGGAAATACAAGCGCCTCGGCATGTTCGTATAAATCCGTCAGTTGGGCGTCGGATACTGCTTTCGGCACAAGTCCAAGTCGTCGGTAGAAATAATCGCTTTTACCTACGTATACAACTTGTGCGTGTGCACGTCCGGCAGCCGCCATAAGAAGCTCGACATTCTTATGCGGATACGCGTTACCAACGTACAGAAAATATTTATCCTTCATAAATAACCTCTATCTTGTCAGAAGGTACACGAAAATGATCCAGTATTTCGTTTTTCGTCGTCTTGGAAACCGCGATAATCTTCACAGCACGTTTGATGCCGAGAGAGAGCACCATCATATACCCCCAACGTTTCAGCGCGTATAACCAAGGAGGCAACGTTGTAGCCCTCCCCGTGTTCACATGAAGAATCGTCAGGTCATGGATGGTAAGAACGAACCGTCCGGGGTACAAAACCGCCGGATTATGATACGGAACGTGTACAAGATCGGCATGCGCACGCCAAAAAAGCCACGGCATCACAAGCTGCTCACGAATCCCGTGCCACGGCACATCAGCAAGCACCTTGGTCCAGTTGCGCCCGGGAAGAACAAAAGGATCATAACTTTTCTTGCGAAGGAAAACGACGTACTCATTCTTCGTGTCAATTGATGCCAGATGAGTCAGAAGATTTCGTATGTATCGCCCAACCCCTGTCTCCTCGATAAGTCGTGCGTCGATGCCGATTCGCATATTAGATGGAAAAACGGGTAAGTAAAAATAATCGCATCCGATAAAACATGTTTACAAAGATTGTAAGGACCCTTGGGTACGTCTTTGAAAAGTGCTTACGGTAGAAAAGCCAGTTGTAGGTGTGGAAATATATCTCAGTCGTGACCCGACGCGCCTTGAAAACACTTGCCCTGCCGCTTTGCTTTTTCTTGTGAAGCACGGTCACATCCGGATTAAAGAGAATTGGCCATCCTGCTGCTTTTATGCGATAGGCCCAATCGATATCTTCTCCATACATAAAAAAATCCTCATCAAGAAGTCCCACCGCGTCGATAACAGACCTTCGCACCAAGAAGAATGCCCCCGATATAGAGTCAACTGCGTGGACAGATGACATGTCTTTGTAGAGCTGGTGATACTCCCCAAAAAGTCTCGTTCTGGGGAAAAGCCACTCCAGCTTCGTCATATAGGTAAATGCCACCCAGGGCGTCGGAAAGCCACGATGACATGCAGGGTCCATCGAGCCGTCTGTCAGAAGAAGTTTACAGGTCGCCGCTCCCGCCTCGGGGTGAGAATCCATAAAGGCAACCATGGAACTCAGCGCTAGGGAGGAGACCTCGGTATCGGAATTGAGAAGCAGTACGTATCGCCCCTTTGCCCTTCGAATTCCCGTATTGTTTCCCGCTGCGAACCCGAGATTTTTCTTATTATCGATAAAGATCGCCTTGGGAAACTCTTTTTTGAGTACGGGCAAACTGCCGTCAGTCGAGGCATTATCACACACGATTACCTCCATCGCGTATTTACCGAAGCGCGATGAAAACACACTCCGAAGACACGCACGGGTAAGATCAACGGTGTTGTACGAAAGAATTACGACCGACAGATCAATTGTGTTTTTCATACGCTTTTTGCCACACCGTTTCCAGTGTTTCGGCTATCTTGTCCCAACTATACATGCGTTCAACTGTCTTTCGCGCTCTGGTAAGCACTGCCTCCCTGGACGGACCGTTTATTATATCCCAGATAGCCGCCAAAACTTCTTGCGGTGTATCGGCAATCCAGATTTCTTTTCTGTTTGTCACCTCAAGTCCCTGAGCGCCCCGCTTCGTCGTGATAACGGGCAACCCCATGGCCATGGATTCGATAATCTTGTACTTCGTACCCCCTCCTACGCGAATCGGAGCAAGCATGATATCGGCCTTTTTGTATTCGTCTTTAATATCGGCGACCGAGAAAATCCACTGAACGCCCTCTCCCCCCAGGCGCGTCAGGTGTTTTGGCGGATTTTCGCCGACTATCCGAAGCAATGCCTTCGGATACGATCCGAGGATGGACGGCCAGATATCCCTCAGAAGATGCCCTACCGCGTCAACATTCTGCATCCACGCAAATGTCCCCACATAAAGAAATACCGGCGATGTGGAAATTCTTTTTTTCGGTTGAAACGCAAACGTCTTCGCATCCACGCCGTTTGGCACGACCGTAATTTTTTGCTCGGGAACAATCGAACGCATGTATGCGGCATCGGAAGGACTCGCGGCAGTGACATGGGCTACCTTCTCCCAAATAGTTCGTTCCCAACGATCCATTTTTTGGACATCCCATATCATGAGCGGTTTTATGGGTCCGAACCGGACATGTTCAACATACTTGGCATAGACCTCATGTTCGATGTTATGCTCAGACACCACAACGGGAACGTGAGTTGATGGGAGCGATAACCATACGTACCCCGGCTCGACATGAACAACGTCGTACGATTGGGAAAGAGCATCAGCAAGCACTCTTTTCATCTCTCGATTGTTATACGTTGCGTACAAAAACGGATGGTCAGATAGTAACGATGAAACGACATACTTCACCTGCCATGCGCTCCCCCGCATAACGGGTATGACTTGCTTGCAAAACGACAGGTTGGATACGTACTGCCGCTCTTGCGGCTTTCGTATAAACGAAATGAGGGTAATTTCATGCCGCTTGGCGAGCCTGCCAAGAAGCTCGTATATACGCACCTGCCCTCCTGAGTACAAAGGCCACGGAAATACAGCCGACACGAATAGAATCTTCATATCATCTCTTCTGTTTGAGTGGGTTTGGCTTCGTCAAATCGATAATCGCGAACTTGTCGTTTCGCACGATCACGGTATACTCACTCGCAAGCGCACGTGTCTCCCCGTCCTCATCGGTTGGAGATACCGTCACATAGTGAGTCGCGCCCATCGCGATCTTCTGAGGAATATCAAACCCAAGGGGCCATCCCTGGCGGTTCGTCTGGTACAGAAATGTCGTATCACCATTATAAGGAGCGATGACTTTCGCTTCAGCCGGAAGAAGCGTATCAGCGGCTTTCCCCGCCTCGATAATTTCCGGCCTGTTAATCCAATAATATGTTCGTATGGTGTACCAGGAAAATGCCAGACTAAAAAGGGTCGTAACACCGAGAAGTGCCCAAGCGGCCCCCCGGTGAAACTCATGGCGACCAGAAAGTAGCGCATCCGCGCCCTTGGCCAAGAACCAGGACACGACAGGGATAATGACGACCTGATAATAATCGTGTTGCACGTTTCCGCCGGCAAACACGATAACGTACAAAGTTGCTCCAAGCGCCCACAAAAATGAGATCATCCCTTCCTTTTCCCTGGATTTCGCGGCAATTCCAAACCCCAGAAGGATAAGCCCCCAATACCCCAGAATGAGTTCGCCCAGTCTTTTGGCGAACAACCAATAAAACCATGCACCCTTAAACCGTATTCCATTGTTGTTCAGAAGCCAGTCGTTTGCGGGTATCCCTTCAGGAAACGCGAGAATCCAACTTCGCCACCATATGAACGGAAAAAGGCTTACGAAAGCAAACAAAACTCCCGCAATAAGAGATCCGATGGAAAGGTTCCGACCCCGGAAAAGAAAATACGCCGACGGCAACAGAAGAAACCCTGCCATAGGTCGAACGAGTATACTTATAGCCGCAGCACACGCGGAACCCAAAACCATATACCAATTACGTAATTTTCCTTCGTCCTTCGCAAGCAGTACAAGACTCAGAAGCGCAAAAAACAGTGCAAATGAGTCAGGCAAAATCGTGCGGCCGAAATATATAGCATACGGCAAAACCGCGTAGAAAAAGGAGCCCAGAATCGCCACCCTGCCACCCACTGTCATCGCAAGGAGCACTCCGAGAAGATAAACACTCAGAGCCGACGACACTGCACTCACGACTCTCAGACTTGCCTCAAGGCTCAACGAAGGAAGCAGCTGGTGTACCCACACCCCCGCCACTTGATACAGCGGCATCTCAACCATGCGCCATCCTTGCGGATTATCTTTCCCCGACTGGATGTTTGACAGATCGTCGTATCGGGGGCGAAGTATATCTATGCCGCGTTTCTCGAAATTTCTCGCAACCGCCGCCGTATCTGATTGCCTCCAGCTATGCCAATCTGCCAAAGGAGCACTCACCCTGTAGAGCCGAAGCATGAGCGCAACACCCGCGACAAGAAGGAGTGTGAGGTGAATATTCCATGAAACTTGCTTGTTCATTGTTTTGGAGGTGGCGTATACGTCTCTTTCGTAACCCGCCGCAATTCGAAATTATCGCCTTCGAAAACGAGCACTTCGTGCGTTTGTTTGCCTACCGGCATCGTGAGAGCCTCCGCAATCGAGCTTGCCGTATAAACCGTATAACCGTATGCATTCATCCGAAACATATGCCAGAGTGCGTCGCTAAATCCTGCGGGAAATATCCAGGCCCGACCATAGCGGGTTGGCAGATTAACGACGACAAATGCTTTTTGATTATCCAAGGGAAAATATTGCCTTTTGATCGTAAGAATCGACTGTTGGGTGATCGAACTTGCTTTTTCCCACTGAGCCATCAGCCTGCCGGTCTCGTGTACGTTCCACGCCACAAGGACAGCGAAAAGGACAGCAAGCAATATGTATGCCGTCTTCCCGTGGCTTCTGCCCGTCTGATAAGCGAATGAAACCAAACCCACCGTCCAAAAACCGGATGCGGCAAACATATAGCGTTCAGCCATGCCCCCTAACCCGATATACGCGAGAAGCGATACCATTCCCGCAAAAAACCACACGAATGTCGGCCTTACGCGCTCGTTTTTCCACGCATGTTGTATCAGTCGTAAAACGACGAAGACAAAAACAAGCGCCAGGATCACAGCAAGCGTCCTATTCGTACGAAGCGCACTGCGGACAACGGTCATCCACTCAATCGCTTGCGGGCCGGCGAAAAATGTTGCCAGATATCCCAGGGCATTTCCTACGGCATTTGGGAAAAACGTCGCGAGTTTATACCCGTAATCTCCGGACGGTGCCAACGCTCCGGACATCGAGCGAACAATCCAATAAAGCGGAGTAAGAAGTAAAACCCACGAGCTTTGAAGCCAAGGTTGCCTATAAAGAAGGGCGCCTAACAGCCAAACAATAAATGGTGCTACAACCATACCGTCATACGAGAACATGGACAAGGAAAGAAGAAGCAAGCCCGGCAGGGCTGAAGGCCTTTTGGCATTCTTCCCGAGCCAGACGCGTTGCCACACATACACGCTTCCGAAAAGGAAAAACGCGGCAAGCAGACTGCTTTGCCCTGAAATCCAATAAATATTTTCATGGTGAGAAGAAAAAGCAACAAACAACAGTGCTCCCGCAAACGACAAAAGTGACGGTATCCCGCCCGCCGCTGCTATGAGATAGACGAAACTCGCCGTCCCGGCAAGCATAACAAGCGAAAGGAAATGATACATCCCGGGCTTAAGCCAGAATACCGAGTACAGCATGAGATACCACAATTTGGGTATGGGCCGGAAAAAAAACCCCGCCGACTGTGTGAAATACGAAGGGATGTCAGAAAATTTGCTTTCCGCGGCCCATCTGAGCCAGGTGAAATCATCACCGATGAAGTACCACGACAGACTTCTGATGTGATAAAAAATGGCAAACAGACATATATACACGACATACATGGATTTACGCGTGAAAAACTTAAGAAGTGAAGCCAAGTAACCGCCCATCGACAACCGGTCTTTCGAAAGAATTGCAACCGCAATCCCAAGAAGAAGCCAAAGAGAATAGGCTACTTTTGATGCCTCGAAAACATCGATAAGTACCGCATTAAACAAAAGTCCGACGATGCCCGCAAATATGCCGATGACCAGCGACCGCTCTAAAGCAGGGAGTGAATCCTTCCTGCGCAGGAACAACTCAAACGCCACGCCCAGAATTCCGAGAAACGCGATGGATCCGAGAATGCCGGTTTCTCCGAGCATTCGCAAATAATCCCCATCCGAAGCGACAGACAGCGTCGAATATCCGCTTCCAAGAAGCACGTTACGTTTGAAGGCCTCGATCGCTTTCGGCCACTGTCCCTGAAAACGGGTAGTTATTGAAATGTCGTATACCAGCGCTTTTTGGATAAGGAAGCTACCCGATACGGTGGCAATCTCCCCTGATCCGGTTGCCAGTTTGCGATTCACGATCGTCTCTACACTCTGGGCCTGATCGCTTGGACCGGTTGCGACGCTGATAAACTCGCTGCCCTTCGGAAGATTTTCCTCATCCGGCCGTTCAATCTCTTCCAGTACTGCCTTCCCGCCCTCCAGGCGATCTAAGGTTCCGATCGGTTTTCCCGAAGATAAATCAACGATGACGTCGCTATAACGAAATGTTTTGTAGAATCGCTCAGAGGCGCTCGACACGGAATTAAGAAGCAGCATGCTCGCAACAATTACGGGAACAATAAGAAATTTTTTCTTCTGCCAGATAAGCATGCTTGTAATCGCAACCAGATACACGCCGAAAGATATTCGTGAGGCCGTAAACAGGAGGGTCACGAGTCCCGCAACCGTAAGAACTAAAAACACGAGCTTCTCCCACCATCTCTTCATGCCAAAGACGAGGCTTCCCAAAACAGGGATCATCATAACCATATATGCACCGAGATCATAATGTCCGCCAAACGTAGAAGGGATCCGTGCAGTCGGCGGCAGCCGTAAGGGTATTCCCTTGGCAAATTCCTCGTTCATGGTGAGAAACGCAGGGAACCCGAAGAACTTCTGACCTGCGCCATACAGCGCTACCAGAAACACCGTTGCGCCAATCGTCCAGATTGCCGGGACCAAAAATTTCCGGTTTTTCGCCATCATGCTGAAGGAAACGAAAAAAAGCATCATGTACTCAATTCGCCGCAAAAAGTGCAAAACGGTAAGGTGAGGAGCGTAAGTCATGAGCTTCGGCCCTATGAAAAATATGGAGATAACGGCCGATACGATCCCTATTCCCCAGTACGTCGCAATCGGCCAGGTAAGGTACGTGTTGGGAATCTTCTTTTGCCGGATTTGACTGATCACAAACGCAAGAAGAATTCCTGCAATAAGCAGGTCCTCAACGCGGATGTATACCCACGTCTGCAGTACGTCAAAAAGAGGTAATTTCGGGTACAGCGGAACAAACGCCAAAAGAAAAAGTGACGCCAATCCGAAAAAATTATCTTTACACCAATCGATACGCTTCCTCATAGATGGACTGAAGCTCAACCCTACCCGACAGCCGCGCGATTACGATCGCGACAAGCGCCTTGGCTCTGAGCATCAGCTTAAGAATTTCCAGAGATACCCCGTTGTAATGTTTTTTGTAAAGATAGAGAAATCCTCGGTATATATTCAAAACCGGTCCCTTCCGCTTATTCGTCGAACTTCCGCTTCCCAAGTGCATGATGTGCGCCGCGTGATAAAACATCGTCCGATACCCCTTCTTACGAGCGCGCATCAGAAGGTCAATTTCCTCCATATACATAAAAATTCCTTCGTCGAAAAACAAATCATCCAAAAATAACTTCTTGGGAGCGAGTATGCACGCACCGCTTACCCAATCCATGTACCGCGTCTCATCCGGAGATTGACGCGTTAGTCCATTATAGTCACCTTTGAGAAACAGCGCCGCAAAAACTACGGGCAGACTGAAAAACGGCCCGCCGGATGTTTGCGGGGTTCCATCGGCATTAAACAACTTAGGCCCGACGAACACATCAGGGTGTGCCCGCCCGAAAGAAACGAGTTTGTCAATCGCATCTCCTTTCACGACTGTATCCGAATTTAGAAGAAGTATGTACTCTCCTCGCGCTTTTTTTATCCCCTGGTTGTTGGCCCGGCCAAATCCTACGTTTTCCCGATTGGCCACGACAGTCACGGCCGGATACTTTTCCCTTACCATCTCAACAGAGCCGTCATTGGAGACATTGTCGATGACGAGTATCTCTTCTTTTAACTTGCTTCCCTTCAATGAGGCGTACACGGAAGCCAGACAATCATCCAGAAGTCGCCTGGTGTTAAAACTCACGATAATGATGGAAACATCAAAAACATTCGCCATGAAGATTACTGAAACAGCCGGGCAAATTTAAGCGTGTACCGCAGATCCTGATTGCGCTGTTTTATGGGTTTTGCGGGTACACCCCCAACCACCGTGAAAGGAGGCACATCCTTCGTTACGACAGCACCGCTTGCCAAAACCGCGCCCTTTCCCACCGTAACGCCAGGAAGGATAGTAACCCGCGTCCCCACGACGACATAATCCTCGATAACCACGGGAGCGCCCACCTCTTCAAACATCGCTGAATCTATATCATGTTCCATCGTATAAATGCGCACTTCCCCCGCAATCGAAACATTGTTCCCGATCCGAAGGGGACGCGCCGGAGGTGCGATAAAATCCCGTAGGTAGCCTACAAGTTTGTTTTCACCCTTCTTCCATTCCCGCTTAAACCGTCCATCGAGAAATGCATCATTTCCGATAATGGTGTTGTGTCCAATTTCTATGCCGCTTGGGAGATTAAACTGCGCACGCCAGTGAATGGAACTATCATTCCCAAGTTTTATGCGAAATACGTATCGGTACAAGAATGACCGCACGATGTGACTGGGAATATAGCCCGTCAATGTCGCCATAAAT
This sequence comes from uncultured Gammaproteobacteria bacterium, assembly GCA_964445435.1. GTDB lineage: Bacteria > Patescibacteriota > Microgenomatia > UBA10105 > UBA927 > CAYUKU01. The sequence continues at coordinate 80,067 of CAYUKU010000003.1, forward strand.
ACCCAGAAATCAATTATCGCTCTCATACGGTGTTCCCTTTGGATGCGGCAATCTCCTCAAGATGTGTTAGCGTTTCCCTGGCCGCAGCCTCCCATGTAAACTTTTTCGCCTGGGCAAGACCCAATTCGATGCGTTTCTTACCGAGAGGAGAGTTTCGCTCTTTTAGCGCAGCGGAAATGCCCTGTGCTATGCTTTCCGTTTTGTCCGGGTCCACGTAAATCCCCGCTTCTTCCACGATCTCCGGAAGGCTTGAAACGTTGCTCACGACAACCGGGCATTTGTACGCCATCGCTTCAAGGGCAGGGAGGCCGAACCCTTCATAGAGGCTCGGGAGCACAAAACAGAGCGCGTTTTTGTACAAATCGGGCAAGGCCTCATCCGGGACAAACTCCAAAAACCTGACACTCTCCTCTACCCCGAATCTTGCGGGGGCACTTAGAATATCCTCATACAGCCAACCCTTTTTACCGACGATCACAAGCTCAATTGCAGGGTAGCTTGCCTGGATATCCTTACGTATACTGGCAAACGCCTCGATTAATCGTGCGAAATTTTTTCGGGGCTGAATCGTCCCTACGGCGAGAATGTAGTATTTGGGGGTTTGGACTGTTTTCGACACAGATTGGTTCATGGTCAATCCGGGATAGGTCACCGCAATGCGCCCGGAAGGCACGTTATATGCCTTCATTATAGCATTTTTACTGAACTGGCTTATGGTAAATATCTTTGCCGCGCGTTTCGCCGAATATGCTGTCCACTGCGTTAATTTATACAAATCTTCCTTCCGGAAAAGCCCGGGGTACGAAAGAAATGACATGTCCATGATAGCCATGGCGCGGGGGGTCCTGATAAAACGGGGAATATAATGAGTCGGCGAGAAAACGACATCCGCACCAGGCCGATCAAGCGTGATGGCCATCGGCAATCCGATAAAAGTCCACAGCGTGGACGGTCCTGTCACCCGATAGCTCCACCACGAAGAAACACGCGGCATATCCGCAAGCGGCTCGGAAGGCAGATATACACGCACGACATGCCCTGCGCCCCTCATTTCTCCGAGAAGTCTGTGTAGGTGGATGAGCAATTCAAAGGCGTATCGGCCTATGCCGACCCTATTTGGCACATTGGCCTCATACCCGTCTATCGCAAGTATCATACGAGGTAGTGAAATTTCGACCTTTGCCTTTACGCGTATATTCTGAAATTCCAGTCTCCTTTCTTTGTATCATGCTTCCTTCAAACCAGATAGCCTTGACACACGCAGGCAAGGAATAAACGCGTGTCGAAATTCTACAACCTGGTCATAATGAAAACCCCGGATATACGATCCTCGTCTTATCTGAAGGAATGCCCAACAATTTTACGACATCCGCTTGTGTCGCCTTGGAGTCACACAGAAAGAGGTCACATATCTCTTTTGCCCACGAAAGTCTTCGTTTCTGTACCGCTACGATCGATGGCGCGAAACTTTCGGGAAAACGAATCACCGTCAGATCGTGGATCGTCGTAACGCCCTTTGCTTTCAAAAGCGGAGGCTGCGTCCAGTCGCTGCTCCAAAACACATCTACGTTACCTACCAACCATTCTACCGGGATAATATGAATGCCGTTCCACAGAATATTAAGAATTGTTGGTGGCACGGGAACTGAAACGAGCCGAACCCGACTTTGATCCTTCCCAAGCGATGCAACGAACTCTTGAAATTTGGCACGTTTCCGTAACGACGCTCCGAAAAGCACATACGAGTTTTTCTCGTCGTTTCGGATCATCTGCGTCACCATGTTGCGAACGTATGAGGCAACACCCGTACCTTCATACACAATCTGGCTGATATCGATTCCGATTCGCATACCTACGCGATCCCGTACCCGTCGGGATGTGTCTTATGCCACTCCCACGCGCTCTTTACGATGGTGGCCAGGTCGGAGTGTTTAGGCTCCCAGCCGAATTCTTTTTTGATTTTCGTGGGGTCTGCAACCAGTATGCCCGGATCCCCCGCGCGTCTGCCCAACTCCCGCACGGGAAAATCTACACCGGATGTCATTTTCACCTGCGCAACAAGCTCTTTATTCGTCGACCCGTTTCCCGTCGCGACATTGTAGGCGTCCGTCTTGTGTCCGCTCATTAAGGCATCAAGCGCCAATACGTGAGCCTCGCACAAGTCTTCAATGTGGATGAAGTCCCGTTCACACGACCCGTCTCTCGTAGGATAATCCGTCCCGAATAAGGAAAATACCTTCTGTTTCCCCATTGCGGTACGAATTGCAAGCGGAATGATATGCGTTTCGACGAGATGGGCCTCACCGTGCTTACCGTCAAGCGATGCGCCCGAAGCGTTGAAATACCGAAGACTTATACTTCGTATATTTTCGCTTTTGTCAAAAACGTGAAGCAATTCTTCGAAACACCACTTCGATAATCCGTAGGGACTTTCCGGATTTTTCGGATGATCTTCCGGAATGGGAACCTGGGTAGGATTCCCATATACCGCCGCGCTGGAAGAAAAGATAATTTTCTTTACGTTTGCCTTCGCCATTGCTTCGAGAAGCGTTATGGGCGCAATGACGTTGTTTCGGAAGTATTTCACCGGCATGCGTACGGATTCCTCAACAAGCAGATATCCCGCAAAATGAATAACCGCATCAATCGGTTCGGTGAAACATTTGTCCAAAACCGCACGATCACCGATGCTTCCCACGACCAGGTTTGCTCCAGAGGGAACCGCTTCCTTATGCCCGTATTCCATTGAATCAAGCACTGTCACTGTTATTCCGCGGGAAACAAGCATGCGCGCCATATGACTTCCGATATACCCAGCTCCACCCGTTATCAGCACATTCATGCGTACCCCTTTCTATGAACACTACCCATTCCCACGGCAAGAAGGAAACAAAGCGCGGCGTACTGGACAAGCCGTTGTGCGGTGAAAAAAATCCAGAGCGAAAAAAGCGGCATTGAAACGACAAGAAAACCCAATCCGGCATAGACAAGCCAGCGGGCGTCACGCCGCCACAACAGAATACCCAACAAAACGAAAAATCCAAGATCCTGTATCTTCATGGTGTCAATCGGTAATACGCAATGGTTTTCGTAAGGCCTTCATCGACAGAAACAACCGGCGTCCACCCCAAAAGCGACTGCGCCTTCGTTATATCCGGCCTGCGTCGAACAGGATCGTCGGCAGGAAGCTTTTCGTGAATGATCTTTGAGGATGAACCGGTCATATTGAGAATTTTATCCGCCAAGTCTACCATCGTATATTCCTCAGGATTTCCGATATTTACCACCTCGTTTTTCGCAGCATCGGTAAACATAAGCTTTAGAATCCCCGCCACTAAATCCGATACGAAACAGAACGATCTCGTCTGCATCCCATCGCCATAGATGGTGACGGGCCTGCCTTCTAGTGCCTGATTGATGAAATTAGAAACCACCCTGCCGTCCGTTTTCTTCATGCGGGGGCCATAGGTATTAAATATACGCGCAATTCTCGTATCGATGTCATACTTCCGTGCATATATCATAGTAAGCGCTTCACCAAAACGTTTGGATTCGTCGTAGCATGAACGGATACCGTTCGGGTTCACATTCCCCCAATACGTTTCCTTCTGAGGATGTTCGGTAGGATCGCCGTAGACCTCACTCGTGGACGCAAAAAGGAAACGCGCCTTCTTCTGTCGGGCCATTGTCAGCATATTGAGGGTGCCACTGGAATTTACTCTAGCCGTCTCTTCCGGGAAATTTTGGTAATCGACGACTGATGCCGGTGACGCAAGATGGAAAACGCAGTCAACACTCCCATCAATGGAAAATGGTTCTATAACGTCCTGACGAATGAATGTGAATGCTGGATTTTTCTTCGCTTCGCCAATATTTGCTTCTGATCCCGTTATCAAATTATCAACTGCGATCACCCGATAACCCATGCTAAGAAGTGCGTCTGCGAGATGAGATCCTATAAATCCCGCTCCCCCGGTCACCACAGCAGTCTTTGTATCATCACCCATATGTCTATTCTACCAAAAAGGGGCGCGATTGAAATATTACGTGCCGCTCGTCTTCATAGGAAACGCTTAGATTCTGCCTGAGATACGGGATGTCAACGTTGTACGGAAAATCATCTTTCTTCCACTTCGGAATCACAAGGTAACTGATATTGGCTTGTGCAAGTTTCGCAAGACTACCGGTATGTGTGGCCTCAAATACTTCCCGGGCAAATTCCAAGCGTTCAGGGTACATTCTGGCTCCGAAAAATCCGATATATGTTCGGCGGCCCGCGAGCGCTACGGGGTCAAATATATCCTGATAGGAAAGGAGAACTGCGTTTCTCGGCGTTTCGTCCCGAATCCAGCGCATGAATTGTGAGGCTCCGTAATCGGAAACCGAATACTGAAAATCGTTTTTGATAACCATAAGGTCGATGACCCCGGAAAAACTCAGAAGAATAAGAAGTGTCCCCGCAATAATCTTGCTGAGTATGTTCTTTTTTTGAAACAGGAAAAACACGGCACCTGCCGAAAGAATGTTCCCTATAATAAGCACAAGATTGATAAACTTGTGGTTCTCGGTGATGTCCCGCCCGAATCTGATAAAATTCGAAAGGAAAAATAAAACGATAAACGGTAGCACGAAGGTCCGCTTATTCTTCGCCAAAAGGAAAAACCCTAGCGGGATGGTAAGAAGCGCCCCTCCCAAATTCAACACCCAGTACTTAAGAAACGAAACCATATCGGATGAAAGGAACCAATAGAAAACAGGCAACTGTCCGTGTGCGTCCCTCGTTTGTCCTATTTGTCCGATCCATGGACACGCCTCAAGCATCGCGACTATCACGGCGCTTGCTCCAAAACAGAGAAGCCCCGCGTAATGTTTTCTGGCAGCCAGTAGTAATACAAGGATGAAAAAAGCAGCAACGAAAAACATCGTATGCCACCAGAGCATAAATCCCGTAAGTATGCCCAGGAGTATTAATTTGCCGATATTCACTTCCGCTTCTTCTTCCAGCAAGCGGGAAAGCATATAAAACAATACAAGAACCGCCGACAGTCCAAAAACAAGATGCCGCTGATTCACAAAAACGTTCAGCGTCCAGAAAATGGATATCTCGCTGCCATCATATGGTCCGGCGAAATAATACGATGCGTTGCGCCATAGAGCGCCAAACGGATGGGAGGCGTTTTTGGGGTCAGCAAAAAAATACCAAAACGTAAGCGTGCTGTGAGTCAGACTCAGATATGCCGCCACGATCCCGACCCATACATTCTTATAAAGATTCACGGCTGTCTCATAGATAAGACTCAACAGCGTGACGAAGGCAACGATAGTTGGAGCGTTGAATGCATATACGATGGGAACGCCTAACCGTTCCAAAATTCCCAGCCAGAAATAAAAAAGAAAGTGATATATATGCGGCTCTCCTGCGATGAAAGGAGATGAATATGGCACATTATCACCCTGTGAAAACGAACGCACAACGGAAAGGGCATGACCGAAATCAAATACTTCGTTCGAACCGATAAGAAGCGTGCCATCCGGCCCCGCGTGAAATGATTTGAACGCAATCCATGTGCTTGCTGCGATAAATCCTGCCAACAGGGACCACTCTGGCCGCGTGAGCCGTGTGAACGAAGGAAACCAGACTTTTTTTCGTAGAACCAGCATGAGGCCAACTCCTGCCAGATCAAACGCAACTATTCCCCACAACGTTGAAGAAAGAATACTCGCAAAAATGTAGAGAAACCACACGGAAACGAGAAATCCGACCACGAAAGAAGCGCTGACGAAAAACAGACCTTCCGCTTTCTCCCAAAAAAACCGGATTGTGATCATTCCGGCCACTCCCGAGGAAATCAAAAAAAGAATAAGAAGTACAAACGCCCAGATACTCATGCTCTCCTTTTTATTGCCAGATAACAATAGAAAATAATAAACATCCCGCTCACAAGCGCGCCGGTGCGGGCTACTTGATCCGGTGCAAAATACACACGCGCCTTCCCGCCGTAACCGTTAACATCAAACTGCATCCTTCCGTCTTTCGACTTCTGGGGGCGCACCGTAAACCCGGAAACAGACAATCGCCATCCGGGATCGAAAGTCGCGCGCATCGTTATACGCTCTGATCCTTCCGGGATATCAAGCTCATACACATTGGCGGCCGGCGAATTCCATAAAACGGATTTTCTATTATCCCGCGAGAATAAATCCCTTCTTGAAGTATTCCGGTACACCCCCAGCTTCGTAAACGTCGTGTCTTTCAAAAATCCGCTTTTGTCCAGAGCTTCTATCAGAAATTGCCTCTGAGTATCGTCATACGTGTAATCGGAGATGAATATGTTTTTGGCTTCATCAGTCGGCACAACCACGTATCCGATGCTTTTGTCTCCTATTAATTCCGGAGCGAAACTATCGGTTAATGCGTTTATGATTGCTGACCCAGATGACGCTTCAAAAACGTCCGACGCCGCGACACTCGGATGCATAGTATCGCGATATGCAAAGTGCGGTACTGAAGGAAGCCAAAGAACCCGGGAAAAGGTAGTATCGGAAACAAGCGTATCTTTCAGTCTTTTGTACTCGCTTGGTGCTGCGGAGAACTGGAAACTGTGTGACGTTTTCCCCAAAAATGCATCGCGAAACAGAAAGAGTGCCAAAAGCACATACAGTCCTACCGTCATTTTCAAGGTCTTTTCATTGTGTCGGGCGATCCAGTCCAGGGTGGTAGGGATAAGAATCGCATAGGCAAGCGCGATGAGAACATAGAATTTCGTCGGATCGCGGAACATAATAAATCCCGGCAGACAGGTAAATAGCCATCCGTAGACACGACCGAAAGGTTCATTCGTGCCCTTCGCCAAAAACGCACCAACAACTCCAAGAACGGCAAAATACCGTATGTCAAAACTCAGTTTTTTCCCGCCTGAAGCAAGAAGCGCACCAAACGCCAATATGGGAAGGATGATAAATTCCGGCTTTTGGAAATAAACGCGTCCAAACAGATTCTCAGGCCAGTTCGGATGGAGAAAAGAAAGCGCATGGCTGAAGTCCGAAACGCTGAAAAACGAAAGCGCTTGGAAACTTGTTGCTCCAGCAGGCAGCTGGATACCCTTTCCCGTGATAATCGGCAGCACCCAATATAAATGAAGTGTTGCAGCTACAAGGAAGGCAGACAGTATCGTACGGAAGCTCTTTCTTACTTCCTTTGCACGAACCAGACCGTATATGAGAATCGAAAGAATAAAAACATAGGAGATTCTTACGTCGCTTCCGACAAGAACTCCGAGAAGAACGCCCGCACCTATGAACCGCCCGCGTGCTGTGCCGTCAACGAGACGAATCCATGCGTGAAACACGAAGGGAAAAAGCGCATACGCCAAAGCGACACCCAGTTGACCTCCCCCCAAAACAAGGAAAAAGTACGTATTTGCCACATACGTGATACTGCTAGCCAATCGAAGCGACGCCTGCCTGAAATATCGTCCGCTTAACGAATACATGCCTGTCCACGCAAGCACGACGATTGCGATAAGCCATAGTTTCTCAGTCAGTACCCACCCAAGTCCGAGATCTGACAAGACCTTTGTCAGAAGATGAAACGGATAATCCACCCAGAGTCTTGAAAGCGCATTTTCGCCAAATCCCCAATCCATCCGATACACCTGGGGCATCCAGTTTATATGAGCCAGTTGCTCACGAAAGAAAAAGGGCCAATCCCCTGAGATGAAAAAAAGCTCTCTCATATGCGTTTCGGTCTCGATGCAAACAGATATGTCAAACCAATCACAACCATTATCGCGGTAACGACACTGCCAATATACACCTGTTTTTGCGGCGCATATACAAGCGAAAGTGCATACGTACCCCTTCTTGAGATAATCCAGGCATTCGCAAAACCATTTGCCGTCGTATGGGCATATTCCTCTGCGTTCCGAATGACCCATCCGGGATGGAACCGCTGGTTGAAAACCAGTACAAAAGGCGTTTGCGCGTCTTTTACTTGGACGTCATACCGGGTCAAAGACACTCGGGTAAATGTGACAGTTGGCGGTATGAGTTTCAACTCCGTGTCTTGGCGTTTTTCAAGAAATACCGGGGGAACGGCGTCTTGAGAAATAATCTGATTTTTTGCACTCACCTCTATGCGGTGATATCCACCTGAGAGTGATAGCAATGTCTCGTACGGATATTTCATTCCGTCTATCGTGAATGCCGTATCATACCGCTGTGGCTCCGGAGTCCATAGCCTATATTTGCCGTCAACCGGGACGGTAACACCGAATCGGTACGTCCCGCCCTCTGCCTTCCAGGCTAAAGATGAGACGCGTTGGGTCAATTGTGCGACAAACGGCACAACTGCCTCACGGTCGCGTGCATGCGCCTGAGCATACGCAAGCACGCGGGAAGCGTACAGATCCCGCTGCCGCCCGGAAAATCCGGCAAGAAGCGACACCACAGTGTTCATTTCGGTCTCATACGCTTCTTTTTGTCCACGCGCCAGCACAAGCGAGGCAAGCGAAAGCCGGGCATCAAGCTCCTGAGGTTTCCCTTTTTCCTTCTCGATAACCCGGACTATCGCCCGCATTTGGCGGTCGCCCACAAACGGCAGCGGGGTGCTTACCGGCGGAAGCGTTATAGCCTCCACAAGTTTCGTAAACTCGTGCGTTTTGCAGTAAAAACATTCTGCCTGAGTCCACACCGATCGCGACAGTCCGTCTGATAGTCCATCCTCCCGAAGGATTACCGCCCCCGAGTCGGACATTTGACTTACCAGAAATGCATCATCTGGAGAAGGGCCTGACACTGCGGATATATCCGTTGCCGCGTACACCATGGGCACGGGCTTATCAGAAAAACGGTAGAGTTTCCAAACTCCGGCATCGTACTGCATTCGCAGCGTAGAATGGGAATCGAGACGAGACTGCCAACTCTCAAGCGCTTTTTGGGAATCAGAAACAGAAAGCCGGGCGTCCGCCCGCCACAATACATGAGTTATTCCCGCCACTTTGGCAAGGAGTGAAAATTCCGCATCATTGCCCTCAGAAAGCCGACGATACAAAAGAGCCGTGATTGAGTCGTCATCGCTGTCATTTGCCAAAAATGACCGATTAACAGAAATACGGGGCAGGGCATCAAGACTGTAATATCCCCAACGGTACGTATCGATGGGACTGTTGATGTATCCGGTATCAAGCGGCGGGACGAGCAATATTCTATCCGTTTGCGCCGTTTGTTCGTCCAGGTATTGTGCCATAGAAGACACATACGAAGGAAGAACTACTTTCGTCGTAAATCCCTTTCCTATCGAAAAAAAGTTTCCCGTCAGAAAGGGATAATGGAATAAAACAATTCCCGCGGCAAAGGCGATCCCTATGGAAACAGCCACCCTTCTGTCTCTCGTTAAAACCGAAATGATCCGCGAAATGAAATAAGAGAAAGAAACAATTATCGCCAAATAGACTGTCGGCGCGAATTTATAGATGCTCGAGCGGAAAATCGCAAATCCCGGCACATGACGCATGAGGTACGTATAAAGAGTCCCAAACGGCGGATGTGACCCCTGGGTAAAAAACAATCCGACGACACCCAAACCGAAAAGAAACAGAAGGATCTGGCGATCAGATTTTTTTGTGCTTTTTGTCCAAAAGAGAACGCCAAGCGCCACAACCGCAATCGGAAAGAATCGAATCGTACGAAGCCATCCGTTCGTAAGAAACGCATCGGCATACGGATGATCGGGGTTGTCATACCAATTCGGAAATCCCGCAAACCCGAGAATATTTGGAACACTTGTATACTTGCTTATCTCTCTTTCCCATGCGATTAATCCCTCCATTCCCCCCCTCTGGGCTACGGCACCTGTGTAACTTCCGCCCAAGAGGCGCATTTGCGGCAGCAGAAAGTACGCGTTAAACAGGACGAAGAACATAGCAAAAACAAGCACGCTCGTAATCACCCGCACCACACTCTCGCGTTCCCAAACGAGGAAAAACATGACCATCACGCTCACGGTCACAATGATCGCCCCGTACAGGGGCGGCGATCCTCCGCCATTCATAAACAGAAAAAGGAATCCACACATAAGTCCTCCCTTTAGAATCGACCATTCCCGGCGTATCGTCTTGAAAAAAATAATGATTATGAGCGGTAATGCAATGTAGAGAGAAAATTTCGCACGTTCCGCAATGCTCCATCCGTTCAGAAGATAAAAATTGAATATCCAGAATACCGGCGCAATCACATACATCGGAAAAAACGCATTTCGATGGAAAAAGTATCTGACAAAAAGAAGCATTGATAACCCGATTGCAAATATCCAGAAAATAAATGAAACCCTCTCTCCCCATATCAGCGAACCGGTAAGCCAGCTTGAAATGGACTCTGGAAGCTGTATCGGAATAAACCCCTGGTACAACGACCAGTCAATACCGAAATTTACGTTCGGGTGCCACGTTTGCGAAAGGTTGGCTATATGCTCGCCGGCGTTCAGTCTGAACCCGGAATCATGTCCAAGAATCAGCTCATCTCCCCGAAACCACAATAATGGTACCAGGGACACGACAAGAAGTACCAGAAGTTCAACCATATTGCACTATGCCTGAGCGACTATAAGCGTGGTCGATACGAAAAACGGCCAAGAAATGTATCTGGGTATAACCGGATTACAGTACTTACCCAATCTCCACAGGAACGGAAAAAAAGACATGGGACTTGTTTCTACGTGCAAAAATCCGGATTTTCTAAAAAGCGCTTCCCATTCGTGCGGGTATTTCACGTTCACGTGCGTGCGGTCGAGGTGATTTTTCGGGTACGGATAAGGAG
>CAYUKU010000004.1:0-85802 GCA_964445435.1 uncultured Gammaproteobacteria bacterium
CCGCCCGGGCGGGGGGGGGGGGCGGGGGGACCGGGCCCATTTGGCGGCGGGTTCCGGCAAGGTCCGTTTACCTATTATTATTCCACCGGCGGACAAGGGGGAAACCCGTTTGAGGGATTTGATTTTTCCGATCCGTTTGACATATTTGAGCAGTTTTTCGGCGGCGGATTCGGAGGCGGCTTTGGGCGCGCGCAGGGAAGACCGCGGGAAGCCTATCAGATAACGATTGACTTTATGGATGCCGTCCGCGGCGCATCCCGAGAAATTCATCTCCCCCGAGGAGCAGCAGGAGAGGGCAGTATGAAAAAGACGATAAAAATTCCAGCCGGCGTTGATACGGGGTCGCGTATCCGGTTTGATGACTTTGACATCGTTATTGAGGTGCGTCCGGACAAGAAATTTAAGCGTGAGGGAAACGATCTTATCGTTGAAAAGGATATCACTTACAGTCAGGCGGCACTTGGTGCTGTTATTGAGGTTCCGACAATTGATGAGCCGGTAAAGATTCGCGTCCAGCCCGGGACACAGCCCGGGACGCTTATCAGACTACGCGGGAAGGGTGTTCCCAACGTGCGGGGGGCAGGTCGTGGAGACCAATACGTGCGGATTACTCTCAAGGTTCCTACACATCTCACGAAGCGTCAGAAGGAGCTTTTGGAGGAATTGGAACGGGGATAGTTGCAAAACGATGAGATGGTTGTATAATACGAACTAAGAATAGTGTTCTGGATGAGGTGGGGATTGCCCACCTTTTTTATTAAGCAAAGGAAAATTACTATGCCAGCAACGGTAAGAAGCGAATTCAGTTTAGCCTTAAATCAGGTGGCCACAGAGCGTGGAATCGACCCGGCGGTCGTAGTAGAGACGATCAAAGCCGCTATACTTGCTGCGTATCGTAAAGACTATGGAGCGGGCGAGCTTGAGCAATTCACCGTTGAGCTGAATCCCGATACGGGAGAGGCGAAGATTTTCAAAGACGGGAAAGATATTACGCCGCCCGGATTTGGACGCATCGCCGCACAAACCGCCAAGCAGGTTATCCTTCAGCGCATCCGGGAAGCAGAAAAGCAGGCGGTATTGGCAGATTTCGAAACGAAGGTGGGGAATATCGTGCCTGGCATGGTGCTTCGGTTTGACGGCCCCAATGTCGTGGTTGACATCGGCAGGACACAGGCGATTATGCCTGTTTCCGAGCAAAGTCAGGGTGAGCGGTATCATCTTAATCAGCGATTGACGTTTTACATCGAAGGAATACGTGAAACGACGCGCGGAAATGAAATTATCGTTTCTCGTGCACACAAAGGCCTTGTGGAAGGATTATTCCGCCGTGAAGTTCCGGAAGTAGCCCAGGGGGCAGTGGAATTGAGAGTCATCGCCCGTGAAGCAGGAGGAAGAACGAAAGTGGCCGTGTACTCGACGCAGAGCGGTGTGGATCCGGTCGGGTCATGTGTCGGGCAGAAGGGTGTCCGCGTACAGGGAGTCATTAGCGAACTTGGCGGGAATGAAAAAGTGGATATCATCCAGTATAGTGAAGATGCCAAACAATTTATTACCGCTGCGCTTGCTCCCGCCAAGGATATCGAAGTAGTTCTCGATGAGGAGAAGAAATCAGCCCAAGTTTTGGTGCCGGAAGACCAGTTGTCGCTTGCTATCGGCCGCGACGGTCAAAACGTACGGCTTGCTGCCAAGCTGACCGGATGGAAGATTGATATTCAGGGAAAAGCCGTCACGAAAACCGAGACAGGCGAAGCTGTTTCACAAGAAGAAGGTACGAACGAGAAAAAAGAAGCAAAAGGCAGCGAAACGCCCAATGATGCTTCAAGTGCTCCTAGTGATTCTACGCAACCGACCAACTCTCCACAGGAACCTGAGAAACACGAGTAGCGTATGAAACGCGGGGAGTTCGTTTTTACAAACAATGAATACGCAGGAAAAACAAGTTGCAGCTTCTTTGGTGCGTCCGCCCGTTGTGGCGGTTCTTGGGCACGTTGATCACGGAAAAACCTCACTTCTTGACGCCATTCGAAAATCCGATGTTGCGAAAGGTGAACACGGCGGCATCACGCAGCACATCGGCGCCTATCAGATTCAGTTTGAAGGAAAACCCATCACATTCATCGATACCCCGGGTCATGAAGCCTTCGCGCAAATGCGCTCGAGGGGTGCCAACGTAGCTGATTTGGCACTTCTGGTTGTCGCAGCCGACGATAGCGTGAAGCCTCAAACGAAGGAATCAATAGAACAAATTAAGAAGGCGGGCGTCGGACTTATTGTTGTCATAAACAAAATTGATCTTCCCGGAGCGAACGTAGAACGAGTGAAGAAAGATTTGGCCAGGGAAGGCGTTCAGGTAGAAGGGTTTGGTGGCGACGTTCCTCTTGCTCTTGTGTCGGCGAAAGCGAAAACCGGTATCAAAGAGCTTCTTGATCTCATTCTTCTTGTAGCCCAAATAAAAGAATTGACTGCGGATCCGAAAAAACCATTTGAAGGAATGGTTATTGAGACCCGTGTCGATAAAGGAAAAGGCATGGTCGCCTCCGTTGTCGTAAAAAACGGAACACTCAAAGCGGGAATGACGCTTTTTGAGGGTGAGAAGGCTGTTGCGCGTGTTCGGGCGATGTTTGATGAATACGGCAAACCGGTGGGCGAGGCCCTTCCTGCTCGTCCTGTTGAAGTTTTGGGTTTTATGGTGCTTCCTTCAGTCGGCGTGACGTTAAAAGATGCTCCTTTTTCAATTCAAATGAAAGCTCGCGAATCCGCCTCCAGGGTGGCAACTGATGCGAACATGGGATTGCCTGATTGGCTGAAGCCAAAAGAAGAGCAGGAAAAGGAGAAGTTAAACATTGTTTTGAAAGCCGACACTGCAGGATCACTGGAAGCCATAACCGCGTCCCTCTCGGATCGTATTAAGATTGTGGGAAAGGGTGTGGGAGATATAAGTGAGGCGGATATTTTGATGGCACGCGGAGCCCGTGCGTTCGTAGTGGGATTTAATGTGAAGTGTCCCGGAGCGGTTTCGAAATTGGCCCAGACTGAAAAAGTGGTTTTCAGAACCTATAACATAATTTATGAGCTTTTGGATGAACTTGATGAAGTCGTAAGCGGCATGAAAGAAGTTCTTGCCTCCGAACGGGAGCTGGGAGTTGGCGTAATCATCGCAGAGTTTCCGTACGAGAAGACGCGTATTGCCGGTACGGACGTTAAATCCGGGCGACTTGCCCGGGGCGATATGGTCAAGATAATCCGGAAGGACGAGGAAATCGGTCGTGCCAAAATCAAGTCGATACGAAAAGGGAAGGACGAAGCGACGAAAGTAGAAGAAGGATCCCAGTGCGGAGTACTTCTGGACCGCGAAGTTGCGTTTGAACTGAATGATGTTATAATTGCCGTTACTACAGGCTAATATATGGACTTTTCAAACGATATACAAAAAGTGAGGGAGTTGCTGGAGAAATCACAGGACATCCTTATTGTCACTCACGAACGGCCGACGTTTGATAGTATGGGCAGCACGTTTGCCCTGTATCTCGGACTGGTCAGCTTAGGGAAACGTGTCGTGGTGGCATGCCCTGATCCGATGACCGTTGAGTATTCAAGCTTCGTCGGCGCCAACAAACTGGTGAGTGGATTAGGCAAGAAGAATTTCGTCATATCGCTTGATTACGTCGATGGATCAATTGAGAAAGTCAGCTACAACATCGAAGGCGATAAATTCAATCTGGTCATTGAGCCGCGACCGGGATTTGAGACGTTTTCGCCGGAAAAGGTGCGCTACTCGTATGCGGGAAGCAACGCACAGCTTATTTTCACCGTGGACACCATTCACCTGGGTGGACTCAAAAAGCTGTTTGACGATGATAAGGATCTCTATGCGACCAAGCCGATCATTAATGTCGATCGTCACCCGAACAATGCGCATTACGGTCATACGAATATGGTAGATGCGACTGCATCTTCAACGGCCGAAATAGTTGCGACACTTCTCACGGGTTTGGGGATTGCGCTTAATGAAGATATCGCGACAAACCTGCTGAATGCCGTGGTGGGTGCGACGAATAATTTCCAAAATCCCAACGTCGGCGCCTCCGCATTCGAGCTTGCGGCCATGACGCTGAAAGCAGGAGGCAAGCGGTTTGCGAAACCAGTGTCGCGTGAAGATGTCGTGACGCCTCCTGCATCGGAAGGTACGATCAACATGCCGGTGAAGCAAGAGGTTCCTCCTCAGGTTTCGGTTCCCTCACCTGTCCCTGCGTCCACAGAAGAATCGAAAGGGAAAAAGGCGCCTCCCGATTGGCTGAAGCCGAAAATTTTCAAAAGCTCACACCTTTCGTAAGGAACCTCGTATTGTAAATTCTCGCACGATGATGTAAAATACGGATAATCGGAGCAAATGATCGCTCCTTTTTCGATACGTATGGCGACAGCGAAAACCACGAAAAAAACCCTCGTGAAAAAAACGGAAACTAAAAAAGCAGCAAAACCCGCCAAGCCGGCGAAAGCAGCGAAAACCGCGAAACCTCCGAAAAAGGAAGAAGTCGTGGTGGCTCCGAGTGAAGAGAAAAAAGAAATCATTTCCCAGTATCAGGTGAAAGATGGCGACACGGGAAGCCCTGAGGTGCAGGTGGCGCTTTTGACGAAACGCATAGAAAAGCTTGTGATGCACCTCAAGGGTAATCCCGCGGATAATCATTCCCGCCGTGGACTTCTGGGAATTGTAAGTAAGCGCCGACGACTGTTAAATTATTTGGAAAAGAAAGACATAAAACGATATAAAACGATAGCCCAAAAACTCGGGTTAGGAAAATAAGAAAGGAGCCGGAGAGGAGTAGGAGAAGTGTGATGGCATGAATTTTTGACTCTTCAAGAATTCACGTGATCCCACTTCCCGCCTCAATAATCTTCGGACAAGTATATGAAAAAAAATTCACTGGTGACGAAGTCACTTGAACTCAGTGGTCGCACCCTCACGCTCGAAGTAGGGAGATTTGCCGAACAGGCAAACGCGGCGGTATTAGCACGCTACGGGGATACGATGGTTCTGGCAACTGTTGTTTCTTCAGTCAAAGAAACGACGCTGGATTATTTCCCGCTTTCCGTTGAATACGTCGAACGGTTGTACGCCGGCGGAAGGATTAAAGGATCCCGATGGGTGAAGCGTGAAGGAAGGCCCACGGATGATGCCGTATTGGCCGGACGGGTGATCGATCGATCGATCCGACCGTTATTCCCAAAAACGTATAAGCACGATGTGCAGGTTATCATTACCGTTTTGTCTGTCGATGGAGTTAATGATCCTGATGTGTTAGGGTTGATTGCAACATCTGCTGCCATTTCCATTTCGTCCATTCCCTGGAACGGTCCTGTAGCCGGAAGCCGAATAGGATATGTTAAAGATGCTGGCGGTCAGGGCGGATCGTTCGTCATCAATCCTACGATTTTAGAGCAGGAAATGAGTGATTTCGATTTCGTGGTGTCTTCCACGAAGGACAAAGTACTGATGCTTGAAGGTGGATTCTGTGAGACGCCGGAGGATGTCACATACGATGCGGTACTCATGGCAAAAGAAGCCAACGGGAAGATTATTGCCCTTATAGAAGAGTTAACAAAGGAAGTGGGCAAGACGAAAGAAGTTGCCCCTGTGCACACCCAGACGGATGAGCTGAAAGAAAAAATTGCAAAGGACTACAAGAAAGAAATGGAATCTGCTTTCGCCAAAAAGGCGGAAAAAGAGTTTGGCGGGACGGAGATTGCCGAGTTGGCAAAAATCATTGCGGAAGCCTATGGAACTGAATATACGGTGAAAGCGATAGAGGAGGCTCTGGATGCCTTGTTTAAAAAGAAAGTACGGGAGGATATCCTCGAAAAGGGCAAACGGTTCGACGGAAGAAAGATCGATGAAATCCGTGCTATTGACGTTGGAGTAGGCATCCTTCCGCGGACTCACGGAAGCGCAATGTTTAAGCGCGGTCAGACACAGGTCTTAACCGTTGCAACGTTGGGAACACCTTCACTGGAACAGCTCATTGAGAGTCCTGCCGGTGAAGAGTCGAAACGATATATTCATCATTACAGTATGCCTCCCTACTCAGTAGGTGAGACCGGGAGAATCGGAACGCCGAATCGGCGGGAAATCGGACATGGTGCACTTGCTGAGCGAGCGCTTCTGGCCGTGGTTCCGCCTGAAACGGAATTCCCCTATACGATTCGTCTCGTCAGCGAGGTAATGTCCAGCAACGGATCGACGTCTATGGCGTCAACGTGTGGGTCTACGCTCGCTCTTATGGACGCTGGAGTACCCATCAAAGAACCGGTAGCCGGTATATCCATCGGTCTTATGACCGGGCCGAAAAAATATGTCCTTCTTACGGACATCATGGGAATAGAGGATTTCGCAGGCGATATGGATTTTAAAGTCGCCGGAACCAAAAACGGCATCACGGCCATCCAACTTGATGTAAAAATCGACGGATTGACGGATGAGATGATCAAAGAAACGTTTGTTCGTGCTCGTGAAGCCAGGATGGACATTCTTGAAAAAATGCTTTCCGTAATTCCGGCATCCCGCACGTCGCTGTCTCAGTATGCGCCTAAGGTGCAGGTGGTCAAGATTCCGACGGAGAAAATCGGTGAGGTCATCGGGCCAGGCGGCAAGATGATAAGAAACATCATGGCATCAACGGCGACAACCGTTGACGTTGATGACGACGGATCGGTTGTTATTTCCGGCACCGATGATGCGGCCGTAAAGAAGGCGGTGGAATGGGTGAAGGGTCTGACCCGCGAGGTTCAGGTGGGAGAAGAATTTGAGGGAGAAGTCAAAAGAATTCTTCCGTTTGGCGCGTTTGTGGAGATGCTTCCCGGGAAAGAGGGAATGGTCCATGTTTCGCAAATGTCTACTGAGTATGTGGGGAAACCAGAGGATGTCGTTACGATCGGACAGAAAGTAAAAGTACGTGTCATAGAAATCGACGACCAACGGCGCGTGAACCTCTCGATGCTTTTTGGGGAGGATGCCAAGAAGGCTCTGCCCCGGGAACGTCGGGAAGGCGGACACGCAGGGCGTGGCAGACCATTTGACCGCGGACGACGGAGATTTTAAGATTTCTCTTCCCCAGAGATATTTCTTCCTGCAAATAAGTGGAGTATGATGGATATATGTCCAAGTTGACGGATGATGTAGCAGTGCTTCGGAAAAAAATTACTGAAGCCCAATTGCCGCCGGATCTGGAATCCCGAGTTCTCGGGAGTCTTGAGGAGGCTTTGCGTTTGGAAAACGATATCACCGCCCGGGTGCATATAGAACAAATGCTCCGATACATCGACTGGGTCGTGCATCTTCCGTGGACCGAAAGAACGAAAGACGTTCTTGATCTTGCTACTGCCAAGCAAATGCTCGAGAAGAACCACTATGGCTTGCAGCCTGTGAAAGAGCGGATTCTGGAATACCTGGCCGTTCTTAAGCTGAATTCTGATCGCTGGCTTTCTGAGGAGAAACAAAAAACACGTACTGCAGATGTCGGAGCCGACGCGAAACTCTCACACGCCATGCTTGCACGCCGGGCGCCTATTCTGTGTCTTGTTGGACTGGTCGGTACGGGAAAAACGACGCTTGCCAAATCTATCGCTCAAGCCATGGGGCGACGGTTTGTGCGCATTCCCTTCGGAGGAATGAGTGACGCATTGGAACTTCGCGGTCAGTCCCGGGTCCGTCCGGATGCGGAAATCGGACTCATTCTTAAAGGGCTTCGGTTTGCCGGGTCAAGAAATCCGGTCATCCTTCTTGATGAAATTGATCGTGTCGCAGAACACGCACGGGGAGACATCATGGGTGTTCTGGTAGAACTTCTGGATCCGGAGCAAAATGCCGCATTTACCGATCACTACTTGGATTACCCATTTAATCTTTCTGAGGTGCTTTTTATCGCAACGGCAAACAATACCACAAATATCGCGACCGCTGTTCTAGATCGATTGGAGCCGATACAGATGCCTTCATACACCGATGAGGAAAAAATACGGATAGCAAAAGATTATGTTCTCCCGGAACTTATGCGCGAATCAGGACTTACGGCCGCAAACCTTACCATAGACGAAGCGATTTGGCCGAAACTGGTGCGTCCGCTTGGTTATGACGCGGGTATCCGCAGCCTTGAGCGGGGTATTAACAGTGTCTGTAGAAAGGTCGCCCGTCTTATCGTTGAAGGGAAAACCACACTGGTGCATATCGACGAATCAAATATTAAGGAGTTTATTGAAAGCTATTAATCCATTCCTCAAACGAATGAAACACAAGAGCCAAATATTTACCGGCTCTTCCCGAAGCGGCAAAGAGTCTATCCGTATCATCCCTCTGGGTGGTTCAGGAAATGTTACGAAAAACATGTTCGTGTACGAGTATCGTTATGACGGTCAATTGAAAGATATTCTTATCGTTGATTGCGGCATCGGATTTCCTGATCCGGAAATGTTCGGTGTCGATCTCGTCTTGCCGGATGTCCGGTATCTGGAAAACAAGCGCGATAAAATCCGCGGACTTGTTTTTACTCATGGTCATGATGATCACATCGGAGGAATTTCTCATATTTATCCTAAATTGGGGAAAATTCCTATGTGGGGAACAACGCTTACCGCGGCATTTGTAAACATCAAACTGCGGGAACGGCTTCCCAAAACGAAAGTAACTCCGGTCACATTTGACCAGACGCTTCGGATCGGACCTTTTATGGTATCGTTTGTTCGGGTGACGCATTCGGTTCCCGACGCGGCAAATCTGATAATCCAGACGCCTATCGGCGTTTTTTATCATGGGAGTGATTTTAAGTTCGATTTCGATCCTCTCGACGGAAAGCTTTCTGAATTGGAGAAGATTACCCGGGCGGGAAAGCGCGGTGTGTTATGCATGCTTACGGACTGTTTGGGAAGCGAACGGCCGGGATTTACCGCTTCCGAGCAGATTGTCGGTGAAACCTTAGAAAAGGAACTTGCGCTTTCTAGCGGGAAGTTTCTCTTTACGACCCAATCCAGCAACATATCTCGCATTCAACGGGCAATTGAAATAGCCCTCAAGCATGGCCGGAAGATTGCGATATTCGGGCGAAGCATGGATCAAAACATTGAAGAGGCGCTCAAGCTGGGATATATGCGTTTCCCAAGGGAGGCCATTATTCTCGATCGGGATTTGAGACGTGTTCCCAGGACGAAACAGTTCCTCATCGTTGCAGGAGCACAGGGTCAGGAGGGTTCTGCACTTTCAAGAATAGCAAATGATGACCACAAATTCGTAAAAATCGAAGAGGGAGACACCGTTGTTTTCTCGGCTGATCCCATCCCCGGAAGCGAACATAACATCGATGCCGTCATCGAACAGTTATATAGAAGGGGAGCCCGGGTTGCGTATTCAGACATTATGGAGGATATTCATGTTTCCGGTCACGGCAGTCAGGGGGACTTAATGCTTATGCTTTCCGCGGTGGGCCCGAAGTACGTGATGCCCATCGGTGGAACATACAGGCACATAATGCAGTACCGGAGGCTTGCTGCTGATCTGGGGTACGATAAACGAGATGTTCTTATCCCGGAGGAAGGGGAAGTTTTGGAATTCAAGCCAGGTTTCCCTCCCAAGGTGGTAGAGACCATTAACCTCGAAAACGTCATGATCGATGGCCTTGGAGTAGGCGATGTGGGAGACGTTGTGTTGCGTGACCGACAGACAATCGCAACCGACGGCATTGTCGTTGTAGTAGTACCCATGGAGCAGTCTACGGGCCAAGTGGTAGCCGAGCCAGACATAATTTCGCGTGGATTTGTCTATATGCGTCAGTCCGGAGCGCTTCTTGACGGGGCGAAGCGCGTCGTTTCCCAGTCGCTTCGGCTGAAGAAAGGCCGCATGATTGACTGGCATTTCGTGCGAAAACAGGTAGAAAATAATCTTGAGCGTTTTCTTCTTAAGGAAACGGGCAGGACTCCACTCATCGTGCCGGTTATCGTTGAGGTCTAAAAACGGGCATTTGGGTTGAACCAACCCGAAGATCCTTCTATACTATATTTTATGTCGAGGAAGCGACACAAGACATTTGCCGCTAAACGAAAATACAGAAAACGCAATCCGTTTGGCCTGAAGTTGAAACAACAGACGGTCTATACGATTGCAGCGATATGGCTGTGGCTATTTGCCAGTGTGGTGACGCTTTCGTTTTTTGGCGAGGGCATCCTTCTTACGCGATTACGGGAGGAATTGCTTCTTCATTTAGGATGGATTATGTATGGGGTTCCTCCGTTTCTCGTGACACTTAGCTTCCTTTTCTTCAAGCTGAAATCCGATATTGCTAAACCAAATACGCCGCTCGGAGTCGGGATACTTCTTGTCTCCTTCATGGGATTGACGCAGGCGGGAATTGTCGGAGAGAGCCTTTGGTCTACTGTTGCTATTCGGATTTCTACCGAGGGGGCCGTGCTCTTCTTTCTCGCGTTTGCCATTGTGGGGTGCATCGTGCTTTTTAACGCTTCTCTGGATAAGGCGATGAATTTCATCATGTTGGGCACACAAACAGTTATCGACGTTGTCGGTGAATTCCTCTCCGGTTTGTTTACGAAAAAAGAACCGCTGGGGTTCGAAGGGGGGAAGACGCAACTTAAGATAAAAGGCATGGATGAGGAGAAGCCTTCCATGATAAAAGCGCCCATTGTCCCGCCATCGTCGCCTGCGAAATCTACAGGCTCAACAGTGGATAAGACTGTACCCTCTGATATGAAAATCAGCAATACGACACTTGCGAAAGCGCCGGATATGGCCATGTGGGAATATCCGCCGGTGTCGCTTCTTTCTGATGGGCCGGGACACAAGGCTGATCGCGGAGATGTCCGTCATAACGCGGCAGTTATCGAAAAGACTCTTGAGAGTTTTGGCATTACCGCAAAGGTGGCAGAAGTAAACTCCGGCCCAGCCGTGACCCAATATGCAATAGAAATAGCTTTGGGAACGAAGGTATCGAAAATTACGTCACTCTCAAGTGACTTGGCGCTCGCTCTTGCTGCGCCGACGGGACAAGTGCGCATTGAAGCGCCAATTCCCGGACGAAATCTGGTCGGAATAGAAATTCCCAATAGAGGCCTTGAATTCGTGACGCTGAAGCGGATGATTCAATCTGACGTGATGCGGAAATCCAAGAGTAAGCTTGCTGTTGCACTGGGGCTTGATGTTTCAGGGAATCCGGTTATCGGAGACATAGGGAAGATGCCGCATGTTTTGGTCGCCGGTACAACCGGGTCGGGTAAGTCTGTCCTTATCAATGCATGGATCACATCGCTTCTCTTCCGCACGAATCCATCAGAGGTTCGTTTTATTATGGTTGACCCCAAGCGAGTGGAGCTAACGGGTTACAACGGTGTTCCGCACCTTCTCACCCCGGTGATCGTTGAGCCTGAAAAGATTCTTTCGTCCCTCAGGTGGGCAACCAGTGAGATGGAACGACGATATAAGCAATTTGCGGAAGTCGGCGTGCGCAATATCGACGGGTTTAATGAGCTTTCGGGATTCCAGGCGATGCCATACATCATTATTTTCATCGACGAATTGGCTGATCTTATGGCCTATGCTCCGGTGGAAGTAGAGGATACTATTTGCCGATTAGCGCAAATGGCGCGCGCAACGGGGATTCATCTCGTCTTGGCAACACAAAGACCCAGCGTTGATGTCATAACCGGCCTTATTAAGGCTAATGTACCATCTCGTATCGCATTTAACGTATCATCGATGATTGATTCGCGTGTTGTTTTGGACATGCCGGGTGCAGAAAAATTACTTGGACGGGGAGACATGCTGTACATTCCGGCGGATCAGTCGAAGCCAAGCCGTATCCAGGGAACATATGTATCTGAACACGAGGTTGCGAAGGTGGTAGCTTTCTTAAAAGAAAAGAATATTCCCGTTGAATATACAGAAGAAGTTATCAGTCAGAGTGTTTCGCTCGGAAAAGGCGGCGCAGGGGGACAAGGAGCAGGTGATGGTCAGGATCCGAAATTTGAGGAAGCCCTTCGGCTCATCTGTCAGCACGACAAAGCCTCTGCAAGCCTTCTTCAGAGGCGATTATCAGTTGGTTATGCGCGTGCCGCCCGAATCCTCGATCAACTGGAAGAAGCGGGTATTATCGGTCCGTCTGAGGGAAGCAAGCCGCGTGACGTTCTCGTAAAAGATGCTGATGCATACTTTGCGCAGAAAGAACAGGCTTCGCAATCCGCTGATGCATGAAAACTGTAGGTTCTATTCTCAAAGAGGCCCGGGTTTCTCAGGGATACTCCTTGTCTGAAGTTGAGGAAGCCACGAAAATACGACAGAAGTTTTTAGTGGCAATCGAATCGGATGATTATTCCCGATTGCCGTCAGTATCCTACGCCAAAGGGTTTGTAAAGAATTATAGCGAGTATTTGGGGCTTAATAGCCGGACTGTGCTTGCGTTTTTTCGCAGGCAAACAGTCGATCCCGCTCGCTCTTCGCTATTGCCCAAGAGTGCGGACGTGCCAATCCGTGGTTCGTGGTTCCAACTTACTCCCGGACGATTTGTGGGGCTTCTTGTCGCCTTTTTTGTATGTCTGTTTTTGGTGTATCTCGGATTTCAGTATCGGGCCCTGTATCAAGCGCCAACGCTCGAGATAGAATCGCCTGCTTCATCAGGTTTGGTGGTTTCAGAAAGGCGTATCGAGGTCTTGGGAAAAACAGATCCGGACGCGACGGTCACCATAAACGGTACCAGTGTGCTTGTCCGAAGCGACGGAAAATTTTTCGATCAGGTTAATCTTGAAACAGGGGTCAACAAGATTACGATTACGGCAACGAGTAGGTTTGGGAAAACAACAACCATCGTGCGTGAAGTAGGACAAAAATGACATTGACACCGGCAAATCGCCTTCGTATACTAATCACACGTTTTTCTCACTGCCCATGGATCCCATACAGCTCACCATAATCGGAGTAAGCCTGACATTAACGGTTCTTGTCGTCGTTTTGGGAATTCAGGTGTATCTTATCCTCAAGGAAATCCGTTCCTCCATCCAAAAAGCGAACAAGATGCTTGACGACGCAGGAATTGTGACAGGAACGGTAAGCGAGGGTGTTACGAGTATGTCCGGGTTCATCAACGGAATACGAAGCGGCATTTCCCTCATCACCTCACTCAAGCACAAAGGAGATCTTCATGAGTGAAGGGAAGCATGAACATGGACATGGAGATTTTCGATTTTTCCTCGGTTTTTTTATCGGGGGACTTATCGGAGCGGTCATTATTTTCCTTTTGGGCACTAAGGAAGGGAGAAAGACTGGAAAATTCTTGGAAGAAAAAGGGAAGGACATGCTCGACGATTTACAGGACAAAATCGGAGAGCTTGAGAAACGCGGCGAGGCGCTGGTGAAACAAGGCGAAGAGATAAAAGACGAAGTGGTCGATCGACTTGCCGATACGAAAGAGGAGCTTGCCCAAACTGCGAGCGTGAAGCTGGATGACGCGCTTGCGCATATAGAAAAAATGCAGGAGCAGGGACGCAATCAAACTGCAGAATTACGCAAACGACTGTTTAAGAATCTCCCGAAACGAAAGTAATTTTTTTGAATTTCCCCTTGATTTTTTATAAATCGGATAGTTTAATTGAGAGAATATCGTACGTTTTTCCTCAATGAATATACTCCTATCGGAATTACCAAAATCTGATTGGTGGGGACGAGGCATGCCTCACTATAAAAACAATTGGCTGATGGCTCAAAAAAACGTTCCGCGTCCGGAAATCGTTCGTGACGCCCACATGAGACTTGTGCACGCCCTGCAGGATGTCGCTTCCGTTACGATCGTTCCGTTTCCGAACGAATTTGACACACCCGAAAAATACATACATGACTTCATTTTCGTACGAGACTCGTTTCTGTTCGTCGGAAACAAGACGGTAATAATCAGCAATTACTCTGAGCGGGGGCGGCAGTCCGAAGCGGACTATATGGAACAGTATCTTGCGAAACAAGGATTTCGGATCCTTACGCTCGCGTCGGATGCGTTTGCAGAAGGGGGAGAGTTTTACCTCCTTCATAGGGAACGCATTCTTTTTGCGGGCATGAACAGAAATTCCAAGAAGGGTGTAGAGGAAGTTGCACGCTTGGCGGGCGTTGAGAATGTTTGTATTGTAGAAACCTCAGCGTTCCATCTGGATACGAATTTTACGGTGCTTCAGGATAAAGAAGGCCGCTGTGTCGGAGTTATCGCCGTCCTTTCGGAAATAAAAAACGCAAGAGAAGTGGTAAGATTCTGCCAAGAACACCATCTTCGGGTGTTGGAAATCGATCCTGCGGACGGAATGGGCGATCCGGCGAATCCCGGATCCCTGGCGGTAAATAGTCTCTCCCTGCCTGGCATACTGGTGGGATGTTCCCATTTCAATACAAGTGGTGTAGAGCACGATATTGCTGCGCTTGGAATTCACCATGTAGTTGTTCCTTTGTACGATCTGAAGTTCTCGGGCGGGAGCGTGCATTGTCTCACAAATGAATTGGCGGTATAGTACGGGTGTATGGTGGTCAACCGAATCGATCCGCAGTATCACGGATACTTCTATCATTATTATCGGGCCGAGGTGTATCGGGAGACCAATTGGCGTAACAGACTCGATGTGACGACAAACTGGTCGATCGTTGTGACTGCAGCGATACTCTCGTATGCCTTCGGAAACGCCAATACTCCTCACGCGGTGATTATCATGAATTACCTTATTGTACTTTTTTTCCTCTATATCGAGTCGCGGCGCTTCCGGTACTATACCATGCTCAAAAGCAGGACCAGAATTCTTGAATCCGGGCTTCTTGCTCCCATTATCGGATCGATTACAAACAAGGGGATCAATGAGAACGATATTCACATGGAGCGGCTTGCCATCAGTCTCACCAAACCCCGGCTTACGATTTCAAAATTGGAAGCGATCGGCTGGCGAATCCGACGGGTATATATATTCCTTCTTACCATTTTGTATCTTACGTGGCTTAATAAATTAACGATTACCCCTGAGCGCACGTATGATGTTCCTGAAATTATTTCCCGGGCATTTTTGTGGTTTTTTCCCGGTTGGGCGGTGTTTGCCGTTCTTACCATTTCTATCCTTGTACTTGTTTTTATTTCTCTGTATTTTCCCCGTAAGTCTGTTGGTGATGACCTTCCGTGATGGTATAATCACTCTATGAATTCAGCAGATGTTAGAGCCAAATATGTTGCTTATTTTGTGTCCCGCGGACATAAGGAAATTCCGTCTGCGAAGTTAGTTCCGGAGAATGATCCGACAACGCTCTTCACAAGTAGCGGCATGCAGCCTTTAATCCCATATCTTTTGGGAGCACCGCATCCGTTGGGAAAGCGATTGGTGAATAGTCAGAAATCGTTTCGTGCTCAAGACATAGAGGAGGTGGGGGATAATAGACACACGACATTTTTTGAAATGCTTGGAAATTGGTCTCTCGGCGACTATTTCAAGAAAGAACAGCTTCCATGGATTTTCGGATTTCTCACGAACGAACTTGGACTATCACCCAAGCGCCTGTATGTCACAGTGTTTGAAGGAAACGATGAGGTGCCGAAGGATGATGATGCAATCGACATCTGGAAGGGAGTGTTTGCAGGGGTCGGGATCGAGGCGAAAGAAGGAGAAAGAATTTTTACCTATCCTGCGAAGAAAAATTGGTGGAGCAGATCAGGCGAACCGAAAAATATGCCTCCAGGCGAACCGGGAGGTCCTGATAGTGAGGTTTTCTTCGATTTCGGGGAAAAACTTGGACTTCATGAGAAGTCTCCCTGGAAAAACGAAAAATGCCACCCGAATTGCGATTGTGGCCGATTCATGGAAATAGCGAATTCTGTGTTTATGCAATACCAAAAAACTAAGGAAGGAACGCTGGTGGAACTTGCACAGAAAAATGTAGATTTTGGCGGAGGACTGGAGCGTCAGGTCGCCGCCTCTCAAGATACGGTAGACGTATTTCGTACAGATATGTTTGGACCGATTATCGAGATTATCGAAACCACTTCAGGGAAAACGTATGGCGAGAAGCCGGAGGAAACACGTGCGATGCGTATTATTGCCGATCACATGCGGGCAGCAATCATGATGATGAGCGACGGTGTTATGCCGTCAAACAAAACCCAAGGATACGTGCTTCGTCGTCTCATCCGCAGATCACTTCTGTATGGGAGGAAGTTGGGCCTCGCCCGCGATTTGACATACATACGGCGACTCGTTGAGCCCACGGCACTCATATATGAACAGAGTTATCCGGAGGTTGTGGTCAAGGCGCAGGAGACTGCGCTTATTCTCGAAGAAGAGGCAATGCGTTTTGGAAAAACGCTCGAACGCGGCATTGCTGAGATGGAAAAAGTACCCAAATTGGACGGAAAGGTGGCATTTACCCTGTATGAAACCTATGGCTTCCCCTGGGAGATGACTGTTGAAATGGCAGCGGAACGAGGTCAATCTGTGGATCGCGTCCAGTTTGAAGAGCAGTTCATGAAACATCAGGAATTGTCACGGACTGCCGCCAAAGGTATGTTTAAGGGGGGTCTTGCAGATCAGAGCGAACGGACGACACGACTTCATACAACACACCACCTACTTTTAGCGGCGCTGCAGAAGATTGTGGATCCGTCTATTAGACAACGGGGGAGTAATATTACGGCAGAGAGACTCCGGATTGACGTAAATTTCTCCCGCAGATTGACGGCAGAGGAACTGGCGAACATAGAGCGTCTGGTAAATCAAAAAATATCCGAGAATCTTCCGGTTACCCGTGTAGAAATGAATCGTGAGGAAGCAGAGAAAAAAGGTGCACAAATGGAGTTCGGTCAGAAATATCCCGACCGAGTAAGCGTATATTTCATAGGACCGCGAGATGATTTCTTCTCAGCCGAATTTTGCGGGGGGCCACACGTGTCAGAGACTGGTGTATTGGGATCGTTTAAAATCCTCAAAGAGGAGTCCTCAGGCGCGGGTATCCGGCGCATTTACGGGACCCTTACGTAACGCTCATACATTCCTTGCTTCCGGTCGCGGTCATTGTTAGTATGGATATACGAGGAAATTCCTTGTTATTTTCTTATGAAATTGCCGGATGCCATTCAGTCGTTTTTGGGTTCAAAAGCCGATAAGGAACCCGCATATCTTTCAATCTATCTTGATGTTCACACAGTAGCAGTTTCTGTTTGGCAGATGGCGGCTTCCGGCAAAGCTCATGTGATTGCATCTGCACACCTTGCAGTTAAGTCTGACACCTGGAAGGATAGGATGGAAGCTGTCGATCGGCTTTTGGGTGCCCTTGAGCAGAAAACGGGTCGGACAGACGTTACGACCGCCATACTTGGCATACCAGCAATTTATCTGACCGCGACAGGTGAAATAAAAAAAGAAATCCGTTCAGAAATAAAAAATCTGGCTAAAACGCTCGAGCTTACGCTTGCGGGATTTGTGCCGCTTCATCAGTCCATCATTTTTAAACTCAAAACGGACGAAGGTGTGCCCCCGAGCGTAATTTTATTGGGGGTTAATTCCAAGACTATCGCAATTTCACTCTATAAAATCGGCTCGCTTGTCGGCCTTCGGGATCTTGAGAAACACGATGATGTGTCTCTGCGTGTAGAAGAGGGATTGAAGAGTTTTACTGAAATGGAGGTATTGCCAGCTAGGATGCTCCTATACGGATCAGAAAACAAAGAACTTGAAGAAATGAGGGAAAAACTGCTGCATCACCAGTGTACGACACGGGCAAACTTTCTTCACTTTCCGAAAATTGAAATAGTAACGATTGACATGATCATTGATTCTATTTCCTTAGCCGGAGCCAGTGAAATGAGAAAAGAAGCAATTGGTGAAGACGAAAAGTCAGAGCCTACGCAAACGCAGCCGCCGCCAACTCCCGAGGAAGACAGACAGCAGGCTGTCTTTGAAGCCCGGGAAGATTCAGAAGATGAGGAAGCACAAATAGAGGAAGAATCCGAAGAAGAGGAGCAAGTGAGTGAAGAAGAGATGATTGTGGAGGGAGAAGTGAAAGAAGCAGCCCGTACTCTGGAGGAAGATTTCGCGGTGGATGAAAAGGGCAAGGAAGACGCAAACGTCGTTGTGGTCGATGCAGAGTCGCTTGGGTTTAAGAAGGATGCTGACGTGCTGGAGGAAAAGGAACAAATATCTCACGGTGTCGTAAAATCCGATGTCGTCCGTCCGTCGGCTATGGCGCAGAATATGGCGACACTAGGGAAACGATTCGGGTTGATCGGGTCGGTCATCGCGGGGGGTATCCGTAATGGAATCGCGTCCCCGAAGCAAAAATATCTGCTTGGTATCCTCGTTCTTTGTGTTCTAGGGTTTGTATGGGGCAGTATAACCTGGGTACTCCCACAGGCAGTCGTTACAATATATGAGATTCCGCAATCCATAGAAGCGGCGCAGGCGATAGTCATTGATCCTTCTGCCTCTTCGGTAGATGCTGAAGAGAGTGTCGTACCGGGAGTGAAGCGTGAGCGGACAATGGAAGGTGAAAAAACAGTTGCAGTAAAAGGTAAGAAGAATGTCGGTGACCCTGCGCGTGGCACAGTCGTGATATACAATAAGTCTCTCTCATCCAAAACATTCAGCAAGGGAACGGTGCTTCAATCGGGATCCCTGAAATTTTCGCTCGATAGCGATGTGCAGGTCGCATCTGCCTCGGAAAGCATTGGATCCATAACGTTCGGAAAGCAAAGTGCCGCAGTTACCGCGGTCGCCATCGGAGCTGCGGGCAATTTACCATCAGGGAGCGAGTTTACTTTTGTTGATGTTTCTTCGAGCATCGCTACCGCGCGCAATGATACTGCCTTTACGGGTGGTACAAGTCGGGAAGTCACGGTAGTAAGCCGCGCGGACGTTGATGCACTTGTCGAAGAAGTATCAGATGAGCTTACAAGCAAGGCTCAACAGGAGCTTTCACAATCAGTTGAAGGCGGAGAGTCGCTAATAGATGGCACAATAAAGACTACGGTGACTCAAAAAACGTTCGATCAGGAAATAGACCAGGAAGCAGGCCAGCTTCACGGTAAGGTAACGGTGACCGTGTCAGGCACAGCTTTTCGCAAGCAAGAAGTCCGTTCTTTATTTGAAAAGAAGGGAAGATTGACAGCGCCTACAGGATACAGATTGGATTCAGATAATACCTCGATTACTCTGTCAAACATGAAGGTTCAGAAAGACGGCAAAATTACCGCGCAGGCGACCATCAAGTCTATTGCGTTGCCGATGTTAGATACGGCGGGACTTCCTAAGGCGCTGGCAGGAAAAAGTTTATCGGAGGCGGAAGCGTATCTCCGAACGCTTTCGGGAGTTGGCGGAATGGAAGTAAGTTTTCGACTAAGCGCGAGCAAGAAACGTCTTCCCTTCAATAAAAACAATATTTCGGTGAGTCTTGCGATAGCCCAGTAGGAATATGTCGATGTATCGCTATTTGAAAGCGCCGCCCCGCAGGGTGAGGCGACTACGTAGGGGGGGAAGAATTTCGTTTGTCCTCATGTCAATTGGAGGATTGCTGTTGTTTTGGGCGCTTTGGCCGATTTTGTCATTCACCGCGATCAGCGATGAAATATTTTCCAAAACGATTGCGCCGATCGGGGAGGCGGTCAGTACTACGCGAGTGAACAAGTCACTTTCGCCTGTTGCAGTTGCCGCAGACAGTGGACTTACGAGTGTCGATTTTACGAACGCCAACGCATGGTATCCGTCAGTTCCTCAAAAACGCGTCGTTACTCCTGTAAATTCGTATACACTTTCAATCCCGAAGCTCAAGATCAAGGACGCACTTGTCCGTATTGGAGCGGATGACCTTAGCGAAAGCCTTATTCATTATGGAGGAACGGGATTGCCGGGTGAATTCGGAATTGCCGTGGTCTTTGGGCATTCCACATTGCCGCAATTTTTCTCACCCACAAACTATAAATCGATTTTTTCACTCCTCCCGACATTGGAGAAGGGGGATCGAGTTTTTGTAACTTACGATGGCGTTGAGTATGTATATGAAATATTTGAAATGGTTGTGGTTGAGCCGACAGACGTGTCTATCCTGGAACAGCGTTTCGATGATTCGTACTTGACGCTCGTTACCTGTGTCCCGCCTGGTACGTATTGGAAGCGTCTCAATGTGAAGGCAAGGCTTATGACACTCGAATAGATAGACAGAAATGGTATACTATCTACGATTTTGAACGTATGTTTAAAAATATCATTGCTCCCATGCAGGCATGGCTTCTTTCACAGGGGAAATGCGTAGGCTGTGGAAAACCGCTTGAGAAAGGGAAAAGGGCAGGAGTATTTCGGGTGGTTTGCGTATGTGGGCGAATATACATATATGATAGCGGTAGCGCAACTTTCAGAAGGGCAACATTAGATGAAGCGAAGTAAACCATACTCATTTGCTTCCCGTTTTGTTATCGTTTTTTTTGTCTTTGTGGTGTTTGCGTGGGGCGGGTGGCTTTGGTGGCGTGATAGTATATCCGCGGTGAATTCCGCTGATACGATTCCTGTAAGTTTTACTATCAAAAGCGGAGAGGGAGTAAAAACCATTGCAGCGAATCTTGCACAGGAAGGGTTAATACGCAGTCCGACAGGTTTTTTTATCCTCGTGAAAATATTGGGAATTGAACGACAATTGCAGGCAGGGGATTTTCGTCTTACCCGATCCATGGATGCTCGAACTATTGCGCTTGAACTTACGCATGGAATTTTGGATCAGTGGGTGACGACACTGGAGGGTTGGCGAAGCGAAGAGATTGCCGCGCGGATAGCAAAAGATTTGGATATCCCTGAACAAGAATTTCTTAAATTAACCAGAGAAGGGTATATGTTTCCTGATACATACCTCATTCCTAGGGATGCCACTGCAGCAGGCATTGTGGCAATGTTCATAGACAATTTCAATAAAAAGATAACAACGCAAATGCGTCAAGATGCCTCCAAAACCGGGCTTTCCTTTGAGGAAGTCGTTATTCTCGCATCCATCGTGGAGCGGGAGGGAAAAAGTTCCACGGATCGTCCTATTATTGCAGGAATTTTGTTAAAGCGTCTGAAAAACAATTGGCCCCTTCAGGCTGACGCAACACTTCAATACGCACTTGGATATCAACCATTTGAAAAGACATGGTGGAAAAAAACATTGACAAATAACGATAAGCAGGTCCGTTCACCTTTTAATACATACGAGAACCCGGGACTTCCTCCGCACCCAATTTCCAATCCGGGCGTGGAGTCTATACGTGCAGTAATCTACGCGCAGGAAACAGCGTATTGGTATTATCTTCATGACGCGGCCGGGGGTGTGCATTACGCTGAAACACTCGAACAGCATAACGCGAATATATCGCAATTTCTCCAATAAATAGCCCCCGTATGAAAAAAGTGGTCGCTAGTGTTTTGAGCGCGATAGCCGTATTTTTGGCATTGCCTTCTGCAACTTATGCCGAGCAAATCTCGAGCTTCAAAGGGCGCATAGATATCCGAAAGGACGGCACGATACGATTGGAAGAGCGTATCGATTACGACTTCGCTGATGAGGAGCGACATGGAATACTTCGGACGATTCCACTTATAAAAACGAACGAAGAAGGAAAGAAATTTACTCTTGCGCTTTATGATTTTTCAGTGACAGACGCAAAGAATTATGACTATCCGTATTCGATATCAACCAAACAAAGTGAGATTATATTAAAAATTGGTGACCCCAATCGAACAATTCAAGGAAAACACGTGTATGCAATTTCCTACGAAGTTGCAGGCGCCATAAGCTATTTTTCAGATCATGATGAATTGTATTGGAATGTAACGGGGAACGGTTGGGATGTCTCTATAGACGAATCTGTCGCAACAGTGATCCTTCCACAGGAAATTTCAGGCAAAGAAATCAGAATCGCATGTTTTACGGGACAGATCGGCTCCACTGGGGGGAGCTGTGATACTTCGTATGATGAGAAAAATCGGTCAGTGCAAGTGAAAACACGATTTCCTCTCGCGCCGGGTGAAGGTCTCACGGTAGCAATCGGATTTCCGAAAGGGGTGGTAGCTGTTCTGGAACCGAAAGAATATGTCCCATTTTGGGATTCATTTTGGGGAAGAGTTCTTTTGGGCCTTATAATTCTTGCTGCAATATTGTGGTATATAGTTTTGCCCCTCGTCTTGCCGATCCTGTGGTGGAGGTATGGCCGTGACCCTTCTCCTTCAGTCGGAGAAGCGACTGCGTGGTTTGAACCCCCGAAGGGCAGGAATGGCCGATTGCTCACGCCAGCCGAGACCGGTACGCTCGTTGACGAACGCGCAGATACTGCAGATATCACTGCGGCCATAATTGATATGGCCCGTCGAGGATATTTGAGGATCGTGGAAAAGAAAAAAGGTGATATTGAGCTGGAAAAAGTAACGCGTCGCGTAAATGATGACGAATTGCAGCCGTACGAAGAAATTCTTTTGGAGGGACTATTTAAAGATGAGGATGCAGTAACGCTGAAATCATCCAGCCTCGTTAAAGTTATGGCGGATACCAAGCGTGCGCTGTATGCATCAGCAATGGCCGAAGGATTCTTCCCCAAAAATCCAGAGACTATCCGCACGACATTTTCCGTGGCAAGTGCAGTTGCGCTTGTTACGGGAAACTTTCTTCTATTTTTATCGATACTCTTTTTCGGGTATCACATGCCGCGAAAAACTTTCATTGGCGCTCAAGCGGCAACGATAGCACGTTCCCTTAAGAATTTCATTATTAGTCAGGAGAGGCAGTTTACGTTTCAAGCGGAAAAGCAGCTGCTTTTCGAGAAGATGCTTCCGTTTGCCATCGTTTTCGGAGTGGAAAAAATCTGGATCGCGAGATTTGCCCAGATGCACCTTTCGAGGCCACAGTGGTATCGCGGATATTCCGCGGATCATTTCAATGCAGGCGCATTTACAGATTCAATGCGCAGTATGTCGACCGGAATATCACGTGCGGCAACGCCAACATCCAGTTCACGTGGATTTTCATCCGGATTTTCAGGAGGATCTTCAGGGGGCGGAGGCGGCGGAGGTGGGGGAGGGAGCTGGTAGTCTATGGTACTTTCTCCTGAAAGACGAGAACAGCTGAGTAGGGAGAAATTCGTAGTACGGTGTCCCTCATGTCATCAACTGACGGAGACCGGTTATTCTGAGTGGGATGTGGAAGTGATAAAGGAGCACCCGGGCAATGGAATACAGTTTCGTTGCGAACACTGCGAAGCTCCACTGAATTACAATCCCTCCGAAGGGGAGTTCGTATAAGGCCGAGACTACCTTAAAGAGTTTTTTATGTCCTGCTGGATTTTCCGTTTTACTTTTTCCGCAGTCGTAAGGATTGCTTTCTCGATGTTTATACCGCTTTTTTCATGAAGGAATTCAAGAATCCGCCTATCGTCCGGCGTAGCGTGAAAACGAACGAGGAACGGTTCGTGATGCTCCTTGGGTAGTAGCTTGAGAATTGTGGCGAGAATTTCCTGGTGTAAGGTCTGGTCCATAAGTTCGATGAGTTGCCTGCGTTCCTGTGGAGTGAGTTTGTGCGAATCGAGAACGGCTACGAGTTCCTCGAAAATAATCAGATGGTCAAAAAAAAGTTTCGCCATTATGTCCCTTTCGCTAGAGCCAGATATGTATCTTTATCTACCGGACCCAACGGAATTTTATCTTCTGGATCATCGATAAATAAGACGAGGACGGGGCCTTTTTGTGCTCCGTCTTTTGATTCTAGGTAGTGCATGACCTCGGGTGATCCGCCGAAACTCTTACCCGTAAACTTAGCAGGACCCGCGTCCGCGATAACCGCAACGACGGTTTTTCCATTCTTTGGATTCATGACTAGTACCTTTCTATATTTATACCACTGTCGAAGATAGGAGAGTCGTTGTTCCCAATCGGGAAGATACAGAGTTTGCACGGCAACATAATACTTTTCTTTCTCATAGAGATCCGCAGTCATCTGAGCTTTTGAAGAGGCGAAATATCCCCAGGCGCCGCGTCCCGGAGTAATACCTGCTTCACGATACGCATCTTTTTCTTCCATGGTGTCACCCGGGTAGCGCGGCAGATGTTGCTCTGCTCCTATGTACCCATATGTCGTATTGAGGTGTTCTCCGTCCAGGCGTGCTTTTACCGGCATGTTCCAGCTTAGACGGATTAATTTTTCGACGGCGTCTTCCTCATCTGCAGTGAGCGGTCTGGGATCTGATGGAAGGATCGCGCGAAGGTTTGCGCTGGTAATGCTACGAAGTTTATCGGTTGGCATAGAAGAGAGTTTTTCCGTGTTCTGAGGTAGGTGGGTTAGGAGCGGATTAGAAAGAACCATTGCTCCGGCCAGGGCGCCGGCGCTAGCGAGTTTGCTGGCGTGGTGTCGGATGTGTCTAATTTGGAGTCCGCGATTCGCAAACCACTGCGATACATGAGGATATCGGCGTTGAATTTTCCTTTCGGAAATTTCGGCATGACGCTCAAGAGCCTGACGTAGTTTCGAGGTATCGAGAGTGGCCATGGATATATAATTATTGTACTATAGATCGCATGTCCAGATATGCCTCCACATTTCGCGAGATAACGTTGAACGCACAAACAATACGATACGAAATCCGCATAAGTCCAAGAGCACGGTATCTGCGTATGACAATGAATCTGAAGGGAGAGCTAATAGTGTCCGTGCCGAAGTATGGAGGAATGCATTTCGTGGAAGAATTTCTCAGGGATAAGGCCTCATGGATTCTGAAGCATCATCGCCGTATGGAGAAATTGCAAGAAAAAACAGTGCTTCCTCATGAGGAGGAAGTGTATGTGAAAAATAAGAATATATTTCTCAAACAACTGACTGAACGTTTGGATTTCTTTAGCGCATTGTACGGATTTTCATACGGAAAAGTGCGAGTGAGAAATCAAACGTCGTTATGGGGAAGCTGCACACGCGCAGGAAATCTCCAGTTTAACTTCAAGTTAAGCTACCTGCCGAAAGAAGCGATTGATTACGTGGTTGTACACGAAATTTGTCACCTGAAGGAACATAATCACAGCCCCAGATTTTGGGCGTTGGTAGAAAAAACAATTCCAAATCACAAAAAAATACGAAAGATGCTCCGTGGATACATCCTCGCGTAACGAGGTGCTATAATGATCCGACTTTATGCAGACCACTATCATTTGTCCCCATTGCAAAGAAGAAATTGAGCTTACCCAGGCGCTTACGCATCAGATAGAAGAGAAGGTGTTGGGAGACCAGAAAAGAAAACATGAAGAAGAACTTGAGGCACTTCAGAAAAAACTGGAGACAGCGCAAAACGCAGAACTGGAAGTTCGTAAAGAAAGAAACAAATTGGAAGAGGAGCGTCGAACTTTCGAATTGGAAAAACAAAGACAACTGGATAAGGAACGGGAGACGATACGTCAGAAAACCGCTCAAGAAATCATGGAGTCCCAGCGTTTGAAAGATAAAGAGAAAGACAAAGTGATTGACGACCTCAAAAAGGCGCTGGAAGACGCGCAGAGAAAAGCAACACAAGGTTCCCAGCAACTCCAGGGAGAAGTGCAGGAACTTGATTTGGAACAGATGCTCAAAAAAGAATTTCCTGAAGATTTTGTAGAGCCTATCGGGAAAGGGGTACTTGGGGCTGATGTCAGACAGACGGTAAAAAACCAGCGGGGCATAGCGTGTGGCGTGATATTGTGGGAGTCAAAGCGGACGAAGGCCTGGTCTGACGGCTGGATCGGGAAATTGAAAGAGGATCTTCGAAACGACAGGGCGAATGTTCCCGTTATCGTCAGCGAGGTTGTACCGGACGAGATTAGTAGGATTGGAATAGGCGAAAAAAACGGTGTATATATTTGTCGCCCCACACTTGCTTACGCACTTGCGCTTCTTCTGCGTCGTGGCTTGTTGTACGCAGATCGCTTGAAAATGGTGGCAGAAAATAAACAAACCAAGGCAGAAGAATTATACGCATTCGTGACGAGTCATGAGTTTACGCAGAATGTGGAAGCAATGATAGAAATATATGTTGAGATGAGAAATCAAATACAAAAGGAGCGCATAGCGTTTGAAAAATCCTGGAAACTCAGAGAGTCCCAAGTCCAGCGTCTGCTTAGTGGTGTCGCAGGCATGTATGGAAACATGCAGGGCATCGCGGGAACTGCACTTCCTCCGATTCGACATCTGGAGTTGAGTGGTGACACATCGAACGATTAAGTGATTGTATACACTACCGTGTAGACGCCGAAATCCTTCCCTCCGAGTTCGTATTTATAACGTTCTGACCCCTGCAGGAAATTATATTCGTCAAACCCCCGTTCGATCGCCATTTTGATACTTTGGGCTTTGAGGTAAAATCCTGCGTTCTGACAACACGATCGGTCAAATCCGGAGTTGTAGAGATAGTACGTTTTGTTATGAATGAACGACAGCGTTCCTGCGGATGGAATTCCATCGACTGTAAGAAGTAGGAGCGAAATTTGGTCTTTGAATTCCTTCGCCATCTCTAAGAAGAAAATTTTCATTTGGGTGGTCAGAAAATTCCGTTTTGCAGGATTCTTTTCCATGAGAGATAGGAAAGTTTCCATATCTGAGGAAGGATGATCACTCTCTTGGTATGTTCCGTTTGGATGTTCCCGTTCGAACTTTCGTAACTTTCTTTCCAGTTCATGACGATATTTACGAGTAAGAGAAGCTAAATATTTTTCCCACGAAGAAGGAAGTATCACCCGTGGTGTCGTATCTTCTTTCTGGACAACTGCGTTTGGAATTTTTGAGAAATACTCAAGGGTTGCTGAAGATTCCGGAATATTTCGTAGGTGAAGACGGGTAACGCCTTCTTTTTTGACATATGCGATAATTTCTTCCCACGCATGTTTTTTCTGTTCGTATCCTCCCAGGATATCCAGATAATCAGCTATCTCTTCTCCTCCTGAGAAGCGTATTGTGTGTTTGGTTTTCACGAACGGGGCGATAACCTGGTTATTGTATGTAAGGATGTATTCGTCAGCGTGCATCTCAAAAACTCGATACCAGAGTTTGTGCCAGTCGTAACAAACGAACGGACCCGGAATGCCATTTTCGTGACAGGCATGATGCCATATCTCTTCAGCGTCCCGGAAGGGGACTTGTGTAATCATTGAAATATTGTACTATACCGCTACGACTATGGTGAAAGATAAATTCTCCGCAATATGGGTTTCCCATTCTTCAATAAGTGATTACCTGAAATGCCCAAGGGCATATTTCCTAAAAAATATCTATAGAGATCCGAAAACGGGACATAAGGTTATGCTCATGCAGCCGCCACTTGCATTGGGACAGGTCGTACATGAGGTGGTAGAATCCCTTTCCCGATTACCTGTCGATCAACGAGTTTTTGGACAACTTATGGATCATTTCTACAGTTCATGGCGTAGTGTAGCGGGAGATTTAGGAGGATTTGCAAGTCGTGAGGAGGAAGAAAAATATAAATCCCGGGGAGCCTCCATGATTCGACGCATCATGGAACATCCTGGCCGGTTACGGAACAAAGCCATCAAACTGCGGCAGGAGTTGCCATATTTTTGGTTATCCGAGGAAAACAACATTATTCTCTGCGGAAAAATCGACTGGCTTGAGTACAAAGAAGACACAGATAGTGTCCACATCATTGACTTTAAGACCGGCAAATTTGATGAAGATCCGGATTCGCTTCAATTGCCCATTTATCTCTTGCTGGTAAGAGCATGTCAGTCGCGTCCCGTATCAGGAGCAAGTTACTGGTATCTAGACCGGGATGACGAGCCTACGGATGTGCCACTTCCGAATCCAGAGGCTTCACGGGCACGATTGCTGGAAATCGCCAATAAGATACATTTGGCCCGGAAATTAGAGCATTTCCGCTGTCCGCAAAAAGAAGGTTGTCGGGTTTGTCGGCCATACGAGTCAATCATAAACGGTGAAGCGACGTTTATCGCGACTGGCGGCTACTCTCAAGACATATATACCCTTACGAAGCGAACGTGATGCTTACGCCCAAAGAGCGAGAATTCCTCCCATGACAAGCATCGATACGAATTGATAGCCCGTATTGATAAGGTAGAGTTTCAGTGGTTTCCCTCCAAAGATAACCTCGGTAAACTGAACTGGGGCGACAAATCCGAGCCAAACCATCGCGGCAAGTCCAGCTCCTTCCGCTAACGTGAGCGCTGGGATTGTCTTTACGAGAACGGCAAGCATGTAACTGGTGATAAGCGCAGCAACGAAGGAGAGGGTATACGTGCTGCCCATTTTATTTTTCGTCTTTTCCATGCTATTTTTCGTGAGTCCCATGAGTTTCATCCATGGCTTCGCAAATAAAAGTGGTGAATACCAGAGGAATCCCAGAATCATATTTACGATTGCGGCGACAAGCACGACGGGGATATTTATGTAAGTTTCGAACATATGTGAGCCCTCCTTAATAGCATTATACGGGAAGGAAGCAGAGAAGTTGCAAGAGATGAAGAAGGTGGTATTGACAACTTGAAAAAAATCCTTATAATCAGAGGATAAGTCAATAGTTACAAAGGCGAACGTTCATTGTTCGCTTCTTTTCGTCGTTCTTTTTGATATTATAAGGAATTATCCAATGGCTAAAGACAGCGCTGCAGCTCAACGATTATTTTGGGGAAAAGAATACACGGATCTTCCCACATTAGATCTTACCTTGGTGCAACGGGAGTCATATCAGTGGTTTCTCGAGCAGGGTATCCGCGACCTTATCACCGAAGTATCTCCGATAACAGATTTCACTGGAAAAAATTGGGAACTTTCATTTGGCGATTATTATTTCGGCAGGCCAAGACTTACGCCGGAAATTGCACTTGAAAAGGGCCTCACATTTGACATGCCTCTGAAGGTTGTGGCAACGCTTGTGAACAAGCAGTCCGGACACCACGTGACACAAGAAGTGTTTTTAGGCGATATCCCCGCAATGACGCAAAATGGAACGTTTATCATTAACGGAATTGAGCGGTGTGTTGTCAATCAGCTCGTCCGGTCGCCTGGAATTTACTTCACGGGCACTGTCGACTCTACGACGGGGAAAACCCTTCATAGCGCCGAAATCCGTCCGATGCACGGAAGCTGGCTTGAGTTTATTATGACCCGCAATGACGTCATCATGGTCAGAATCGACCGCCGCAGGAAATTCGTGGCCACGACGTTTCTCCGGGCCATCGGCCTTGGGGATAATAATGAGATCCTTTCGACATTTAATGAGGTTGACGTTAATAAAGAACATCGGTATATCGAGGCTACATTGGCGAAGGATCCGACAAAAAGCCACACGGAAGCAGTGTTAGAGCTTTACCGTAAACTTCGACCGGGGGAGCCTATTGTCTTGGATAACGCGCAGGAGCTTCTTAAGACCATGTTTTTTGACTATCGCCGTTATTCCTTGGAGCGCGTGGGTCGTTACAAGATGAATAAGAAGTTAGGTATCGATGTGCCTAATGATCGCGATCATTGGGTACTCACAAAAGAAGACATTATAGGAAGCATAAAAAAGCTCATTGATTTGGCAAACGGCAAAGACGACGTTGATGATATCGATCATTTGGGGAATCGTCGGGTTCGCCGAGTAGGCGAGTTGGTTGCTACCAATGCGTTTCGGGTTGGCCTTCTTCGTTTGGAGCGCTCAGTTCGTGAGAAAATGAGCCTCGCAGGTCCCGCCGCCGAAGATCTTACCCCGATGCAGCTTGTAAACGCACGTCCGATTATTGCCTCTATAAACGACTTTTTCCGTACGAGTCAGTTGTCAACGATATTGGATCAAACGAATCCGCTTGCGGAAGTCGATAACCTTCGACGTCTTACTGTTATGGGAACTGGCGGAATTTCCCGTGAGCGGGCGTCGTTCTCTATCCGCGATATTAACGCTTCACAATACGGCCGTATTTGCCCGGTCCGAAGCCCGGAGGGACCGAATATCGGTCTTGTGACCTATATGTCGCTTTATACCAGAGTCAACGAATACGGATTCCTCGAAACTCCGTACCGCAAGGTTGAGAAAGTGTCACGTGGGGATAAAACGATGATGCGGGTTACACCAGAAATCGTGTATTTGGACGCAAGCGACGAACAATACAAGCACATCACCCATGCAGGTGTAAAGGTGGATGAGGAAGGATTTATTATCGAAGATCGTGTTCCTGTTCGTTTCAAGGGAGAATTTTTGGAAGCAGATGCGAGCGTGGTTGAGTATATTGATGTCGTACCAAGACAGGTGGTTGGCGCACCAGCTTCGCTCATTCCATTTTTAGCACATGATGAAGCGAACCGAGCCCTCATGGGAACACACATGCAGTGTCAGGCTGTTCCGCTTCTCATGCCGCAGTCTCCGGTCGTGGGAACCGGAATGGAATCGGCTATTTCTCAGACAATGGGGAGGGTTGTACGTGCAAACGATGACGGTGTTGTTAAATACGCCGATGGTGCAAAGGTGGTTTTTGTATCGCGCGAAGGACAAGAAGAGACATATTTGCTCGCAAAGTACTCCCGGTCTGCACAGTCAACCTGCTATAACCAGCGCGTTATGGTAGCCACAGGAGATAAAGTGAAAAAAGGGCAGGTTCTTATCGAGGGTCCGGCAAGTGACGATGGCGAGCTTGCGCTTGGGGCAAATGTGACAATTGCATATATGAGCTTCGACGGATTGGGGTACGAAGACGCGATCGTAATATCCGACAGACTGGTAAAAGAGGATGTGCTTACTTCTGTACACATCGAAGAGTATGAGGCAAGCGTTGTGGATACAAAACTCGGACCGGAGGAAACGACACGGGATATTCCTAACGTTGGAGAAGAGGCGCTTCGTAATCTTGATGAAAACGGTATTGTCGTTGTCGGCGCCGAGGTGAGCCCGAATGACATTTTAGTTGGTAAGATTGCGCCGAAAGGCGAAACTGAACTTACAGCAGAAGAAAGACTTCTTCGTGCTATCTTCGGGGAGAAGGCGCGGGAAGTTCGAGACACAAGTCTTCGCGTGCCACACGGCGAACGTGGAACTGTAATTGAAGTCAAAATTCTCGATAAAGAGAAGGGTGACGAGCTTGAGCCGGGAACGAACAGGAAGATTGTCGTAAAAGTTGCTCAAATGCGTAAAGTTGTTGTTGGAGATAAACTTGCAGGCCGCCATGGAAACAAGGGCGTTATCTCAAAAGTTGTGCCCCAAAGCGACATGCCCTATCTTGCAGATGGCACCGTCGTCGATGTGATTATCTCTCCGCTTTCTGTGCTTTCCCGTATGAATTTGGGACAACTTTTGGAAGCACACCTTGGACTCGCCGCTTCTAAGCTGCGCGTGAAGATCTCACTTCCTGTATTTGAAAATGTAAAAGAAGACAGAATTATCGAGAAGCTTAAAGAGGCAGGCGTACCGGTTTCAGGAAAGAGTACGCTCTTCGACGGACGAACAGGAGAACCATATAAAGAACCGATTGTCGTAGGAATTGGATATATCCTCAAGCTCATTCATATGGTTGAGGATAAGACGCATGCGCGATCAACCGGCCCATACTCACTCGTGACGCAGCAACCGCTGGGTGGAAAGGCTCAAATGGGTGGTCAAAGACTCGGAGAGATGGAGGTCTGGGCGCTCGAAGCGCACCGGGCGGCGCATGTACTTCAGGAAATGCTTACCATCAAATCCGATGACGTTGTAGGCAGAGCTAAGGCCTTCGAAGCGATTGTGAAGGGCACGGATATTCCGGAGTCGACAATTCCTGAATCATTCAAGGTATTAGTGAAAGAGCTTCAGGCTTTGGGATTGAGCGTCATGCCAACCGGAGCGGTAACCGCCAAGCCAGTGGTTGCGACTCCGACTGCTGCTGATGACGCCGTGAA
The DNA here is from genome assembly GCA_964445435.1 of uncultured Gammaproteobacteria bacterium. Taxonomy (GTDB): domain Bacteria; phylum Patescibacteriota; class Microgenomatia; order UBA10105; family UBA927; genus CAYUKU01. The sequence continues at coordinate 31,898 of CAYUKU010000004.1, forward strand.
GAAAGAAGCAGAGGAGATAGCAAAAGCAAGCGGAGAAGAGTCCGTAATAGAGGAGGCAGCAGAAGCAGAAGTACTATCAAAACCGGAGGATACAAACAATAATTAACATACCTATGGACAAAAAAGCATCATTTGCCAATATCGTTGATTTTTCCGGCCTTAAAATTACACTGGCGTCATCTGATGATATAAAAGCGTGGTCACACGGGGAGGTTACCAAGCCAGAGACGATTAACTATCGCACATTGAAACCGGAAAAAGATGGACTGTTCGATGAAAGAATATTCGGACCGACGAAAGATTGGGAATGTTACTGCGGGAAATACAAACGAATCCGCTACCGGGGTATTATTTGTGACAAATGCGGAGTAGAGGTAACGCAAAGCAAGGTACGGCGTGAACGGATGGGCCATATTAGTTTGGTGGCACCGGTTGCGCACGTATGGTTTTTTAAGGGTGCCCCTTCGAGACTTTCACTCCTTCTTGATATTAGTCCTCGAGCACTGGAAGAAGTTATTTATTTTGCCCAATATCTCGTTACGAAAGTCGACGAAGCTAAAAAGAAGGAAGTCTTAGAAAAGCTTGTGAAATCAGGCGAATTGCGCATCGAAGAAGTAGAGAAACGCCTGAAAGAAGAGAAAGCCAAAAAGAAAGATCAATATAGTGGCGAGAAAGAAACGGTGAAAGAAAAAGTAAGCGGAGCCGAGGCGAAGGATTTGGCTGTTTCAGAGCTGACACTCAAAGAGAGACAAGAAATAACAGCGATGGAAGAACAGTCAGAGAAAGAAAAAGAGAAAATTAAAGAAATTATTGATTCGCTGGTGGCGATAGTAAAAGCGATTAAACCACTCCACACCTTAACGGAAGACGAATATTTGCGGCTTCTTGAATACGAAGCGGTGGAATGCTTTGAAGTTGGAATGGGAGCTGAAGCCATCGAAGAAGTCATTAAGCGACTCGACCTCGATAAGCTCGCAGCCGAGCTTCGGGAAGAAATTCAAAATACAAGTGGCCAAAGACACATTAAGGCGACGAAACGCCTGCGCGTCGTTGATGGCATGCGCAAAGCCGCGATAAATCCTTCCTGGATGATACTAACCAATCTGCCGGTTATCCCGCCAGATTTGCGTCCCATGGTGCAGCTGACTGGTGGAAGGTTTGCAACCAGCGATCTTAATGATCTCTATCGTCGGGTGATAAACCGCAACAATCGGCTTAAACATCTTATGGATTTAGGGGCACCTGAGATTATTCTGCGAAATGAAAAGCGCATGCTTCAAGAGGCGGTTGATAGCCTGATCGACGTGACACAGCGGCCCAGTTCACGTGCGGTTATCGCGCCTCTGCGATCGCTTTCCGACATGCTTCGAGGCAAACAGGGACGATTCCGTCAGAATCTTTTGGGAAAGCGTGTCGATTATTCCGGACGATCCGTTATCGTCGTAGGGCCGGAACTTAATCTTACGCAATGCGGACTTCCGAAGGAAATGGCACTTGAAATGTTTAAGCCGTTTGTTCTTCGAGAGCTTATCGTCAGAGGTATCGCGCCGAACGTGAAAAACGCTAAAAATGTTCTCGAAAGGCGGACACCAGAGGTGTTTGATATTCTGGAAGAGATAACGAAGAATCATCCTGTTCTTCTTAACCGCGCTCCCACGCTTCACAAACTGGGTATTCAGGCGTTTTACCCGATTCTGATTGAGGGATCAGCAATCCGAATTCATCCCTGCGTTTGCGCAGGCTACAACGCAGATTTTGACGGAGATCAGATGGCAGTCCATATTCCGTTATCGAAAGAGAGTCAGCACGAAGCTGTTCATCTGATGCTCCCGACACATAATTTGCTTAAACCCGCAGATGGATCCCCAATCACCGTTCCCAACAAAGAAATGGTATTGGGATGCTACTATCTGACGACCTTGGAAGTGCAATCAGACGATGTCGACGAGAACACCTTGCCAGCGTATGCAGATGAACATGATGCAATTTTTGCATACCAATCAGGGAAACTCGCGCTGCGATCGCCGATGCGCCTGAAGGTTAACGATCAGTGGATCGTTACATCGGTGGGCCGCGTTATGTTCAATGAGATATTGCCATCGGAACTGCGATACATGAATACGCCGATAAAGGCGGCAAGCATCAAGGCAATCATTACAAAAGCGCTGAATTTTTATAGCAGGGAAGAGGTTGTAGGGATTATCGACTCCATAAAAAATGTTGGCTTTATGGGTGCGACTCTCTGCGGCGGACTTTCGGTATCAGTATTTGACTGCGAGATGGTTGAAGAGAAGCAGGCGATTGTGAATGAAGCTGAAGAAAAAGTTAAAGAAGTAGACCAAAATTATCAACAGGGTCTTATCACGCTTGAGGAAAAGAAACGCCTCTCCAATGAAATTTGGATTGAGGTCACGGAGCGTATTGCAGATGTGACATGGCAGCGTATGAAGATGGACAATCCCGTCAAGATGATCATAGACTCCGGAGGCGCCCGTGCGTCGAAAGACCAGCTTAAACAGTTATCAGCTATTAAAGGATTGGTGGTTGATCCGTTGGGGAAGATTGTCGAACTTCCCACGAAGAGCAACTACCGCGAAGGTCTTTCTATCTTCGAGTACGTTACCAGTACGCGTGGTTCACGGAAAGGTCTTACCGATTCCGCGCTGAAGACAGCCGATGCCGGATATCTCACCCGTCGATTGGTAGATGTATCCCATGACATGATTATTCGTCAGGAAGACTGTGGTACGACGGAAGGCTGGGAAGTCAAACGTCATGAAGACAGGCAGGCGCCATTTGTGCTGCGGGTGATAGGGCGATTTGCGGCAAGCGATGTCGTTGCACCGGGAAGCAAAAAGGTCCTTATCGCAGCAGGGGAAGAAATCACCGAAGAAAACGGAAGGCTTCTCGACGAACACGAAGTGGAGTCGATCATGGTGCGATCCCCCATCAGCTGTCAGGCGCACGTAGGCATGTGTGCCAAATGTTATGGCCGCGATTTTTCTACGAACGCACATGTTCAGCTTGGCACTCCGGTTGGAGTAATAGCTGCGCAATCGATCGGTGAGCCCGGCACACAGCTAACGATGCGGGTGAGACACGCGGGAGGAATCGTCGGACTTGACGTGACGCAGGGACTGCCTCGTGTTGAGGAGCTTTTTGAATCGCGTACGCCTCGCGTTTTGTCTCCCATCGCAGAAATTGCCGGCAAGGTGGAGGTTTCCGAGACAGAGCAGGGGTATCATGTCCGGGTGCGCAATACCGCGATGAAACCGCCGGAAGAGCGCGAATACGTCATACCGTTAACCAGCGAACTCAAAGTGAAGGAAGGCGATTTGGTAGCAGCTGGAGACCAATTGGCCAGTGGCTATCTGGATCTGAAAGAAGTTCTGCAGGTACGTGGACTTCGAGGCGCGCAGAAATACCTTATCACTGAAATTCAGAGAGTGTACGAATCTCAAGGCATTCAGATCTCCGATAAACATTTTGAGGTTATCGTGCGCAAGATGAGTGATAAGGTTCGTATAGATACATCAGGTGACACCATGCTACTTCCCGGGGAATTGGTCGATCGTATGCGCTTCCAGGAAGAAAATGCACGGGTGTTGGCTGAAGGCGGAGAACCTGCGACTGCCCAAATCACGATGCTGGGTATCACACGGGCTTCCCTCTTCACCGAGTCGTGGTTATCAGCGGCTTCCTTCCAGGAAACAACCAATGTCTTAACCGATGCTGCGCTTTCAGCGAAGGAAGATAAGTTGCTGGGCCTCAAAGAAAACGTTATAATCGGCAGACTCATTCCCGTAGGTCCGGAACGAGCGAAGGTTCAAAGTTAATATGCCTACCGTTAATCAACTTATCAGAAAAGGTCGTCATAGTAAGGCAAAGAAGATAAAAGCGACAGCACTTCGTAAATTCTTTAACGCCAAAGATCGAGCTATGAGTCAGTTGCCGTCTCCCTTTAAAAGGGGAGTGGTTACATTGGTAAAAACCATGACACCGAAAAAGCCGAATTCGGCACTTCGGAAAGTAGCTCGTGTACGACTTTCCAATAAGCAGGAAGTTACTGCCTACATTCCCGGAATTGGACATGAGCTTACGGAGCATGCTATCGTTCTGGTTCGTGGAGGTCGAGTACCGGATTTACCCGGTGTGAAGTATCACATAGTTCGAGGAAAATATGACTCTACGGGAGTCGCGACCCGGCGTCAGGGGAGAAGCCGATATGGCGCCAAATCCGGAAGTACGGGGCCGGCTGTAGCTTCAGCAAACTAATGTAATTCTATGAGCAGATCGAAACGAGTTACCAAGCCAGTCATTGTCGCCGATCCGGTATACGGAAATCGGCTCATTATGCGGTTCATTAATCGCGTGATGAGAAGCGGGAAGAAACGGGTAGCTGAGCAGATCGTCTACGATGCGCTTGACGCAATCAAGGCAAAAGGCGAGGACCCGGTGAAAGTTTTCGAGACTGCTATAAATACCGTCGGACCCAAAATGGAAGTACGGGCCCGCCGGGTAGGCGGAGCCTCTTACCAGGTTCCAACCGAAGTGCGGGGCGACAGACGGGTAGCTCTTGCGATACGGTGGATTATTCAGTTTGCAAACAAACGATCCAACAAGGAATTTAAGAATTTTTCAGGAAAATTAGCGGCAGAACTCACGGATGCTGCAAACGGCCAGGGGGAATCAATTAAGAAGCGTGACACTGTGCATAGGATGGCTGAAGCCAACCGCGCATTTGCTCACTTCAAGTGGTAACTGTCTTCTCACTGCTTCCTGCTAGGCAGTACCTCTATGACCTCAAAAGAGGGAAGATCTCCAACTAGAGTCAGTAGAAGAGACGTCCTAAAAACTGGTTGGGAAATAGTAACGAAAGGTGTCCCTTACGGAGTCATGGCATACGGATTGGGAAGGTTGGGAATTGATATGGCACTCGATGTTCCCGAAGCCGCTGATACGTTTAAAGCCCCTCTCTATGAACCGGGATGGCTTGAGACACGAAATCCGGATCGTCCGGCATTCATTGATCCTCACGACTTCGGGGAGAAGAAATATCTTCGCCATATGGCAATGCACGATCCGCTTCTGAGAAGAACTCACGCGCGGGCATATAAAACCGCAATACAGAATGAGAAAAATGCAATTACCCTGAAGGACAGTTATTGGCGACATCTTATCCACGCGTATGAAGAGATGAAAACCACAACCGCTCACTTAGAGGACGTTGTCCAGGTTTCGCTTTTTAGTTTTGCGTCACTGTACAGTAGTTTTTACAGCGTGGGTGATATAGCGATGGCGTTTGGTGTCTATGATGAGTCCCGATCGCCTCTTCCGGATACTTTGTTTGAAGCATCCCAATATAGAGGGAATATTCCCGATATTTTCAATCATTCGCATCATAACGACGAAAGCAAAATTCAGCATTTCGCCGGATTTGCGTTTTTATCCTATACGTACGCCCATGCGCGCGCATTGGGCCTTCCGGAGGCAAAAACAGTACCGAGACTCGCCCGACTCGTGGCTTCTGTCGGAGATACACCGGGAATGGAAGGAGAGGTGTTTGCCCTTTCCGGAGAACTGAAATGGGAACAATGGGAAACGATGCGGTGGTTTCGAAGGATGGTGGATACAAGGTCGTATCAGGCTCCAAATGAAGGATTTTTCGAGCCGGGGTTCAATTCCGATATGCTCGCAAGTCTCATGGGAATGGAATTCGGAAGACGGCTCTATGCGGATGTCGGGAGCGGTACTGATATCGGCACAATCTGTTCTGTGCTTGATTCTCCCATGGATTTGGTTACGCCGACTGCGGCGGCAATGTTCCCAATTGAGTGACAAGTCCCTGCGCCCACGAATTGATTGTTTCCATGTGTTTCGTTTGGTCAGAGAAGTACTTGTCAATCCTTAATGATGGAACAACGAGGGTTCCTTTCATGGTTTTTATAAGCTCTTCGAGGTGATCAACAGCGCCGCAGAAATGTGTATAAGATGAATCTCCGAGTCCGAAAACGGCAAATGGTTTTCCTTCAAACGTTTGTGTTTTCAGTTTTTCGATAAGCGGCATGTAATCTTCGTGAGGCATTCCTTCCTTCCCGTCGAAGTCCCAACTGGGCGAACCGAAAATGACCACGGGAGCGCTTCGCAGGTCATCAGGGGTGGTTTCCAGGGCCTGTTTCATCGTGACTTGGTGACCCGCGCCCGTAAGCTTGTCGGCGACGGCTTGCGCAGTCATCATGGTCGTGCCAGAATTGGTAGCGTACACAAGGAGGATCTGCATACGTATAAATTGTACGACGGATTACTTTCTTAAGGCAAGCATGAAACCGAACATTCGAGCTCATTTTCGTGCTGTTGACCCGACATTATTCGCTGCCCTGTCAGCTTTAGACGGGCAGGCGCATTTGTTGGTGCCCAGAATTTCGAAGGACTATTTTTCGGATTTGTGTGAAGCGATTATCAATCAACAGTTATCCGAAAAGGCCGGTGCAACGATATTCAAGCGATTCCGACGGCTTTTTCCGAAGGAAATCATTACACCTACATATGTATCTGAGACTCGCGGTGAATCGATTCGATCCGTGGGCGTTTCCTGGTCGAAAGTTAAGTACATCAAAGCGCTTGCGGAAAATGTCATTCGAAAAGAAATCCGCCTTGAGACGCTTACATCGAAAACTGACACTGAGGTCATTGCCGAGCTGACACGCATACAGGGAATTGGTCCCTGGACAGCAGAAATGTTTCTCATGTTCAGTTTGGGAAGGGAAGACGTATTTTCATATGGCGATGTAGGCTTGAGGCGTGCGATACAGAAACTGTATAAATTCAAGCGTGAACCGACGCAGAAGCAGATGGAAAAAATAACGAAGAAATGGTCACCGTATCGTACGTATGCGTGTCGTATTCTCTGGAGAACTTTGGATGACTCGATTACAATAGGAATATGAAGATTGCACTCGCCGCACTCGTTGTGTTTATCGTTGGCATTGTTTACATAGCACCGTTTGTCATGTCCGAGAAATCCTGTTACGACAATTCACTGAGTTCTATCAACGACATACAATATCAGGTGGCATCGAGGGGTATCGGCAAAGAGCGAGTATGTGAGCGCCGCATCGTGGTTCTCGATGAGCTCGAGGGATGTCTGAAGAAGGCAACCGGATCCGGGCAAATCGTGCGATATGCTTATCCTATTATCGAGGGGTCCCTGTCTATGGTAAGACCAATGAGCAAAGCGCTGCAATCGCTTAAAAGTGAACACGATCTTGAGTGCGAGGATTATCCGGATTACACGACTGGTTCTTTTGTCCCAAGTCCCTAGTAATTCGATTTATTAATGAAAAAACTCCTATTATTCTTCCTGGTTGTCGTCCTAACGGCGGGCGTGTGGATAGGAAGTTTCTTCTACAGAAACCTGCGGGGTGTCGCCCCTGCGATTGGTCCGCCGAAAGAAATTCCCGAAGCACTCAATATGACCGGCTTGCCGCTGAAGGTACCGAAGGGTTTTTCCGTTTCAGTATTTGCCAGACATCTCGGCAACCCGCGCGTGCTGGCGTGGGACCCTGAGGGAACACTTGTTGTAAGCATTCCGGCACAAGGGAAAATCGTGGGACTTATCGATGCAGATCGGGACGGAGTTTCAGAAAAGACCCAGACCATAGTAGAAAAACTCAACAGTCCTCACGGACTCGCGTTTCATAATGGTTCATTGTATGTCGCTGAGACGGATGGGGTAGTCGTTTTTGACTATGACGCGACTCAAAAGAAGGCAGGGAACGGACGGAAGATTGTTGCGTTACCTGGTGGAGGGAATCACTTTTCGCGAACGATTGGCTTTGGAGCGGATGGACGTTTATATATAACGGTCGGTTCACAATGCAACGTGTGTGTTGAAAAAGACTGGAGGCGGGCAAAAATGCTTGTCGCAAATGCTGACGGATCCGAGTTGAGAGAATATGCATCGGGCCTTCGAAATAGCGTATTTTTCGTATGGCATCCGAAAACAAACGCCCTCTGGGCGACTGATATGGGACGGGATTTATTAGGGGACAATGCGCCTCCGGAAGAAGTGAATATCATAGAGGAGGGGAGCAATTACGGATGGCCGTATTGTTATGGTGATAGAGTTCATGATGATGCTTTCGATCCCAGAAAAATCCACGATTGCACCACGACGGTATCGCCACATATTACCTTTCAGGCGCACTCCGCGCCTCTCGGCCTGGCATTTATTCCCGAGACTTGGCCGGAAGACTACCGTGGCGATCTTCTTGTTGCGTATCACGGCTCATGGAACCGCACGGTGCCCACGGGATATAAAGTGGCACGTTTCGATTTGGACGACAAAGGCCTCTCACGCGGGGAATCCGATTTCCTATCAGGATTTCTCGATGGGAAAAGCACGATTGGAAGGCCGGTCGATTTGCTTTTTGGGACCAATGGAAGTCTGTTCGTTTCGGATGATAAAGCGGGAGTGATATACCAAATCAGCCAAAGGTAAATGCGTACAGCTCAAGTGAGTCGTCGAGAAACTCGAGTTTTAGAAGATGTTCGCCCGGCGTGGGGAGCCTAATCAGCTTATAGAGTCTATCGGTTGTCACGACTGTCTGCGCTTCTTTCACATCCTCACCCGCGGTTTCCAGTCGGGCAGGGATTCCATCCAAAAGAACATTGACCTTACCTGACGAGCCTTCCTTGGGTCTCATGACGAGAAACACTTCGCCCGCATCGAATCGGATCACAAGCGACGCGCCCCTTTTGGGCATGGCCCGTTCTTTCCCTACGACCCAAGGGCCGCCATAAGCCACGGTGTTGAGAGGCATCGTATCAGGGATTGAGTATACAGATTCTTTTTCGGGGACGATTCGTTCAGGAGACGAAAAAAACGCAAGACGTCCGTATCCCAGATATGTCTCGGGCGTTCTGGAAAAGACACGGTATTGGGGATTATTCACATCGGCATCGATGGAAACGCCGGTTTCCGTCAACAGATTTTGGATTACTGCTTCGGTTTCATCGTACTGACCCTCCCCGAAGTGGGTATAGCGAACCTTACCGTTTTTGTCGATGAGATACTTAGCCGGCCAATAGTGGTTATTGTATGCGTTCCAGGTGGCATAGTTGTTATCCTGCATGACGGGATATTCGAGAGCGAAATCGCGGATCGCCCGTTCGACGTTTTGAGGTGATTTTTCGAACTCAAATTCCGGTGTATGAACACCTATGATCACAAGGCCTTTGTCTTTGTATTTCGCGTACCAATTTCTGAGGTACGGAAGTGTTCGAATACAATTTATACACGTATATGTCCAGAAGTCGACGAGTATAACCTTTCCGCGTAATTCCTTTATGGTAAGCGCGGAAGAATTAAACCATTCGCCGCTTGCTATGAGTTCCGGTGCGGCGCCCAAGCTATCGTTGAGCACTTCATTCATGGGTTTACCAATATCCGTTTTGCTTGTTGGTTTATCGGAAAGGCTCTCAAGCGCGTTTTTGACCAGCAGATTGTCCTCGAACTTCGTCAGCCCGACGCCATAGTTAGGGAAGGTGGCCAGGATATACGTTTGAAATTTCCTGTCGATATTAAAGGCGATTGCTATAGCGGTAATGATCATAATGACCCCAAACGCTTTCTGAATTTTTCCACTGTTTTTTATAAGCCAGGGGGCATGGCTAAGAAGGTTGCGACCGCCGTATGTTATAGCAAGCATAGGAATCGCAGTGCCGACGGCGTACGCAAACGTGATGAAAACTGCCGAAACAGTGACCGTTCCGGTCAGGGCTAACGAAATGACAGACGCCAGGATCGGACCGACGCAGGGAGCCCACACCAGACCGAGGCTGACTCCTACCAGTACGCCCGCCGGGAAATCAGCATGGCTTGGTGACGGTTTTTGACTGGACTGTGCGAAGTTGGATAACTTCGAGAAGAAAATTTCCAGCAAAACCCGGAACTTCGGAATTAGGAGGCTTGCCCCAAACATAAGAACGATTACCACGGAAACCTGGCGAAGCGCGTCCGCCGAAATCCCGGTGACTCGAACGATAGTCGAGAGAAATAGCGTGAAGAACGTAAAACTCAGAATAAATCCGGTAATGATTCCAAACGGTCTTTTCTTGCTGCCTGTTAGCGATCCTGACAGAACGATTGGTAGGATGGGAAGGATGCACGGCGAAAGAATCGTAACAATCCCTGCCAAAAAAGCGAAAATGAGAAGAATGACCATAACGTATTACTGAGTGTTTGTTGTCAGTTCTTGCGATCCGCCCCCGTTCCACGTTTGAATGGCGTTTCCCTCTTCGTCGACATAGACGAAGGTGTGCTGATAGGTGATGCCGTATTTTCTCTTCAGATCCGTTGAAGAGTCATAATCGACTTTGAACAATACCACATTTTCGGGGATGCGTTCCGGATTTGTCTGGAAGTTTTTATCAGTGGGTACGCAGGTCGGGCACCACGGGGCGAAGAAGAACAGCACGCGTTTCTTTCCTTTGGCCGCCGCAAAGTCGGTAGCCGTATACGGAACATATCTTCCGGATGCCGTATTTGGCGTTGCGGGATTTTGAGAAGATTCCTGTGACGTTGGAGGAGAGGAGATCGACGAGTTGCGAGGTTGAATGAAGAAATACACGCCGATGGCGAGAAACGCAAAAACGAGAAAGGGAATATATTTGTTCATATTCCTCCATTTGCAAATGTTAAATACCACACACAGTGTAGCACACAATTCATTTGTCTGAATCTTCAGACTGTCATACAATAAAGGTATGAACTTCAACTGGATCGATTGGGTGATTCTTGGAGTCGTGCTGTATCACGCGTACCTCGGATGGGAAGCAGGCTTTTTCCCCCTTCTGGTTAATTTTCTTTCTTTTCTGCTGGCATTGTGGGTGGCCGTTACCTGGCAAGTGCCGGTATCAGGATTTCTCTCAGAAAAATTCGGAATTCCTCACAATTGGAGCGCCGTCTTATCGTACCTTCTTTTGGCATTCTTCGTTCAGGAAACTATCAGTGAGCTGTTACATGGACTGCTTACGCGTATCCCGAAACGTATCCGGAATTCCAAAATCGCTGAATCGATGGGGGCAGTTGTTTCAGCGGCAAATGGCCTCGTGATCGTGGCGTTTGTCCTCCTTGTCGTTTTGGCGCTTCCCCTTCGAGGAACAGTAAAAACTGATATCAAAAATTCCCGCGTGGGTTCGATCCTCGCCAGATATGTAGAGAAGTACGGTGCTCCCATAGAATCGGTCATTGAAGAGATTGGTAAAAGCGCACAGAAATTTTTTACCATTGAGCCTGAATCGAAGGAGCGCATCGCCCTTGAAGTGTCCCCGAAGTTTTCCGATCTGCGGGTAGATGAAGCAAGCGAACGCAAGATGCTCGAACTTGTTAACGCAGAACGGGCAAAAACTGGCGCACCGGCACTCGTTATGGATACGAACATAGTTGCCGTGGCCCGTGCATACAGTCGGGATATGTTTGAGAGGAAATATTTTTCTCATTATTCACCGGAGGGAGAAAATGCAGCAGACAGGATGGAGAAAGGAGGCGTTACATTTACTCTGGCAGGCGAAAACCTTGCCTATGCACCTGACGTCACGACGGCACATCAAGGGCTTATGGAAAGTGCCGGCCACAGAAGAAATATTCTTGACCGACGGTTTCGGCGCATTGGTATCGGCATTATTGCAACAGATACCTTCGGTATCATGGTGACCCAAAACTTCGCGGATTAATCTCTTTTGCATTCATGTTTGAAAATCTCGCCATCATTGACGTGGAGACAACCGGCACAAGTCCGGTGCGTGACCGTATCATCGAGATCGGCATATTGCGCATTGAAAACGGAAAACTTACTCATGCATATGAGTCACTTGTTAATCCGCAGTGCCACGTTCCGCCAGAGATTTCAATGCTTACCGGGATTCATGCGGGGCAACTGGAAAACGCGCCGATTTTTTATGCGCTCAAAGATACCGTTCGGGATTTACTACGCGATGCGATGTTTGTCGCGCATAACGCCCGTTTCGATTATTCCTTTATCAAATCAGAGTTCAGCCGCATCGAAGAACCATTTGTAAGTCGCCAACTGTGCACAGCAAAGTTATCCCGCACGCTTTTTCGACGGTACCGTCGACATAACCTGGATAGCATTATTGAGCGATTCGGATTTACGTGCGAAGGGCGACATCGGGCATTGGGTGATGCCAAGGTGCTGTGGGATTTCCTTCAGATGATCCAAAAGACGGTACCGCCCGATAAAATAGCACATGCTATAAAGATCGTCACCAAGACTGCTTCCCTTCCATCGGCAATTACAAGAGAAACAATCGACACGCTTCCTGAGAGTTCGGGAGTCTACACGTTTTATAACGCCGACGGAGTGCCGCTGTATATCGGCAAAAGTATCAATCTGAAGGAGCGCATTCTCTCGCATTTTACCGATGCTACTTCGAATATGAAGGAAGCAAAAGTATTTCATAGCATCGGGTCTTTGGAAGTTCAGAAGACAGACGGGGAATTGGGAGCGTTACTTAGAGAGTCACAGCTTATTAAAAAATACAAACCCGTATATAACCGTCAACTTCGGGAGATGCAGAGATTTGTCATCGCTTCCAAAAAAGAAACCCCGGAAGGATATCTTACGATTTCCCTTGAAGAGGTTTCTGTGATACGCCCCGCCGACGTAGCGAATATCGTGGCGGTATTCCGATCTTTGGGACAAGCGAAGAGATATCTCGCGCAACTTGCTACCGACCATAAACTTTGCAAGAAACTCCTTTCTTTGGAAAAGGCAAAAACTGCATGTTTCGGGTATCAACTGGATGTCTGCGCGGGTGCATGTATCGGTAAAGAGCTGCCGGCTCGATACAATATACGCTTCATCGAGGCGTTCGGGAAAACGAAAATTAAGCAATGGCCGTTTAACGGAGCCATAGCCATATATGAAGGGAAAACGGCACATGTTGTTTTCCACTGGTGTTACTTGGGTACGATTAATAACGATTCGGATGCTATTTCCAACAAATATGAATTTGACTACGATACGTATAGAATTCTTTCTCGGTACCTCCTTCAAAACGGGACGAAATTAAAAATACGTCCTTATGTACTGCATTAGGGTGATATAATTTTGCAATGAATCCACTTACGGTATGAAACTACTTCTTACATCTGCTGGTTTAACAAATAAATCTATCGTTGATGCATTTCTGGAATTATTAGGGAAGCCGACTCGAGATAGTCGCGCGGTATTTATCCCAACAGCCGCAAACGGCGAGAAAGGAGATAAGTCTTGGGTTGAGCGTGAAATGAACACGCTCAAGAATCTGAATTTTTCCTCATTCGATATTGTTGACATCTCTCAAGTAAAACCCCTTGTGTGGAAACCGATATTTGCGCGTGCCGATGTGATTGCGATTGGAGGTGGTAATGATCGATATCTTCTTACTTGGTTAAGGAAGTCGGGATTGGCTAAATTATTGCCCAAACTGCTTGCGACGAAAGTGTATATGGGCATAAGTGCAGGAAGTATTGTTACTGCGAAAGTTGTCTCTCTTTCGTATTTGGGAATTCTGTATTACGAGAGGACGAAAAGATTTAAGGATGATTCAGGGTTAGGATTTATTGATTTTGAAATCCGTCCTCATCTGAATTCACCGGGTTTTCCAAAGGTGCGGATCGGTTATTTGGAAAAATTGGCAGAGTCGAATAATACCCCGTTTTACGCATTGGATGACGCATCAGCGGTCAAGGTTGACGGTAATCGGATTACTGTCGTATCAGAAGGTGAGTGGAAAAGATTTCATTGATATTTACAACCTATAGTAATTGATTTCCCATAAAGTTTTGTGTATGATGCCAAAACGCATGAAAGTGCGTTTTTTTCTTATGCCGGACATACCCGAATACGAATTAGAACGAACTAAAGAACGCATCATCGCGATAGCCCAGAACGCGTACCAGCAGATATGGCTTCGATTTCCGGACGACCTTCGTCCGGATGCGACGCGGATTCCGAATAAGACAAATACGTTTATCGCGCCAGAACCGGTCGAACACGGCCCGGAGTTCCATCCGCTTATGCGGCCTGAGATACGTCAGATGAACGAAAAAGTGGGAGCTGGGTTAACTGAGATAACGAGTGTCCAAAAAATTGCATGGTTTCACAGCACAAAATATACCTTTACCCCGACGCTTCTTCTATTTCCCGATCCGTATCTCAAACGGGTAGTCTATCACGAGGTGGGCGCGATGATGAATGTCACGCATCCGTTTATTGTTCCTGCCTCATACGACGATCTTACAAGAAGACGCGTATCTGCGGCGCTGGACGCGGTGCTCATAGACGGTCATGGTCTTCGCGTGGAAGATACGTTTATCGAACGGCGCGCTTTCCGTCGTGTTCTTCGTGCTGGTGACTATGTTATTAACGATCTGGTTGCCCACCCTTACTTGCTTTCCGCGGGAGAAATGTACGAATTGGCGTATGAGTACGTATCGGGACACATAATGAAACGTGGTGGAAATTTACGCTTGTTTGATCAGCTTGTTCAAAAGGGTGAACTTGTTCCGGATGAACACACTGATAATATTCCGTTTTTTCAGGCTTTCTTTTACGTCGCGCGCTTTATTGACTGGCGAATTATGCTCCGGGGATTTTTAACGGGCGATCCTGAACAAATATTTCAGCAATTCGAGCCTTATCTGGGAACGAATACCACTCGGGCGATGGATATTTTATTGGGCACTATTAATGAAGAAGAAAACGAACTTGGTCTTACCGATAGGCTTGCGGCTTATTTAGGAGACGCACCTTCAACGAAGTATTAACTTACACCACCTGAAGGGTAAACAGTCCCGCAATTGCGACACCAAGGCCGATAAACTGTTGCCTGTTGAGTTTTTCCTTAAATACGATCCAGGAGAATAACACTATAACCGCAGCCTGAAGCGACGTGATCATCGTGACCGTGGACACTTCATAGTTAGCAATGGTGTAGTTATAGAGAGAAAACGCTCCAACATCCAAGGCTGCCGCAGCGAAAATACTTCTCCACGGTGTTTGCGTTTTCAGCACTGCGAAGTCATAGTGCTTATAAAGAAGGATAAGAAATGTCGTAACGGCGATTGCCGTTCGTATAGTAACGACGGTAAGAAACCATCCGATCGATCTGGATGAGATCGCAAGGAAATAAAGATACACGCCGTTCCGGCGGATGAGATAAATGAGTGAGGCACTCCCGCAAGTAGCGTGAGGACTTTTTCTTTTCTTTTTGGCAGCTCCAATCCCAGAAGAATCACGCCAACCATGATAAGAATCATGCTTACGATTTTTGCAGGCCCGAAAGGTTCACCGAGAAACATTACGCCGAGAATGGCGGTAACCACCATATAAAGTTGTCCGATGGGCCCGACAACCGCAAGGCGGCCGATTTTTGTGGCATGGAGAAATAACAGATAGTTGAAGCTAAAGAGTGAACCCAGAACGATAAGCGGCAGAAGATTAAATTGCGTCGGGGTCGGTGGTGCCACGGGGATGAGGAACGCAAACAGCGGTACTCCAAGTCCCTGGAAAATAAAAAGAGTGCGGGAACCGGTCCGATTTTTCTTGACGTTTTCGTCACAAGAACAGCCACGAGTCCGAAGCCGACTGCGGCAACGAGCGAGTAAAGAAGAGCGAATAAATCCATGCTTCGCAGCATATCACTCGCTCTGCTAGACAGGGAAACGGATTTTTCGTATAATGATTTACGATAAACATGGCTGCGCGCCCTGTGCGTGGCTTTTTTTGTTTGGAATTATGGCAAATCCGCAAACAACACTTACAGAAAACCGCGACGTTCCTCTTGATAAGGTCCGTAACATCGGCGTTATTGCGCATATCGACGCCGGGAAAACGACAACCACGGAGCGCATCCTGTATTACACCGGTAAAAGCTATAAGATCGGTGATATCGACGAAGGCACGACGCAGATGGACTGGATGGAGCAGGAGCGTGAGCGCGGCATCACCATCGTGTCAGCCGCCACGACCACGTTCTGGAAAGGATACCGCTTCAATATTATCGATACTCCCGGACATGTAGACTTTACCGCAGAAGTGGAGCGCTCTCTTCGCGTTCTTGACGGAGGTATCACCGTCCTTGACGCGGAAGAAGGCGTTCAGTCCCAGTCAGAGACCGTGTGGCACCAGGCGGACAAATACAAGGTTCCGCGTCTGTGTTTCATCAACAAGATGGATAAATTAGGAGCTGATTTCCGCGCGACGATTAAATCCATTGAAGAGCGTTTGGGCGCACACCCTGCTGTGATGGTTGTTCCGATTGGTCGAGAAAATACCTTCAAAGGAATCATTGATCTTCTCACGCGCAAAGCATTGGTGTGGGGAAGCGATGAATTAGGCGCTCACTTTGACGAAGCCGAAATTCCCCAAGATCTTAAGGAAGAGGTAGAGCAAAGCCGTCATGAACTTATTGAGAAAATCGCGGAAACCGATGATGCACTTCTGGAGAAATATCTTGGCGGCACGGAGCCTACGGTGGAAGAGTTGAAAGCAGCACTCCGAAGGGCCGTTATTGCCTACGAGCTCGTTCCGATCTATGCAGGGACAAGCCTGAGAAACAAAGGCGTTCAGCCTCTTTTGGATGCGGTCGTGGATTATCTTCCATCGCCCCTGGATTTGCCTCCTGTCACGGGAACCGTTCCGCGAACAGAAGAAGCCATTAGCTACAAGCGTGTGAAAGAAGAGCCGTTCTCAGGACTCGCATTTAAGATTCAGATTGATCCGCATGTCGGGAAATTGACCTATGTACGTATTTATTCAGGGAAGTTAACATCCGGTTCCTACGTCTACAACTCGAATAAGGGTGTAAAGGAACGCGTCGGGCGTTTACTTCTCATGCATGCCAACCAGCGTGAGGAAATCCGAGAGGCTTTCGCAGGAGAAATCGTTGCGGTCGTAGGATTTAAGGACACGATTACCGGAGATACGATTTGTGACGACACCAAGCCGATTATCCTTGAGAAAATTACCTTCCCCGAGCCCGTTATTTCTCTTGCGATTGAACCCAAGACCAAGAATGACCAGGAAAAGATGGGCTATGCCCTTCAGCGGTTGTCTGAGGAAGATCCAACGTTCAAGATTAAGAGCAATCAGGAAACGAACCAGACTATCATCTGGGGTATGGGCGAGCTTCACCTTGAGATTCTCGTGGACCGTATGAAGCGGGAATTTAAGGTCGAGGCCAATGTCGGCGCGCCGCAAGTGGCGTATAAAGAAACCATCAAGGCGCTGGCTGAAGGCGAGGGGAAGTATATCAAGCAGTCCGGAGGCCGCGGACAGTACGGACACTGTTTCATCAAGCTTGAGCCCAAGGGTCGTGGTGAAGGATTCGAATTCGTCGACGCCATCAAAGGTGGAGCAATTCCCCGTGAGTTTATTGCGCCTATCCAAAAGGGTATTATGGAGGCGATGGAAAACGGTGTTATCGCCGGCTACCCGGTTGTCGACATAAAAGCAACACTCTATGACGGAACGTATCACGATGTTGATAGCTCAGAAGTCGCCTTTAAGATCGCGGGATCCATGGCGTTCCAGAATGCAGCCAAGCAAGCGCAACCGACACTCCTTGAGCCGATCATGAAAGTGGAAGTGACGACACCCGACGAATACATGGGAGACATTATCGGAGATTTGGGCGCCAAACGGTCGCAGATCCTTGGGACGACGAAGCGAGGACACGTGTCGGTTATTCTTGCGCTCGTTCCTTTGGCTGAGCTTTCCGGATACGCGACTGCACTTCGCAGCATGTCGAAAGGCAGAGCTACCTATTATATGGAGCCTTCCCACTACGAAGAAGTGCCGCGCAATATCCAGGAGAAGATTATCGCCAAAGAAGGCCGCGCATCCGCTTCAGCGTAAGAGTGAACACCTATTGCGCAAACGTGATCGTGATGGTAGAATGCCTGTACGAATCATCTCACAACTCATCAGCTTGTTCCTGATGAGCTTATGAGGTGATTTGTCTGTATTGTTTTTTTATTTAAGGAGGCAGCATGGCGGACCAAGCAAAATTCACACGCAACAAACCGCATTTAAATATTGGCACGATTGGCCACGTCGACCACGGGAAGACCACTCTCACGTCGGCAATTACCCACGTGTTGGCGAAAGCTGGAATGGCCAAAGCCCTCAAATACGAAGAAATTGATAACGCCCCGGAAGAAAAAGCCCGCGGAGTCACGATTAACATTCATCATTCAGAATACGAAACCGAGAAAAGACACTACGCGCACATCGACGCTCCTGGTCATGCTGACTATGTCAAGAACATGATCACCGGCGCAGCCCAGATGGATGGCGCGATTCTCGTCGTGTCCGCTCCGGACGGCCCCATGCCGCAGACACGAGAGCACATTCTTTTGGCCAACCAGGTCAACGTGCCTGCAATCGTTGTGTTTATGAACAAATGCGACATGGTTCAGGACAAGGAGCTTCTCGATCTCGTCGAGATGGAAGTCAGGGAACTTCTTACAAAGTATAAATTCCCTGGTGACAAGATTCCGGTTATCCGAGGATCAGCCATCAAGGCACTTCAGGGAGATCCGGAAGCAGAAGCCAAGATCAAAGAGCTTATGGATACGGTTGATTCCTACATCCCTGAGCCGAAGCGCGAACTTGATAAGCCGTTTTCCATGCCTGTTGAGGACGTATTCTCCATCAAGGGACGCGGCACCGTCGTGACGGGTCGTATTTCCCGCGGTAAAGTGAAGGTGAACGATGCGGTTGAGATCGTCGGAATCAGGCCGACCCAGTCAACCGTTGTTACCGGCGTCGAGATGTTCCGAAAACTTCTCGATGAGGGTCAGGCCGGCGACAACGTTGGGTTGCTCCTTCGGGGTATCGAGAAAGATCAAGTGGAGCGCGGACAGGTATTAGCGGCTCCAGGATCAGTGAAGCCGCATACCGAATTTGAGGCCGAAGTCTATATTTTGGCCAAAGAAGAAGGTGGACGACACACGCCGTTTTTCACGGGATACCGGCCGCAGTTTTATATCGGCACGACCGACGTGACAGGAGAAGTAACGCTTCCCCAGGGCGTTGAAATGGTTATGCCGGGAGACAGCACCAAGATGACGGCGAAACTTATCGTTCCTGTCGCCCTTGAAGAAGGATTGCGTTTCGCACTTCGCGAGGGTGGACATACGGTAGGAGCAGGAGTAGTGACGAAGATTATCGCGTAAATGCGGTAATTTAGCACTTTAAGACGATGGCAAAAGGAAGAATTCGAGTACGGCTCAAAGCATACGACAGCAGAATCATCGACGATTGCTGTCAGAAGATTCTTGATACCGCAGTGCGAACGGGCGCTCGGGTCGTGGGGCCGGTACCTCTCCCGACTGATAAAGAGCATTACAATGTGGCGCGAAGCCCCTTTATCGATCGAAACAGCAGGGAAGATTTTATGATCAAAACGCACAAGCGTCTGATCGATATCATCGAACCCACAGATAAGACCATTGATCAACTCATGCACCTGGATCTACCCGCAGGGGTAGACGTGGAAATTAAGATGTAAACACTCCCCGTGCCATTTGCGCGGGGAAGGGATACTCTGGTATACTATATATCTTGATATGACGCATAAAACGTTCATGTCATAAGTACACCAAAAGTCTCGGATGAGCGTAATCGACCTCAACCGGGGTCGATTTTTTTGGTAAAAACTATGATTGGCGCAATGCTCGGAACCAAAGGAACACAGACACAGACGTTTACCCCGCAAGGGAAGCGCATTCCTGTCACGCAGGTGCAGGCAGGTCCGTGTTGGGTTACTCAGATTGTGGATAACGGTTCCTTTACGCGCATTCAGCTTGCATTTGGAACCAAGAAACACATCGCCAAAGCCCAAATTGGACAGATGAAAAAAGCGGGGTTAGACATACAGCCCCGTTTTTTACGGGAAATTCGACTCCAAACGCTTCCTGAGGGTGTAAAAGTTGGCCATGAATTGAAAGTGGCTGAGGTATTTGCGGTTGGTGATAAAGTGCAGGTTGTGGGTACAAGCAAAGGAAAAGGTTTTGCAGGCGCGGTGAAACGACACGGGTTTCGGGGTGGTCCCCGCACACACGGTCAATCCGATCGTGAACGTGCGCCGGGATCTATTGGTCAGACGACGACACCGGGTCGTGTCTATCGCGGCAAGCGAATGGCGGGCCGTATGGGGAACGATCGGGTTACCGTCACCGGTCTTGAGATTGTCGGCGTCAACGCAGAACAAAACATATTGAGCATAAAAGGATTAGTACCAGGAGCCAAAAACGGGCTCCTTCTTATTACGAAAACCAAGTAATCGTATGCCAAAAACCGTAAAAACGACAAAGACAACCAAAAGGGCCGCCAAGCCGGCTGCTTCTGCGGCACCGAAAGCCGAGAATGCAGGTAGGCTTACGGCTTCGGTTTTGGGAATTGACGGGAAGGTGAAGGGGAAAATGACCCTCCCTCAAGAGCTCTTCGGGCAGAAACCGAACAAAGAACTTATCGCCCAAGCCGTACGTGTACATTTGGCAAATCAGAGGGTAGGCGGCGCGTCCACAAAGACGCGTGGTAAGGTGGAAGGATCCACGCGCAAAATTTATCGCCAAAAAGGTACAGGTCGTGCCCGTCATGGCAGTATCCGCGCTCCGATTTTCGTGGGGGGCGGTATCACATTTGGTCCAGTCCCTCATGATTTTTCTCTTGTGCTTCCGGTTGTCATGAAAAGGAAAGCACTTGCAAGCGCGCTTTCCTCTCAGTTTTCAGCGGGGAACATCGTGATCATCGACGATTTGACAAGCGTGAAGCCGAAAACTAAAAACATGGCACAGACGCTTTCGGGCATAGGCGTTTACTCGTCCTTGCTTCTTGTCCTTTCAAAAGATTCCGCAAATGTAGGCAGAAGCGCACGAAATATTAAGAATGTTGATGTAATGCCGTACGCAAACCTCAATACCTATGATGTATTGACGCACCAAAAAGTAGTTTTCATGAAAAACGCAATTTCTGATATGAAAACAGTCTTTCTGAAGGAAAAACAGGCATGATACACACGATTAAACGACCAGTTATTACGGAAAAGACGCTCACTTTGGCCACCCGGGGTTGGTACACGTTTGCTGTGGATATGGATGCATCCAAAGAGGCGATTGCGAAGGCGATTGCTTCTCTTTACAAGGTAACCGTGGAAGATGTGCGTACAGCTTCCATGCACGGTAAGATGCGCAGGGTAGGGCGCACGGGAAGAACCATGAAGAAATCCGACTGGAAGAAAGCCATGGTTCGTTTAGCCAAAGGTCAGAAAATCGACGCATTTGAAGTCGCACCTGCCAGTGAGGAAAAGAAATAACTATGAAAGACCGTATCAAAAGTTTAACCGTTCTTTTGCCGAAGAATTCCGGTCGGGATGTGGTCGGACATGTGAGTGTCCGTCATCAGGGCGGAAGACATAAGCGGTTTTACCGTGTTATAGACTGGAAGCGTGATAAGGATGCGATTCCCGGTCGCGTCGTTGCTCTTGAGTATGACCCGAACCGGTCCGCAGAGGTAGCGCTCCTTCAATATGCAGATGGAGAAAAACGCTATATTTTGGCGCCTATTGGCCTGAATGTCGGGATGAAGGTGTCGTCGGGTCCGAATGCCGAAATCAAACCCGGCAACGCGCTGCCCCTTGGAAATATGCCCATAGGGACACTGGTGCATAGTGTTGAGATTGTTCCCGGGCGTGGAGCCCAAATGATCAGAAGCGCCGGAGCCGCTGCGATGGTTTTGGCCCGTGACGGCGATCTGGTACAATTGAAACTTCCTTCCGGGGAAATTCGCGTGTTTTCAGCCTCCGCGCGGGCAACGGTTGGACAGGTCGGCAACGTAGAATGGCGAAATCGTGTTATCGGGAAAGCTGGCCGAGCCCGTCATATGGGACGTCGACCGACTGTTCGGGGCGTTGCGCAGAATCCGCGCAGCCATCCCCACGGCGGAGGAGAGGGAAGAAGCGGCATTGGTCTTAAGTCGCCCAAGAGCCCGTGGGGGAAGAGAACGTTAGGCAAGAAGACAAGAAAACCGACTAAATATAGCGACCGATTTATTGTTTCCCGGAGGAAATAATATGGCACGATCAAGCAAAAAAGGCCCATTTATCGATAAGAAATTACTGGCAAAGATTATGAAGCAGAAAGCCGGAGCAGACCGCGGTGCAGTTAAGACTTGGGCACGCGCGAGCCAAATTCCGCCGGAATTTGTGGGACACCGGATTGCTGTTCACAATGGCCGGACACACGTGGAGATTTTCGTTAACGAATCTATGGTTGGACATCGCCTTGGAGAATTTGCGCCGACCCGACTTTTTAGAGGCCACGGACAGGTTACCAAGCGCACAATGGATAAGACATAACTATGGAATACCAGGCAACAGCAAAATATATTCGCACCAGTACCCGTAAACTTCGGCTTATGGCCGATATGCTGCGGGGGATGAATGTTGTTGACGCGCTCGCCCAGCTTTCGTACAGTCCGAAGATGGCCTCAGAGCCTATGAAGAAAGCAATTTCATCGGCAGTCGCCAATGCCAAGCAAAAATCGGCGAAAGAAGAGACGTTGACAATAAAGGCAATAGAAGTTATGGGAGGACCTGCGATGAAGCGTTGGCACGCAGTTTCCCGCGGACAGGCACATCCGTTTAAGAAGCGCATGACACACGTACGCATTACGCTTGCCGATAGTGAGGAGAAAAAGGAGTAATCATGGGACAAAAAATTAATCCAAAAGGTTTCAGAGTTGGTACGGTTTTTGCCTGGAATTCCCGATGGTTTGCACAGGGAAGACAATACAAGGAACTCGTCTATCAGGATGCGAAACTCCGCGAGGTATTATTTGCGAAACTGAAGACCGCAGGACTGGCCCAGGTTGTTATCGAACGATCAATTAATAAGATAAAAGTGACGCTGTTTGTGTCCCGTCCGGGTATCGTCATTGGTCGGGGTGGCTCAGGACTCGAAGAGCTCAAGAAATTCATCGAGAAGTACATACATACGGGAAGAAAAGACGCCTACAAGCCGGTTGTGAAAAAAGTGGTCGGAAGTGACATGCGCATGAAAGTTGAGCTTGCGGTCGAACCGGTGAAAGAGCCTAATTTGAACGCATATCTCGTTGCGACCAATATCGCGGATCAACTTGTCCGCCGTATGCCGCATAAGCGAATCTGTAATCAAACGGTAGAACGTGTCATGACGGCGGGAGCCAGAGGTGTTCGCGTCATTCTTTCCGGTCGCATCGGCGGTGCTGAGATCGCCCGGCGCGAGAAGTATCAGTCAGGTACGGTTCCGCTTTCGACGATTCGGGAAGAAGTGGATTTCGCCACAGCACCAGCCCTTACGAAATCGGGATACGTTGGAGTGAAAGTCTGGATTTGCAGGAAGTAACACTATGTTAGCACCGAAACGCGCAAAACATCGAAAACAATTTAGAGGGAAAAGGACCGGAAAATCAATTCGGGGGTCCGAGGTAAGTTTTGGCGAATACGGCCTCAAGGCACTTACTTCGGGTTGGGTGACCAGCCGCCAGATTGAGGCAGCTCGCCGCACGCTGACACACTATACCAAGCGGGGTGGGCGTATCTGGATTCGGATTTTCCCGGATAAGCCGATTTCCAAGAAGCCGCCGGAAACCCGTATGGGAAGCGGCAAGGGTGATGTGTACGAATATGTGGCGGTTGTCCGTCCCGGGAGAGTATTGTTTGAGATGGGTGGTATTACGCTCGAAGACGCCAAAGAATCGATGCGGCTGGCAAGTGCCAAGCTTCCCATCCGAACGAGATTTGTGACGAAAGCATAACTATGAAACAGAAAGAAAAAACATCATTACGAAGTGCCAAGCCCGCAGAGCTTGAGAAGACTATTGCCGAGACGCAATTCAAGCTTGCGCAGTGGAAGGTAAATCGATATAGTAAACAGTCTAAAAATGTCCGTGAAGGGCGGGATTTACGACGGACAATCGCAATAGCGAAAACCTTACTGCGGGCCGCCAAACAGTCATAATATGAAAAACGTAAAAACCATGCAAGGGAAAGTCGTATCAGCCAAGACGCCGAAAACGGTTATCGTGGCGGTCGGGTCGCAGTCGCGCCATCCGCTCTATAAGAAGATGGTTCGCCGGACGAATAAGTTTGCGGCACACAATGAATCCCTGGAGCTTGCTGTCGGCGATACGGTCGTTATAGCTCAAACCAGACCGATGAGCCGGACGAAACACTTTGCGGTCGTAAAGAAGGTAAACATATGATTCAAAGACGTACATCATTAACAGTCGCGGACAATTCAGGAGTGCAAATGATGACCGTGACCCATATTTACGGTAATTCGAAACAGAAGTTCGCTCATCTTGGCGACGTGGTCCAGTGCGTCGTGAAGAAAGCGGATCCGACCGGAATCGTGAAAGACGATGAGTTGGTGAAAGTCGTGGTCGTCCGTACGAGAAAAGAATTCAGAAGACCGGATGGGTCCTATATCCGGTTTGATGATAATGCAGGAGTTGTTATTGACAATCCGGATGACAAAAATCCGCGCGGTACCCGGGTATTCGGTCCGATTGCGCGTGAGGTAAAAGATAAAGGCTTTGACAAGATAGCGAGCATGGCAGCAGAGGTGTATTAACTATGAAAGTAAAAGTTGGCGATCAAATTATCGTGACGACAGGGAAAGACAAAGGCCGCAAAGGTAAGGTCGATGTCGTGTATCCCAAAACGAATACCGTGCTTGTATCAGGGGTGAATATGTATAAGCGTCATCAGAAGAAGCGTGACGAGAAACATCAGGGCGGAATTATCGAATACGCCCGCCCGCTTCCGATGGGGAAGGTGGCGCTCGTGTGTCCCAAGTGTGGCAAGCCCACACGCGCCGGCTATGTGGTAACCAAAGGTGAGAAGGAACGTATTTGCAGGAAGTGTGAACAAAGAATCTAACTATGCACCTATTTGCCGAAACATACAACAAATCGATCGTTCCCGAATTTATGACGAAACACGGGGTCGCCAATCGTATGGCGGTTCCGAAGCTCGTCCGTATCGTAGTCAATTGCGGGCTGGGCGAAGCACTCACGGATAAAAAGTCGATTGAGAAAATGGCCGAACAAATGGCAGTCATCACGGGTCAAAAACCCCAGGTGACGCGTGCCAAGCGCGCGATCTCTACGTTCAAGCTTCGAGCCGGTGATCCCATCGGGCTGAAAGTAACACTTCGGGGGAAGCACATGTACGACTTTTTCCAGAAACTCATTGGCATCGCACTGCCTCGGGTCCGGGATTTTCGTGGCGTTCCCACGACCGGATTTGACGGAAGGGGCAATTACACGTTGGGACTGCGGGAACATACGATTTTTCCGGAGTTGGAATACAGCATGGTTGATCGCGTGCGTGGTTTTGAGATCACATTTGTCACGACCGCGAAGAACGACGAGCAAGGCAGAACGCTTTTAACATTATTCGGGATGCCGTTTGCGAAGGAGTAATATGGCCAAAAAATCAGACATAGCGAAATTTACGCGAAAACAGAAATTTCATGTCAGACACAGGAACCGATGTTCACTGTGTGGACGATCCCGGGCATATATGCGTAAATTTGGAATTTGTCGTATGTGTTTCAGAACGCTTGCACATAAAGGAGAATTGCCGGGAGTAGTAAAAGCATCCTGGTAAAGAAGGGACTATATGGTAAACGATCCAATCGGTGACTTATTGACGCAAATAAAAAACGCTCAGGCAGCGGGGAAGAGCACGATAGAAGTGCCATACTCGCGGGTGAAGCATGCTGTTGCTTCCATTCTTCATGAAGAAGGGTATGTGGGTGAAGTTGCCAAGACCGGCACTATCCCGAAGTTCTTCCTTCGCATCGGCATGAAATACACGGACGGTACTCCGGTTATCACTGGTATGAAGCGAGTAAGCAAGCCTGGGCTTCGCTGGTACGTGAACAAAACGCAGATTCCGACAGTGTTAGGAGGTATCGGCATGGCGATTGTCTCGACACCTCAAGGAATTATGACCGGCCGGGACGCGAAGAAAAAAGGTATTGGCGGCGAGCTACTTTGCACGATTTGGTAAAACTATGTCACGAATAGGGAACGCACCAATTATTATTCCGAAAGACGTTACTGTTATGGTGGCGGCGCATGAAGTGAACGTGTCTGGAACTAAGGGTCAGCTGAAGGTCGGGATTCCGGACGGCATCACGGTTTCCCAGGAGGGAGATGTGCTTACGGTTTCACGGAAAAATAACGATAAGCCAAAACGCGCCCTTCACGGATATGTACGGGCAAATCTGTCCAACGCGGTAGATGGCGTTTCCAAAGGTTGGACGAAGACGCTTGAGTTGTCCGGTGTCGGATATCGGGCAAATCTCAGCGGCGCAAATCTTGTTCTGTCAGTGGGATTCTCACATCAGGTGACGATTATTCCCCCGAAAGGAATTGCATTTGCCGTAAATGAGGGAAAGATTGTTATCTCTGGGGTTGATAAGCAAGAAGTTGGCCAGACGGCAGCAAAAATTCGGGCAGTGAAAGAGCCAGAACCTTACAAAGGCAAAGGGATAAAATACGAAGGTGAGCACATCCGAAAGAAAGCAGGGAAAGCGAAAGCGGTAGGAGGGGCTCCGGGAGCCAAATAAAACCTATGAAAACGAAAAAAGAAATGAGAATGAAACGGAGGTTCAGAATTCGAGCAAAAGTGGCGGGAACAGCGGATCGTCCGCGGATGGCCGTATTCAAGTCGAACGTAGCACTGTACGTTCAGCTTATCGATGACACCAAGGGTGTCACTATCCTCTCGGCGAAATCCGACGGCAAGTCGGTTGCGAAAGCCACGGAGCTGGGCGCACAAATCGCACAACTCGCCAAGAAAAAAGGGATTACTACGGTGGTGTTTGATCGCGGTGGATTTCGTTACCACGGTGTCATAAAAGCGCTTGCCGATGCAAGTCGTGAAGGAGGCTTGACGATATGAAGTTACAACCGAAAACCGATCGTGCCCCCAGTGAATTTGACGAGAAGATCGTTCAGGTTCACCGTGTTTCGAAAAAAACCAAGGGTGGCAACAAAATCGGATTCTCAGTTTTGGCGGTGGTGGGGGATAAGAAAGGTCGTGTCGGAGTGGGTCTTGGGGGCGCGCCAGACGTGTCCTCGGCAGTACGAAAGGCAGTAGCATACGCCAAGAAGCACCTGCTGACGGTTCCCATGAGAGAGAAGACGATCCCGCATGAAGTCCGTGTGAAGTTAGGGGCAGCCCGCGTGATGCTCAAACCGGCCCCGCCCGGAACGGGAGTTATCGCAGGCGGCGCGGTGCGTGCGGTAGTCGAAGCGGCGGGTATCCGGGATGTCGTCTCAAAGATCTTAGGAAGCAAGAACCAGGCATCCAACGTATACGCCACAATGGAGGCTTTACGAAATCTGAAAGCCAGGATCAAGTAAAGGAGTAGTATGGAAATGTCCAAATTACCATCAATTGTGAAACGTTCAAAGAAACGCGTTGGGCGGGGTCACGGATCCGGGAAAGTGAAGACCTCCGGACGCGGTACCAAAGGCCAGAAAGCCCGCGACAGCATGCCTCATGGCTTTGAAGGGGGTCAGTTGGCGCTTATCAGGCGTCTTCCACTTCTTCGCGGAAAAGGGAAGAACAAGAGACTTACCGGGAAAGCGTTTCCCATCCAGGTGACAGCGCTCAACATTCTCCCTATGGGGACGAAAGTGACGTTGGAAACGTTAGTGAAATACTCTATGATAGACGCATCTGTTTCCCGGGTAAAGATTTTGGGGAATGGTTCAGTGATACACAAACTTGATGTCCTAGTGCCCTGTTCTGCCGGCGCGCGAAAGGCTATCGAAAAAGCGGGCGGAACAGTCAGCTAACCTTTCGTATCATGAATAAACTCTTATCTCCGCTTATCGCAAGTTGGAGGTCGCCTGAACTTCGTCGGAAGATTATCGTCACGGGGTTCATATTTGTCGTATTCCGGTTGTTTGCCCATATTCCTATCCCCGGAGTTGATACTGCGAGACTTGCGGCATTATTCTCCCAAAATCAATTTTTAGGACTTCTTGATATATTCTCCGGAGGAACGTTGGTGAATTTTTCCATCCTCGCATTGGGGCTGAACCCATATATTAATGCGTCCATTATTCTTCAACTATTGACGATTGTGTTTCCGAAGCTTGAAGAACTTCAAAAAGAAGGCGAATACGGTCGCGAGAAGATTAATCAGTATACCCGTTTTATCACGGTTCCCTTGGCCGTCATGCAATCAATCGGTATGTTTGCGCTTCTTCGGAATCAGGGGATCATTGGGTCCGTTGAGCCCATATCGCTTATTGCTATCGTCATGACCATGAGCGCAGGGACGGTGTTTGCCATGTGGTTGGGAGAGTTGATCACGGAATATGGCATCGGCAATGGCATCTCCCTTCTTATTTTCGCCGGCATCGTCGGACGATTCCCGGTTGTGTTGGGGCAGACTGCCACGACAATTACCCCTGAATCCATGACGAATATTATCGTTTTTGTTATTTTGGCAATCGCGGTTGTCGCAGCGACCGTTTTCGTCAACGAGGCAGTTCGCAGAATCAGCGTTCATTATGCGCGCCGAGTTCGGGGAAACAAGATCTATGGAGGGGCTACATCGTATTTACCTCTGCGGGTGAATCAGGCGGGGGTCATTCCGATTATCTTCGCCGTGTCTTTGGTGCTCCTGCCGTCGCTTGTGGGCGGATTCTTGGGACAGATGAAAAATCCGGCACTTACGAATCTCGGACGGTTGCTTACCGGTGTTTTCAACCCGAATGGTATCTCATATAACGTCATTTATTTTTTCTTAGTTATCGGATTTACGTATTTCTACACTGCTATCACCTTCAACCCGACGAAGATTTCCCAGGAAATACAGAAGTATGGCGGATTTATCCCCGGCATCCGGCCCGGAACACCGACTGCACAGTATCTTAACTACATTCTGACCCGTATCACGCTTGCAGGTGCGTTATTTTTGGGAATTATCGCTATTTTGCCTTCGCTTGCGCGTCAGATTACCGGAGTGTCCACACTTCTTATTGGTGGAACGGGCGTTTTGATCGTTGTTTCCGTTGTCTTGGAAACGGTGAAGACCCTCGAAGCGCAGCTCGTCATGCGCAATTACGAAGGATTTCTCAAAGATTGATATGCACATCATTTTTTATGGTCCTGAGGGGTCAGGGAAAGGCACTCAGGCGAAATTATTAAGCAAAAGGCTTGGTATTCCGGTGTTAACGTCGGGAGATTTGGTGCGGGAAGCTGCAGCTAACGACAAGGGTATTATCGGAGAAGCCTGCAGAAAAGCGCTAACGCAGGGACGATACGTTGCGGATTCTGAAATGTTTGTTCTATGGAAGCGGCGCTTGAAAGAGCCGGATGCCAGGACGGACTGGATTATGGATGGCTTTCCCCGCAATGTTGAACAGGCTAAATTTCTGGACGAAAAATTGAAAAAGTACGGATATAAGGTAGAAGCCGTACTTTATCTTGTCATACGCGAAGAGGAGTCTCTCAGGCGCTTAACCAAGCGTGCCCGTCCGCTTCACCCGGGATCAACGGAGCTCCACGATTCCCCGGAGCGTATTAGAAACAGGCTGAGAGTTTTCCGTGAAAATCAACAGCCGGTTCTGGAGTACTACCGCAAGCGAGGCGTCCTTCTTGAAATAGACGGTGAACAGTCACCTGAAGAAGTTGAGAAGGCAATCCTCAAAAAACTCCCGAAATGACAACACTTCCTCTTCAAATTGCAATTGACGGTCCGGTCGCTTCCGGCAAAGGAGAAATCGCAGGTCGACTCGCGCAGTCACTCGGCGCTCTGTATATCTATACGGGGGCGATGTACCGGGCTCTCGCTCTTGCCGGTATCCGGGCAGGGATTTCTCCGAATGATGCTTCCGCAATTATCGGGTTGTTATCGGGTATTTCTATCGACATGACGGTTCCTGAGGCAGACAGCGCGTTTCCGTACAAAGTGCTTTTGGACGGGAAGGATGTGACGCGGGAAATTCAGAGTCAGGAAGTGGCACAGGGTGCGTCTGACGTGGGGACTATCCCTACGGTTCGTCAATGGATGGTTGCAAGGCAGAGAGAGATGGCGCGTGGAAAATCAGTGGTTATGGAAGGTCGGGATATTGCAATTCGCGTGCTGCCCGATGCGCAATTAAAAATATATCTCACCGCTTCTTTGGAAGAGCGTTCTCGGAGGCGTTTCCAACAGTGGCAATCACAGGGATTGTCCAAAACATTGGAAGAAACGATAGAAGATACCCGACAAAGGGACGCTCAGGATATGAGCCGGCAGACAGACCCGCTTCAGAAGCTTCCTGACGCGTGGGAGCTGGATACGACACACATGAGCCCCGATGAGGTTGTCGATGCCATACGCGCTGAACTCAAAAAGCGCAACATACTATGATTTACCGGAAGACCAAAGATGAAATTGCGGTCATGCGTGAAGGCGGAAGCAAGCTCGGTTCCATTCTTGGGACACTTCTTGATTTTGCCCAGCCATCCGTATCGCTTCTTGATATCGAGAAAAAAGCAAATGAATTAATTGCGCATTCAGGCGGACAGTCGTCGTTTAAGACGGTCAAGGGGTACAGTTGGGCGACGTGTCTTTGCGTCAATGAAGTTGTCGTTCACGGCATTCCGACGGCATATGTACTAAAAGACGGCGATATTCTTACTATCGATATAGGTCTTCTCTACCGGGGATTTCATACGGATACTGCTTGGACGAAGATTGTCGGGAACGATTCGTCACCTGATGCCGCAGAGAAACGCCAATTTTTGGCAACCGGTCAGAAAGCACTCGAACGGGCGATAGCATTAGCACGAGTAGGAAATAGAATCGGTGATATTTCAGAATCAACTCAGGCGATTCTCGAGGGGGAGGGATATTCGATCGTGAAGACGCTTGTCGGTCACGGCGTGGGACGCAGTCTTCATGAAGACCCGCAGGTGCCTAACTACGTCCGGGGAGATAAGAAGAACACCTATCAGTTTCAAGGAGGAGAGACGATTGCCATCGAACCTATTTATGCCATGGGAAATAGTGCGGTGGTCTATGAGAACGATGACGGGTGGACGTTGGTGACGAAAGACCACTCCTTGGCGGCTGTATTTGAGCATTCGCTTGCGATAGTTCCCGAAGGGACGATTGTATTGACCAAAGCAGAGGATTGAGGTACAATATGCGTTATTGTCGGGAATCCCGATGAGAATCGGGAGATGTTCCCGTCGTTTTTTACGTGGTTATACCGGGTAGTAGAATTTCGACTCGCGTTTTTATCTTTGCCTTACGCGTGCTGAGACTACCAGAAGGTATAAACTCGTTGCGTTAAAGAAAGGATTTTGAAATTTCGAAAACGTGGTAAGGCAAAGGTCGAAATTTCACAACCCGGTATGGCGCATCAAGGAAATATAGAGGTTGAAGGAGAGGTTGTCGAATGTCTGCCCAATACGTTGTTTCGAGTGAAACTGCCGAATGGTCATGTCGTACTGTGTCACTTATCGGGGAAGATGCGGTTAAATTTTATTCGCATCATGCCGGGAGACAAGGTGAAAATGGAAGTAACACCCTATGACCCGAGCAAAGGAAGAATTACATACAGAGTGAGATAACCATGAAAGTACGAGCAAGTGTGAAACCAATGTGTGTGAAGTGTAAGATCGTCCGGCGTCGGGGTAGGACGTACATTATTTGTGAAAACCCGAAGCATAAACAGAGGCAAGGATAATTTACTATGGCACGCATATCAGGCGTAGATTTACCGGCAGAAAAAAGACTCGATATCGCACTTACCTATATTTATGGGATTGGCCGATCCAACGTGGTCAACCTTCTTAAGGAAGTCAATCTCCCCGCCGACCGCCGCGTCAAAACCCTCACAGATGAAGAAATCAACAAAATCTCAAAAGCAATTGAAAAGAAATACGTCGTAGAAGGGGATCTGCGCTGGCAAATCCAGGACAATATCAAACGTCTCGTAGAAATCAGGTCATACCGCGGTGTGCGTCACACCAAAAACCTTCCTGTTCGCGGTCAGAGGACGCGATCAAATGCGCGAACCAAGCGCGGAAAGAGAGTGACGATCGGAGCCATGAAGAAGGATGATCGAGTGAAGCTGGAGACGGCAGCAGCCGCCAAAACGGCAGAAAGCAAATAACCTATGGCAGTCAAAAAGCAAAAAAGGACAGTAGAGAAAGGGAAAGTCTATATTACAGCGACGTTTAACAATACGCTCGTAACGATCACGGATACGGAAGGCAATACATTGTGTTGGGGATCATCCGGCATGGCGGGTTTCAAAGGCGCCCGTAAATCAACACCGTACGCAGCGACAACCGCAGTAGAAGCAGTTGCCCGTAAAGCTATGGGTTATGGTCTACGGGAGGTCGAGGTATACATGAAAGGGCCCGGCGCGGGACGTGATGCAGCGCTTCGGGGACTGAAAGCCGTCGGACTTGCGATTACGCTTATTGCGGACGTCACACCGATCCCCCACAACGGAGTTCGACCGAAGAAAAAGAGGAGAGTCTAATCTATGGCACGCTATACAGGACCAAAAAACAGACTTGCCCGCCGAGAAGGAATGGACCTCGGATATAAAACGCCGGGAAGCAAGTCGCATGCCCAGCTTTTGAAGCGGCTCGGTGTCGTGCCGGGACAACACGGGAACAAGGGCCGACGAAAAGCTTCGGATTTCGGAGTCCAACTTCGGGAAAAACAGAAAGTAAAACGTCTGT
The DNA here is from genome assembly GCA_964445435.1 of uncultured Gammaproteobacteria bacterium. Taxonomy (GTDB): domain Bacteria; phylum Patescibacteriota; class Microgenomatia; order UBA10105; family UBA927; genus CAYUKU01. The sequence goes on from CAYUKU010000004.1 coordinate 64,730, forward strand.
ACGGTGTCCTTGAACGGCAGTTTCGAAAGACGTTTACCCAGGCCATGAAGTGGAAAGGAAATACCGGCGAGAAGCTTCTTGAGTTCATGGAGCGAAGACTGGACAACACGATCTATCGTCTCGGATTTTCCCCGACACGTGGTCTTGCCCGTCAGCTCGTTTCCCATGGTCATGTCATGGTGAACAACGAGAAAGTAAACATTCCTTCATATCGGGTTGAGAAAGACATGATCATTACGCTTCGGCCGAAAGCTATGGAGATTCCGGCGGTGAAAAGGATATTGGACGACAAAGCGCTTCGAACACCTGCATGGTTAGAACGAAAAGGACCGGTTGGAAAAATAGTCCGCATGCCGGAGCGGGCAGATATCGGAGAGGATATCAACGAGCAACTCATAGTTGAGTATTATTCTCGTTAATATAAAGGAGGAAGAGTTCGTCATTAACATGAAGGAGCGTCTCTTGGTGTTAGCGACTAACTCTCAAAATACTATATGACAGAACCAACATTTCACATAAAAACGGAAGTTGATAAGCCGGGATTCGGCAAGTTTTCCCTGGAGCCTCTTGAGCAGGGATATGGTCAGACGCTCGGAAACAGCCTGAGACGCGTGTTATTGGCCTCTCTTCCGGGTGCAGCCATTTCCTCAGTGAAAATTGAAGGTGTCAAACACCAGTTCTCGACCTTGGAAGGCATGAAAGAGGATGTAATTGAATTTATCATGAATCTCAAAAAGGTCCGTTTGACGATTGACGGCAGTGAGCCTGTGAAACTGACGATTTCCAAGAAAGGTCCGGGTGTCGTAACGGCTGCTGATATCAATGCTCCCGCAGGCGTGAGCGTTGTGAATCCGGACTTGGTATTGGCCAATCTTTCAGACAAAAAATCATCCCTCGAGGTTGAGATGACGGCAGACAAGGGGTATGGATACGTGTCTGCAGACGAGAAACATTTTGACGAAGTGGGCGTCATACCTATGGACAGTCTGTATTCACCCGTTACCCGCGTGAATTATCGCGTCGAGGCTACTCGCGTGGGTCGCATGACCAATTTGGATCGCCTCGTTATGGAGATTTGGACGGACGGGACTGTCAATGCCATGGATGCGCTCAAATCAGCTGCCAAGGTCATGGTTTCCTATTTCGTTCAGATCGTCGAACCCAAGGCAACGGGTGTCTCAGAGAGTGTCGCCGTGACACCATCGGTTTCCGACGAGATTCTCAAGATGCGCATCGAGGAGCTTGATATTCCTACCCGCATTGTGAACGCGCTGGCAAACGGCGGCATCGAGACGGTGGGTCAATTACTCGGTACCCCAAGAACGGAATTGATGAAAATTAAGAACTTGGGAGCCAAATCTCTCGGTATCGTGGAAGAGCGTCTTCGTGAGAAGGGAGTTGCGCTGACCGTATGAGACATTCGGTGTTCGGGAGGAAATTATCACGTACCGCAAACGAACGGCAGCAGCTGTTTGCCGGGCTTGTGCGTGACCTGTTTCTTCACGGCGCCGTAACCACAACGCTTGCGAAAGCCAAGGCAGTGCAGCCGATCGCGGAACGGCTCATCACGAAGGCAAAAGACGGAAGTGAAGTAGCCAGGCGACGCGTTTTACGGATTATGGATGACCGAACTCTGGTGAAATCTCTTTTTGAGGACGCCAAGACGCGGTTTTCGGGCCGTACCAGCGGATATACTCGGATTATTAAACTTGGCAAGAGATTGGGCGACGCTTCAGATGTCGCGATGCTCTCATTTGTCGACGAGAAAGTAGTCGCTGAAGTCGTAGTTCCCAAAAAAGCAGATACGGTTAAGAGCGAAAAGAAAACGGAATCGATGAAAGAGACCAAACCGGTAAAAGTCCCGGCGAAAAGAAAGACGACCAAGACGAAGAAGAAAGCATAAGCTATGAAAAAAGCAACACTTCCAACCAAGATTTCAGAGGTGAGCCGCTCCTGGCACCTTATCGACGTGAAGGGTCAGGTGTTAGGAAGGGCCGCCACGGGAGTTGCCCTCAAACTTATGGGGAAGGGGAAGCCAAATTTCGTGCGCAATCTGGATTGCGGAGATTATGTCGTTGTTATAAACGCCGCTCACGTGGTGACGACGGGCCACAAGGAAAAAGAAAAACTGTACGGGAACTATTCCGGTCATCCGGGAGGACTTAAACAGAAAGCCCTCTGGCAGGTGCGCCAGGAAAAGCCGACCGAACCTATGAAGCGGGCAATCTTTGGTATGTTGCCCAAGAACAAGCTGCGTGATAGACTCGTAACTCGCTTATACATTTATCCCGAATCGAAGCATCCCTATCAGGAAAAATTTAAATAACCTATGGCAAAAGAAAAAACACAACAGGAAAAAATAGAAAATCCGAAGGACGGAGCCGTTTCCTACTATGAAGCCGTCGGCCGACGCAAAGAATCCAGTGCCCGCGTACGGCTCTATGTGGTCAATGACGCAGCCATTACTGTTGGAGGCGTGTCTGTAGCCAAGGGAGCCATGATTGTGAATGGCAAGCAAGTAGAGCAGTATTTCCCCGGAGAAGTCTTTAAGAAAATGTATCAGGAGCCGTTTCGGACCACCAATACGCTGGGTCGTTTTGCAGTAACCGTGAAGGTTTCCGGAGGCGGATTGGCAGGGCAACTTTCTTCGGTTATTCACGGCATTTCCCGCGCACTTGAGAAAGTTGACCGGGCGAAATTCCGGCCGATTCTCAAGAAGCGCGGATTTATGATGCGTGACCCCCGTGCCAAACAGCGAAGGAAAGCCGGATTTGCAGGTAAGGCTCGCGCCCGAAAGCAAAGTCCAAAACGATAATTTCGTACCGCAGTTCTGCGAGAATTCGAAGGACGGTCTTCGAAGCGGTAATCCGCAGTCGTGATACAATAGCCCCAGGGAGGAAGTATGGAATTCTTAATTGGACCGCTTGGGATTTTTCTTTTTATCCTCTTATTGTCGTCCCTCAAACAAGTGAATGAGTATGAGCGGGGTATCCGATTTACGTTCGGAAGATTCACGGATGTCATTGAGCCTGGCTGGCGTATCGTCTGGCCAATTATCCAGACGTGGCAAAAAGTGGATATCCGTACGAAGGTTGTGGAAGAGCCGGGTCAGGAAGTGATTACCCAGGATAACGTATCTACCAAAATTACCGCCGTTATTTACTACAAAATTATTGATGCGAAGAAGGCGGTTTTGGAAGTTGAGAATTTCTACTGGGCAGTGTCGCAGCTGGCACAGACAACCATGCGTAATGTTATTGGAGAAGTCACTCTTGACCAGTTGTTGACCAGGCGCCACGATCTGGCGGTAAAAATTCGGGATATAGTTGAAAAACAAGCGGACCATTGGGGACTTGATGTTTCAAGCGTTGAGCTGAAGGACATTACGCTTCCTGAGTCTATGGTTCGCACGATGGCCAAACAAGCGGAAGCGGAGCGTGAGAAGAGGGCAACGATTATTAACTCTGAGGGAGAGGTGATTGCGTCCAGGAATCTGGCACAGGCCGCACGCACGATGGCTGCTTCACCAGGGGCGCTTCATTTACGCACGCTTAATTCTATAAACGATATTTCATCGGATCAAAGCAACACGGTCGTATTTGCAGTGCCATTGGAGGTTCTGAAAGCAATCGAAGGATTTAAGAAGAAATAACAAAAGCTCCATTCGTCGTACGGCATATACTCCAACACGTTCCATGGTTCATTGAAGCGGATGAAGTATCCGAACGGATGTCCTATTCGGAAGTCCTTTTCCCCCAAGGTTTTTCCTCAAGGGGTTGATAGATATGACGTTTGTTGATCTTTCCTGAAATAGTCGCGTAATACTCATCGATGTGTTCGATCGGTATGGAGATTTCTACTCCGTAACCCCGTTTCGTGTCGCTCGGGAAGTTTTTGAAGTAGAGGTGATGATAGACTTCCTTGCTGCCACAGAAGAAAGAGAGGATACTCTGGTTGAGCTTCATAACAGGGTATCCGTATTGTTCGCCCGGCTTGGGAGCCTCCTCCCAGACGGCTTGAAATCCAAGTTTTCCGTAGAAGTCTTTCGCGACTTAGAAATTATCGACACTCAACTCAACCGTCGTGTCCGTTAACGCAGCATTTGGCATAAATGAACAGATAAATCTTGAGCCTTATGAGTTGCACTAGTCGGGGTGACTCGACTTGAACGAGCAACCTTTCGCACCCCATGCGAATGCGCTAGCCAATTGCGCCACACCCCGTGAGTTCTTGTATTCTATCATTTTTTGTGTAAGAATGGGATTTACTTCAAACGTCTGCCCCCAATCGTTGAAAGGAGACTCGTATGCCAGTTGACGCCAAACTTCAAGCCATTCAGCTTGCCATGGAACAAATCGAGAAGCAGTACGGCAAGGGCTCGATTATGAAACTCGGAGAAAAACAGGCGAGCAAAATGGCAATCGATGTCGTTCCCACGGGCGTTCTTGCCCTTGATTTGGCTCTTGGCGTTGGTGGTCTTCCCCGCGGTCGCATTGTCGAAATCTACGGGCCTGAGGCGTCTGGAAAAACAACGGTTTGTTTGTCCACCATCGCAGAAGCGCAGAAAGCAGGAGGCGTTGCGGCATTTATCGATGCTGAACACGCACTTGACCCGCAATGGGCTGAAGTGTTGGGGGTGAAGCTCGATGATCTTCTTATTTCCCAACCGGATACCGGCGAGCAGGCCCTTGAGATTGCTGAAACGCTTATCAGAAGCGGCGGCGTGGATATCGTTGTTATCGACTCGGTCGCCGCTCTTGTTCCCAGAGCGGAACTGGAAGGCGAGATGGGGGATGCGATGGTTGGTGTTCAAGCACGACTCATGTCCCAGGCGCTACGGAAACTGACGGCGGTCATTTCTCGGTCCAAGGCGGTGGTTATTTTCACCAATCAACTGCGTCAGAAAATTGGCGTCATGTTTGGAAATCCGGAGACGACACCCGGCGGACTTGCGCTTAAGTTTTACGCGAGTGTCCGGATGGATTCGCGTAAGATCGAAAGCCTGAAGGATGGAGACAAAGTGATCGGCAGCAGGCACCGCGTCCGCGTGGTGAAAAATAAGGTCGCGCCTCCCTTCAGGATCGCCGAATTTGACGTCATGCATGACGGTGTGTCGAAAGAAGGCGGACTTATCGATGTCGGAATCGAATTTGGCATTCTTACCAAATCCGGCGCCTTTATCAAACATGGGAGTCAGATGCTCGGACAGGGGAAAGAAGCCTGTAAAATGTTCCTTCGTGAGAATCACAAAGTGGCTAAAGAGATAACTGACGCCATTTGGAAGGCAGTGAAGTCCGGCAATACGCATACGAAACTGGCGGTTGCGGATGAAGAAGAATAATAATCTCCGTGGAGAATCCATATTACGATCGGCTGCTTGCCGCAGCGTTACGCTTTGTTTCCTACCGGCCCCGCAGTGAGGCTGAATTTACTGATTTTTTGCAAAAAAAACTGAAGAAGTGGGATGTGGCGGGCGATCTTCTTCTGGAAAAGGTGAAAACTCGGATGAGCGAGTTGGGGTATATCGACGATGATGCATTCATCGCCTGGTGGATTTCCCAGCGCCTTCGATTTCGCCCGAAAGGGATGCGCGTCATAAGACAGGAACTTCTTAGGAAGGGTCTTCCCCGTGATCGCATAGAGGAGGTTATATCGCGTCTCACGAAAGAAGAGGGGGTGAGCGAGGGGGAAGCGGCGAAAAAGGCGGTTCAGAAAAAGATTATTCTATGGGCCAAATTACCAAGAATTGAACAAAAAAGAAAACTGTATACATTTTTAGCTCAACGGGGATTTACCTCAGGAACAATCGGCCGCGCCATTGACGAATTGATCCAAAAAGAATACAATGAATAGTACCAAAAACGGAGGTTTTTGGAAGAAACTTTTGTTTGATAAAACAGCATTGTAGGTTTATGTCGAAACGAATCTTAGGAAAACCTTCAACACACGCACCCTTGTCATAAGGGCGGTTTTTGCTGTCTTCACGCACGAGTTTCCCCAAAGATCCATTCATTCATTTTTTTCGGAGGCACTATGTTAGACGTTCTTAAAACCCTTACCGGGTTAGTAAAAACCAAGAAAGCAAAGGTAGCACAAGCGCCCCAACCGGTCAAGCCGCAGGCACCCAAAAGAGAGCCGGAAAAGCCTGTGAAACAGGTGCCGGTCCAGCCGTCTGTGGACACGGAAGCGGCGGTACGGCTCGCGGAAGCAAAAGCCCGGGAAATCATCATCGAAGCGAAAGATCAAGCCCTGCGGATTCGCAGAGACGCGGAGGATGAAGCACGTAGACGAGGAGAGGCGATAGACCGTCGTGAGGGGGCATTAAGCGAAAGAGACAAGAGGTTAAGCGATCTTGAGCAAGAAGTCGAGAAGCGGCTTCGGGATGTTGAAACCGCTAAGAAAGAGCAAATCGCCAAACTCGAGAAAGCGGCACACTTGACGCGCGAGGAAGCCAAAGAGGTCATCCTTGCTGCAGTCCGTGATCAGATTCGGGAGGATATCGCCAAAGAGCTTCGTGAAGCGGCGGAGAAAGCGAAAGAAGAAGCAGACGCAAAAGCCAAGGAGATCCTGGTCGACGCCATGCGTCACGGAGCAACTGATTATGTCCCCGAATACACCGTTTCAGTAGTGAAAATTGCAGATGAAGACGTTAAAGGCCGAATCATCGGTAAAGAGGGCCGCAACATTCGTACATTCGAGCAGGTGACCGGGGTTGACGTGGATCTGGATGAGGAAGGCGTCATCCGCCTGTCCTGCTTCGATCCGGTGCGTCGTGAGGTTGCCCGCATTGCCCTTGAGCGGCTCCTTCGTGATGGACGTGTGCAGCCAGGCCGTATAGAGGAGATCGTTGAGATCGTGCGCAAGGAGCTTGACCGCATCATGTTTGAAGAAGGCCAGAAACTCTGTCATGCGGTGGGAGTATATAACTTGCCCGCGCCCATTATCGCCCATTTGGGGAAATTCAAATACCGCTTTTCGTATGGTCAGAATATGATCGCCCATACGCTGGAAGAAACCAAGATAGGTATCGCACTTGCCCAGGAAATTGGTGCAGACGTAAATACAGTCAGATTGGGCTGTCTTCTCCATGATATCGGGAAAGTCATCATGGATAAGGAAGGGAGCCATGTCACACTGGGCGTTGAACTTCTTCGCAAGTATGGTATGCCCTCGAAGGTTACGGACTGTGTCGCGCAGCATCATGAAGATACGCCGTTTTCATCTATTGAGTCCATGCTGGTATATATCGCGGACGCGATTTCCGGAAGTCGTCCCGGAGCGCGGTACGAGAATCACGAGGACTATGTGAAGCGGCTCACCGATTTGGAGACGATAGCCAAGTCACATAAAGGTGTGACAGAAGCATTCGCGTTCCAGGCAGGACGAGAGCTTCGGGTTGTCGTCGATCCGGGGAACGTTGATGACGCGACCGCGACTATTATGGCCAGCGAGATTAAGAAGGAAATCGAGGAGAAGCTGACGTATCCGGGTCAGATAAAGATTTCCGTTATCCGCGAACTTCGGGCAGTCGAAGTTGCCAAATAATCAGTCGTGACGATCTAAACAAATAGTTTATTTGATTTAGATTGTTATAGAGCGATGCGCAAAATGATATCTTGACATGACGCGCCGCATCTTCTACATTGCCTCGTAGATCCCGTCAGAACGGGAAATCCAAAAAGAAAGCTTGTCTTAATCTTCTGCCCGAAGGAGGTGACGTTTACATGACCAAGGCAGATCTCGTTGAGGTAGTTGCCAAGAAGGCAAATCTAACCGCCAAAGCAGCTCGCGAATCAGTCGCAGCAGTATTTGGATCAATCACAGACGCACTTAAAAAGGGTGACAAGGTAGTAGTGACCGGGTTTGGGACATTCATGGTCCGATCCCGCAAATCACGAACCGGCCGAAATCCGCAGACAGGTGCTCCGATCAGCATCCCGGCCCGAAAGACGCCAGGATTCACCGCTGGCAAAGCCCTGAAAAAAGTTGTTCGGTAAGCGCCAACAACATTTCCAAGGAGACTCCCTCAATCTTGAAGGAGTCTCTTCTGGTATACTTAAAGGCGTTTTATGGTCATATCCGTATCCCATCTCACCAAAAAATATCAGATCACCAAAAAGCAGCCCGGGCTCGTCGGAAGCATACGATCGCTTCTTTTCCGACAGTTTGAATCGATTTTCGCGGTGAACGACATTTCCTTTGATATCGAGGAGGGAGAATTGGTCGGATTTATCGGGCCCAACGGAGCCGGGAAAACAACGACGCTCAAGTGCTTGTCCGGTCTTTTGTACCCCTCCTCGGGGAAGGTGGAGGTCATGGGATTTATCCCTCAGAATCGGGACAAGAAACTTCTGACGCAGATTGCTCTGGTCATGGGGCAGAAAAACCAGCTCTGGTGGGACCTGCCTCCCATGGAGACGTTCCTTCTCAATAAGGAAATTTACGAGATCCCCGACGACGTATTTAAGCGTACGCTTCATGAACTCGTTGATCTTCTTGACGTGTCTTCGCTTCTGGAAGTGCAGGTGCGCAAACTGTCTCTGGGCGAACGCATGAAGATGGAGCTCATCGCAGCACTCATTCATGCGCCCAAGGTGCTTTTTCTTGACGAGCCGACGATCGGTCTTGATGTGGTGATGCAGAAGAATATGCGCGATTTTATAAAAGAATATAACGAACGCCATAACTCCACGATCCTTCTTACGTCGCATTACATGGAAGACGTGCGTCAACTGGCCAAGCGCGTCATTGTGATCGATCACGGGAAGATTCTGTATGACGGGAAGCTCGATAATCTTATCCGTAAGTTTGCCAAATATAAACTTCTTTCAGTCGTTCTGGAAGAATATATGACTCCGGATAAGCTGAACCAAATCGGTGAACTGGTCAGTTATACATTCCCCAAGGCGGTTATCCGCGTGCCTCGGAATGCCTCAAACGTGGCAGCAGCAGAGTTGCTTTCGAAGTATCCGGTTGATGACCTAAACATAGAAGAGCCGGATATCGAGGATATCATCCGCGATGTTTTCGGCTCCGCGAAGCAGAAATGAAAGCATATCTTCAAATCATGAAGGGCACGTGGGCCCAGTACATGATGTACCGTTTGAATTTCGTGATGTGGCGGGTGCGCATGGTAATGCAGCTTCTTATCACGTATTTTCTCTGGTGGGCGATTTTCAGTACGAAGGATGAATTTTTCGGATATACGCAGACAATGATTCTCACATATATTCTTCTGACATCCATAGTCCGAACAATTGTCCTGGGTACGACCACGATGGAGATCGGCGATCTGATCAATCAGGGAAATTTGTCGAATTTTCTCGTGAAGCCCATTGGTTTCTTCGCATACTATGGTGCGCGCGACGTTGCGGACAAAGCGCTTAATCTCTTTTTTGCTGTCGGCGAATTTTTTATGCTATTTTTGATTTTGCGTCCACCGGTTTTCGTGCAGACCAATCCGCACTTACTTGCACTGACACTTCTTGCTGTCGGTATCGGGATGGTTTTGTATTTCTTTTTCAGTCTTGCGCTTGGATTTTTGGGATTCTGGACGCCTGACGTGTGGGGTCCGCGCTTCATTTCGTTCGTCGTTATGGAGTTTTTCGCGGGGAGTCTTTTTCCGCTCGACATTCTCCCGGCACCACTGTTTGCGGTAAGTAAGATGCTTCCATTTTCCTATTTTATCTATTTTCCCCTGAAAATTTATACCGGGCAGCTACCCTCGCCGGCAATCTGGGACGGGATGGGGATAAGTCTATTGTGGGTGTTTGGCCTATTCTCCCTTGCGACGCTTTTGTGGAAGAAGGGACTTCGGGTATATACGGCGGAGGGTAAATGAAAAAACTTCTCAAATACGCTCATTTGTGGTTGAAATTGACGGCGAATTCGTTTATGGCTGTGTTGTCTTCGCGTTTCGGCGCGTCATTGTTTCTTATCGGGAAAACGCTTCGATTTGTCTTTTTTTTCGTCTTTCTTCTTACGCTATTTACACAAACGAGATTTCTGGCTTCCTATTCGCAATCGCAGATGCTTTTCTTTTTTCTCACGTTTAATTTCGTTGATACGCTGACACAGCTTTTTTTCCGCGAAGTATACCGGTTTCGGCACATGGTGGTTTCCGGTGATTTCGATTTAGTACTTATTAAACCGGTAAGCCCGCTTTTCCGTGCGCTTGTGGGCGGCGCCGATCCGCTAGATTTATTTATGCTTGTTCCCTATGTCGGCCTTCTTGTATACGTAGCGTGGGAGCTTGGTTTGACGCTGACAGGGGGGATTCTTTACCTGATCCTTCTTGTGAACGCGGTAGTTATCGCATCCGGATTTCATATCTTCGTTTTGGCGCTGGCGATTCTTACGACGGAGATAGATCACACCATAATGATCTATCGCGATTTAACAAGCATGGGACGCGTACCCGTGGACATCTACAGGGAGCCCTTACGGTCCGTCATCACGTTTATCATTCCGGTCGGAGTTATGATGACCTTTCCCGCAAAAGCGTTACTCGGACTCTTATCCGGAACATCAATTTTTCTCTCGTGTCTTGTTGGGGTCACCTTCTTATGGTTGTCTTTACGTATGTGGAGATATTCGTTGTCACGATACACGTCTGCATCAAGTTAACGCGTTCTACTGCGGGGTTGACGCGGGGCTTTTTTTGATAGATGATTATGAAAGACGCATCTATGGTAGTAAAGAAAAAAACGGCGAAACATACTCATACAGAAGAGGAGAGTCACTCTTCAGAACACGAGTCGGTGAAAGAAGAACGTCGCCCTCCGGTTACTCAGGTGGTTGAAGTTGTCGAAGATTCCGAAGACTCAGACACGGTTTCAGCTTCCGCTTCACCCCACACGGGAGGCATGCTGGAAGAAGAAGCCCCTGTAACACAAGAAGAGCAACGTGTCACTCCTGAAAAATCAGAAGACACGGACGAAACAGAGAAACGCAGGGTTCTCGTGGATGAATTATTCCAGAAAAAAAGCGAGAAAGCGCCAGAGATGGTTCCCGAGATTTCCATGCACAAAAGGCCCTCAACGCGTCCCATGATCATGTTAGCGATTGGTATCGTCGTCACCTGTTTGGTTGCAGGCGCAGTTATCCTTTTGGCAACAAGCGGAAATCTGAAGATGCCATCATTGAGAGCCAAACCGACCCCCACAGCTACCCCGACCGTTGCTCCTACAGCAACGCCCGTCCCTGAAGAAGTGAAGAAAGAAGATCTTACTATCCAGGTTCTCAACGGTTCCGGGATTCCGGGGGTTGCTGGGAAAATGAAAAGGCTCTTGGAGGAGAAAGGGTATACCGTAAAGGATACGGGAAACGCAGACACGTATGATTTTGAGGCTACGGAAATCCAAGTTCATGCAGGGAAGGATGCGGTGTTCAAGCTCCTGGAAGCGGATCTGAAAGAAAACTATACACTGAGCTCATCACCTGCGACTCTCTCAGAGGATGTACCGTACGACGTGCGCATTATTGTCGGGAAAGAACAACCCTGAAATACAAAGCCCTCATCCTCGATCTCGATGACACGACCGTTGTCCACGGGAAAGATAACCTTCCGTCCCCCAGAGTTGCTCAGGCAATAGCGAAAGCGAAAGAAAAGATTCATGTCTGTATCGCTACAGCTCGGACTCTGAAAGAGACGCTTCCTGTTACCGATCATCTGGAATTGTCCGGACCGTGTGTTGTGACAGGGGGTACACAGATATACGATCCGGTGGCAAAACAAATTATCCATGAAATAGTACTACCGCCGGAAATTCCGGGTAGGATACATCAGTTGTGCGAAAAGTTCGGAATTTTGGCATTTTATTATGACGGGAGAGAAGATGCGCCATTCTCGCATGGTACGACCCCTGCGCGCGTATTGAGCGTTTATATTCCAGAGGTGTCCCCGACACAAGTAGACGATCTTGCGGACAAATTCTCCATAGATCCGCGGATCCGGGTGCAGAAACTCGCAGCATGGGACAAGCGGTATATGAGTCTTGATATCACCAGCAGTGAAGCATCCAAGCAGCACGGAATTCTGGAGGTGGCGCGCATACTGAGCATTTCAACCGAAGAGATTATCGGAGTCGGCGACGGTTATAACGATTTCCCTCTTCTTATGGCGTGCGGACTGAAGATTGCCATGGGTAATGCAGTGCCGGAGCTTAAGGCGATAGCCGATTTCATAGCGCCCAGCGTAGAAGAAGACGGAGTGGCAACCGTTATCGAGAAATTCGTTCTTCATTCCTAAATTATCTCACGATGAGTTTTCCGCTCATTCGATAATGTCCGTCTCCGCAGAGGACCGAGCAGTAAAATCCGAACGTGCCCTTATTTTCGGGAGTAAATACGATCGTCGTTTCCCGCATCGGAACCAACGGTTCGTTTATACCCAGTTCCTTTATCGAAAATCCATGGGGATAAGAATCCTCGTTATAGATGCGAAGCGTTATTTTCCTTCCGGCACGAACAACGACAGTATCGGGTTGAAATTTCCACTGGTTTTTAAGAACTTTCATGCGAATGACGTTTTGATTGTGTAGTATAGATGTATTAAGAAAGCCCTTTTGTATGCCGAATATGAGAAGAAGGATACCCAAAACGACAAGGATGAGCCATCGAAGGAACTTCATGCCTCCTATCATATCACTCGCATGCCTGATGGTCGTTCTCTCTGTGTTTTGGAAATTCATTTCACCCGCGCCCTCCCAGCCAGCCGGTTCATATGATGAACTGCACGCATCACTCAATCAACTCATCGTGCGAAAGGGGATACCTGAGACTATTTCCATAGTCCGGTCAGCGCTTGAAGCGCGTACTATTGATGTCAACCAGTGTCATAGTCTGCTTCATCAGGTTGGACATAGTGCGTTTGAGTTTCATAGGAATGATTGGGAGCTTCTGACAGTTGAGAAAACGCACATATGCATGGATGGATACTGGCACGGTGTAGAAGCCCAGATGGCTATGGACTGGCCGTCGGATCCCGATGGGGCCGCGCGGAATTTGAGGAAATACTGCCAAAAACTCCGTGAGATAGACAAGACTGCTTCTTGTTATCACGGAGCGGGGCATGCCTTCATCCAGCGATACGGAAACGTATTACCCGTGGCACTGGGGAAATGCGATGAGCTCGCTTTACCCGACGATGATCCGAATGACTGCTACCGTGGTGTACTCAGCGAATACAGGAATTATCTTATGGCGTATGATGGGGATAACGAGGTGCCGATTGCGGGTGGAACGCCCATGGTCCCCGAGTTTCGCCACACCTTTGATGAATGTGCGTCACTCGCTCCGAAATACCGCGACGCATGCGTCTCCCAGTTTGCCGGATTTCTGGTAACGGACGATTTGGATCAGGCCGTTTCTTCATGCAAATTCTTTGACGGGTGGATACACAGACGCTGCGCTCACACGATCACGACGTCCTACGTGTCCAACGCGTTCGGCACTCTGAAAACAATAACGGCTCCTTCTCGCATGTCTTCTTTTTCCCGCGAGATGCGTTTAGGCGTTATCGACGGGACGTACGAGGGTTTGACGATCTTTGGGAAAGAGAATTTGAAATCCGTGTGGGCATCGTTTTGTTCGGAGTTGACTATTTCATCCGACATCGGATATTGCCAAAGCAAGCTTCAGTGACGCGTCCGCATTTGGTACAATACCTGAGTATGAAATATCATATCGTCACGTTTGGATGCGCCGCCAATGAGGCAGACAGTGAGCGTGTGGCCTCCTATTACATGTCCCGCGGGTACCAGGAAGCCAAAGATATATCCCAGGCAGATGATGTCATTATCAATACCTGCATGATACGGGAAAAAGCAGAGCACCGAGTGTACGGACTCGTGCATAACCTCTCGTTGGAAAAAGCGGCAGGAAGGAAATTGAAAATAGTCGTTACCGGTTGCATGGTAGGAATGGCCGTTCGGGAAAAAACAGGAAAGATGCTCCAGCTTCTCAAGAAAAAAATGCCCGCGGTTGACGAATTTTTGCCCATTGAGGAGGTGGGATTTGATCATGCACCCGTACGAACAGACGCTACGCATGCGTGGGTTCCGATTTCCAACGGTTGTAACAATTTTTGTACCTTTTGTGTGGTGCCGTTTACCCGAGGGCGGGAGATAAGTCGACCGTTTGATGACATACTTCTTGAATGTTATGAATTGGCTGCTTCCGGATATTCCCACATCACCCTGGTTGGGCAAAACGTGAATTCGTATGGCGCTGATCTTGTTGTTGGACCGCAGAATATACAAGTATTACGCGACATTGGTGGGCTGAAGTACTTTAAAGATTCTCCCCCGAAAGAAAGCCCTGGATATGAGGTGAAGGGTAAAAAGATAACACCTTCTTATATCCGGCATCTGGGGCGGTTGCGGATACCGACACTGTTTCCGTATCTTTTGGATGAAATTTGCAAAATAGAAGGACTTGAGAAGATTGATTTTATTTCCAGCAATCCGTGGGATTTTTCCGATGAGCTTATAGATACTATTGCCAGGAATCCGAAGATTTCCCGGCACATCCATTTGCCGGTCCAGTCGGGCGACACCCGGATGCTTAAGCGTATGAACCGGTGGTATTCCAGGAAGGAATACCTTGCCCTTGTTGCGAAACTGAAGAAACGGGTTTTGGGAGTTACCCTTTCGACGGATATCATCGTCGGGTTCTGCGGCGAAACGGAAAGACAATTTCAAAACACCGTATCCCTGGCTCGAAAAGTCGGTTTCACGAAAGCATACGTTTCCATGTATTCCGATCGGCCCATGACCGCTGCACACAAAGTGTACGTGGACGATGTCCCGCACGCCGAGAAGAAAAGAAGGTGGACGATACTCGAAGAGCTTATAAATAAGGCAAACTTGCGCGCGGGGACATACACATGAATCCAAAACTCCTCGTTCTGTGCGGCCCTACAGCCACAGGAAAAACCAAGTTGGCTGTCTCATTGGCCCGAGTTTATGGCGCAGAACTTGTCTCAGCCGATTCGCGTCAGGTGTACAAGGGGATGGATATCGCCACTGGGAAAGACGTTTCCCTCACTGGTACAACAGCGTTGTGGATGGTTGATGTTGTGTATCCGGATGAACCCTTCAGCGTGAGTCACTATGTGTCCCAAGCGCGATCGATTATTGCTGATATACACAAACGGGGGAAGTTGCCTATCGTTGTCGGCGGGACGGGATTTTACATACAAGCACTCATTTCACCATTTGAAACAATCGATATTCCGCCAAACGATGCGTTACGCGATGAATTACAGGATCTTCCGGTTGATGCGTTGCGCAGGAAACTCGCGGCACTCGATCCGGGCGCATGGGAACAGATGAACGAATCGGATCGGACAAATCCAAGACGACTTATCCGAAAAATTGAAATCCGCACGGCCGGGAAGACAGCCCAAAATACGTATAAGCAGTCGGGCTACGATACACTTATTCTTGGTTTGACCGCACCGAACGATTATCTTTTCCCGATAATTGACAAGCGGGTAGACAAGCGAGTAGAAGAAGGGGTGATTGATGAGATAGAGCGGCTTCTTCATTCCGGATATTCTTGGGATCTTCCCTCCATGAGTGGACTTGGATACCGACAGTGGTATGGATATTTCATGAGTGATGCAAAAGAAAAAGCGTCCCTGGTGCCCGCAATTGTTCAACAATGGAAGTATGACGAGCATAAGTACGCAAGAGCACAAATGACGTGGTTTAAGAAAATGAGAGGGATCTGCTGGTTTGATGTGAGTGATCCGTCATATGAAACAGAAGTGACACGTCGTGTTTCCGCGTGGTATACTTCACATTGATAGCTGTGCCCATGAGAATCGAGATTTCGATAAAAACGGTATTATTCGCATTTGCCCTCATTGCTGTGCTTTGGGTTGTGGGTCAGATTCTCGATATCCTTATCCTTCTTTTTATTTCGTTTCTGGTTATGACTGCTTTTCACCCGCTCGTTGTGTTTCTCGAGCGACTGCGAATTCCGCGTATGATAGGAATTCTGCTTGTTTACGCGGTGGTCTTTGGCGTATTCGGTGTTTCACTGGTGAGCGCGGTTCCGACACTTATCGGCCAGTCGGCACGGCTCACGGCTGAATTGCCAGGCTTCGTCGCCCGTATACTGCCATACTGGGATATCGACGTGACGGCCATAAGTCAGCAGATCGCGCCCATCGGGGAAAGTCTGGTGAAGGTCACCTTGGGTGTATTCTCCAATATTCTTGCCGTCGTTACGGTTTTGGTATTCACATTTTACTTCCTTATGGAGCGCCGCCATGCAGATCAGATTCTCACGAGCATTTTCGGGGAAGAGGTTGCAGCACGAACACTCGTTCTTCTTCGCAGTGTCGAAAGACGACTGGGGTCGTGGGTGCGCGGACAGCTTCTTCTGATGGTTGCCGTGGGTGTGCTTTCGTATATCGGTCTTATGATGCTTCATATCGAATTTGCCGTTCCTTTGGCGATTCTGGCAGGACTTCTGGAGCTTATCCCCATGATCGGACCCACTATTTCGGCGATACCGGCCATTTTGGTTGCGCTGGCAACGTCGCCGCTTTTGGCCCTGAGTGTGGTTGCTTTGTACCTTGTCGTCCAGCAGCTGGAGAATAATCTTCTCGTTCCCATCGTGATGAAGAAAAGCGTCGGATTTCCGCCGATTCTTACTATTCTTATCCTTCTGATCGGAGGGAGACTCGCAGGGGCAGCGGGCGCTATTCTTTCGGTTCCGGTCGCGCTTGTAGTTCAGGAGATAGCGTCACACTTCCTTCTGAAAGACGCAGTAGCAAAACGCGCCACAAAAAATCCCTCCAAGTCTTCCTGAGGGATTTTTTGTACATTGGAATCTCGTAAGCCAGATTCTGTTTCTCAATTCTCATTTCTCTAGGCCCGTACACTTTCGTCCTGCCGAATGTGTGGTCATAACGGACGGTTCGCCGGTTGCAGCGGGTAGGATTGTCACGTTTCACCCATTCTCCAGAGCCGTCTGGCTCACAGGAAAATGATCGTCTCTGTGACTCTCTCGGTCGGTTGATTCCGGCCTCGTTTCCAGCACCTTTCGGTGTCGGAACACTCGATCTTACGACGGGGAGCTTGCGCTCCCTCCCCGCACATTCTGCCTGTCTGGACTTTCCTCTCCGCCGATGAGGCGGGGCGAGAATTCGGATTCCAATGTACCCTATAATTATACAATTTATTGGCAACTATGTCATCTTTGCTTGAGTCGCTCGTTCATTTCCTTTATCGTAAATATAATGCTCGCAAAGGTTTTATCCGGTGCAGTCATCGGGCTTGAGGCTGTCCCGATTACCGTAGAAGTAGATATTGCTTCACAAGGTCTGCCCTCTTTTTCTATAGTTGGGTTGCCGGATAAGGCAGTCGAAGAAAGCAAAGAACGCGTTCGTTCCGCAATTCGAAACAGCGGTGCGGAATTTCCTGCGCGGCGCATCACCGTGAATCTGGCTCCAGCTGATTTGCCCAAAGTCGGACCTGCATATGATCTTCCGATTGCCGTGGGTATCCTTATCGCCTCGGGTCAACTTCAGCCAAAAACGGATGCGCTTTTTTTCGGTGAACTGTCCCTTGACGGGAGTCTTCGGCACACGACAGGCATTCTGCCTATTGCACTTCTGGCCAGAGACAAGGGTATAGGGGAGCTTTTCTTGCCGGCGACAGATGCGCTTGAAGCCTCTGTTCTTCGTCGAATTTCCGTTTATCCGTGTTTGTCGCTTCTTGGTTTGTTTTTGCACCTGGTGGGAAAACAGAAAATATCGCCGCATCCCGTGACTCCGTTTTCTTCCCTTGAAGGCGATCCGCAGTTTGAATTCGACATGGCGGATATCCGGGGCCAGGAACAGGTGAAACGCGCTCTCGAGATTGCAGCGTCGGGAGCGCACAATATATTCATGCAAGGGCCGCCCGGAGCGGGCAAGACGATGCTTGCACGGTCATTGCCCTCTATACTTCCGCAATTGAGTGAAGAAGAAGCCATAGAAGTAACGAAAATATATTCAGTGACCGGAAATCTGCCTGCCGGTACCTCACTCATTGGATATCGTCCATTTCGTGCCCCCCATCACACAACATCCCGCGTCGGCCTTATCGGAGGAGGGAGTCGTCCCATGCCAGGGGAGATTTCACTTGCCCATCGGGGAGTATTGTTTCTGGACGAGTTTCCCGAATATCCCCGTCATGTGCTTGAGGCGCTTCGTCAACCGCTCGAAGACGGCGTGGTAAGCATTTCGCGCGCAGTAGGATCTGTGAAATATCCATCGAAATTCATGCTTGTGGCCGCGGCCAATCCTTGCCCGTGCGGAAATTGGGGATCCACCAAGAAGCGATGTACGTGCCTTCCCGGTATTGTGGTGCGATATCAACGTAGAATTTCCGGCCCTCTTATGGATCGCATTGATCTACATGTGCAGGTTCCGGAGGTAGACATAGAGAGACTCATTTCGCAAACACCGTACGCGTCGGATTCGTCCGTTACCATTCGGAAACGGGTACAGAAGGCTCGCGATATCCAGACATCGCGGTTTGAGAAAACCCATTTCCGGGCAAACGCTGACATGACGGTAAAGGCCATAAAGGAATTTTGCCCGTTGGGAAGCGAGCCTTCGCATGTATTGCGGCAGGCAGCGGATCGTATGCATATCTCCGCTCGCGGGTTTTATCGGGTTATAAAGGTGGCCCGGACCATTGCGGATTTGGATCACGCAAAAACAATTGAAACGCCCCACATTGCTGAGGCTCTCCAATATCGCGCGAGTGAGGATATATCGTAAAACCTCGCCAGAAGCGAGGTTTTACATATTCCATCGTACGATGAAATAGGCAGAGTTTTGTACGATTGTACTTAGCCACCGATCTTGTACATTCCGGTTCCACACACTGGACATTTGCCTTTCATGGCTGGTTTCCCGTTCTTCATGGTGACTTTTACTGCGTTCGGATCTTCTCTCTTTGCTCGACATTTTACACAATACATGCTTGCCATAGTATTCTTCACCTCCTCTCAAAAAATTATTTTACAAAGTATCGCCAATATACGACGAGTTCTATAGCAATGGCGAGAATTGCCAGGCCGATTGTTTTCGTAATATCCGCGCGCACCGCCGTAAGCTCCGCATCGTTTTGGGGTGCTTCATACTTCGGTTTGGTAGGAGTTAATTGAAACTGAAACGAAACGGGGGAGGATGTCTCCAAATGGACATGCGTTTGCTGTCTTCTTTGATCAGCGAGGATTTTTTGTTTTTTCGTTTTCTTCGGCATACCAAGTGGTGAAATTTCGACCTTTGTCTTTGCGCGTTTTCGAAATTTCAAAACACTTACTTGTTTGTAACAAGGCTATGCAAGCGAGGTGGTTGCTTCACGCGCAGGCAAAGAGAAAACGCGTGTCGAAATTCTACCACCTGGCATATCATTTAGCCTCGATGAGCCTGAGCGTAGCATAGCAAGATTAGCTTTGTCAAACTCAGTCGAGGCTAGAGAAGTTTGTTGACAAGAAAGCCGGGTTAATCGTAAGATGATGAATACCGATGGTACTCAGTGGAAGTTTCTTTGTGGGATTTTTTTTGTTCCTTGTCACAGTTTGGCTGAGTATCATTACCGTCATTCTTTTACGAACGAGGACGCATTATAATAGATTAACGGCGGGCATTACGAAACGCGGACTGGGAGAAGTTTTGGAGGAAATCGTCAGAAGAGAGCAGCGCTTAGACACAAGGGTCGATGTTTTAGAGAGACTTGTCGCTGGTCTGAACCGTGAAAGCGCCCTGCATATTTCGAGAATCGGATTAGTGCGATTTAATCCATTCTCAGATACAGGAGGAAGCCAAAGTTTTACGCTTGCGCTTCTTGACGGGAAGAATAACGGACTAGTGATGACATCATTGTATGCACGGACGGGAAATCGCTGGTACGTAAAAGAAATTTTTAGCGGGAAGGGAAAAGGTATCGAGCTTTCGAAGGAAGAATTGTCGGCAATCGAGCGCGCAAAACCATTTGAAAAATCGGCAACATGAATAGACAGCAATACATTCTGACAGGCATTATCGGCATTGCGTTGTATCTCATCTCAACGGGATTATCGTTTGCAGGATTTACCTATGCGAAGGCCGTGGTTCCAAACATCTTTCCGGGGTTGAACGATACCGTTCCTACCAATCCCGATCAGCAGCATTTCGTTATTGATCCTTCTATTCCACGAACAGAGGAATGTCCTATAAATGGACTCATGTTTACGAAGCAGGAGCGGGAAGTGTGGGAGAAGCGTCGCCCTTTGGCAGTAATGATCGAAAATCATGCTGAATCCCGTCCTCAATCAGGACTGTCCTATGCAGACGTCGTGTATGAGGCAGTGGCAGAGGGCGGAATTTCCCGCTTTATGGGCGTTTTTTACTGCGGGATTGCAGCCCGCAGCGTGAACCTGGCACCGGTGAGAAGTGCGCGTACGTATTTCCTGCCATGGGTGCTTGAGTATGATGCCTTATACAATCACGTGGGCGGCGCCGGCATCTGTAGCGATGTGACCGTGGATGAGCGGGCCAAGGCGCTGTGTCAAATCGATCAATATAAAATCAAAGATATGGACCAATTCGGCATATCGTTCCCCACGTGCTTTAGGAATTACGACAGACTTGATCATCCGGTCGCGACGGAACATACGATGACGTGCGTCACAGATAAACTCCTGAAGCTCGCCGCCACCCGCGGTTGGACCAATGTGGATGCCAAGGGCGTTGCCTGGGACAAGTCATTCGCGCCCTGGAAATTTATTTTTCGTCGGGCGCACCGCTTTCATCCTGGCAGGAGCGCTCGCCGGTAGAACCGACGGAATACGCAGACCGACTGCATTATTTTGTGCTTGAGCCTCCGCGCGAGGAACTGTACGAACGCATCAATGCGCGCGTCGATGCGATGGTAGAAAGCGGCCTGCTCGATGAAATAAAAAATCTGATCTCATCGGGCGTCCCGCCGACAGCGAAAGCTTTCAACGCGCACGGTTATAAAAGGTTCGTTGAATATTTGATGGGTAAGCGCTCGCTCGAAAGCGCGATCGAGCAGATGAAACT